>CAYZWU010000003.1:162407-190020 GCA_964482235.1 uncultured Phycisphaerales bacterium
CAATCTGCCGCTTCCCAGCGGCTCTTCAATCTGCCGCTTCCCAGCGGCTCTTCAACCGGCCGCTTGTCCTGCTGCCTGAACGTCATCCTTGTCCGACGCTGCCTGTTCCGGGAAATCGATCGCTTTCAGGAGGAGGTCGTGAAGCCCCACGACCTCGACGTCGTCGAGGCCATGATCCTGGCAGACCTCGGCGAGCTGCTTCTTGCAGTTGGCGCAGGGAGCCACGAGATACTTGGCTCCCGTTTCCCGGATCTGCCGCGCCTTGGTCTCTCCTGTCGTCTTGGTCCGGTACGTCCTGACCTCGTCGATGGAGACCGTGCCCCCTCCTCCGCCGCAGCAGTAGTTCTTGTCGCCGCCGGGCTTCATCTCCACGAAGTCCTTGCAGATGGCCCGCAGCATCTCGCGGGGCTGGTCGACGATCCAGCCCGACCGGGCGATGTTGCACGGATCGTGGTAGGTGACGCGCTCATCGATCACCTTGCCCTTGATCGGGATCCTCCCCGCCTCGAGCATGCGGTGGGTGTATTCGAGGATGTTGATCACCGGGGGACCGTCGGGACCGAAAAAGTTCGGAACACCCACCTTGGCGGAGCGCGACGCATGGCCGCACTCGCCGATGAGGATGTTCTTGCCCTTGAGCCTCTTCACCTCGGCGACCTCCATGTTGACGATGCGGTCCCACATCCGGTCGCTGTAGAAGAGGCCGTAGTTGATGCCGTCGTAATACTTGCTGCCGATCGTCCAGGAGTCGCCGGTCATGTGAAAGACGGCCGCATTCCCCATCAGGGTGTCGGGCTCGAGGAGATAGTCGCTCACGGCGGGGAAGAAGACGTACTCCGCTCCCTCCACATCGAAGGGGAACTTGACCGGGGTCTGGTAGAGCTCCATCAGCTCCTCTTCCAGGAACTCGCAGGTGTCGCGAAGCGCGGCTTCCGGGATGGCGCTCGTGTTGTGCGTGTCTCCATCGATCTGCTCCCTCGTGGCCACCACGAGCGCCTTGGGGATGATGTCGATCTCCGCAAGGATCCAGCGCGACAGGTGGGTGAGCAGGCCGTGGTCCACTCCCATGGGACAGCTGATCCTGCAACGGCGGCATCCCGTGCAGTTGTAGAGCCTCTCGGCCATGTCATCGATTAGGGTATCGGTGAGCTGGAAGCCGCCGAACATCCGGGCGCTCCACTTGCCGGCTGCCGTGAAATACCTGCGATAGATCTTGAGGATCAGATCGCTGCGCGCGCAGGGGATGTCGCGCGGATCTCCCGTTGCCTGGTGAATCTGACAATCCACCCGGCAACGCGTGCATCGGACACGGCACTTCGAGTAGAGATCGAGGAGCGGCCCGTAGTTCGAGTGCATGAGGATTGCCGTCATCGCATCGAGGAACCGGCGCGGACGCCCGGTCTCCTCGAAAGGCTCGGTGTAAAAGGTGTACTTCACTGCCATGGATCGATCCTCGTGTCATGGTTCCCGGCTCTGGACTTCAATTTCGTGTCAGTCCGATTTCCGCTCCGACTGTACCACTGTCACAAACACATTTCCGACAACACCAAGGCAAAGAGCGAGCCATAGATGGAGCTCCCTTTCCCTACCGGGGTGATAAACTTTCCTCATTAATCCTTAAATCACTATTAGCAATAGAATAAAGACATTATCCGAATTATGTTTTTCTGTTATTAGCGATCTTGATTTGATATGAATCCTTTTTAGATCAAAAATATCATTGTCACATATCGGAGATGTGTCACAATGACAATGTCACGATAATGAGACAGCTATCCCTTGATCGAGCATCGAAAAACATGAGCAGCGACAGATTGAAAAAGAGAATCGACTCCCGTTTCTTCCCTGTCATCTTCGATGCCATCTCGCACGGCATCTTCACGATCGACTCGGAGGGATTGATCACAGGTTTCAACCGCAAGGCCGAGCAGCTGACCGGCTACAGGAGCGATGATGTGATCGGCGAGCCGTGCTGCGACATCTTCCGCGCCGACATCTGCCAGACCGACTGCACGCTCAAGCACAGCATCAAGACCGGTCAGGCCGTCGAGGATCGCGAGGTGACGATCCTCACCAAGGCCGGACGCCAGGTGCCCATCGCCATCAGCACGGCGGCTCTGGTCGGTCCGGACGGGACCGTCCTGGGAGGCGTGGAGATGTTTCGAGATCTCAGCACCGTCACCGAGCTCCGCAAGCGCCTCTTCGACAGCTACGTTCTCGAGGACATCGTTTCCAAGAGCCAGGTGATGCAGAATATCTTCGACATGCTTCCGCTCGTGGCCAACAGCCGGAGCAACGTGCTGATCGAAGGCGAAAGTGGAACGGGCAAGGAGCTGGTGGCTCGTGCGATCCACAACCTGGGGCCGCGGAGAAAGAAACCCTTCGTGGCCGTCAACTGCGGCGCCCTGCCGGAAGCCCTTCTGGAGAGCGAGCTCTTCGGTTACAGAAAAGGCGCTTTCACCGATGCGCGCAGCGACAAGCCGGGACGGTTCGCCCGCGCCGAGGGCGGCTCGATGATGCTCGACGAGATCGGGGACATGAACCAGGGCACCCAGGTCAAGCTCCTTCGGGTCCTGCAGGAAAAGGAATACGAGCCTCTCGGCGCCACCACCTCGATCAAGTCGGACGTGCGCATCATCGCGGCAACAAACACCGACCTCGCCCTGGAGGTTCAGAGAAAGAAGTTCAGGCAGGATCTCTTCTTCCGCCTCAACGTGGTCCGGCTCACCATCCCCCCCCTCAGGGAGCGGCGCGAAGACATCCCCCTCCTGATCCAGCACTTCATCGATCGATTCAATGCCCTCCAGGGCCGTCGCATCCTGCGCTGCTCGGAAAGGGTGATGAGCGCCCTGATGGCCCATTCGTACCCCGGCAACGTGAGGGAGCTGGAGAACGCCATCGAGCACGCCTTCGTGGTCTGTGCCGGCGACACCATCCAGGCGGAAGACCTCCCCCCCCATCTGGCGGAAGCCTCGCTGGCCAGGGATCTGGACGTGGCGCCCCGCACCATGCTCCAGAACGCCGAGGCCGACGCGATCCGAGAGGCGCTTGAGAAGAACAACGGCAACCGCACGCACACGGCCCGCGAGCTCGGGATTTCCCGCAACACCCTCTGGCGCAAGATGAAGCGCTATGCCATCGAGTAATAAGGAACCCGGGCCTTTGGCAGGCCGTTGAAAGATTCATTCGCGCCGAAGCACTTCTTCAACGGCCTGCTAGCTGCCAAGGCCCGGGTTCACGGAAACACTCATCGACTCGGCCGCCTGTCAGGGAGGGGCGGTCAGACCTTCCCGGAAAACCGCCCGGCATCTCCCCGGCATCGGGGCAAACCGCGTCAATGATCACAGACATTCCTGCCGCGGACGAGATCCCCGCGGAGCCAGTCATTCACCAGAGATTCCGGGGCGCCCGACGGGATGCCTGTCTCGACTTCTATTCCCATATCGCTGAAAAGGCCGAGGGCGCGGGTTCCCATCCCGCCGGCCAGGATCCGGGTCGCGCCCTTTTCCCGAAGCCAACCGGGAAGCAGGCCGGGTTCGTGGGGCGGAGCCTCCACCTCGATCGTGCCGACGATCTCGTTCTTCTCTCTGTCCACGGTGAAAAGGCGGAAATTCTCGCAGTGCCCGAAGTGCATGGCCACCTTGCCGTCGACCACGGGGACAGCCACCACCTCCGAGGCTGCCCCTCCCTCCGTCGAGGCCTCCGTCCCGCTGCCCCTGTCAAGGGCAAGCAGGGGAGAGATCACCTTCTCGAACGCCTCGGCCGCGGGCGTGCCGGCCTTGTCCAGGATGAAAGGCACCCCGTTGTCACAGGCCAGAACGATCGCGGGATCGATGGGAATGGCACCGAGATAGGGGACCTTCATCTCCCTCGCCAGCAGGGCGCCGCCGCCGCGCTTGAAGATATCCACTTCCTGGCTGCAGTGGGGACAGACGAAACCGCACATGTTCTCGACAACACCGATCACCGGAACGCTCAGCGAGCCGCAGAAGCTGACCGATCGCTTCACGTCGTCCACGGCAATGTCCTGCGGCGTGGTCACGATGACGGCGCCATCGACGTCCCGGATCATCTGGGCCACGGAGAGCGGCTCGTCGCCGGTCCCGGGAGGCGAATCGACGATCAGGAAATCGAGATCGCCCCACTCCACGTCGGAAAGGAACTGCCTGATCACGCCGTACTTCATCGGCCCGCGCCAGATCACCGCGTCATCGCCGTTCTTGAGGAAGAAGCCGATCGACATGACCTTCAGTCCGCCGGGGCCGTCGGCAGGCCGGATTCCGCCTCGTGGATTGCTCGTTGGCAGGTGGTGCATGCCAAGGAGCTTCGGAACGCTGGGCCCGTGGATATCGATGTCCATCAACCCCACCTTCTTTCCTGCCCGGGAGAGGGCAGCGGCGATATTCACCGCCACGGTGCTCTTTCCCACGCCTCCCTTCCCCGACAGGACAAGGATCTTTTTCTTGATGCGGCTCATGCGGCGCGCCACGGCCTTCTCCTCGTCGTCCGGCTCGCTAAGCGGCGCATGCTCCGCAGCACCCTGGGAGCATTCGCCATGCCCGCAGGTGGAACAGGTCTCGTCGTTCCCATGGTGGTCTTTCATCCCGGTCATTACCTCACTCCACTTGTTGATTCCGGAGCAGTTTCTCGATTTCGCTCCAGAGGTTTCTCACGGCGGCGGACACCGGGCCCTCCGAATGCTCCACCACACTCTTTCCTGCAATCATGGCTTCGGTGAACTCCGTGCCGAAGGGAATCTTTCCCGCAACGGGAATCCCCTGGGAGGTGCACCATGCCTCCATCTCCTTTTCCTGCTCCCGGCTCAGGTCGAACTTGTTGATCGCAACGGCCACGGGGATGCGAAAGTGACGCGCGAGCTCGGCGACGCGCTGCAGGTCGTGAAATCCGGATAGACCCGGTTCCGTGACCACCAGCACCAGGCGGCTTCCCGTGATCGAGGCGATGACCGGGCACCCGATGCCGGGCGACCCGTCCACCAGGACGAGATCCAGATCTCTCCGTGCCGCGATCTCCCTGGCCTCCTGCCGGATCAGGGAGACCAGCTTGCCCGAATTCCCGGCCCCGGCGGCCAGCCTTGCATGAACGAGCGGCCCGTGGCGGGTCTCGGAGACGAACCAGGCGCCGCCGTGCGCTTCTTCCATGACAACGGCGCCGGCCTCGCAGAATCGGCTGCAGACGCCGCATCCTTCACAGGCGAGAGGATCGATCTCGAAAGCTTCCATCGCGATGGAGTTCGGCGGGCCGTCCATCGAGACGGCTCCAAACCGGCAGAAGTCGAAACAGGCGCCGCAGGCCACGCAGAGATCGCTGTCGATGCGCGCCTTCTCCCCGCCGACGAACGGCCGGCTCTTCTTCACCCGGGGTTCCACGACCAGGTGCAGATTCGCTGCATCGACGTCGCAGTCGGCAAGGACCATTCCTTCACCGAGCGCGGCGAAGGAGGCCACGAGGCTCGTCTTGCCTGTCCCCCCCTTGCCGCTGATCACGGTCATCTCTTTCATGGTGCGAGCTCCAGGATCCGGCCGGCCAGTCGGGAAAAGAGGGCCCCGTACCGCGAATCCAGCCGGGAGACCAGCCCCCCCTTCGCGCAGGCCTCGGCGATGCGGCGGTCCTCGGGCAGCTCGAAGATGATCTCGAGCCCCTCGTCCTCGCAGAACCGCCTGACCTCGTTGTTGCCATGATTCGACCGGTTGAGAATCACGTAGGTCCGCAGATCGAGCACCCGTGCCATCTCCACGGCGAGCCGAAGGTCGTTGAGTCCGAAGGGAGTCGGTTCCGTGACCAGCAGGACCAGATCCGAATCGCGCACCGTTTCGATCACGGGACACGATGTTCCCGGCGGGGAATCGAACACGGTGATGCCGTTCGCCGGGATCCTCGTCTTGATTCCCTGGATCAGGGGGGGCGACTGCGCCTCGCCGATGCGGAGCCTTCCATGGATGAACCGGATAGATCCCTCCGATCCGTTGACCGGAGGGACCATGCCCGTCTCGACGATTCCGACCTCCCGGAATCCATCAGAAATTGCTTTTTCCTCGCAGACCAGGGCACAACCGCCGCATCCCTTGCAGAGCTCGGGAAAGGTCAGAGGCGGACCGTCCATGGCTACGATGGCGCTGAACCGGCAGATCCGGCCGCACTCGCCGCAGGCCGTGCATTTCTCCCTGTCCACTTCCGGCACCGGAATCCCGATCGTCTCCGATCGCGCGAGCTCCGGCTCGAGGAAGAGATGCCCGTTCGGCTCCTCCACATCGCAATCCGCATAGGTGACGTCACGTCCTGAAGCGGCAAGGGCCAGGGAAAGATTGACGGCCATCAACGTCTTGCCTGTCCCGCCTTTGCCGCTGGCAACAGCGATTCTCATCGATTGCGACTCCGGCATTACGACTCTGTTGATGCTGATTTCAGCTCTTCGATCCGTCTCCGGACCATCTCGAGCTCTTCGCCCAGTGCGGCAGCATGCTGCTTCAGGTCGTCGAGCTCGGACAGGTCGTCCTGTCGCGGCTCATCGATAAAAGGCCTGCCGAATCGGCGAAGCCAGTTGAACGCGCGGCGCCAGCCTCCATTGCGGTCCGATGCGCCCATCCAGCCCGCTCCCATGGGAGGGCCGAAACACCTTCCAGGACCTTGCCCCATGGCGCGTCGTCCTCGAGATCCGCGACCGATGTTCCTGAATTCAGACCGCTCTCCGCTGCCCCGTCCGTTCCGGGGACCCTGACCGGCGGGTCCTGTTCCATCTCCTCCAGGCATCTTGACCTCCAATCGTGATATGGGCGAATCTTCCGACCTTTGCGCACTACCAGTGCCCCTGCCTGTCGGGCTCCTTGGCAGACGTCATTCCGCCTTTTTTGAACTCTTCGTAAGCTTCCTTGGCCGTTCCCGCCGCCCCCAGGTAGACCGTCACACCTGCTTTGGAGAGCAGCCTGAAAGCCTTGGGACCGCAGTGACCGGTCAGGACGGCGCCTGCGTCATGGCGCACCACGCTCTCCGCCGCCTGGATTCCGGCCCCCTGCATCAGGTTCAGGTTCTTCTTGTTGTCCACCGCCTCGACCGATTCCGAATCCGTGTCAATGATCAAGAAAAACGGCGCCCGTCCGAAGCGTTGGTCCACGAGACTCTCCATCGAATCTCCCTGAGTCGAAATGGCTACTTTCATCTGCCCTCGTCTCCTTGACAGTTAAACCTCTTTTCTAACCTCGACCGCGCCATCTGCCGCCTCTCCGCCTCCTGCAGGCGCAGCCCGGCATCCTGAAGCGCGAGCTGGTCAGGGTGCCGTTCCGGTGGGCCTCGAGGACCTCTTCGAAAGGGCCGGCTATTCCTGACAGAACCCGGATGCCCGCAGCTTCCATCCTGCGCCGCACCATGCCTGTCACTCCGCCACAGATCAGAAGGTGCACTCCCTCCTGCTTGAGGATCGCGACTCGCTCGATGGGAGAGATGCCTTGAAGGACCAGCTGCTCCCTCGACACTTCGTCTTTCCGCTGCTGCTCGATGAGCAGGCAGAGATGCGCCACGTCAAAGACCGGTGAGATTCTCGATCGAAATACCGGGATCGCTATTCTCACATTTGCCTCCTGACCGAATATTTGCAAGGGGCGTGCCTCTTGAATACGGAAATCTTAATAATATTTAACATATTTAATATTAGTAACTTATGATATCGCCTGAAAACCGCAGCGTTAAAACACACCAAAGCAGAAGGCGCATAATGCACCATTCGACACCCCAAGTGGGTGCATATTGCACTCTCTGTGTTAGTTCTGAATGGTTCCTTCCTACAGGGGGGAGCGCACTAATCGGGAGTCTTGATGCCGTATCGGACGATCTTGCGGCGGAGGGTATTCTTGTCGATATTCAGCTCGCGAGCCGTTGCCATCCTCCGGAAGCTGTTCCTCTCCAGCGCCTCCCGGATCGCCTGGGCCTCGATCTCGGCCAGCGTGGTCCCCTTCACGACAGCGACGAGATCGTCATCGGCTATCAGATGGTCCGGGAGATGGGCGATGTTGATCCAGTTTTCCGTGCAGAGAATGAAGGCATGCTCGATGGCGTTCTCCAGCTCGCGAACGTTGCCCGGCCAGTCGTGCCGCATGAGCAGCACGAGCGCCTCGGGACGCAGCCCTGCGATGGTGCGCGACTGGAGACGGTTGAAACGCTGGATGAAATGCTCGGCCAAGAGAGGGATGTCTTCTCTCCTTTCCGCCAGCGGCGGCAGCACCATCCGGACGACGTTGATGCGGTAGAAGAGGTCCTCGCGAAACTTGCCGCTCTTGACCAGCTTCTTCAGATTCCTGTTCGTGGCGGCGATGATGCGGATATCGGCCTCGACCGGTTCCGTCGATCCGAGCGGTTCGTACTTGCGTTCCTGCAGCACGCGAAGAAGCTTGACCTGCATGGCCGGCGAGACGTCGCCGATCTCGTCGAGGAAAAGGGTGCCGCCCTGTGCTGCGGCGAACCGGCCCGGTCTGTCCGTCCTGGCATCGGTGAATGCGCCGGCCTTGTAGCCGAAGAGCTCCGATTCGAGGAGAGCGTCGGGCAGGGCCCCGCAGTTGACTGCCACGAACGGGCCCTGTGCTCTCCGGCTCAGCGTGTGGGCCACACGGGCGAAGAGCTCCTTCCCGGTACCGCTGGCCGCCTCGACCAGGAACGTGCTGTCGCTCTCCGCGATGCGCGGCAGGATCTCCATGAGCCGGATCATCTCGGGATTCTTGCTGATGATGTCCCCGAGCGAGCGCTGCTCCTTCAATTCGCGGCGCAGCTCCTCGACGAGCGACAGATCGCGAAATGTCTCCACACCGCCGATCACTTCATCGGATTCGTTCTTCAGCAGGGCCGTGCTGACGCTGATCGGGATGCGGCGTCCGTCGACGCGGACGATGTAGACGGGCAGGTTGACCAGCGGTTCGCCCGTCTCCATGGTGCGGCGTAGAATGCATTCGTTCTCGCAGCAGCTGGAGCGGAACACCTCCCAGCAGTACCGCCCGACCGCTTCGTCTCTCGGAACGCCGGTTATCCCTTCGGCCGCCTTGTTGAACTGCGTGATCCGCCACTCCCGGTCCACGGTGAATACGCCGTCGGCGATGCTTTCGAGAATGATGTTGGTCCTGCTGTCCGGTCCGATCATCTCGACCCCTTAACAGAGGTTGCTCAAAAAGGTTTCTGCTCTTCCTTATACAATACGGCAAGGCGGGTGCCAATGAGCCTGGCACGAATAGCCCGATGAAGAAATGCATCGATTCCCTGCCTGATCCATCCGTTCAACAGCTGCAAGACCGGCTGAACCGGCCAATTCCATTCGCACAAGTCTATCTTTTATTCTTTATTTATTTTGGACTATTTGTATCATTGCCGGTGCTACGTACTCCTTTTGGAGGATTGACAAAATGCCTACCCTTGAAGCTGTCGTGGAATCCCATGTCCAGCGCTGGCTGACCCAGCGCCGTTTGAAAGAACTGGCCCGCAGGGAGATGGAGAGCCAGGCCGAGCTTCAGTCACTCCCCCCACCCATCACCATATCGTACTCTCACGGCAGCGGCGGCGACGAGATCGCGGAGACGGTGTCGCAGGCTCTCGGACACCAGCTCTTCGACAGGGAGATCGTCGAGGCGATCAGCCGCAGCACGAACATCCAGACCCAGATCATCACGCTACTCGACAAGGGCGGACAGAACCTCGTCAAGTCTCTCACCGACCAGCTCTTCAGCAACCGCGTCATGGACGACATGAGCTACACCCACACCCTGATCCGGATCATTCGCACGATCTCGCTGATCGAGCCGGCCGTGTTCATCGGCCGCGGTGCCTGTCACATCCTCAAGGATAGCGATGCGTTCCACGTGCGCATCGTGGCCGACCTTGCCGAACGGATCCAGCGAATCGTCGGAATGGAAGGGGTGACGGAAAGCGAGGCGCTCGACCAGATCAAGTCGGACGACCAGATGAGAAAGCGATTCATCAGATCCAACTTCAACAGGGACATCGACGATCCCACGGCGTACCACCTGGCGATCAACACGAGCCGCATCCCCTGGCTCCACGCGTCGGATCTGATCCTGTCGCTCTACGGCAACAGGCCGCTGCCTGGGAGCGAAATGAAGTAAGCGGTGATACTGAGCCCGCGCAATCTCCGCCACGTACGGAAGGCACTATGCGCTGATACGGTCTGGCGTTGCCCGTACGTGGCGGAGATTGCGCGGGCTCAGTATCACCGCCTGCGGAACAGCCTCTTCAGCAAAGCACCGACATCGTCCAGCACCACGTAGACCACGGGAACGAGGAAAAGGGTGAGCAGCGTCGAGACGGCCATGCCGCCCGCCGTGGCCACGGCCATGGGCCGCCGCGACTCGGAACCGGCGCCGAGCCCCAAGGCGGCCGGAAGCACGCCGAAGATCATCGAGATGGCGGTCATGAGGATCGGGCGAAGCCTCACCCTGCCGGCCCGAACGACGGCCTCGTTCCGATCCGCCCCGTCCCGGCGCAGCTGGTTGGTGTAGTCCACGAGCAGGATCGAGTTCTTCGTCACCAGCCCCATGAGCACGATGAAACCGATGATGCTGAACAGGTTGACCGTCAGGCCGAAGAGGTAAAGGCTGTAGAGCGCGCCCACCATGGAGAGAGGCAGTGCGATCATGATGGTGAATGGGTGGACGAAGTGGTTGAACTGCGAGGCCAGCACCATGTAGATGATCACGATCGCCAGGATCAGGGCAAAGGATAGAGACTCGAAGGACTCTTCCATCTCCTCGGTCTGACCGGCCGTGGCCGTGGAGAATCCGTCGGGAAGGATCTCCCCCGCGATGGCTTTCGCCTCTTCGAGAGCCGATGCCAGGGGAAGCCCTTCCAGGTTGCCCTGGATCGTCGTGGCGCGGCCCAGCCCCCAGCGCTTGATCGAGCTCGGCCCCACCGTCTCCTCCACGCGCACCACGCTGGCCAGCGGCAGCATGCTCCCGGAGGACGAACGGATGTAGATAGAGTCGATCGCCCCGGGCACCCGGCGCGCCTCCCCTTCCATCTGAACCATCACGTCGTACCGCTCGCCGCCGCGCTTGAAATCGGTCACGTGATCGCCGCCCAGGAGAAGCCGCATCGATTCGGCGATGTCCGCCACCGAGACGCCGAGATCGGCCGCCTCGTCGCGCAGCACCTCGATCCGGAGCTTCGGCTTGTTGATGTCGAGCTCGCTGTAGACGTCCACGATGCCGGGAACCTTGCCGAGCCGGCGCTTGAACTCCTCGCCCACGGTGTAGACATCCTCCACCTCGGGCCCCATGATCACGTACTGGAGCGGCGCCCCCCAGTCGGCCGAGGCGATGACAGGGCGCTCCTGCACATGGACGAGGAATCCGGGAATCCCGGCGAACCGCCCTCTCATCTCGGCCATCAATTCCTGCTGGGACCGCATGCCCTTCTCCCGCCGTTCCTCTAGGGGCATCAGCCTGAGGAAGGCGATCGCCTCGGTGGGCAGGCTGGCGCCGCGGTCGCCGAGGCCGATGGCCGTGAAGTAGGAGAAGACCTCCGGGTATTCGGTGAGAGTCTCCTCCACCTCGATCAGGTACCTGTCCATGAAGTCCACCGTGGCCCCCTCAGGTCCCCGTATGAAGAGGATCAGCGTGCTCTGATCCACTGCCGGCACCATCTCCTTGCCGAGCAGGGCGAAGAGCTGGAAGCTGAGCAGCGATATCCCCACACCGATCACCAGGACGATGTAACGCAGCTTCACGGCGCCCTTGAGGACGATGCCGTAGAAGGCCGTCATCCCGCCGTGAGCCTTCTCTATCCAGCGGGAGAGGAACCTCTTCTGCTCGCCTGGGACGGCGAGAAAGCGGGAGCAGAGCATCGGCGTCAGCGTGAGGGCCACGAAGAGGGAGATCAGCACCGCCACCGCAACGGTGAAGCCGAACTCGTAGAGCATCCGCCCAACCATTCCCTCGACGAAGGCCACGGGAAAGAAGACCGCGGCGATGGAGAAGGTGGCGGCCATCGCGGCGAAGGCGATCTCCGACGCACCCTCGCGCGCCGCCTGCAGGCGCGACTTCCCCTGGGACATGTGGCGGAAGATGTTCTCGAGCACCACGATCGCATCGTCGATCACCACGCCCACGGAGATGGTGAGAGCGAGCATGGTGAATGTGTTCACCGTGAAGCCCAGGAAGTCGATCACCGCAAAGGTGGCCACGATCGACGTGGGGATCGCCAGGGCGGCAATCACCGTGGAGCGCAGGCTCACGAGAAAGAGGAAGATCACGGCCGTTGCCAGGACGCCGCCCAGGAGCAGCGCCTCCTCGAGCTCGTCGATCGACTGCTCCACGTAGACCGACGAGTCGTAGGCGATCACCACCTCGTAGCCCGAGGGCAGCGTCTCCTGCACCCTGGCGAGCTCTTCCTTGACGCGGGCCGCCACGGACACGGTGTTCGCCTCGGACTGCTTGACGATACCGAGCCCCACGGCAGGCCGGTAGAGGGCGTCGGGAAGCCTCGTGAAGCGGGCCTTGGTCCGGAAGTTCCGTGCCCCGCGCTCGGCGCGGCCCAGGTCCTCGATCCTCACGGGCGATCCGTTGCGGAAGGCAACGATCAGCCTGTTGAACGCCTGCACCTCCGTCAGCTCGCCTTCGGTCTTGACGGGGAACTCCCTGTCCAGCCCCTCGATCCGGCCGGACGGAATGGCCACGTTCCGGGTCCTCAGCGCCTGGACCACGTCGGTGATCGTCACCTCCCTGGCCGCCAGCATGGCGGGATCGAGCCAGAGGCGGACGGCGAACTCCTGGCCGCCGCCCAGCATCACCTCCCCCACGCCCTCGAGCTTCTCGAAGTGAGGCTTCAGGACGTTCTCCGCGTAGTCGGAGATATCGACCTGGTCCCTGTCCACCGAAGTGACTGCGAGCCAGATGATGGCCTGGGCGTCCATGTCGAACTTGGCCACCATCGGCTCCTCGATCTCCTCGGGCAGCTGAAGACGAATGGCGGCAATCTTCTCGCGCACCTCCTGAGACGCCACATCGACGTCGCGCTCGAGCTCGAAGGTGATGGTGATCGACGATCCCCCCTCGAAGCTCGACGACTCGAGGGTCTTGATCCCCTCCACGGTGTTGATCGCCTCCTCGAGGGGATCGGTCACCTCCTCCTCCACGACCTCGGGGCTCGCTCCCGTATAGAGGGTGGTCACCGACACGACGGGGAAGTCGATGTCCGGCATCTCGCGGACGGGAAGACGGGTGAGACCGATCCAGCCGAAGATCAGGAGCGCGGCCGTCATCATCACGGTCATCACGGGACGTCGTATGGAGACCTCGGGCAGAAACACCGATCAACCCCCTTCCGGGCTGCCGGAATCGCCCGACCGTCCGCGCGGTTTCACCTGAGCCCCGTCGCTGACCTTCTGGTGGCCGGCCACGATCACCTCGACACCGGAAGCGAGGCCCTCGAGGATCTGGACCTTGCCGATCATCCGCTCGCCCAGCTTCACCTCGGTCATGCGCGCCGTGCCGCCGGTCACGACGTAGACGAAGAACGAGGCCCCCTTCGGAACGATGGCCGACTCGGGCACCACGGTAGAGTCGTCGTGCTTCTTCAGGATCAGGCGGACCCTGCAGAAGTAACCCGGCTTGAGGATGCTCTGCTCGTTGGCGAAAAGGGCCTTCACCTTGACCGAGCGGGTGTCGGGGTCGAGCTGCGGCGAGATGAAGGTCACCTCTCCCTTGAAAAGCTCCCCGGGAATGGCCTCGAAGGTGGCCGTGGTCTCCTGTCCCGGGAAGATGCCGGCGCGGTGGCGCTCGGGCACGGTGAACTCGACATCGATGGGATGCTCCGTGTGGATGGACACGACGGGATCGCCGCTTTCGAGATAGTCGCCGACCGAGACGAGCCGCTCACCCAGCATCCCGTCGAAGGGAGCCTTGATCGCGTGATCGGCCAGGTTCTTCTCCGCCACGAGAAACGCCGCCTCGCCTTCCTTTATCGCAGCAGCAGCCTCCTCGGCAGCGGCCTCGGCGGCGGCGATCCCTGCCGCGGCGGAGTCCCGGGCCGACTTGGCGTCGATGTAGACGGCCCGTGTTTCCGCACCCTGATCGAAGAGCGCCTTCTTGCGGCCCAGCGTCTCCTCGGCCGCGTCGAGAACGGCCCTGGCACGGTTCACCTCGGCCTCGGCGCGACGCGCCGCCTCTTTCTGGGAGTCGCACCGGGCCCGGGCCTGGTTCACGAGAAGCCGATCCCGTTCATCGTCGATTATCAGGAGCAGCTCTCCCCGCTTGACGGCCTCGCCTTCCTTCAACCGGATCGCGGCCACCTTGCCGGCAACCTCGGCGCAGATTTCGGCTTCCTCCCGGGCAACGACGGTGCCCACGGACCGCACGGTCACCTCGACCTGCTCCGCAGCAGCCAGGACCGTGTCCACAACCACGGTCATGCCGGCCGGATCTTGGCGGCCCGCTTCTCCCTCCTGCTCCTCGCCGCACCCCGGGACGAACAGGATGCCTGTGGAGAACAGGAGAAAGATCACAATTCGTGCGGTCATCGTTCCATCTCCTCAATCATGGATGACACGGGCTCCGATACGGAGATCTCGCCCACTGCAAGGCGGATCTTCAGGGCCGCCATCTTCCGAGCCAGGCGGATCCGCTCCAGCTCGCGGCCGGCCCGCTCCCCGTCGCAGAGCGCGGCCAGGTAATCGAGCTCCAGGGCTTCATGCTCCTGCCTGAGCAGCCTGATCCGGTCGGTCGTCTTCTCGAACGCAGTGGAGCGGGCATCGAGAGCCTGTTCGGCCGCTCCCAGCGATCGGAAGCTGAGAACCGCTTCTTCCACGTCCAGGCGCACCTGGCGCTTGAGCGCGCCGAGCTCGAGCTCCCGCTGCCGCACGGCGGAGAGCACGCGGCTGTTGGCCGCCTCCCTGAGCCCCGAATCGAAGATCGTCCACGTGGCGTTCACGGCAAGGGTCCAGTCCACATCCTCGATGAAGGCACCGTCCCTTTTCAGCCAGCGGTTCAGCTCGGCGTCCAGCTCGGGCAGGTAGCGTGCCAGCTCGGCCTTTCTCTGCGCCTGGGCCAGCTCGATCTTGACGCGAGACGCCTCCACATCGCTCCTGGTCCGCCAGGCCCTCTCCACGAGATCGGGAATCAGGCCGGGGCTCCAGGTCAGCTCGTAGTTGTCGACGAGCTCGTCGGGCAGGTCGTCCAGGCCGATCAGGTTGGCCAGGCGCCTGCGGGCCGTCTCCCTGTCGTTTCGCGTGCTCGAAAGGGCGTAGCTCGCCTCGGCACGCGCCGCGAGAGCGGCGGCCACCTCGTTCGACGTCGTCTCGCCCGCATCGAACCGGGCTCCCGTCACGCGCAGCCGCTCCCTGGCCAGCCTCTCCTCGGCCTCGAGGGCGGCCAGGTCCTCTTCCAGCGCCAGGATCTCGAAGAATACCGCCGCCACGGAATAGAGCAGGCGGTCGCGCTCGTCCTTCAGCCCGAGGCTCTCGATCCGCATCACCTGGCTCGATGCGTCCAGGGCGGAGATCAGCTCGCCGCTGAACAGCGTCTGTCTCACCGTGAGCCACGTGGTGGTCGTATCTCTCGGGGAGATCTCGTCGCCGCCGAACCGGACGGCCTCCGAATCGCGCAGGTACTGCCACGAGAGAAGAACCTCCGGCAGAAGGCTCCCGATCGTCTCCCGCCTGGAGGCATCGGCGGACACGAGGCGTTCACCTCGTATCTTGAGGACGTCCGAGTGGTGCAGAGCCAGGGCGAAGCAACGCGAGAGCGTGAGGCTCCTCTCTTTCGCGACCGAGGCCGCGGACGCGTCTTCGGGATGCGGGGCAGACCTCCTCGATTCCCCGGCTGTCCCGAGATCCTCGAAGACCCGCTCCCTCGTGATCTCGCGGGCATCATCCCTGTCCGTGATGCAGCCCTGGCAAAGGGCGGCGAGGAGCAGGCCCAGCATGGCGAGGAAACCGGTCTGCAGCGAATCTCTTTTACTGCTCAATGTCTGAAAACCTCGCGGCGAAAAAAGCTGATGAGCCTCTCGGTTCGTTCCTTCTCCATCGTGAGCTTGGGAATGAGGCTCGACCTCTCCACCTTGAGAATCGACATCTCGTGATCCACCACACACCCGTAGCTGTTGTCGAGGTACCAGGCGTAGAGGAGGCCGAAAAGGAGGCCGGGAGGCGTGAACGACTCGTCCCCGTTGATCACGAGGCTGAAAACGGAGGAATGGGCGGGCGATCCCCGCATGGAAGCCAGGGTCAGGAACTGGCGGATCTGCGAGAGGTCGAGGAAGGCGTTCAGCTCGGCCCGGGGCCTCAGGAAGAGCTTGAATATCTTGCCGACCTTTTCGCCCCCTTCGCCGAGGGATCGGATCTGCTTCTCCCTGACGTAGTTGCCGAGGAGCGATTCGCCGAGACCGATCAGGAAATCCTCCTTGAGCCGCTCCAGGCTCCCGTCGAGAAGATCGCGGCGCAGCCTGATCATGCGGTCGCTCGGATCGAAGTAGCCGAGAACGCCGTCCCACTCGGTGGACCGCTGCCACCGCTTCTTCGGAACGACGAGCACACCGCGCACGAACCGGAGATGGGCCAGGCTGATATCGCGATGCTGCCAGATGATCTCGGGGAGTAGGCGGCGGAGCTGCTGAGACGGGATCTCCATCGATTCGATAGTCTTGCAGGCCTCGTTCATGTACTCGTTGAGAAAGAGGGCCCGCTCCTTGCGGCTGGCGCGCCGCATCGTTTTCCTCTTCTTTCCCTTCAACGTGACCGCGCCGCCGCGGCGCAGGAACGGCTTGAGCATGACGAGGGTCTTGATCGACCGGGCGAATCGATCGGCATCGTGCTGGAAGACATTATCGCTCTCGAGCCTCTCCATCGAATGGATCGAGAGGGAGAGCGGCTCGAAGCCGAGCGCCTCCACGCGGTCGGCATCGAGGTTGATCGGGATCTTCCCTTCCAGGGCGTAGTTCTGAATGATCTGGGCCGGGATGTTCTCGAGATTGGTGCAGAGCACCTGCCTGAAGAGACCGCGCGGATTCCCCCCCACGTTCTTTGAGAAGGCGTCGATCAGGTCGGAGATGTGGAACTGCTTCTCCAGATCACGGATCGTGAGATCCGTCTCTCCCTTCTGCACCCAGAAGTTCGCACCCAGGACCTTGATCGCCTTCCTGTTCCTCCTCACCGCCTCTGTTATCTCCGGGATCTGCAGCACGGGCATCAGGCTCGAGTAGATGCTGCCCGGTGCGATGACGATGAGGTCGGCCTCAGCCACGGAGTTCAGGATCGCCGGATCGACGCGAGGACCGCCGAGGTAGCTCGACCAGACCCGGTCCACGGGAAAGCCGCGGCGGCTCACAGACGACTTGTGCTCGCCGGCCACGACCACTCCGTTGGAGTAGAGGAACCGCAGCTCTCCCTGGGTGGTGCTGGCCGGATAGATCTTGTTCCGCCCGGAACCGAGCATGGCGGCGAACCGCTGGATGCCGCTCACGATCTGCCTGTGCCCCGGGATCCGGCAATGTCCCGGAGTGCAGCTTTCCCCCCTGCCGGCACGCCGGCAGGGCGCCTTCTTGTTCGTCGGCTGCTCTGGCACGTCGCGATAGATCTCCGAGATCAGGAGCAGATTGCCGAGGCAGTGCCTGTTGAGCGCGATGGTCGACAGGCAGGGATGGCTTCGCAGGCGGCTCCATGCCGACTCGAGAAAGAAGGCCAGGTGTTCGGGGACGAGCTTTCGCTCCGCAGGAGTGAGGAGAGAGAGAACCGCCGACCGGCCTCGACCGGAAAACCGAAAGTTCATGATCTTCCGCATCAATCCCGGAAGCTGAGCCACCTGGCTGTCCGTGATCCCCTTGTAGACACTTGTCAGGTTGTCCGGCGTGATCCCTGACAGCAGGGCGCGCCGCAGGTCGCCGACGGCGATGACCGGGATGCGGCGGACCAGCTCGCCGGAGGAGCCGCCGTCATCGGTGGAACAGACCACCACGGTGATGTTCTTGAAGATCATCTTGAGGCCGACGTACGGATTGGCGCGCCAATCCTGCAGGCTGCTGTCGCCTCCCAGGATCGTGGAGAGCCCCGTCCCGCCGCCGAAGACGACGACCTTCATGTCGAGGGGATCGAAGTCGCGGGCTTCCCCGATGATGCGCTCGTAAAGCCCGAGCGCGTCGCGTTCGGGAGGGACGCCGTCGAGGACCAGGTCGATCAGGTTCTCCAGAGTGGAACGGCGTTCCTCGGCAGGGAGGGAATAGAAGCTCTCCCGCTCCAGGAAATCCCGGATGAGGCTCCGGAAACCTCTTCTCGTTTCCCCGTGTCTCGGATTGCTCATCTGCCTTGCTCTACCGTGGAAGACGTGAAGACGGCGCAGCAGGCCCTTTGCCTGACCGCAACAGCTCTTCTCCCGCTGTCACGTTACGGCGCGCCGAAGATCTTTTCCTGCATCAGGACGTTCTTGAGATGCACCCGCCCTTCCTGGCGCCGCGCCGCAGAGGCGACTCCCTCAGTATACAGCTTGAAAGCCTCGCGAACGAGCCCCCGGGGATCTTTGCCGTAGGAGGCAAGGCGCTTCTCCACCCATTGGCTCGCCTCCTCGATCGACAGGTCGTTGGCAAGAACCCGCTCGGCCTTTTCCTCGAGCTCGGGAAGGAACCGTTCGGCGAAATCGAGCTTGTCGTCCAGGGCAACGAGGCCCGAGATGCGGAGCCCGTAATCGGACAGGGTCTTGCCGATCACGGCGAGACCTTTCAGGGTGAGGTCGTCGCCGAGCTTTCGGGCCTCCTCCATGCACCCGGCCATCCGCTCCTCGATCTCGGTATCGCTTGCTCCGGGAGCCGGATCGGACTTGACCTCCACATAGATCTTGTTCTTCGGCTCCGTTCCGGATGGGCGAAGGGTAACGCGGGCGCCGTTCTCGAGACGGAAGACGAGCACGTTTCGCGATGCCCTGTCGGTCTCGGACTTGATCGGCCCGAAGATCCCCGCCTCGTCCCAGTGATCGACGAACCGGGTCACCGGGATGCCGCCGATTTCCTTTGGCGGATCCTTCCTGAAGGCGTCCTGGATGGCCACGATCCGGGTCATGCCCTGGGCGCCCCGCATGATCATGGGAACAAGGACGTTGGCGTGGCAGCCATGCTTCCTGTAGAGATCGAGCAGGCAGCCGTAGGCTGTCCGCCCCTCGGCCTTCAGCACGGAAACGAGCTCGGCGAGCATCAGGGCGCCGCCCGCTGCGTCCTTGTCGCGCATATCCGGCGTGACGAGCAGGCCGTGGCTCTCCTCGACGCCCAGGAGGAAGTCCGCATAGTCCGCCTCGAGATCGCCGAATCGCCCCGTCTCCTCGATGCTCCGGATCACCTCCCCGATGTACTTGAATCCCACGAGGAGATTGTCCACGCTCCTGGCGTTGTACTGCCTGCCCATCGTCGGGGTCAGCTCCGAGGTCACCTCCGTCTTGATCAGGAACGGCTGCTCGGGCAGCGTGCCGTTCTTCCGGCGCGTCTCGAGAATGTAGTGGGTCACCAGGGCGGCGATCTCGTTCCCCGTGAGGAAGACCCACTCGCCGTTCCGCTTCGGCACCATGGCGCCGAGGCGGTCGGCGTCGGGATCGGTGGACAGGACAAGATCGGCGTTGATCTCGTCTGCAAAGGCCTTTGCCCTCTCCATCGACTCGGGAACCTCCGGGTTCGGTATCCGATAGGGGACGTTTGGAAAGTTGCCGTCGAAGGAGGCCTGAGTCGGCTCGATCTCGATGGGAAAGCCGGCCTCCCTGAGCACGACGCCAACGGTGGTCTTCCCCGTGCCGTGGAGAGGCGTGAAGGCCACTCGGGCGCTTCTCGCAACAGGCGTCAGGGAGAGGCCCAGATTCAGATCCACGTAGGCCCGCCTGAGCCCGGAATCGATCGGCACGATCAGTTCCTGCGTCACCGCGTCCCGGTAATCGACCAGGCGCACCTCACGGATGTCTTCGACCATCTGCGCCATCCGCTCGTCGTCGGGAGGAATCTCCTGCCCGCCATAGACGTTGTAGAACTTCCCGCCGTTGTCATCGGGATGATTGTGCGAGGCCGAGATATTGAGGCCGCCGTGAGCCCCGAGCTTGCGGATGAGGAACGAGAGCTCCGGTGTGGAGATGTAGTCTCCCGAATCCTCCGGAAGGATGTAGACCTTGACGCCGCCGCCGGCGTAGACCTGGGCCGCCACGCGGGCGAAGTCGTTCGACGTCAAGCCCAGCAGGGGATTGTGGATCTTCGGATCGTACCGGCCGATAGAGTCGTTGAACACGCGCACGTCGTAGGCCACGACTACCTTCAGGTCATCGTTGCCCGGGTACCGCTCCCTGAGGTACTTGATGTGCCCCATCACCGACGTGGCGATGGTATAGGGATTGATCCGGTTCGTGCCGAGGCCCACGGGCCCTCTCCGCCCTCCCGTTCCGAAGGGGATCGTCTGATAGAAGCTGTCGAGAAGGAAATCCCACTTCTCCTTCTCGATCAGGTCGCACAGCTGGGGGACGTAGATATTGAAGATCGCCTGCAGGAGCCACTCTTCAATATTCTTCACCGCTCTTTCCCGGAGCTCGGGGTTGATCCCCGTGAGGCTGCCGATGCCGGTCGACAGGCGGTCCATGTCGACCTCCCGCGCCTTCGCCGCAGCTTCCGCATACTCCGCAGCAGCAGCCGCCTCGCCGGCGGCAGCGGCCAGTATCCTCATCTTGCTCTTCACCTTCTCGACCATCTTTCCCATTCCCTCCCTGTTATTCCTCCAGGGTCTGCAGCTGTTTCATCAGCTCGTCCCGGCCTGCCTTCAGCTCGGCCACCGTGTCGCGCTCCCGCCGGACGATCTCCTCGGGAGCCCTCTCGATGAACGAGGCGTTGGCAAGCTTCTTCTCCGCCGACTGGATCCGTTTCTCCAGATTCTCGACCTTCTTGTTGTGCTTCGCGATCTCCTTGTCGATATCGATGATCCCCTCGAGAGGAATGTAGACTCTCAGCCCGGGAAGGACCTCGGTGGCCGACTTCGGGGGTTTCTCCACCTCGACGCCCAGGGCGTTGATCCGGCAGACACCGAGACGGACGATCATGTCCTGTTGCCGCTCGATGTCCTCCACGATCTTCTGCGAATCGGCCTGGATGTGGCAGTCGAGCTCGATCCTCGGCGAGATGCCTGCCGAGGCGCGGATGTTGCGAAGAGCCCGGATCACTTCCTGGACCTCGCCCATCTGGCGCTCGACGGCCGGATCGATCAACTCCTGGTCCAGCTCGGGCCAGGTCGCTCTCATGATGAGCTCCCCGGGCCCGTTGCCCTTGCCGTCGAGGGAGCGGTCCTTGACCCGTTCGCCCAGGAGGCTCCAGATCTCCTCGGTGAGGAAGGGGCAGATCGGATGGAGGAGCTTCAACGTTCCGTCGAGGACATGGGCCAGGACCCGGCGCGCGGTCGCGGCATCGGCGGGATCGCTCTCCTCGCTCGAAAGCCGGAACTTGGTCAGCTCGACCGTCCAGGCGCAGAATTCGTTCCAGGCGAACTCCCTGACGAGCCTGGCCGCGTCGCAGAACTTGAAGCTGTCCAGCGCCGCGGAAACCGCCTTGATCGTGGTGTTGAGGCGCGACAGGATCCACCTGTCCTGGAAGGTGAGCTCGTCGCGGGTCAATCCCGGCCCCAGCGGCTTCGGCTCGCCGTTGTCGGCCAGGTTCAGCATGCAGAATCGGGAGGCGTTCCAGACCTTGTTGCAGAAAGCCTGGCCGTCCTTGAACCGCTCGGGCCAGATGCGGAGATCCTGGCCCTCGGTGCTCATGGTCACCAGAGTGAAGCGAACGGCATCGGCGCCGAAGCCGTCCCAATCGCGGCCCTCGATATCCTTGCCGCCCTTGATCATCACGATCGGATCGATCCCGTTGCGGAGCGACTTGGACATGCGGCGTCCCTGCCGGTCGAGGATCGTCCCGTTGATGTAAACGTGGGAGAAGGGCTCCTTCTTCAGGAAATACTCACCCATCATCACCATGCGCGCAACCCAGAGGGCGATGATGTCCCTCGCCGTGATCAGCACCGATGTGGGATAGAAGTATTTCAGATCCTCCGTCTCCTCGGGCCATCCCAGAGTGGAGAAAGGCCAGATCTGCGAAGAGAACCAGGTATCGAGGACATCGGGATCCTGGTCGAGGTCTTTGGAGCCGCAGCCGGGGCAGGCGTCCGGATCCTCGAGCTCGCAGATCTCCATGCCGCAGTCGCGGCAGGTCCAGACGGGAATCCGATGCCCCCACCAGATCTGGCGCGAGATGCACCAGTCGGGCGTGGTATCGAGCCATTGGTGGAAGGTGTGGCTCCAGCGGCCGGGATGGAAGCGAACATGCCCTTCCTTTTCGGACATGCGGGCCAGCTCGACCAGGGGAGCCATCTTCACGAACCACTGATCGGAGAGATAGGGCTCGATGATGTCCTTGGACCGGTAGCAGTGCGCCACCTCGTGCTTGTGGTCCTCGATCTTCCTGAGCAGCCCCATCTCCTCGAGTTGCTCCACCACCTTGGGCCGCGCCTTCAGCCGGTCCATCCCCTGGAACGGCCCGGCGTTCTCGTTGAGCGTCCCGTCGGGATTGAGGATGTTCACCTGCGCCAGCCCGTGACGCAAACCGATCTCGAAGTCGTTGAAGTCGTGGGCCGGAGTGACCTTCAGGGCGCCGGTTCCCTCCTTGATGCCCACGTGGTCGTCGGCGATGATGGGGATCTCCCGGTTCACGAAGGGCAGGATCACCTGCTCGCCCACCAGGCCGGTGTACCGGCTGTCCTTGGGATTGACCGCAACGGCCGTATCGCCCAGCATCGTCTCCGGCCGCGTGGTGGCGATCGTGATGAAAACACCGTCACGGCCCTTGACGGGATAGTCGATGTGCCAGAAGTGGGTTTTCAGCTCCTCGTACTCGAGCTCGTCGTTGGACAGGGCGGTGCGGAGCGGACAGGACCAGTTGACGAGGCGCTTCCCGCGGTAGATCAGCCCCTCCTTGTAGAGCCTGACGAAGACGTGGCGAACCGCCTTGGCCAGCATCGGCTCCATGGTGAAGCGCTCGCGGGACCAGTCGCAGCTGGCCCCGAGCTTCTTGAGCTGGCGAATGATCATGCCGCCGTTCTTCTCTTTCCACTCCCAGATCCGTTCGAGGAACTCCTCCCGGGTGAAGTCGTCGCGCGTCTTCTTCTCCGTCTCCCAGATGTGCCGCTCCACGACGGCCTGCGTGGCCACGCCCGCGTGGTCCGTTCCGGGAAGCCAGAGCGCCTCGAAGCCCTGCATCCGCTTGAAGCGCGTCACCAGGTCCTGAAGCGTGTTGTTGAGCGCGTGGCCCATGTGAAGGATCCCCGTCACGTTGGGCAACGGGATCATGATCGTGTGCGGCGCCTTGTCGGACCGCGGCGAGCAGCGGAAGGCGTCCGCCTCCACCCATCGCTCGTAGACCTTGTCCTCGACCAGGCCGGGATCGTAAACCGTTGAAAGATCTGACATCAATCATTCCTCAGCTGACAGTACAGATGATAATATAGTCGACAATTCGGAGGCAATGACTGTCGATATTCCGGACCCGCCTGTCTCGAGTGCCCGGCAAAACCGATCATTTAAAGTGAGCCGGCCCGTCAAATCCAGCACAAAGAGCAAAAGGGGCCGCGAAAAGGATTCAATGGCAAAAATCCCTGGTGGACGGGGTTGATCTGGATCCCCTTCCGGTGTAATCTTTTCTTCTTTTTTGATGAGTTCGAATTTCCTGCTCTGGAGAGCCCGGATCGGTCGGAATCGGCGCCCGAGGTACTCCCGGGAAAGAAGAGCCCGTACCGGACCGTTGAAAACCCCAGGCGTCTCTCGAGGACAGAAGAATGACATCCTCATTCAAGCCGTTTCATCTCATGACAGACGAGGACTACGAGGAGCTCGGGCTGCGGTGCGGACTGGAGATCCACCAGCAGCTCCTGACCGACAGCAAGCTCTTCTGCCGCTGCCCGGCCGGCCGCTACAGCGACGAGTACGATGCGGAGATCCTGCGCCACATGCGCCCGACCCTCTCGGAGCTCGGCGAGTACGACGGCACCGCCCTGATGGAAAAGAAGACGAAGAAGAACATCTACTACCGGATACACAACGACACGGTCTGCACCTACGAAATGGACGACACACCGCCCTTCCTGATGGACGAGAAGGCGCTCGACATCGCCCTCGGGGTTGCCCTACTTCTCCGTCTCAACATGGTGAGCGAGCTGCACATCGCACGCAAGCAGTACCTGGACGGCTCGATCCCCACGGGTTTCCAGCGCACGACGATCGTGGGTGTTGACGGCTGGATCCCCTACAAGGGCCGGAAGATCGGCATCATCCAGCTCGGCCTGGAAGAGGACTCGTGCCGCGAGGTCTCCGACATCGGGCACGAGAGGATCTACCTAACCGACCGGCTCGGCATGCCGCTGATCGAGCCGGTGACCTATCCGGACATGCGGACGCCCCTGGAAACGGCCGAGGTGGCAGAGATTCTCAGGCGGCTCTGCCGGAGCACCGGGAAGGTGCGAACCGGCCTTGGCGCCGGCCGCCAGGACGTGAACGTGAGCATCAGGGGAGGCACGCGGATCGAGATCAAGGGCGTCCCCCGGATCTCGAAGATCCCCGACCTGATCTACAACGAGGCGCGACGCCAGTGGTCGCTTCTCAGGATCCGTTCGATCCTGAAGGAACGGGGCGTCACGCCGGAGTCATTCGAGAGCTCCCACCACGACGTTACCCGGCTCTTGGCCGACACGGTCTACGATCCGATCCGGCAGGCCCTGAACTCGGGTATGCGGGTCTGGTGCACGGTCCTGAAGAAGTTCGAAGGCCTCCTGAAGATCACCACCCAGAGGGACACGACCTTTGCCAAGGAGTTCTCCGATCGCGTCAGGGTGATCGCGTGCCTGACGACCCTGCCGAACCTCATCCACTCCGACGCGGGTACCGAGTCGCTGCAAAGCCGCAAATGGCAGAAGCTTCGCCGCAAGGTGAGGGCCACCCATGAAGACACGCTCGTTCTCGTCTGGGGGCCCGAGGACGACATGGTCACCGCATGCGACGAGATCGCCCTGCGGGCGCGCGAGGCGACGGAAGGGGTTCCGAGCGACACCCGCCAGGCGCTGAAGGACGGAACGAGCGGCTTCGAGCGCGTGCTTCCCGGCGCCGAAAGGATGTACCCTGACACGGACCTTCCTCCCCTCGCCATCACCGGCGAGCGGATCGAGCGGATCCGGGCCGGCCTTCCCGAGTATATCTGGGATCGGGAAGCCAGGTACCGGGAGATGAAGCTCACACCTGGAATGATCGGGGTTCTCTGCCAATCGCCGCGGGCCGGCCTTTTCGAAAGAATCGTCAACGAACTCTCGGTCGATCCAGTCTTCGCCGCCGTGATCCTTACCGAGAGGATGAAGAATCTCGAGCGAAGAGGTCTGAATCCCGAACTGCTTCCCGACGACACGATCTTCCAGATCTTCCGGGCCCTGTCGGAAGGGCGGCTCGCACGGGAAGGCGTGATCCGGGTTCTCCGCCGCAGCCTCGATCATGACGGGGAGGAGAAGGAAAAGGTCCGGCTCTCCGTCGAGAACGCTCTGACGGAGATTGCAGGAGAGAAGGTCAGCGAGGAGGACGTCTCGGCGCGGATTGCCGCGGCGATCCTGGAAACCGCATCGTACCCCTTTGCCCCGGTCCGGCAGCGAAAGTCGACGGCCGATAACCCGGTGACGGCGATGGCAAGAAGGAACCGCCATCTGATGGGACTATTGATGAAGGAGCTGGCGGGCCGCGTTGAAGGCTCCCGGCTGGCAGCCTCCCTGGGCACGGCTCTCGAGAACGACGGGCAGTGAAACCGGGATCGGTTCGGACTGGAGAAGGCAGAAAGCCATGAGCAGCGAAAAGTTCAAAGGATACCGGGGGATCGGCAGAGAGATCCTGGAAAGGAACGGCGTCTCGGTCTGGAGCGTCGTCGATGTCAAGGCGTCCCTCGGCACCTACAGCGGAATCATCCTTCCCCGCTCCGAGACCATGGATGACAAGCACATCGTGCTCAAGCTGAAGAGCGGCTACAACGTGGGTATCGCCGCCGAGACGATCGAGGCGATGATCGAGACGGGCCGGCGGGAAGCGCATTACCAGATCCCGGAGAAGGAGTTTCCCTTCCACCCAGGCAGGCCGAACGTGATCCTCTTCGGTACAGGCGGCACCATTGCCAGCCGCCTCGACTACCGCACCGGCGCCGTGATCCCGGCGTTCTCGCCCGGCGAGCTCTACGGATCCGTACCCGAGCTGGCCGACGTCTGCAATCTCCGGACGGAGAAGCTCTTCGGCGTCTTCAGCGAGAACATGGGCCCGACGCAGTACATCCGGCTGGCCGAGAGGATCGAGGAGGAGATCAAGAAGGGAATCGACGGTATCGTCATCGGTCACGGAACGGACACGATGCATCACACCGCCGCCATACTGAGCTTCATGGTGCAGGATTCACCCATTCCCATCGTTCTCGTCGGCTCGCAGCGGTCGTCGGACCGCCCCTCCTCCGACGCGGCTCTCAACCTGATCAACGCAGTGAAGGCGGCCGGCGTGGGCGACATCGCCGAGGTGATGGTCTGCATGTTCGGCCCCACGTCGGACGAGTACGGACTTCTGCACCGCGGCACCCGTGTCCGCAAGATGCACTCGAGCTACAGGTCCACATTCCGCACGATCGGCGACATCCCCATCGCCATGATCGACCAGAAGAATATCACCAATCTCCGGAACGATTACAGCAGGCGCCGGTCGGACCGGGACGTGAAGATCAACACGGCCTTCGAGGAAAAGGTCACCATCCTCTACTACTACCCCAACATGAAGCCCGACATCGTCGATGCGATCGTGGAAAAGGGCTACAAGGGCATCGTGGTCGCCGGAACGGGCCTGGGACACGTGAACAAGCCGCTGTACGATGCGATACGGCGCGCCACGGAGAAGGACGTCCATATCTACATGACGGTGCAGACCCTCTGGGGCTTCGTCCAGATGTACGTCTACGAAACGGGCAGGGAAATGATGGAGCTTGGCATCGTGCCGGGCGCCAACATGCTCCCCGAGGTGGCTTACATGAAGCTCTGCTGGACCCTCGGCCAGACCGATGACAGGGACGAGGTCCGACGCATCATGCTCGAACCGATCAACGGCGAAATAACCACCAGAGAACCGTACAACGGCTACCTGATCTTCCAGGGCGTCATTCCCGAAGTGCAGGACTTCCTTCGCACCATCAAACGTTGATGGGGTTTCGCGTTTTTACGGATTACCTTCCTGCCGTCGACGGAGGAGGTTAGGGGGCGGTCCGTGTTTTCCTGTCCATTGCAGGCACGGACGTCGGAAGACCTCCTTTAAGTGCCTGCAATGGACAGGAAAACACAGATTGGGATCGTCTACTCCAGCTGATCGGCTGGGAAGGGATCCGTCGACGGGCGTGATACCGGTTTGCTGATTCGAGGAGTACCATGCCTGCGCGATCTCCGCCGCTTTTTAGAACGGCATCCGTCACTACGGAGGCTTCTCGGCGCTGTGGTTTTGGAAGAGGATGCTCGGTCCGGTTGCTTCCTTCACTTCCGGAACGGTTTCTGGAGTTGGCATTGCTCGGAGCG
>CAYZWU010000003.1:190120-207069 GCA_964482235.1 uncultured Phycisphaerales bacterium
CGGTTGCTTCCTTCACTTCCGGAACGGTTTCTGGAGTTGGCATTGCTCGGAGCGACAGTAGTGGCGGAGATTGCGCGGGCTCGGTACCGACGGTACGGTACCGACGGTACTTGCATGGTGCGGCACTTGCCTGCTTGGGAAAAAATCGATCTCAGGCGTTGACAGGTTTTTTCAGGCCGACTAAAGGAGCGTCTTCGCGACGTCCGGAGGCCTGAAAAAACCTGTCAACGCCGCCGGGGACGCACTCTATTCTCCCCACCCCTTTCAAAGGCAGCAAACAAAGAAAGACCGCCTTGAAAGAAGGCGGTCTTTGCTATTCAGATTAACGGAGGGCTCAGGGAATCTGGAGCTCCATGCCGACGGTGAGGAAGTCCGGGTTCTGGATCTTGTCGCGGTTTGCGTTGTAGATCTTCGTCCAGAGGCGCTTGTTCTTGTAGAACTTCTCGGCGATGCTGTAGAGCGTGTCCTTTTCCTGGACCTTGTAGTAGCCTTGCTTCGCTGGACTCTCCGTGGATGCGGATGCGGTCTTCTTCGTTTCGGCATCGCGCTTCTCAGGGAGGTTGATCGTGTCATCCACCTTGAGCATCCTGGGATTGATTCCCGGATTCGCATCGAGGATCGCCTGGCTCATCCGTTCGTCGCCGTAGACCCGGCGGGCGATGCCGATGATCGTGTCGCCCTCCTTGATCTTGTAGATGCCGCCAGGACCGAAGACGGTTTCGTCCTGCTTCTTGTCGCCGAAAGGCTCCTCGACCTCGACGGTGCCGTCCCCGCCCGTCCCGGTCGTGTCGCCTGTCCGGTCCTTATCGGGCGCGGTGTTGTTCTTCAGAGGAGGCAGGGTTTCCTTGTCTCCCGGTGAAGAACCGCTCTGCTGCATGAAATACGAGTTCAGCGGTGATTTCTCTTCTGATTTCGTCTGATAGTCGTCATCGATATTCGATGCGCTGAAAACCGCAATCCCCAGAATAGCGAGGATGATCACAAGGATCCCGAAGACCATGACTTTTTCGATGCCACCCAGATTTCCCATCGTCGCGCCTCCCGAACACTCCCTCTGGACTTCTTCTTCTATGTGCCCTCAATAACCGGTCGAAATGTTGATTCTGACGCGATTGGCGGTTGCAAACGGACCATGGGCCGACCGACCGCAGCCCGATCAGCACATATCAAAATCAGTAAAATTGCTGAAAAACCGCCAAACTCGTTAAGCAACAAGAGTTAAGTTGCTCCAACGAATCAAGATCTTACTACCACATGTAGGTAAGTGTCAAGATAGAAAGGAGAAAAAAACACAAAATATTGTGACTCGTATTTGTGGCGGATACTTATCAGGGGGGAACTTACGGAATTCGAACCTCATGACCAGAAGCCGCGCCTCAACTTTCTCACCAGGTCGCGGAACGGCCAGAGACGGCTGATCCTCCTTTCACGTCGTGCCGCTTTCGCCTCGATCGGGGTCAGAAGCGCCGGTGCATACTTGGCCTTGAACTTGAGCAGACCGGCCCTGTCCCTGCCCTTGAGAAAGGGGAAGAAGAGATTTCCCGGAAACCAGGCAGGAATATGGAGAGCCGATTCGAAATCGATGACAGCGGATCTCCCGTCGGGCCGCACGATCACGTTCCGCTTCTGCTTGAGATCGAGATGAACCACCCGCCGTTCGTGAAGGGATTCGAGAACATCGGTCAGGGTGGCCAGCGCTCTCTCGAGACGGGACTGATCGAGAGAGCGCGCCATGGTCTCGCCCTCGACGAACTCCATGGCGAAGGCGTTTCGATCGATCCGCCCCCGAAAAGCCGGAACTCCGTCTACTCCTTCGAGACGGCGATAGATGCCGATCTCCCTCTTCTGGACCCGGCGGCCGAAAAAAGAACGCAGGAGGGGGGACATGCAGGAGCAGTCCTTCACGACAACGGCGTCCTCGGAAAGACGGTAGAGTGCCACCTCGGCCCGGCTCGCCGTGCCGGCACGGAGGACCTTCTTCTCCATCCTGTCCAGCCTGGCCCTGTCGATCGCCGGTCCCATTCCATCACCTGTCCAGGCGTTTTGCCGGGACTGTCCTGCACTTGGGATCAAACATAGAACCTGATGAAGATCACGGCGCTGCCCGCGAGAACGAAGAACAGGATGCCCCACTCCGAGTTTTCCGTGAGCAGGGCCGGATCCCACTTCTGCGAAGCGTTTCCGAACCGGGTGAGTCGGGGGATGAAGTTCGGCACGTTCCTGTCGTACTCGTCGAACTTCTCCCCGAACCGCTTTCTCAAGCGCTCCCCCTCGACGCGCACCTTCTTCGGAAAATAGTAGAAGAAGAAGATCGCGAAGAAGACGGGCAGGAAAACGTAGAGGATGTACTTCGAGTAGGTGTCCGGATTGGAGGCCTCGAAGCAGAATCCGGTGGTGATGAGGAAGGTCCCCACGTACAGCGGGTTCTTCACGTGGGCGAAGGGACCCGACATGATCACCTCCTGGTTCTTGCGGAGGTGGCCGCATCCCCAGATTCGCACCAGTTCGCCGAGAAGAACAAGGGCCAGGCCGATGCTATAGAGTCTTTCGTGAGGAATGGCGCAGGCCAGGACTCCCAGGGTGCAGATATAAACGACAAACTTTCGAATGGTGATCCTCTTGGACGATCCCATTGTCGACTCCCTTGAAAACCGGAAACGGGTAGCGGGCCGCTCTCGACCTTTCCATCCGCGGCCTCGCCGTGGAATCCCCTTTAAATTCCTTGACATTTATCCCGTCCAGCATAATGTTGTTTTTTTTACCGGGCCTTGTCTGGAGAAATTGTCATGCCCCATCCCCACCCGGTCAGTCGCCGAGACTGTAAAACCCCCTTCCCCCTCCTTGCAGCGCTGCTCATCTGCCTGGCTCCGGCCTGCGCCTCGATCCCCGAGGAGGTGCTGGGAAACGACACCGTGGTGCACCTCGTCCAGTTCGACAAGGACGGGGGGATGAACCTCCACATGGTGCTCGTCCACGAACTCCACTCGAAGTGCGACTCCTTGTTGGCGATCGACAATCGCGACCCCGTTCGTTCCACGAAGAAGATACCGGCCGTCAACTTTGCCGCGCTGATCGACGGGCTCGCCGACCTGGATTATTTCGAGATGGCGATCCGGAACAGAGGCGCCGCATCGGATTCCGATTCCCGGCTCAGCATCGTCGTGGAAACGCCGGGATGCGACTTCGGGCTCACCAGCAATCCGACCCTGACAGCGGAACAGCGTCAGAACCTCACCGACATGGTCACTCTCATCATGCGCCACCACTCCGTACCCAACCTGCGCTACAGCGAGAACGTCGATCCCGATCTGTTCAACAAGCAGCAGAAGAAGCTGCAGAATGAAGGTAATAGGATAAGGTACAATAAATGACTCACTGCGTGGCTCTGATACCGGCACGGTATGGATCCACCCGCCTTCCCGCCAAGGCCCTCCTCAAGGATACGGGGAAATACCTGATCCAGCACGTTTACGAGAGAGTCTCCATGGCCGCGAAGGTGGCCGATCTCTGCGTGGCTACCGACGACAGGAGGATCGTGGATGCGGTCGAGGAGTTCGGGGGACGCGCCGTCCTGACATCGCCCGACCATCCATCCGGTACGGACCGTGTGGCCGAGGCCGTGGCCGGATTCGATGCCGGCATCATCCTGAACGTGCAGGGAGACGAGCCGGAGATCGATCCCCGTCTGCTGGACAGGCTCGTCGCCAGGCTGGAAGAAGAGGACTCCACTTCGCTCTGCACCGCGGCCACCCCGATCCGGGAGCTCGCCCAGTACGAGGATCCGGACACGGTGAAGGTCGTGATCGACGAACAGGGGCGGGCTCTCTACTTCTCCCGCGCCCCCGTCCCCCACGGGCTCGGAACGGGGAGCGGCCCGGCTCCCCTCAAGCATATCGGCGTCTATGCCTTTCGCAGGGAGGCTCTCCTTGCATGCTGCTCCTTCGAGCCGGCGCCCATCGAGAAGGCCGAGCGTCTCGAACAGCTGCGCTGGCTCTACAACGGAATGAAAATCGAGGTAATCGTGACGGAACATGATTCACAGGGGATCGACACGCCAGAGGACTACGCCGCCTTCGTGAAGAAACTTGCCGGAGAAAGATCATGACGAAGCACATATTCATCACGGGCGGCGTCGTTTCCTCGCTGGGAAAGGGCTTGACCACGGCGAGCATCGGGCTCCTTCTGGAGAAGAAGGGGCTGTCGATCCGCGTACAGAAGCTCGATCCCTACATCAACGTCGATCCCGGCACGATGAGCCCCTTCCAGCACGGCGAGGTCTACGTGCTCGACGACGGCTCGGAAACCGACCTCGACCTCGGGCACTACGAGCGCTTCACCAACGCGAAGCTCAGCAGGAACTGCAACTACACCACCGGCAAGATCTACAGCTCCGTCATCCGCAAGGAGCGGCAAGGCGCGTACCTGGGCAAGACCGTTCAGATGATTCCGCACATCACCGACGAGATCAAGGCGGCGATCCGCTCCGTGGTTTCACCCGACGTGGACGTCGTCCTCACCGAGCTGGGCGGCACGGTGGGCGACATCGAGGGGCTTCCTTTCCTGGAAGCCTTCCGCCAGTTCCGTCTCGACATGGGCCCGGAGAACGTGCTCTACATCCACCTGACCCTGCTCCCCCACCTGAAAGCCTCGCAGGAGATGAAGACCAAGCCGACCCAGCAGTCGGTGGGCAAACTGCGCGAGATCGGCATCCAGCCCGACATCCTGATCTGCCGGACCGAGAGATCGATGACGCAGGAGATGAGGGAGAAGATCTCCCTCTTCTGCAACGTGGAGCCCGAGGCCGTGATCGAGGAGAAGGATGTGGACCACACGATCTACGAGGTTCCCATCGTGCTCAAGGACCAGGGTCTCGACAGGCTGATCGAGAAGAAGCTCGGGCTCTCCCACAAGGAGAACGGCCTCGAGGACTGGCAGGAGATCGTGGAGTTCATCAAGCACCCCCACGACGAGGTGACCGTCGCAGTGGTGGGAAAATACATTCACCTGCACGATGCCTACAAGTCGATCTACGAGTCCCTGGCGCACGCCGGCATCACCAACAGGACGGATGTGAAGATCCTGAAGATCGACTCGGAGGCTATCACAGCCGGCACGGCAGACAAGGCGCTGGCCAAGGCCGACGCCATTCTCGTTCCCGGCGGATTCGGCGAGCGCGGCATCAGCGGCAAGATCGAGTCGGTGCGCATCGCACGCCAGCGAGGCATCCCCTACTTCGGCATCTGCCTCGGCCTGCACATGGCGGTGATCGAGTTCGCCCGCAATGTCCTCGGCCTGAAGAAGGCGAACTCCACCGAAGTGGACCCGGCAACCCCGGATCCCGTGATCTGCCTTCTCGACGAGCAGAAAGACATCACCGACAAGGGCGGGACCATGCGGCTCGGAGCCTATCCGTGCCGTCTCGAGCCGGGGCGTGCCCTCGATGCCTACGGCGCGGCGGAGATCTCGGAGCGCCACCGCCACCGGTACGAATTCAACAACAGCTACCGCGACATTTTAAAGGATGCCGGTCTGGTCCCCACGGGCATCTACGAGAAGGATGACCTCGTCGAGATCCTCGAGATCGCCGATCATCCCTGGTTCGTGGCGGTCCAGTTCCACCCGGAGTTCAAGTCGAAGCCGACGTCGGTCCATCCGCTGTTCCGCGACTTCGTGAAGGCAACCCTGATCAACCGCACCAAGGGAAAGCCTGCAGGCGCACGGGTCTGAACGCCCCGATCCTGAAAAGTGCCGCCCCCTGCCACGGCCGATGCCTCTCGGTGCGCCCTCTCAGCTCCCGGAAGGCTTCTGCCTCTTCTCCAGCCAGATCTTCCAGAGACGCCTGACCTGGACCTGGCTGCTCGTGTGTTCGCCGCGCACCGTGTAGACCGTGTAGCCGAAATCCTCGCCCGAGATGCGCCGAAGAGCCCTGACCGCCCGCCACCGTCTTGTTGCTTCCCGCGACTGGCACATGGCAACGAGCTCCTCGGGAGTTTTGGAGTAGGCGTCATCATCGAGGAGGTCGAGACCGAAAAGGCCGACAGCGAAATCAGCGACCTCGGCGAGATCGACGGCCGCGTCGAGACCGAAGAAAAGGAAGTTGAGCGTGAGGCCCACCTCGCAAAATCCCCTGTCCGTGAGGAGGAACTGATCGTTGAGATAGGATCGGAATCCCGGCTCCCACGGCCTGGGGTGATGGATGTCCACGAGGGTTTCGCTCTTCCTGTAGAGCTCGTGAAGGTAGAAGGGAGAGAAGCCCGCTTCCATGCGCGTCTCATCCCAGGCGGCGAAGCTCCCCTCCTTGAGACCTGCCCAGCGGCCGGTGTACGAACCGAATCCCGCCTGGGCGATCTTGGTGAGGCGCACGTTCAGGGCCACCCCGCTCGACAGGCCGGCACCCGCCTCGACCATCTCCGAGGCATCCTTGAGGCGGTCGCCCAGATAGCCGGCGCAGCCCTGAAAGGAGAAGAGGAGCAGGACGAGGCAAAGAATTGCCGCCGCACGATTCCGGAATTGAGTCATTTGCGATATCTCAGGTGGGTGCAGCCGTTCCGGCGCGGCCTTCCCGGGATGAAAGTTCCGCGTCGCGTGTTGTTGCTTCTCGGTTCACAATTACGTCGAGACCATCTATACCAGCAGACCCGTTTTTTTTTCAAACCTTTTCCCGTTCTCCCGGATATCTCCTGAGTCCATGATGGCGCCGAACCGGGCGAATCGATATATTTCGACCGTCAGAATCGGTAATCATACCGGTCTGAAGAAGGAGGCATCCGCTGATCAGCTTGTCCGGGAGGAAAAAATGAAGCGCACCGAAAGACCGCGCCGTCACTTCCTTTTCACCGAATCCTTCCCCTGCAGACTCCTGTCACTGTTAATCCTGCTCCTGCTGGCGACGCCCTGCCCGGGCGCATCGGCAGAGGAGGACGAGAAGGACGGGGACGAATCGACGGAAACGGGCAGCGAGCTGCTCACGCCTCTGCTCGGTTGGGGCAGGGAGGACGATCGCCGCTTCCACTACCTGACGCCGATCTACTATCACAGCACCAAAAGCCGCCACGATTCGAGCACGACGCTCGTCTTCCCCCTTCTCACCGGTTTTTTCGACACGGGGAAGTCCATAACCAGCAACCTCTATCCGGAGGAGAAGGTCAGGCTCGACGGCGCCGTCAGCCTTCCCCTGCTGGCTTTCTGGGGAAGCCTCGAGGGCGAGTCGTCATCGGGATCGGGATATGCCTCCCCGTATTTTTCGGCAGTGACGCTCGATCTCTCCTGGGACGGGATCGAGACATCCCGCTCGCGGGCGTCCATCCTGCCGATCCTGCAGTCGTTCCGCCTCGACCTCTACAACCAGGCGCTGCTGGCGACCGAGAGCGGCGAGTTCTCCCGCTTCAGCGCCCTCTCGCTTCCCGGTCTCGACTTTGATCTCTACGACAGCCGGAATGCCGGCATCGAAAGCGATTTTTCGTTCATCAACATCTGGGGGATCTCTCTCTACCGGGAGACCACGGACCTGCCCGGCGCAGGCTTCAGTCCCTGGCTCCGCCAGTTCGAGCCCCTGGAAAGCGTGAGCCGGCACCACCTCCTGGCCGGACTCGGCGTCTCTTCATCGCGTTCCGAGGACCGCCTGAGGGTGCTGGGCATTCTTGCCGACTCGCGGAGCGGCGCGCCCGTGGACCATACCGGCCTTCTCGATCCGATGATCACCCTGGAGAGGCGGGGCGAGTCCCTGAAAGCCGTCGGCATCGAACCGCTCTTTCATTACGATTCCGATGCGGGGCTGAGCCTGCCGCTCCTTCTGGCGAATTTCTCGGGCGACGGGATTCGATTCGGCTCGCAGGCCGCCCGCCATCTCTTCCCGATCCTTCACGGCAACGCGGAGGGAACGCGGTGGGACTTCCTGCTCAACTACGGAACGGTCTACAACCTCTAGGAGTACACGGCCGTCGACCTGAAGCTTCTCTTCAACTGCCAGGCCCGGGAAGGCCGCGGCAAGGCCTGGGGATTCCTCCCCTTCTTCTTCGGCCACTATCCGGGATACGAGCTGAATCCCGGCACCCGTTTCGTGCAGCTCGACAACCACGCGGTCAGCTACTGGAACATGGACGGCAGGAAGGGATTCGACCTGCTTCATCCCTTTCTCTTCTCGTGGAACAGCAGCGAGAGCAGGTCCGAATGGAGCGCCCTGCTCTTCTTCGGCGCCGAGAGGGACAGGAAGAAGGGCAGCAGGGAGCACGAGATGCTGCTCTACAATTACGAGACCACCGAAGCGGGGTACAGGGAACTCGGCCTGCTCCCCCTCGACATCCTCTTCCATTACGAACGCGAACCGTCAGGAGAGATGGAGCACTCGGCCCTCTGGTCGCTCCTCTACAGCTACAAGTCGCGCCCGGAAGAGAAAGGCGGAAAAACCAAGCTCGCGCTCGGCCCCCTCGGTCTTCTCTACAAGCAGAAGTCCCGCCAGAGCGGATTCCGGAACAGCACGCTGTTCGGACTGCTTCACTCGTACAAGTCCTCTCCCGACGAGAAGGATCTTGCCATCGGTCCTTTCGGGTTGGTCTTCAGCCACGAGAGCGATCCCGGGGACCATCTCTCGCACTCGTCGATCTGGTCGCTGCTTTACAGCTACGACAGCTGTCCGGATACGGCGGAGTTCAGCCTGGGGCCCTTCGGATTCCCCCTATCCCTGACATCGACCGAGGAGAGCTTCAAGATGCGCCTCTGCTGGATCCTCGGATACAGGACCGAGCCGGACAGCTTCAAGTTCGACCTCCTGGGAATCCCTCTCCTCAAGTCGTCGACGGAGACTCTGCCCACGCTGCCCCAGGGGGAATAGGGAAGCGCACCTTTCGATGCGGTCGACAGGAGAAGCTCACTCCGTCTTTTGGGTGAAGACGAGCGTCACCTCGGCACCCATGGGCGGCGCTTCTTTCGGATTGACATCGAAAAGGGAATCATCCACTCCGTCGGCCGTGTTGACGTCGAAGATGGCATTGCCGTACCCGGTCAGGTAGAGGGCCACCACGTTGCGCTCCATGTCGGCCATGTACCGGACCACGCGATCGCGCCCCAGCAGAACCCGGGCGAAGCGCGATCCCACGTAGATCCAGCCCACCCTCTTCAGCGACTGGTTGGTGCGGATGTCGAGGATCAGATCCTCGAGGGGTTTCGACTTGCCGTCTTCCCACCCTTCGTAGATGACGTCGATGTTCATCAGCGTTCCCTCGGGAGGGACCACCTCGTAGGGACTCGCCTTGCCCGACTCCACATCCTCGGCAGGAGGAGGCGGGTCCTTCTTCCGGAAGATCACCGTCTTTCCCGGCTCGAGGCCGGTGGCCAGAAGGGCGGCGTTCAGGTTTGATGGCGTTGCCTTGATCAGGACCATCGCCTCGTGGGTGTTTCCCCCCTCCGACACGACCACGTACTCGATCGGGTATCGCCGCGATTCCTTGTCGCGGATGATCGCCCCCTTGACGGCGACCTGCTTCTTCTCCAGGTCAACGGTGATCCCCTCTTCCTTGAAGGTCACGAGAAGGTCCTCCCAACCGTCACTGATCTCCTTCTTCACGGCTTCGAGCATGGCAGCCGGATCCTCGTCCTCCCCGCCCGGCTCCCCGGGGACCTCCGACTCCACCGGCTCCTCCTCGAACACCTCGCCCGGCTCGACTGTATCGTCTGCGCCGTGTTCTTCAATCGTCTCTGCGGCGGCATCGGCGACGCTCTTGCCGCCCTCCTCCCCATCGCCCTCTTCGGCCGCCAACCCGGAACTTTCCTTGGCCGGGCCAGAGCCGTCCCCTTCCCCCACGTTGGACTTCATCACGACCAGCAGGGCGGTGATCAGGATGACGATCATGACGCCGCCGATGACGGCAACGAGAAAGAACGGGTTCGTTCCGGCCTGAAAATCGATCTTCTGTCTGGTCATACCCGTCTCCATCACAAAGGGCAGGGACAAGAAAACGAGAACACGGCCTTGGCAGACCGCCACAGCAGAGTAACGGTCAGCATAACCTGCGGTTCTAAGGATATCCTTATTTTATCCACCCTGACGCCGCAAAAAACTGCGAGCGCAGACGAGCCGGAGTGCATCGGCTGGAGCCTGACGACGGTTCTTTCGCGCCGGAGCGTGGTCGGAAATATCGTGGTCGGTAATGAGAAAAACCCCTGGAGATCCAGGGGTTGCTTCTCTCGCGATGTTTCGAGGACTACGACGATTCCACCGTCACCTCGGGAGGCGGCTCCAGCGTCGTGTCCCTGGTGACCGACTCGAAGGTGACCTGCTCTCCCTCGAGCTTGACGATCACGGTGTTCTTGCCCTCGAAGCTGCCCCTGAGGATCTCCTCGGCCAGCGGATCCTCGATGAGGCGCTCGATGGCGCGCCTGAGCGGCCTGGCTCCGAACTCCAGGTTCGTGCCGCTGTCGATGACGAACTCCCGCGCCTCGAGGGTCATTTCGATAGCCATGCCCTTCTCCTCGAGGCGGCCGATGATCCCCCGCATCTCGATGTCGAGAATCTCCGAGATATCCTCCTTGGTCAGCGCCTTGAAGACGATCACGTCGTCGAGCCTGTTGAGGAACTCGGGCCGGAAGAACTTGTCCACTTCCTGCTGCAGGCTTTCTTTCATCTTGACGTAATTCATCTCGGGATCGGACGTACGGAAGCCGAGAGACTCCTGGTTCTTGATGATGCCGGCACCGATATTGGAGGTCATGATCAGGACCACGTTCCGGAAGTCGATGTTCCGGCCGAAGGAGTCGGTCAACCGCCCCTCCTCCATGATCTGGAGAAGCATGTTGAAGATGTCGGAGTGGGCCTTTTCCACCTCGTCGAGAAGTACCACGGCGTAGGGACGTCGGCGGATCTTCTCGGTGAGCTGACCGCCTTCCTCGAAGCCCACGTATCCGGGAGGCGCACCGATCAGGCGGGAGGCGTTGTGCTTCTCCATGTACTCGGACATGTCGATCTGGATCAGCGCCTCCTCGTTGCCGAACATGAACCGCGCCAGCTGCTTGGCCAGATGGGTCTTCCCGACGCCCGTGGGGCCGAGGAAGAGGAAGCAGCCCATGGGACGGAGCGGGTTCTTGAGCCCCGACCTCGACCGGCGCACCGACTTGGCGATGGCCACGATGGCGTCGTCCTGGCTGATCACCGTGCGGTGGAGCTCATCCTCCATCTTGAGGAGGCGCTCGGCCTCGTTCTTCTCGAGGCGGGTCAGCGGGATGCTCGTGATGCTGGAAACCGTTTCGGCGATGGCGTCCTCATCCACCACGCCGCCGCTCTCCTTGGTCGATTCGCGCCACTGATTCTGGATCTCGCCGCACTTCTGGCGCAGCTTCTCCGCCGAGTCGCGGAGCTTGGCCGCCGCCTCGAAATCCTGGGACGCGACGGCTTCCTCCTTCTCCTTCTCCAGGTTGTAGATCTCTTTTTCGAGGGATTTCAGGTCCGGAGGCTGGGTCATGTTCTTCAGGCGGATCCGGGCTCCGGCCTCGTCCATCACGTCGATCGCCTTGTCGGGCAGGAACCGCGACGTGATGTACCGGTCGGAAAGCTCCACCGCCAGGTCGATGGCCGGGTCCGTGATCGTCACCCCATGATGCGCCTCGTAGCGGTCGCGCAGCCCCTTGAGGATCGCTACCGCTTCGACACGATTGGGCGGCTCCACGATGATGCTCTGGAAACGCCGCTCGAGAGCCCCGTCCTTTTCCACGTATTTCCTGTACTCGTCGAGAGTCGTCGCGCCGATGCACTGCAGCTCGCCGCGGGAGAGGGACGGCTTGAGCACGTTGGAAGCATCGATGGCGCCCTCGGCGCCGCCGGCACCGACGAGAGTGTGCAGCTCGTCGATGAAGAGAATGATGTTTCCGGCCCGCTTCACCTCGTTCATGACTGCCTTGATCCGCTCCTCGAACTGGCCGCGGTACTTCGTCCCGGCCACCATGAGAGCGAGATCGAGCACCACGATCCGCTTGTTCCTGAGCACCTCGGGAATGTTGCCCTTCACGATATCCTGGGCGAGCCCCTCGACGATGGCCGTCTTGCCCACGCCAGGCTCGCCGAGAAGAACAGGGTTGTTCTTGGTGCGTCTCGAGAGGACCTGGATCACCCTCTCGATCTCGTTGCGCCGGCCGATCACGGGATCGAGCTTGCCCTCCCGTGCCAGGCTGGTCAGATCCCTGCCGAAGGAGTTCAGGGCGGGCGTCTTCGACTTTCCCTTGCCGGGCGTCGGTTCACCGGGCGCAGCCTGGTCCTCCTCTTCCTCCACGGGCTCGACTTCGGCCCCGAGGAACTCGAGAACCACCTCGCGGACCTCCTCGAGCTTGACGCCGAGATTCATCAACACCCGTGCGGCAATCCCTTCGCTTTCCTTGATCAGGCCGAGAAGGATATGCTCCGTGCCGATGTAGTTGTGCCCGAGCAGGGAAGCCTCCTCCAGAGCCAGCTCCAGGACCTTCTTGGCCCGCGGCGTGAAGGGAAGCTGCCCCGGATTCATCAGCGTGGCGTTGCCTTTCACTACCTTCTCGAGCTCTGCCAGGATCTTCTTCAGATCAACGTTGATGTTCCGGAGCACATTGGCGGCCACGCCACTCCCCTCGTGAATCAGCCCGAGCAGGATGTGCTCCGTGCCGATGTAGTCGTGATTCAGCCTCTGAGCTTCGGTCTTGGCCAGGCTCATGACCCTCCTGGCCCTGTCGGTAAAGCGATCGAACATGCAATCCTCCCACTTACTCTAACGCCTTATTCGATCGTTGCGGCGAAAAGCATGGCATCGCCAGGCGTTTTTTCGTCAATTCAACGATAATCAGCACTCAATATTTCGTCAAAGGGTCAGTCAACCTGAAGAGCTTTCCTGAGGAGTGCGGCGCGTGCCACGCCCCGCTCCTCCATTTTCAGCTCTCTTCCCACCGATCTTTGGAGATGTCCCGGCTGAGTTTCCAGGAAAAGCTTGTTCACCACGTCGGTGTCCACATCGTCCAGCACACCCAGGTGAATACCCATCTTCACGGAGGAAAGAAGAACCATCGTTTCCTCCGATGAGATGGAGTGCGCATTCCTGAGGAGTGCGATGGCTCTCCAGATCTTGTCCTCCAGGACTTTACGGTCATCCTTCATGAGGGCTCTCCGCACCTTCCTCTCGAACTCGACGACCTTTGGAACAACCTTTTCCAGCTCGCAAAGCGTCTCTTCCTGGGAGATGCCCAGGGTGATGTGATTGGATATCTGGTAGAAATCGCCGAGGGCCTGTGAACCCTCTCCGAAGAACCCCCGGACAGCCAGGTTGACCTTGGATACGGCCTGAAAAACATTTTTTATGTGTTTCGAAAGACCCAGAGCCGGGAGATGAAGCATGACGGACATTCTCAGGCCGGTTCCCACGTTGGTGGGACAGGCCGTGAGATAGCCGAAATCCGTGTCGAATGAATAGCTGAGAGCCTGGCTCATCGTATCGTCGATAAAGTTGATCCGGTTGAGGCCCTCGCGGAGAGCCAGGCCGGGGATCATCACCTGTATTCGAAGATGGTCCTCCTCGTTGACCATGATGCTGACGGAGCCGTTGCCGTTGAACGCCACGCCCCGGGGGCCCTTGCTCGTGGACATCTCGGGGCTGATCAGGTGGCGCTCCATCAGGATCATCCGTTCATGCTCCGTCAGCTCGTCGAGGTTGACATAATTGACATCCTCGCTCTTGAGAGCGCCCACGATCTTCTCTTTCAGATACGAATCGAGAAGGAACTCTTCATCGTCGTTCATGCGGGATCTGAACCGGAAACCCTGGACATTCCGGGCCAGACGCAGACGGGTCGAGAAGACGATATCGCTCTCAGGGCCGTCACCCTTGAGCCAGGCACCACGAAAGCCGACTTGAAGGGTCACCTCGTCTCCTCCTCCTCCGACCGTCCTCCCATGATCTTCTCGATCTCGAGGATCCGGTCCCTGATTCGAGCTGCCTCCTCGTATCGCTCGGACTTCACCACGTCCTTCAGACGCTGGCGCAGGGAGATCAGTTCACGGAGATTTACCGGGCTCGGATCCTTCATGGAAGGAACCTTGCCGAAATACTGCGTGGAGTCGTGAATCTTCTCCAACAGGGATATCAGCTCCTTCCTGAAAATGACGTAATCGTTGGCACAACCGAAACGGCCTTTTTTCTTGAACTCCGAGAACGTGATGCCGCACTCGGGGCATTTGAGTCTCGATTCACCCGCCGTCTCCGGCCCGGTCTGGCCCTTGTCCATCAGGACGTTCATCAGCTCCTTCATGGAGACGGAAGGGTTGTGTGGCACCTTCAACTCGCGGGCGCAGGCTTCGCAGAGGTGTCTCTCGTTACGCTTGCCGCTCTTGATCTCGGTGAGATGAACAGTGGCGTATTCTTTCTTGCAGCGGTCGCATTTCCTCATGGTGATTCGCCTTCCAGCTTGAATCCAACAGAGCCTTCCTAAAGTTATAGCCTCCATTCATATCAATTCACGACAATAGAGTAACGAAATGGTGCCGGCTCTGCTGTCCTGACATTCATTCTCCCATAAGAGAGGGGAGAATCAACATCTCCCCGATCAGGACATCGTACCACACTTCTGCAACTCTTGTACCAGAGCGATGCTCTTTATATCGACCGAAAGATCCTTGTTTCCGAGGATTTCCCGGGCAGGCCGGCCACGCATTCCCTGAACACCTCGCCCCGCTGCTCGAAATGGATGAACTGATCGTAGGAGGCAAAGGCGGGCGAAAGGAGAACGGTCCATCCCTCCCCGGCCCGATCGGCTGCCAGGCGGACCGCCTCGCCGAGAACTCCGGCCCGGACCACCTCCGGACCGCTGCCGCTTAGCTGAGGCGATCCATCCCTGGCGCGGCGGATCGCCTCCTCGATATTGCCGGCGGTCGCCCCGATCAGGTAGACGACACGAACGGACTCGATGATTCGCCTCGCCAGCCCTTCCAGCGGGATTCCCTTGTCGTAGCCCCCGGCGATCAGTGCGATCTCGCCGCCGAGCGCCTCGACGGCCGCTATCGTGGACTCGGGAGTCGTGGCGATGGAATCGTTGATGTATCGAACGCCCGCCTTCATGGCCACCGTCTCGAGACGATGCGGCACGCCCTCGAAGGCGGCGCCGGCCCGGACCGCCTCGGGCGGAATCTTGTCTCTTTCCAGGATCAGGGAGAGAGCGCCGAGCGCGGCCATGATGTTCTCGACGTTGAAGATCCCCGGAAGGACCACTTCGCTCCTGCTCACAAGCTCGATCCTTTGCCCGCCCGATGCGGAGACGATGCGATCCGCCTCCAGGCTTATCCCCTCGCCCAGCGCCTCCCTCGACGAGAAGAAGATCTTCCTCATCGAACCGGTGCTCCGGACAATCTGCGCGGTCTCGGGATCGGACGCGTTGAGCACGGCGCCCTGCGCCTTCAGGAAGATCTGCCTCTTCGCCGCCGCATAGGCTTCGAACGTCCCGTGGCGGTCGAGGTGGTTCGGTGTGATGTTCGTGAGAACGGCCACACGCGGTCCCAGCCCGGCTTCCCCCGTGGTCTCGAGCTGAAAGGAGGAGAGCTCGAGGACAACGACATCGGTGTCGCGAATCTCATCCAGCACGGGTAGCAGCGATCCGCCCATGTTCCCCCCCAGCCAGGAGCGGCGGCCGCAGGCCTTCACCATGGTGTGGATCAGATGAGAGGTGGTGGTCTTGCCGTTCGACCCCGTGACCCCCACGGTAAAAGGCGTGGGAAGGAAGCGGAACGTCAGGTTGATCTCCGATTCCACGGGCACGCCGGCCCGTGCCGCGGCCTGAAGATAGGGTGAGTCCGGGGGAACGGCGGGATTGGCCACGATCAGGTCGGCAGTCTCGAAATCCTCCTCCCTGTGCTCGCCGAGAACATGGCGGACCGGCAGGCCCTCGAGTTGATCGAGGCTCTTTTCGAGAACGTCGGCCGTCCTGAGATCCGTCACCGTGACGCGGGCGCCCCTGTCGACGAGAAACCTGACGACACCGGCCCCGCCGCCGAACAGACCGAGCCCCATCACGGTGACTTTCCTGTTCTCGAGCTCCTTCGGTGATCTGAATGGACACCCGAACATGATTCGTTCCTCTCCCCTCCCCGGGCACCGAAATCGGATCACGAACCCTCTCTCAGCTGCCGGGCTCTCTCGAGCACGGCGTCGATCGCCTCCCCTCCTTCAACGGCACGGGGTTCGAGAACGAGATCGAGAGTCCTGGAATCCTTCCACCTGAAGGGGAGGAGGACCTCGCAGAACAGGTCGAAGGGAAAGGTCTGAAACCAGGGGGGATCGAGATCCACGATCTCGCGGTACACTTCGAAGCCGTCCAGCCTGAGCTCCACCTCCCGTTCTCCGTAGTAGACGAGTGGGATCTCCAGCGGCGTCTCTCCGCGGGAGATGCCGTCGACGAAGACCAGGGCGCCGGGCGGCTCCGACCGGATGAAGAACTCCCGCTCCACGCAGGCCGGAAGCAGGAGGAGAAAACCGATCAGGACGAATCGTTTCGCAGCTCGCGTCAGATGATCCATGATTCGTTTCCTCCCTCGCAATGCCTGATGACAGTCTCCATTATAGCCGGGGCCGCGCAACAAAGAAAAAGGGGCAAAAAACGAAGACAGCCCGGGGCGGAATGGCCCGGGCTGTCCTCCATCTCGATAATATCTGGCGGAGAGGGCGGGATTCGAACCCGCGGAGGAGCTTAATTGCCCCTCAACAGATTAGCAATCTGCCGCATTCGACCACTCTGCCACCTCTCCGTGTCAGGCGACCGCAAGGGGAACAATCTAACCGTTCCGATCCCAAAAGGTCAACGGCCTGCTGGAAAAGAAGAGACTTTCCCTCTGCAGGTCCTGATATGTCTCCGTTGAAGATGTCAATCGGGCAGAATCACTTTTCAACGGCCTGTTGGAAAATCTGGCGGAGGGAGTAGGATTCGAACCCACGGACCTCCGAAGAGGTCAACGGCTT
>CAYZWU010000004.1:0-200648 GCA_964482235.1 uncultured Phycisphaerales bacterium
TGAAGGAGGTCGCCTTCTCCCTCGAGTTCACCGATCCGAGCGTGGTCTTTCATGCCGTTGAGCTGCTGAAGACGATGACCGGCACGACGAATGATGACGCCGGATACTGGCGGTCGTGGTGGAAGGAGTACCTGGTGGAGCACGTGGATGAACTGGGTGACAAGGAGTGACGGAACCTTCCGGCCGAGACAGGAGAAGAGGGGTGAAGATACACAGAGCCGATGAAGAACTGACCTATGACGGCAGTCAGCTCACTTCTCATTTCGCCTTCAGGAAGTGGGGGATCCAGGGCGACAGCATCGTTTCATTCCAGGGTGCGATGGATATCCCCGGAGACAATATCGCTGATCTCGAGGACCTCAGGCAGGGGCTGGCGATCCGCGGCTCCCTGCTCGTCCATTTCATTGTCGAGCATTTCGGTATCACGCTGGAATGTGCCATCCTGCGGCAGCGGCTCCTGGCTCGTCTCGCGGCCGATCACGTCGCCTGGCAGAGCGGCCGGCCCGTTTCCGTTCGCGGCGACGACCTCTTCGTGGGAGAGGGCAAGCTCTCGGTGAGCATCGCGGCGCCTTCTCCTGTTTCCTGTATCATTCATCTCGGACTGAACATTTCGCCGAAGGACGTTCCTGTCCGTGCTGCTGCGCTTCTCGATCTGGGAGTGGATCCCGCGGGCACGGCCGATGCGTTGATGCGTGCCTATGCTGACGAGATCGCGTCCGTGAGCGCCGCGGCCGCGAAGGTGAAGGGGGTTCCGTGACCGAAATGGGCAACAGCTCCTCTGATAGCGGCGGCACGGTCGGCAAGAAGGTTTTTCGCGTTATCCAGGTTCTTATTGCCGTCGCACTCATCGTGATCATCCTCAACTACGTTCAGGTGGACGACTGGGCCGAAATCCCGGAGGGAACGCCGGGCGAAGGACGTTACACCGGCGAGGTGACCGCCATGGCCGACGGATCGGTCCTTTTCGAATCACCGGATCGGATCCGGATCGAGGCCGTCTATGGCGAGAGCACGATCAAGAGCGCCACGTTGACGCTGGCCGATGGGCAGGAAGCCGTCCTCGAGGGGGACGAGGCCGAGGCAGTCAAGATCCAGAGGGGGCTCTTCTCCGTTCTCGGCGATACCGATCCCTTCGTCTACGGCCAGGCTCTTGCCATCTACCTCCTGGCCTACTGCTGCGGGTTCCTGAGGTGGAAGATCCTGCTCGCGGCAGCCGGCCTTCCGGTTACGATGCTGCGCGTGACCCGGCTCAGCTGCATCGGCCTCTTCTTCAACAACGTGGTCCCGGGACTGACCGGCGGCGACCTGGTCAAGGCGTACTGCATCACCCGGGAAAAGCCTGAGAGCAAGACAGATGCGGTGATCACCGTCGTGATCGACCGGGTCATGGGGCTTTTCGCCCTTGTCCTCGTGGCAGCGGCAGCTGTCCTCACCGACTACGACAGGTACAGGGAGATTGCCCTGACGATCTTTCTCTTTCTGGGAGGGATCTCAGCCGCAGCCGTGATCTTTTATTCCCGGCGTCTCAGGAAGATCCTGTTCGTGAACCATATCGTCCGGTATCTCCCCTTCCGGGAATTGATCATCAAGGTGGACAGGTCGGTCACTCTCTACCGGTACAGGAAGGGATCGGTTGCCGTCGGGATGATTCTCTCCTGCGGTGTCCATGTTTTTGTCATCATCACTGTCTGGATCCTGGGCAGGGGGCTCGGCATCGACTGCGATCTGATGACCTGCGCCATCCTGATTCCCTTGATCCTGACCGTTTCCGCCCTGCCGCTCACTCCGGCCGGATGGGGTGTGGGTGAAGCGGCGTTCGTATTCTTCTATGGACTCATCGGCGTCCAGGCGGCTCCAGCCCTGGCCCTGTCGCTTCTCCACCGGTTCAACACCCTCCTGATCTCGCTGACAGGCGGCCTCTGTCTGCTCTTCGGCCGGGACGAGACGCGCTCCCCTGCAGAGACGGAAGAAAAGGGAGCCGCGGCTCTCGAAGAGGAGGAGGCAAAGAAATGAAGGTTGTAATCCTATGCGGCGGCCGCGGGACGCGCCTCTACGAGGAAACGGAGGTCAAGCCGAAGCCGCTGGTGCAGGTCGGGGACCGGCCGATTCTCGTTCATGTGATGGAGATCTATGCGCGGTACGGCTTCGAATCCTTCATTCTCTGCCTGGGACACAAGGGTGAGATGATCCGGCACTTCTTCCTGAACTTTCACGCCATGACCGGCGACCTGACCATCGACCTGAAGAGCGGAAAGGTCCGGACGGATGGGTCGAGAGGGTGCGACTGGTCGGTCACTCTTTCCGATACCGGGCGGGAAACGGGCACCGGCGGCAGGATCAAGCGGATCGCCCCTCTCCTGGACAACGACACGTTCATGCTTTGTTACGGCGACTGCCTGGCTGACCTGGATCTGGGAAAGCTTCTCGATTTCCACAAGAAGAAGGGGCGCCTCGCCACGGTGACCGGCGTGAGCGAGACGTCGCGCTTCGGTGTGATCGAGGCGGATGGGAACGGAATCGTCAGCAGGTTCAGGGAAAAGCCGATCCTCGACGGAATGATATCGGGAGGGTTTTTCGTTCTCGAGCCCGAGGTGCTTCGCTATATCGAGGACGACGGTCCCTTCGAGAGCCTTCCTCTCGAGAAGCTGGCCAACGACGGAGAGCTGGCCGCATACAGGCACGACGGCTTTTTCAGAGGTATGGACACGTACAGGGATTATCTGGAGCTCAACGCCCTCATCGAAGGGGGAACAGCGCCCTGGCTGGCGTCACCCTGAGTCGAGAGGGCTCTAGCATTTTCAAGGTGAATTCGAAATTGCCTCGCAGGCCGGGGCAAGGAAAGGAGAGAACGGGATGGATCTGCTGGTGGTCGGAACGGTGGCGTTCGATGATGTGGAAACTCCGCTGGAATCTGTGAAGGATGTCCTGGGCGGTTCTGCAACCTACTTCTCCTATGCCGCTTCCTTTTTCACGACGGTGCACCTCGTCGGAGCCGTGGGGGACGATTTTCCGCAGGAGCATCTCGAACTCCTCGGGGCGCAGGGTATCGATTTTTCCGGCGTGAAGAGGATCGCGGGAAAAAAGACCTTTCACTGGTCCGGCAAGTACATGGGGGCCATGAACGCGGCGGAGACTCTCGACACGCAGCTGAACGTGCTGGCCGACTACCGCCCGGAGCTCCCCGAGTCGTACAAGACGACTCCCTACGTCTTCCTGGCCAACGGGGAGCCCGTTCTCCAGCTTTCCGTTCTCGATCAGCTGAAGGAGAACGCCCTCGTGGTCTGCGACACGATGAACCTCTGGATCGACACGGCCCCGGATCGGCTCAGGGAGGTGCTGCAGAGGGTGAACGGACTCGTCATCAACGAGGACGAGGCTATCATGCTTACCGGCAGGCCCAACATCCTGGAAGCGGCCGACGCGATCCTCGGGATGGGGCCCGGATTCGTGATCATCAAGAGAGGAGAGTACGGCTCCTATCTGCGCTGCAGCGAGGGGCAGTTCGCCATCCCGGCCTACCCTGTGACATCCGTCAAGGATCCGACGGGAGCCGGCGACTCCTTTGCCGGCGGGGTCATGGGCTCCCTCGCCGCGGCCGGAGCCACGGACTTCGCCAGCTTGAAGAAAGCCATGGCCTACGGAACCGTCACGGCTTCATTCAACGTGGAGGAGTTCTCGCTCGGAAGATTTCAGCAGATCGCGAGGAGCGATCTGGACAGGCGCTACCAGGAGTTCGTCGAATACGTGAGCTTCTAGCGGAATCCGATCATGCGCACATTCATCGCCATCGAGCTCGACGACGCGATCCGGTCGGCCCTCGAGGCGGTCCGGCAGCGAACGGGGCTGTCCGGTCGGTCGATCAGGTGGGTTCGTCCCGCATCGATCCATCTCACGCTGAAGTTTCTCGGCGATATCGATCCCCGGTCGATTCCCGATGTAACCGCCTGCATGAGGCATGCGTCAAGGGGGGTGGAACCGTTCATTTTCCGCGTCGAGGGGCTTGGCTGCTTTCCCGACGCCAGGCGGCCGCGCGTGTTCTGGGCAGGAGTCGATGAGCCGAGCGGAATCCTATCGTCTCTCCAGAGCCGGCTCGAGGAGGAGCTTCAAGGCAGCGGCTTCAGAAAGGAAGCGCGGGCATTCCGGCCCCATCTGACACTGGCCCGTTTCAAGGGCCGGGTCGAGGGAGCATCGAGTCAGGTTCTGACCGGCCGGGATCTCTTCGGCGAACAGGAAGCTGCCGGGATAATCCTGTTCCAGAGCGAGCTGAGGCCGTCGGGTGCGGTCTACACGCCCCTGGCGACGGTTCCTTTCGGCGAGGAACCGCGGGCAGGCCGGTGAGAGAGTCATCGGAGCGCCAGTCCCGGCTATTCCGAGGAAATCGTTCTCCTGGGAGAGGGTGCTCCTTGCCTCGAGCGGGAGAGATCGGTTAAGATGTCCCGATTGTACCTGAAACAGGATATTGGAAGGAGGCGTGACAGTGGCCAGAATGACGCCGGAAGAGAATAAGAAGCCTCAAGCTCTCGAGAACACGCTGACCCAGATCGACAGGAAGTTCGGCAAGGGTTCGGTGATGCGTCTGGGCGAGGATTACAACGTCAAGGTGGAGGGGATCAGCACCGGTTCCTTCTCCCTGGACTTGGCTCTGGGCGGCGTGGGTGTTCCCAGAGGCAGAATCTTGGAGCTCTACGGGCCTGAGTCCTCGGGAAAGACGACGCTGGCCCTTCACATCATCGCCCACGCCCAGACCGGCGGGGGAATCGCCGCCTTCATCGACGCGGAGCATGCTCTCGATCCAGCCTACGCGCGCCGGCTCGGCGTCAAACTCGACGACCTCCTGGTCTCGCAGCCCGACACGGGCGAGCAGGCTCTCGAGATCGTGGAGATGCTGGTGCGATCCAATGCCCTCGATGTGGTGGTAATCGATTCCGTCGCGGCCCTGGTGCCGAAGGCCGAGATCGACGGAGAAATGGGGGATGCGCACGTGGGGCTTCAGGCGCGCTTGATGTCCCAGGCGCTCCGCAAGCTCACCGCCGCCATCTCGCGCAGCAAGACATCCGTGGTCTTCATCAACCAGATCCGCGAGAAGATCGGCGTCTTCTTCGGCAGCCCCGAGACGACCCCCGGCGGGAGGGCTCTCAAGTTCTACTCCTCCGTGCGGCTCGATATCCGCCGGATCGGGACCTTGAAGTCGACCGACGAGGTCGTCGGCAGCCGCGTCCGCGTCACCGTGGTGAAGAACAAGGTGGCCCCGCCTTTCCGGAAAGGGGAGTTCGACATCCTGTTCAACAAGGGGATCTCGCGGATCGGCGAGATGATCGATCTTGGCGTGGACAAGAAGGTCGTGGAGAAATCGGGGTCCTGGTACTCCTACGGCGATGTCAGGCTCGGACAGGGCCGCGACAGGGCGATCGAGTTCATCGCGGAGAACAAGGAGCTCCTTGCCGAGATCGAGAGCAAGCTGCTTGCCATCTTCCTGCCTGAAGAGAAGGAAGCGGACCCCGAGAAGAAAGAGGCTCCCGAACAACCCAAGACCGGAGGAGCCCCGAAGGCGACCAAAGGCTCGCCCAGAAACGCCGGCCGCTCGAATGCCGCTGGAGCCAGCCAAGGAGGAGGCCAGGCCACTCGATGAATCCCAACGAATTGAGAGACGGATTTCTGGATTTCTTTGCCCAGAGAGGACACACGGTCTGCCCCAGCGACAGCCTTGCACCTGAAAACGATCCCAGCCTGCTCTTCACCCCTGCGGGCATGAACCAGTTCAAGGACATGTACATGGGGGTGGGGAATCGACCGTACACGCGGGCAGCCACCTCCCAGAAGTGCCTCAGGATGCCCGATCTCGACAGGGTCGGGACGACGGCTTCCCACCACACTTTTTTCGAGATGCTCGGCAACTTCTCCTTTGGCGACTACTTCAAGAAGGAGGCCATTGCCTGGTCCATCGAGTATCTCGTGGGCCTGCTGGGAATGGACTTCAAGACCTTCTGCGTCTCCGTGTACGAGGACGACGACGAGGCGGCCGATCTCTGGCTCGCTCAGGGCATCCCGTCGGAAAAGCTCTACCGCTTCGGTGAGAAGAGCAACTTCTGGCCTGCCGAGGCTCCCTCCAGGGGACCGAACGGAGTCTGCGGTCCCTGTTCCGAGATCCATGTGGACCTGGGTGGCGGCTGCGGCCGCCCGGGCTGCGATCCCGAATGCGACTGCGGCCGGTTCGTCGAGGTCTGGAATCTCGTCTTCACCCAGTTCCTGAGGAAGGACGGCGGCGTGCTGGAGCCGCTTCCCAAGAAGAACATCGACACGGGGATGGGGTTCGAACGGCTGCTGCGGGTGCTGGAGGGGGTGCCGAGCAACTTCGACACGACGCTATTCAAGCCGATCGTCCAGAACGTCGCCGGGCTGGCCAGGAAGGAGTACGGCGTCCTTCGCCAGGACGACGTGAGGATCAAGAGAATCGCCGATCATGTCCGCGGCGCCGTCTTCTGCATCTCCGACGGTGTGACGCCCTCGAACGAGAATCAGGGTTACGTGGTGCGGAAGATCCTGCGAAGAGCCATCCTGGACGGTCACAACCTGGGCATCGAAGGGCATTTCCTGCACAGGCTCGTCGCCCCTGTCGTGGAGATCATGGGCGATCCCTATCCCGTTGTCCGGGAGCAGCGGAAGCGGATCACCGGCGAGATCCTACGCGAGGAGGAAAAGTTCTTCGAGACCTTCCTTCAGGGATCGTCGCGGCTCGAATCGATGATGGCGGAAATGGAGAAGAAGGGCCGGAAGGTGCTCGAGGGGCGCTCCGCCTTTCTCCTCCACGACACGTTCGGATTCCCTCTCGATCTCACCGTCAGGATCGTCGAGGAGAAGGGTTGGATGGTCGACAGGGAAGGTTTCGACAGCGAGATGGAAGCCCAGCGGGCCAGAGCCCGGGCCGGCTCGATCATCGCGACGGAAATCTTCGACATGGGACCGCTGACCCGCCTGAGCGGCACCGTGCCGGCAACCGAGTTCGTTGGATACGGATCACATGAATGCCAAGGCCATGTCCTGGCGATCCTGACGAAGGACGGCCTGTCCGATTCGGCGGCAACCGGCACGAGCGCATCGCTGATCCTGGACAGGACGCCGTTCTATGCCGAGGCCGGCGGCCAGGTGGGGGACAGGGGGACGATCTCATCGGACACCTTCGCCTTTGCCGTCGAGAAGACGACGCGGGAGCGGGACTTCTACCTCCATACCGGGGTTGTCACGGAGGGAACGGCAATGAAGGGGACTGCGGTCGAGGCCTGGCTCGCCGTGCCTTCGAGGGAGGCGGTCCAGCGGCACCACACGGCAACCCATCTCCTCCACTGGGCGCTGCGGAAGGTCCTCGGAAGCCATGTCGAGCAGGCCGGCTCTCTCGTGGAAGCCAGCAGGCTCCGGTTCGACTTCAGCCACCCCGCCGCCGTGACAGCGGACCAGATCAAGGAGGTCCAGAAGCTGGTCAACGAGAAGATCCGATCGAACCTTCCCGTCGAGGATCAGGTCCTTCCTCTGGATGAGGCCAAGAAGATGGGGGCCATGGCCCTGTTCGGCGAAAAGTACGGCGATCAGGTCCGGGTCGTCTCCATCGCATCGCCTGAGACCGGCGGGACGAGCTTCGAGCTCTGCGGGGGAACTCACGTCGGGCGCACCGGCGACATCGGCGGTTTCAGGATCGTGGGCGAGGAGTCCGTGGCCGCCGGGATCCGGCGCATCGAGGCCATCACCTCCTCGGCGCTGGAAAGCTTCATCGATATGCGGCTCGACCTGCTCAAGGAGACGGCCGCGCTTTTGAAAACACAGACGGAACTTATCCCGCAGGCGGTTCGAGAAACCCAGAAGCAGTTCAAGGAGCTGAAGAAGGAGATCGCCCGGCTGAAGGAGAAGGAGGCTGCCGGCTCGCTTGACTCGATCTTGTCCCGGGGGACCGACCTGGGCGACGGCAGGCTTTTTTTCACCGGACGGGTCGACGGGCTGGGAACGAAGGAGCTGAAGAAGCTGATCGACAAGGTGCGGGCCCGCAGGAAGGAGCCTTTCGCCATCATCCTGATCTCCAAGGACGAGGATCGAGCCAACGTTGTGGCCGCCGTGGACGATCCCCTGCTCAAGAGCGGCGTCGCGCCTGCCGGAGACATCTGCCGCTTCCTGGGGCAGAAGCTCGACGGCGGCGGCGGCGGACGCCCCGGCATGGCTCAGGGCCAGGGAAAAGCCCTGGGCGATCTGGACCGGTTTCTCGACGAAGCACTCGAAGAGGCGATCAAGAACCTGAGCAACTGAACGCCTTCTGGCACCGGCAATTCCTATTGCGAGGATCAGCTTTTTCCACGAATTAGTTATTCCCTACCGGGAACGTGGGAATAACTGGATATATGACAGAGCCTTAAGGTCTCTCCTCGGTCGCAAAAAACGACGTGTTTCAAAGGAGAAAAGGGTTTGACCTTTTGAGCGGAATTCTTAAAATATCCGGTTTTTATGTCGTCGCTTAAATTGTAAGAGCTTCGATGCACTTGATATTCCGCATCGCGGCATCGATAATTCCAGAACCATGAGCTCAGCCCCTATTCGGGAGTAAGATAAGTGGCAGTTCCAAAGAGAAAGACATCCAAATATCGGAAGAGGATCAGGCGGTCCCACCAGTCCATCACGGTGCCTGGAACTTCACGCTGCAAGAGGTGCGGCCAGACGATGCTTCCCCATGCCGTGTGTGATAACTGCGGTTATTACAAAGGTGAAGAGATCATTGCCAAGGATTGATGCGCCATCCTATTCTTTTCGTATTTGCGGATCTGTATAACCGGAATCAAGCGTCACAGGTAGAACACGAACGACCTGTGCATGAGGGGGAGTATTGACACGTATAGGTTTGGACGCAATGGGGGGGGACAATGCGCCCGAGGCTGTCCTCGAGGGGGCGATCAGAGCCGTTGAGCGCGGGTTCATCGAAGCCCGCGACATCTCTCTGGTCGGGCAGAAGGAGCGGCTGGTAGAAATCCTCCGCGACCACTTCGACTGCACGCTCGACTTCGACCTGGTCCACGCCGATCAGGTCGTCGACATGAACGACCATCCCGTCGAGGCGCTTCGCCGCAAGCGCGACTCCTCGATCTCCGTCGGAATCAAGCTTCACAAGAAGGGGCACGTCGATGCAATGATCTCGGCCGGCAACACGGGAGCCATGGTGGCTGCCGGCACGCTTGCCCTCGGGCACTTGAAGGGGATCAAGCGGTCGGGTATCGCCGTTCTCTTTCATTCCCTCTCGGGTGCCTGCACCCTGATCGACGTGGGAGCCAACATTCACTGCAAGCCGACGCACCTCTTCCAGTACGGCTGGATGGCTGCCAACTACATGCAGTGCCTGCTGGGCGTTGAGAATCCGCGCGTCGCGATGATGAACATCGGCGCCGAGAGCGACAAGGGGACATCCCTCGTGAAGGAGACGCGGCAGCTTTTTCAGGAATCCCCGCTCAACTTCATCGGGAACATCGAGGGGAACGACGTGTTCTCCGGAAAATGCGATGTTCTCGTTTGCGACGGATTCGTGGGCAACGTGATTCTCAAGGTCTCGGAGGGACTGGGCGCCTACATGTTCGAGGCCCTTCGCGGAGACATGGTGAAGACGGCCGAGGACAGCAACGAGAAGGCTGTCTGGCAAAGAATCCTCCAGGACCTTTACCTCAAGATAGACTACGCAGAGTACGGCGGAGCGCCGCTTCTCGGGGTGAACGGAAACGTATACATTTGCCACGGACGATCCGATGCAAAGGCGATTTCCAATGCTATCAAGGTGGCATGCCTCAACGTTGAGAAAAGGGTCAATGAACATATCATCGCGGGCCTCGTGAGCTGAAGTCGACTGTTTGGCGGTTTTGCCCTATCCCTCGAGGGAAAGGCTGGAGATGAAGATGACCAAGAGAGCGATGATCTTTCCCGGACAGGGGGCGCAGCGCCCGGGCATGGGCAAGGATTTCTGCGCCGCCTATCCCGAGGCGAACGACATCTTCAACCAGGCCGACGAGGTTCTCGGCATGGAGCTTTCGCGGATCTGCTTCGACGGATCGGAAGAGGAAGTCAATCGCACGGACATTTGCCAGCCCGGCATCCTGACCACGTCGATCGCCATCCTCACCGTTCTCGAGAAGAGACACGGCCTGAGAAGGGATTCCTTTTCCGCCACGGCGGGGCTCTCGCTGGGAGAATATTCGGCCCTCGTCTTTTCGGGAGTCCTCACCTTCGAGGATGCCGTCCGGCTCGTGGCCAACAGGGGCCGCTACATGCAGGAGGATTCGGACAATCACCCCAGCGGCATGATGACGCTGATCGGCGCCGATCATGAAACCGTCGAGAAGATCTGTGCCGAGTGCGGCGACAACAGCTCGCTGACCGACGTCCTCGTGGCGGCGAACTTTCTCGGCCCCGGTCAGATCGCCATCTCCGGCGCCTACGATGCCATCGACAGGGCGGAAGCGCGCCTGAAAGAGTTCGGCATCCGCATGGGAGTGCGCCTCAAGGTGGCCGGTGCTTTTCATTCGCCCCTGATGCGCGAAGGGGGAGAGAAGCTGAAGGCCGACCTGGCCAAAGTGGAGTTCAAGGAGCCCCGGGTTCCTTTCGCAGCGAACGTTACTGGTGGATACGTCGAGGATCCACAGCAAATACGTGCCAGCCTGGAAAGACAGGTGACGTCGCCCGTTTTCTGGCACGATACGATGAACCGTTTCATCGGCGACGGCGTCACGTCCTACTTCGAACCGGGACCCGGAAAAGTCCTGTGTGGCATCTTGAAGAAAATCGACAGGAATCTTATAAGATACAACCTGGACGATCCTAGTAGCGTGGAAAAGGCAGTAGAAGGATTTGTCTCCTGATCGGGATGATCGTCATCCCTCCCAGGAGTCGTTGTTTTCGCATTGATTAATAGGAGGCATTAACAGTGTCAGCCAGCGTAGAAGAAAGGGTCATCAATATCATTTGTGAGCAGATGGGAACGAGCCGCGACAAGATCAGCGAAAACACCTCGTTCATCAACGATCTCGGTGCCGATTCCCTCGACACCGTGGAACTCGTCATGGAGTTCGAGGATGAGTTCAACGTTCCCATTCCCGACGAGGATGCGGAAAAGATCCAGACCGTGAAAGATGCAGTGGATTACATCAAGAAGAGGTGCTCCTGATATAAGATTGAACCTCTTTGCTTGAGTTTGTGCCCGGCTTGGCGAATCCTCGCTTGAGGTCATCCCTCAAGCAGAAGAGGTGGAGGATGAGCGGTGAGTAAACGTCGCGTTGTAGTAACGGGATTGGGAATGATCTCGGCTCTCGGGACCGGTCTCGAGACCAACTGGAACCGTATGCTCAACGGGGAGAGTGGCATAGACACGATCAAGTCATTCGATCCGACGGGCATCGCCTCGACCATTGCCGGCGAGGCAGACTCGTTTAACGTGCTCGACTTCATGCCGAAGATCGAGGCGAAGAAGATGGATCGTTTCAGCCAGCTGGGTCTTGTGGCGACTGGCGAGGCGCTCGACCATGCCGGCCTGAAGGATCTTTCGCTCGATCCGGACCGCGTGGGCTGCATTCTCGGTACCGGTATCGGAGGCATCCACACGTTCGAGGAGCAGAACGCGATTCTCCTGAACCGCGGGCCGTCGCGCGTTTCTCCCTTCATGATCCCCAAGATGATGCCCAACTCTCTCGCGGGCCTGATCTCCATCAAGTACGGCTACACGGGCCCCAGCTACGTCACTTCCTCAGCCTGTGCCTCGGCCGGGACGGCGCTGGGGATGGCCTTGAGCAGCATCCGTGGCGGAGAGACCGACATCGTGATCTCGGGCGGCGCCGAGTCGACGGTCACACCCTTCACCATGTCAGGTTTCGCCTCGATGAAAGCCCTGTCCACGCGCAACGACGATCCTCAGCGCGCCAGCCGCCCCTTTGACAAGGATCGCGACGGTTTCGTGCTGAGCGAGGGGGCAGGGATCATCATTCTCGAAGAGTACGAACATGCGAAGAAGCGCGGCGCCGATATCTATGCCGAGTTGAAGGGATACGCCTCGACTGCGGACGCCTATCATATCACCGCGCCGAAGGAGGATGGCGAGGGACCGATGAAGGCGATACACCTTGCCCTGAAGGACGCCGGCGTCGATCCCGCATCCATCGACTACGTCAACGCGCACGGCACATCGACGCCGTACAACGACGCCATCGAGACCACGGCTCTCAAGAGGGCCTTCGGCGATCATGCCGGCCGTCTCCAGATCAGCTCGACCAAATCGATGCTCGGGCATGTCCTGGGTGGTTCGGCGGCCGTGGAAATGATTGCGATGGTTCTTACCATCAAGAGGGGGATCATCCACCCCACGATCAACCTGGAGACTCCGGATCCGGCCTGCGACCTCGACTACGTGCCCGGATCCGCCCGCGAATGCGAGGTCAAGAACGCCATTTCGAATTCGCTCGGATTCGGCGGTCATAACGTGACTATCGTGGCCGGGGCTCTATGACCTTCAAGACCAGGGAGTCGTCCATGCCTGCTTCGACGAACAGGGAAGCGGTCACAAGAATCAGGAAGGCGTTCTGCGACGCCGGGCAAGGACATGTCTTCAACTGGTGGGATGATCTGACGGCCGGGGAGAGGGAGAACCTCCTCCGCCACCTGACGAGCATCGATCTCGAGTTCATGCGGCGTCAGGCCGAGGAGCACCTGAATCCCGAACAGACGGAAACGGGAATGAAGCTCGAACCGGCGCCGGTCATTCCGCTTCCCACGAGCCCTGAAGAGCTGGAGAAGCGCGACGAGGCCCGGAAAAGGGGCGAGGAGCTCATCCGAAACGGGATGGCCGCCGTTTTCGTGGTTGCCGGAGGCCAGGGTTCGCGCCTCGGCTTCGCGGGGCCAAAGGGCAAGTTTCCCATCACCCCCGTCACCGGGCGGTCGCTCTTCCAGGTTCATTCCGAGAAGATCCTGGCCCTATCGAGAAAAGCGGGCCGCTCCGTTCCCTTCTTCATCATGACGAGCGAGACCAATCATGATGAGACAGTGGCCTTCTTCGAGGAGAACGATTTCTTCGGGCTCGAGCCCGACGATGTCTTCTTTCTCATCCAGGGGCAGCTTCCGGCCATCGACTTTTCCGGAAAGTTCATCCTGGCCGACAGGGGGCATCTCTTCATGAGCCCCGACGGCCATGGCGGATCGCTCCGAACGATCTATGTCAGAGGCGCCCTGGAGGAGATGGAGAAGAGGGGCATCAAGCATCTCTTCTATTTCCAGGTCGACAATCCGCTCGTTCAGATACTGGATCCGGTCTTTCTCGGCTACCACGATATCGAAGGCTCCGAGATGTCGTCGAAGATCGTGGAAAAGAGGTCTCCCGACGAAAAGGTAGGCGTCCTGGGGCTGATCAACGGCAAGCCGGGAGTCATCGAATACTCGGATCTCGATGAAGAGGAGATGAAGGCGCGCGACGAGAAGGGCAAGCTGAAGTTCTCGGCGGGAAGCATCGCCATTCATATCATCAACACCGCGTTTATCAGACGACTCAACGAGGGATCTTTCACCCTGCAGTTTCACAAGGCGGAGAAGAAGATCGCCTATCTCGACGACGAGACGGGCGAGATCGTCACGCCGGAAGAGAACAACGGCATCAAGTTCGAGGCCTTCGTATTCGATGCCCTGCGTTTCGCCGGGAAGACGATGGCCTTGGAAGTCCGGCGTGAAGACGATTTTGCTCCCGTCAAGAACAAGGACGGCGACGACAGCCCTGAGACGGCGCGGCAGGCGATTTCCGCCCTGTTCCGGTCGTGGCTCGAGGACGCAGGCTTCAAGATGAGCGCTCGCGATTCTTCGAACGTGGAAATCTCCCCGCTCTTCGCCTGCGACAAGGAGGAGTTCGTCCGGAAGGTCAAGGAAGAGGGCCTTCTCTTCTCCAGCAGCTTATTCATCCAGTAGAACGGCAGCGATGCGAGGCACCCATCGGTTGAGACGATCAGAGGGGGCAGCGTGCATGGCAACAGCAACCAGAGGGGCTCGGCGGGGACGGATCTGCTGAAGATCGCCGTACTCATGGGGGGGCGCAGTCCGGAACACGAGATTTCGATGGAGAGCGGCCGCGCCGTGTTCAAGGCCCTGGACGGCAGTCTCTTTCAGGGGCGGGCCGTGGTGATCGATCCCGACGGCCTCTGGCATCTATTTCCCGAGGGTGTGGAGCCGCAGGCTGGCGAGGATGCGGTTTCCGACGCCGGATCTGCACGTTCCGCTGCGCTGGCTCCGGACAAGGCTGTCCAGTTTCTGAGGGAGTGGGGCATCGACGCCGCTTTCCTCGCTCTCCATGGCCCGAACGGCGAAGATGGGACGATACAGGGTTTTTTCCATACCGTGAGCATTCCCTTCACCGCTTCCGCCGTGCACGGCTCCGTGGTCGGGATGGACAAGCGGATCACCAAGCTGATCGCCGCCCGGCACGGGATCGACACGCCTGCCTGGCGGGATATCTCGCTCCGGGACTGGACCTCCAGGCGGGACGAGATGGTCGACAGGCTGAAGCAGGATCCGGGACTTCCCTGCTTTGTCAAGGCGATGCGCTCCGGTTCGAGCGTCGGGGTCTACCGCGTCCTCGAAGGCGATGAGCTTTCGCAAAGCCTCGACGGGGCGTTCGAGATCGATACGCATGTGCTGGTGGAGAGGGAGGTGAAGGGACGGGAGCTGACCTGCGTTGTTCTCGGCAACGCCGGGGATGGGCTCGAGGCGCTTCCCGTCGTGGAGATCGTGCCCCTGCGGGGAGCGGACTTCTTCGATTACCAGGCCAAGTACGAGCCCGGCGGCGCCGAGGAGATCTGTCCTGCCGATATCGATTCCGCCGCTGCGAGGAAGATCCAGGAGCTTGCCATGGCCGTCCACGAGCAGTGCCGCTTCCGGGGATTCTCCAGAACCGACTTCATCATGAACGAAGAGGGGACCTGGCTGCTCGAATCGAACACGATCCCCGGCCTCACTCCGGCCTCGATCCTGCCCAAGGCGGCCAAGGCGGCGGGGATGAGCCTCACCGTTCTTGTAACGAACATCATCGGACAGGCCCTGGGGCTGCGTCGGATCGGCGAGGGGAAGAGATCCAAGAGGAGAAGTTGAGAGATGGCTGCCGTCAGAGTAGGGGTGAATGGCTCGCTGGGCAGGATGGGGAAGGTGACCGTGCAGGCTGTCCAGTCGTCCGACGTCCTGGAGCTCGTTTTTTCCGCTGACAGGGACGATGACCTGGGCGCCTTGATCGCCTCGTCGAAGGCCGAGGTGGTCGTTGACTTCACCTTGCCCTCCGTCGTGTTCGAAAACACGATGACGATCATCAAGGCTGGGGCGCGGCCGGTGATCGGCACCACGGGACTGACCCAGAAGGAGCTTTCCCTCATCGGCGATGAGCTGGCCGGCAGGGGGCTCGGCGGTATCGTGGCACCGAACTTCTCCCTGGGCGCGGTGCTGATGATGAAGCTGGCCGCGGAGGTCGGCGTTCATTTCAGGGACGTGGAGATCATCGAGACGCACCACGCCGCCAAGGTCGATGCTCCCTCGGGGACGGCGCGCCTCACGGCCAAGGCGATTGCCGAGAAGAGAGGCGAGAAGACCGATGATGCCCATGAGGAGAGAGACCTGCCTTGCCGCGGCGGGCTTCATCACGGCATCCCGGTCCACAGCGTCAGGCTTCGGGGAAAGATGGCCCAGCAGGAAGTCGTTTTCGGTGGAATGGGGGAGACCTTGACGATCCGCCACGATTCGATCTCGCGATCCTGCTTCGTGCCGGGAATCCTGATCGCCATCGACAGGGTTCTGAAGATCTCCGGCCTGGAGATCGGCCTGCCGCTCTGATCCTCTTCCGCCACTGATCCTGGATGACCACTCCTGGTTCGCCCATCCCGGCAAGGGCCGTCCTTCCGGAATCCCGAAAATAGGTTAAAAAGGAGGTCCCCCTTGACCCGATGAGCGAATATCGATATCTATTGTGCTTCCATTTGCCACGCCAGAGTGGCGGAACTGGCAGACGCGTCGGATTCAAAATCCGAAGTCCTTCACGGGGCGTGGGGGTTCGAGTCCCCCCTCTGGCACCAAGAAATGAAACGCTGGGTGTTGCTGAAAGGCGCCCAGCTGTTTTTTTGACTTTACCCTGTAGACTCCCGAGAAGTGGGCTTTCTGGCGCACCCCTCACCGATCATGGATCTTGATCGCCAGCAGCGTGCTGGACGACCTTGCTGAATGGCCTGGACCCAGACCGCCCTCTCGTCATGCAGCGATGGAACGGGCACGGTCCAGCTAGCCGCACCTGTCGAATCCGCAGTCTTCGGCGGTGGAACGAGGCTTGGCTGCAACAGATCGAGAGTCACATCGAGCTGGGGGACGTACGTGTTCCCCGGTCCCTTGATGCCCCACACCAGATAGACTTTTTTCCGGGGAACGGCTCCGCTGACCGTGAGGGTGAATGTACTGTTCGGGATGAGGGGAGCCATGTCCGACTCCAGGGTGAAGTCGAACGGTTCGCTGATGAGCGGGTAGTGGTAACCCAAGTCCGGTATGTTTTCATCCGGGCAGTTATTGCTGCACGTTGTTCCCCGGGGGAGAGGATCGGACGGATCGCCCGCGTCGACACAGGGGTTGTCGACACCAGGCTGGGCCGGATCCTGCTGCAGGTGGAAATCGTGGTTGTCTGGATCCAGGAACAGCGGATCCGTATCGATCATCCCCGGACCCCAGTCCAGCGACGATCCGGATTCGACATGGATACCGGCCTGCCCCTCATCCACATCGGAGTAGCTGATGGCGAGATGCGATCGCTTCAATGAAGTGAGGTACATTTCAGATCCGACGGGGGCAGTGTTGCCATAGAGGATCGTGTTCTTCATCGTCAGCGTTGCGTTGAGGAGGTAGAGCGCTCCGCCTTCCAGGTCTGCGTCGTTCTTGTAGAAAGTGTTGAAGGCGGCCTGAAACACTCCTGACAGCCTGGCGCCGCCTCCTTCCGTGTCTGCGTGGTTTTCGGCGAAGAGATTGCTGTACAGCGTCACCTCGCTCAACGGCCCGCCGTTATACTGTAAGCCCCCGCCTTTCTCGGCGCTGTTTCCGATGATCAGGTTGTCGCGAACCGAGATGATCGAGCTCTTCGAGCAGTAGATGCCGCCGCCGTAGCGAGCAGAGTTGTTTTGGATCAGGTTACGCGAGATGAGAGGCTTGGAGGACCACCAGCACATGATGCCGCCGCCCCAGCCGTCAGTACCGCCCGGACCGTACCTGTTGTCCATGATCCTGTTGCCCGCTATGGTGGGATGGGAGTCGTCGCAGTAGATCCCCGCGCCGCTGCCACCCCAGTTCCCGATGATATCATTGTCGATGATGACCGGAGCCGCGTGCCAGCACCCGATGCCGGCTGCCCAGTTCCAGGAGTTGTTGTAGCTGATCACGTTGTCGCGAATCAGGGGATAGGACTTGGAGCAGATGATTCCGCCCCCATCGTCGAGAGCCTCGTTGTTGTTGATCGTGTTGTCTATGATTCGGCCCGAAGAAAGTTCATAGCAGATTCCAGCCCCGCCATAAGCCGTGTTCCGCTCGATGATATTCTCTTCCAGATGCGGCTTTCCTTCGAAGCAGTAGAGGCCGCCTCCACCATCCGGCGTGATGTTGTATCGAATCCTGTTGCAGAGGATCTTGGGGGAGGCCCGGTAACAGTAGATGCCGCCTCCGTTCGTTCCCTGCGGCGGATCGCCATGAAAGGAACCGCTGCCGTTCTCGATCGTGAATCCCTCGAGCACGCTGTCCGGACCTTCCCCGGTGATGAAGATGACCGTGCTTCCATGATCCGGATCATCGGGCAGCGAACCGTCGATCGTCGTATCGTCGCGCCCCTCTTCACCCAGCACGGTGATCGCCTTCCCGAGAAAGTCGATGTTCTCGACGTAGGTGCCCGGACGAACAACAACCCTGTCGCCGTCCTGGGCAGCCTCGATGGCTTCCTGAATCGTCGGGTAATCATCGGGGACATAAATGTCGATTCCATGAATCGTCCCGAGAGCGGAAAAAACGAGAAAAAAGCCGGAAACGATGAGCAGTCTGGACATGAAAATCTCCTCTTCTTCATGAGCAGGGCAGCGAGTCAAGTAGCGTTGTTCCCGAAACAATCCGGATTGAATCCTTCTCTGACGGCCCCATTGTCCCGGAAGAAAACGAGAAATCAACTCCGGCCCTGAGCCCCTCCAGGCAGCCGTGCGGCTCCTTTGACGATGCGGGACAATCGCCGGGCTGAAGCCCGGAAAATGCGTCGGAAAGTTTCTTTCCAGACCTTGAAATCGGGCGCCGGATTATCCTATAGTAGCGAGTCTCTGACAGAACGGGCCGTTAACTCAGCGGTAGAGTGCTATCCTCACACGGTAGAAGTCAGTGGTTCAAATCCACTACGGCCCACCATGTATTGCACAGAGCCCTCAGATCGACATAAGTCGTTGAGGGCTCTTTTGATTACAGGGGGTTGACAGATTCAGGCATCTGCCGGCCACTCCAAACCTTCTGCTTTTCTTTCGACTGGATAGTGGTACTCTTGAAGGAAAATCAGCCCGGAGGCGAGCCTGTGCGCCGGAAGGCGGGGAGACAGAAAGGAGGATCGCGAGACATGACCGGTATCTGGAAATGCGAGGTTTGCGGTTACGTGCACACCGGGCAGAGGCCGGCCGAAGACTGCCCGATCTGCGGTGCCGAATGCGGGGCATTCACCGAGATGGCAGGCGCCGTGGCCTCCGTTCCGTCGGCCGGTGTGCCCGGCTCGTGGCGCTGCAACATCTGCGGATACGTTCACGAGGGGGCCGAGCCGCCCGGCGCATGCCCCGTGTGCGGGGCGGAGAAGAACCTCTTCGAGGAACAAGCGGCGTCCGCCGTGACAGGCGAGGCTCAGATGGACGCAGGACCGATCGTGATCATCGGCGCCGGCATCGCGGGCATGGCAGCCGCCGAGCAGGCAAGGCTCGCTGCGCCTGATGTTCCCATCACGCTCGTTTCGGCTGAGCCCGGCCTGCCCTATTACAGGCTGAATCTCACCCGCTTCCTGGCCGGCGAGGTGGACGAGCAGGATCTCGTGCTGCAGGAGCGCGGCTGGTTCAGCCGGAACCGCATCGACATCATCGAGGCCAGAGCCGACGAGATCGACAGGAACGGACGGCGCGTGCTGCTTCGCGGCGGGCGGGAAATCGAGTACGAGCGCTTGATCCTTGCGAATGGATCGCACGCCTTCGTGCCTCCCATCCCGGGAACCGGCCTGGATGGAGTCATGATCCTGCGCACCCTGCAAGACGCCCGCACCATGCTCGGCGAAGTGTCGCGCGTTTCACGTGTCGTCTGCATCGGCGGCGGGCTCCTGGGACTCGAAACTGCCGGTGCACTCGCGAAGCGCGGCCTCGATGTGACGGTGATCGAAGGAAACAGCGCTCTCTTGCCGCGGCAGCTCACGGAAGAGGCCGGCTTGCGGCTCGTCAGGCACGTTCGGGAGACGGGGATCGCCGTGTGCACCAATGCCCGGGTCGCCGAGATCGCGGGCAGCGGCACCGTGAAAGCTGTGCGTCTTCGTGATGGAAGCGAGCTCCCGGCCGACATGGTCGTACTGGCCACCGGAGTGCGCCCGAACAGCAGCCTTGCGCGGCTGTGCGGTCTCGGCGTGCGCACCGGCGTGGTCGTCGACGACAGGATGGTCACGTCCGATCCCGACATCCTGGCCTGCGGCGACGTGGCCGAACATCTCGGCATCCTCTACGGCATCTGGCCTGCCTCTTTCCTGCAGGGAAATGTGGCGGGATCGAACGCCGTGGGAGGAGGGGCGATATTCAGCGGTTTTCCGCCGTCGAACAGGCTCAAGGTTCTCGATGTCAACCTGTTCAGCATCGGTCGGTTTCAGCCTCCCGACGCCAGCTACGATGTTTTCGAGGAGGACGAGGAGGGGAGCTACCGCCGTCTCGTGGTGCGCGACGGACGGATCGTGGGTGCCAACCTTTACGGAGATACGGAACTGGCCGTTCTCGTGAAGGACGCCGTCGAGAACGGTGTACAGGTCGCCGAGCTCCCTGAGCTGCTCGAGCGGCTGCCCCGGTTTTCCCGTTTTTGCGGTCTGGACGGTGTTGCACCCAGGTAGCGCCTGTATCGATGATGCGACAGCATTTCCGGAGGTGAACCTCGAAAATCGGATGAAAAGAGCCTGGCATGCAGGTGTAAGTAGCCAGTTATGCCGCTTGGTTACAGATCGTCATTCCATTGAACTAAAGGCATAGAATTTGCACTCTCCTCACGAAAAGTGCTCTATTCTCTTTCTCTTCCCATGAATAGCAGTTGTCAGCTATACGGTTCAAAGGTGATCCGGGCCTGACGGTTGATCGAAGGAGCTTCGCTTGAGTATCCTGAACTGCATCGTAACGTTTTCCCATCCCGCCAAGTTTCCTCATCGTTTGTCCGGACTGCTGGGGTGGATGATCCACCCTCTGCACCTGCTCGTGCTCTTGTTCGGCTTCGTGGTGTTTGTTTCTTCTGCCTCAGCGCAGCCGGATCCCCGGTCAAAAGCGGGTGGCCCTCCTCCAACGAGCCCGGAACGCCTCCCGCAAGGCATCTCCCGCGAAGAGATGTGGCCGGCTCCCACTGCCGAGGACTGGAAGCGTCCCTGCCTCATCAAGTGGCAGCGGTCCTGGGCGGATGCGCTGGAGGTCTCCCGCGAGACGGGCAAGCCGATTCTTGTCTGCGTCAGCATGGACGGCGAGATTGCCAGCGAGCATTACGCCGGCATACGCTACCGCGATCCCGGGATCGCCAGGCTCTACGAACCCTACGTGTGCGTCATCGCATCGGTCTACCGCCACACTCCCCGGGATCATGACGAGCAGGGCAACCGGATCCCCTGTCCCCGCTTCGGCACGGTCACCTGCGGCGAGCACATCGCGATCGAGCCGGTTCTCTACAAGGACTATTTCGAGGGGCAGCGTATCGCCCCGCGGCACATCGCCGTCGAGACCGACGGTTCGGAAACCTACGACATCTTCTATGCATGGGACACCGATTCGGTTTTCACCACGATTCGCGACGACATCGCTCGAAGGCCGGAGATTCCGCGGAACATCGTCCGCGGCGACCGGCCGATCGTGGAGCGGGTGGCAAGCCGCGATATCGCGGACCGTCTCGCCGTGGAAGCCGCGTACAAGGAGGGGGACCGAGGCATGAAGCGCGTTCTCCTCGAGGCGGCGATCGAGCACCCCGAGGCGGCTCAGATCGATCTCCTGCGCCAGGCGGTTTTCGGTTTCGATATCGAGCTGAGCCGGCTGGCCCGGATCGCCCTGTCCAAGTCGGAGTCCGTGTCGGCGTACAAGCTCATCGCCGAAGCGCTTCGCGTTCCGATGGAAGCCGAGGAGCGGGATTCGCTGATCAGGGCGTTGGCGCGCATCGGCGAATCTTCACCGCGGGCGCGGATGCTGGCCGTCGTTCACCAGGGGCTGACCGCCGGCTCGGGCGCGATCGATGTGGTCGAATGGGCGAAGGCGCTCGACGATGCCGGATCGGACGAAACCCCTCTTGATCGCGCCGCCCTGGAGGATCGAATCGCGAACCAGACCGCCGCGTTCACATCGAACGATCCCGGAATGCTCATCGATCTCGCCGAAGCTTTCCTCATCCTCGCCTACGACCAGCGCGAAACGGAACCGAGGTATGCCGAGTACCTGTTCAAGGACGCGCGCCAGGTTGGGCTGGAAGCAGAGAAGCAGGGAGGAGAGGGGTGGCGCATGCATGCGGCCATCGCCCTCTCGAACTACCACCTGGGAAACAAGGAGGCCGCTTATGCCCGCAGCGGATCCGCTGTGGCCGACATGCCGCCCGGGGAGCCCGGATGGGACGCTGTTGCCGTTCTGGAGATTTTCGCCGAAGCGCGCTGGAAGGCCATTGCCGGGGCGGTGAAGGATCTGCGGGACTGGGAGGCATGGTCCCTGGCGTTCCAGGGAACCGGGAAATGGCTTGCCGATGTGAACGCCGCCTACTCGGTTCTCGAGCACCATCCTCTTTCTCGTGATGAGCACTTTTCAGCCCACTACGATTTCTTGAAGATACTGGAAGCGACCGGTCACGCCGCGCGGATTCTCGATGCAGGCCTCGCCCGCTTCCCGGACTCCAATGCTCTCCACTACAGGCTGCGAGGTCGGATTCTCAGGGAGAAGGGAGTGGACGGGCTCGAAACGGTGTACGCCGAGATGCTTCGAAAGGCGCAAGCAACCACGAACCTGGAATGGTATGCAGGATATGCCTCCATCGTGGCCGCGGAGTTTCACCGACGCCGGAACAGGGACACGCAGTCCCTTGACGCCTACAACAGGGCCATCGAATATTTCGAGCGCTGGATCCAGGGATTCCCGGACGAACGCGCAAGCGCCGACCACTACGTGGCCCTCGCCATTGCGGGGCGTGCACGGATGTCGCTGGAACGCCAAAAGTACGAGAGCGCACTCGAGGAACTGCTCGCGTGCTTCAAGCGGAAACCCGATGCCGCTGCCACGCTGGACGGGCTCAACATCTCGGCCGTCGACACGGCGCGCATGCTGCTTCAGCGCCTCAGGAGCCAGGGCCGGGAGGAGCTTGCATCCCGGCTGCAGGCCGCCCTCGACCAGCTAGATCCGGAGCTCCTGCGACTGCCCGCCTACGACGAGGGCGAGGGTCCCAGACGCCCCTCAGGGGAGAGGGGCCAAGGGCGACGCGGGCGTGGGCGTCCACGGCGCGGCGGGTAGGAAATGTGGACGCGCTCTTCAGACCTCGATCATGATCTGGCAATGAGAATTGGCCGGTCATCTGAAAGGCAAGCGTACGGCCAAGCGGGACCTAATCTCAGCTCCTGAAGATCACGGACTCCTTGCTGAACATCCTGGCCGTCAGCACGGTGGACAGGACGGCCAGGGCGGCGGTGGAGACGAGGGCCACGGCGTAGAAGTCCCACATGTAGTTTTCCTTGAGGAACTCCCGCATCAGCATGGAGATGTTGAGGATCGGGATCAGGGCATTGGCCGGCGTCATCTCGAACTCGGGAATCAGCGACATGATCGCCGGCAGGATCAGCACGATCTGGATCGGCGTGGCGTAGTTCTGCGCCTCCTTGAACGACTTGGCGTAGATCGAGATCGCCAGAAGCACCGAGGCAAAGATAGCGGCCAGGGGTAGAAAGAGTGTGAAAGAGAGGACGAGCGACGTGACGCTGAAGCTGAGAGCCGAGATCTCGGCCGGCAGGGCGCCGCTCGTGAATGTCACGGCCATGGCCACCAGGCTCAGCAGGGAAGCCACGATGCTGGTCACCATGATCACCAAGAACTTCCCTAGCGAGAGCTCGGCCCTTCCCACGGGCGCCAGCAGGAGAGTCTCCAGCGTGAACCGCTCCTTTTCCCCGGCACCGAGATCGATAGCCGGATAGAGCCCGCCCATGAAGGCGAAGAGGATGATCAGGTAGGGGAAGAAGCTGGCGAAGAAGGCCTGCCCCCGCTCCTCCACGCTGGCGAGATCCTGGGCATTGACCGCGAAGGGCTCCACGAAGGCGCGGTCGTAGTTCTTTGTCTTCAGGCGCGTGTCCAGCACCTCGTCGCGGTACTCCTTGACCTTCTCCTCGATCCGGTCGCTGCACTCCTTGGACATGGGGATGGTGGAGATGTAGAGGATCTTGACGAAGGAGCTGATGTACGACGCCGCCTCGTCGTCGAAAACGCACCTCGAGAAGCTCGTGGGGATCTCCACGGCAGCCTGGATCGAGCGGTTCTCCAGGGCCGCCTTGACCCTGTCAGCCAGAGGATCGGGGGAGTTCGGGTCCTCCTTGTAATCAGAACCCGGATCGATCTCGTCGATCGGAACGATCTCGAGGAGGTCGATGGTGTGCAGGCGGTCGCTGAGCTCCTTCAGGCGCGGCTGCTCGTCGAAGTTGACCAGCACCGCCTTGACGGTCTGCTGCTTCTGCGCCTCCCTGACCTGCGTGGTGAAGTGGAAGATCCCGATCATCAGTCCGGGGATCAGGACGACGGGCATGAGGAGCATGAAGATCAGCGTCTTGCGATCGCGAAGAACATCCACCATCTCCTTCCTGAACACCATGAACACTTTCCGGAAGGAGATCACTTGTCTTCTCCAATCATCTTGATGAAGGAATCCTCCAGGTCGCCGCCGTAACGGCTCTTGATCTCATCCGCCGTCGCCTCGAGGAGGATCCGGCCCTTGTGGATGATGGCGATTCTGTCGGAGAGCTTCTCGGCCTCGGCCATGATGTGGGTGGAAAGAACGACGCACCGGCCGCGGGTCCGGCAGTCGCGAATAAAATCCACGATCGTTCTCTGGGTCAGGACATCGAGCCCCGTGGTGGGCTCGTCGAAGATGATCACCGCCGGATCGTGGAAGATCGTCCGGGCGATGGAGACCTTCTGCTTCATCCCCTGGGAGAGCTTGTCGCACCGCCTTCTCTTGAAGTCGTGCATGTCGAGGAGGGTGAAGACCTCTTCGAGCCGGGCCTCGATCTGCTCCGGTTTCATCGAGTAGAGCCGGCCGAAGTAGGTGAGAACCTCCCGCGGCGTGAGCCGACCGTAGATCCCCGTGTTCCCCGAGAGAAATCCGATCGACCGCCTCACCAGGGACGGTTTCGCCACGAGGTCGTGCCCGGCCACCCTGGCCGTGCCGGACGTCGGTTTGAGCACGGTGGCGATCATGCGCAAGGTGGTGGTCTTGCCGGCCCCGTTGGGCCCGAGAAGAGCAAAGATCTCACCCGGCGCGCAATGGAACGAAACCTCCGAAACAGCGCGGACACCGTTTTTCCGGCCGTCCTGGAACACCTTGGTGAGACCGATGACTTCGATTGATTTTTCCATGGTCGACAGATAACACCCCGCTGAAAAAGCCGCTCGGCCGGGAATCCTCTCCTTGCGCAGCCTGCCCCGGCAAATCCGCCCGTTTGCCGGATTCCGGAGCCTCGATTCCGAGGAGAAGAGGACCTTTCCTACTCGAAGCACTTTAGCAATGGGCTCTTAAGAACTCGAACCGAATTTGAGAAAAGAAAAAAAATAATGGGGTTTCTGTGCTATCCCACTAGAATATCTGGCTTGATATCCAGGAAGCCGGAAGCATTGCCGGGTGATGCATCTTTTTTCAGACCCAGATCAAAGGTAAGCGAGGAGTCTCTGATGCGTGAAAAAGTTGAGAAGGTGATTGAGGAGATTCGTCCCATGCTGCAGATGGATGGCGGCGACATCGAGCTCGTTGATGTGGTGGACGGCGTGGTGAAGGTTCGCCTCAAGGGCGCCTGCAGCGGCTGCCCCGGCGCCGTGTATACCTTGAAGAACGGCGTGGAGCAGCGCCTGAAGTCGCAGATTCCCGAAGTCAAGTCCGTCGAGGCTGTCTGACAGGATAAGTTCCGATGACCAGGAAAATCGATGTCGTCGAGCGCGAAGCCGCGCAAAAAGCCAGGATTGCAGAGATCAAGGAGGAGCTGGGAGCCTCTCTCCTGATACTCGGGCATCAGTACCAGAGACTCTCCGTGCTGGAGTTCGCCGATTACATCGGCGACTCCTACGCCCTGGCAGCCAAGGCGGCCGCATCCTCGGGTGCGCGGAAGATCGTGTTCTGCGGCGTCGAATTCATGGCGGAAAGCGCCGCCATTCTCGGTTCGGAGGGGCAGTCTGTCTTCCATCCCGATCGCAGGGCAGGCTGTCCCATGGCCGACATGGCCAGCCTGGAGGAGGCGGAGCTCGCTTTCGAGGAAACCGCGTCCAGGACGGGCGGGAAAGTGATCCCCCTGGTCTACATGAACTCCACGGCCGAGGTGAAGGCTTTCTGCGGCCGCAACGGCGGGCTGGTCTGCACCTCCTCCAATGCCGGCCAGGCGATGAAGTGGGCCTTCGAGCGCGGCGACACCGTCCTCTTCATGCCCGACGAGCATCTGGGCGTGAACACGTCCGATGCGCTCGGCATCCCCGAGTCGGCTCGCACGATCTTCGATCCCACGAGCGATGGTGGGGGAGAGGGATTTCAGCCGGATCCCTCGACAAGGGTGGTGCTCTGGAAAGGCTACTGCCATGTGCATACCTTTTTTACACCCGAACAGATGGAGCAGGCCAGGACAGAGCATCCCGGGTGCCTCCTCGTCGTTCATCCCGAGTGCCCGAGCCCGGTCACGGCTCTGGCCGACGGTGTGGGATCCACCTCCAAGATCGTGAGCTTTGTCGACGAGGCGCCTGACGGTGCAACGATCGTCGTCGGAACGGAGATCAACCTGGTCGAACGGTTGGCGCTTCAGTACGAGGGGAAGAAACGCGTGCTCCCCCTGGCCCGGTCTTTCTGTCCGAACATGTTCAAGATCAACCTGTTCAACCTCAGAGAGACGCTGGAGAACCTGGATACCCCCCAGTTCGAGGTCGCCGTTCCCGATGCTGTTGCAGCGGACTCGCGCAAGGCGCTTCAGAGGATGCTCGAGGTCAGCTCTTGACACCCCTTTCGAGTCTCCCTACAATCCCTCCCAGTTGTTTTACATTTTGACAGCCCCTGAACAGCGTAGCTCTTGACCATTCTGCCGGCCCTTCGGGGTAATCCCGGTCGAGGCTGCAAGGGGCGAGGTGTAGGGAAGATGGTGCAAATCCATCGCGGACCCGCCGCTGTAATTGGTGACGAGGGCTGCCTGTACGCCACTGCCTGCTGAGCCCGTGGACGAGTCCACAGGAGCTCGGGGTGGGAAGGCGCAGCCCGAGAACGACCCATAAGCCAGAAAACCTGCCTCGCCCTGTCAGTCACTGGAACTTCGTGGATCGAGTGAAGTGATATGGAACAGGCACCAGGATCCTACCTGCAAACCGTCCGAGTGGAATCCCCCGCACCGCGAGAGAGCAGACCTTGTCCGGCTCTCGATGCGCCCGCCGGTCGCCGATTCCCCTGTTCTTCCTTCTTCCTCACGATCGCTTGCGTGTACCGGTAGATACTGATCTGCAGAATCTCCGGCGCACACGGTGACTGATCCGGCTGAAGCGGGCTGTCGCGACACGGTCCCTTTTTACCGCAAGGAGGAAGAATGATGTTCCGGACGTTCAAAGGTAGTTTTCTTTGGCTTCTCGCCGCAGCGGTCGTTCTCTTTCCCGGAATGCCGGGAGCAGGGGGGCAGACCGTCGAGAAGGTGATCGATCTCGATGACGGCGACTACGTTCCCGACAACGCCTTCGGTCTGGCGATGTCCGATGACGGCTCCACTCTCCATGCCGCGATCTGCGGCACCTTTTTCACGCCGAACAACCGGCTGGTGGCCATCGACACGACGCTCGATGCCATCACCCTGGAGGGGGCCACGGGGCTCTATCCCGAGGAGATCGCCTGCCGGTACGATGGGGGAGTCCTGTCAAGCCTGTTCGTCACGAACAACGCCGATCACTCGATCAGCGTGCTGAAGCCGGATCTGACTCATGACAGCTTGATCGATCTCACGTCAGCCGGCGGGCAGTATCCCTTCGGCCTGCTGATGGGGCCTCAGGGGAGGTATCTCTATGCCTCCACGGTCAACATGGGGGAGATCTTTCGCATCGATACTGAACCGGGGCCGACCTACCTGCAGATCGTCGACACCTGGTACCTGGGCTCCTGGTTCAACGGCCGCATGGCGATTCATGACAACAAGCTGCTCGTGCCGGGATCGGATTTTGTCCTGGGAGCGGTTCTCAGCGTCGTCGATCTGTCGAATCCCGGAAGCGTGGATGTCGTGATCCTCGACGGCGACCCTCTCGGCTGGCCGGGGGCCAACGACGTGAAGGTGGAAGACGGCTTCGCCTACGTGACCGTTGCCGATTACAACAACAACTCGATCCTTTACGAGGTCGACCTTTCCCTCTCACCCCCGGCGATCAGCCGGACGATCGACATGGCTGCACTGGGGACGCCTTTCATCCTCGAGTACGGCATCGATGCGTCACCCGACGGGAACACGCTCGTTGTCACCTACCTGGACAACTCGTTCATCAAGGTGGTTGGGCGGAAGGCGGGATGCATCCTGTCGGAGCTGGACCTCCACCCGTACGGGCAGGGACAGGCCTGCGAAGCGGCCTTTTCCCCGGATGGTGAAAAGGTTTACGTGTCGGACCAGGCGAACCCCTCCATCTACGTGGTGACCGGCATTCCGCAGCATGGCCTCTATCTGACGGGCTCCGATTCGGCGACCCTTGGCGGGACCGTGGATCTCGTTCTCAAGGGCGGCGAAGGAAACCAGCCGGGCGTCATCCTCTCCTCCCTGAATCCCGGTCCCACTTACCTGCCCAGCGTGACGCTCGACATCGGAACGCCGATTCGCACACTTGTTTCCGACCAGTTCGATTCGTCCAGCAAAATCGAGAGCCAGATTACCGTGCCGAACTGGCCTACCCTGCATGGAAGGACGGTTTACATCCAGGGATTGACCCAGGATCAGGACGGCGAGGTCCGTCCCTCGAATCTCCATGAGCTTGCGGTCCTCTGAACGGTCGCCTCATCGGTTTCGACGCGGTTCTAAACCGATGGGGGAAGCGAAGAAAAGAAGAATCAGCTTCTTGCGAGGCTGATGCAGAAAAAAAATAGTACGGAAGCGGGGAAATACCCTCTTCCGTACTTTTATGTTACAATCCTCCGCCTTGCGTGTCGGCTGCCACACGACTTGCGGCGGTTATCAACCCGCTGAAGCTAGCCTTCAACCCGCTGAAGTTTGTCTAAGGTCCTCTTCAGCCCGCTGAAGCTAGCTTTCAGCAATGACAGGTGTGACCAGCGACGCGCCGCATGCACTTTGAGGAGTAATTGTCTCATGACACAGCTATTGAAAGCACGCGACGGGGTAATCACCCGCGAGATGGTCCAGGTGGCCGAATCGGAGGGCCTCGAACCGGAGGAGATCCGGGTCCGTGTTGCAGAAGGTTCGGTAGTCATCCCCAAGAACAAATTGAGGTCCTTCTCACCTGTTGGCGTCGGCTGCGGCCTGCGCACCAAGATAAATGCCAATCTCGGAACATCTCCCAAGAGAGAGGATATCGATGAGGAGCTGGAGAAGCTCAACGCCGCCGTCCAGGCCGGCGCCGATGCAGTGATGGATCTCTCGACGGGTGGCGATCTGGACAAGTGCCGCGAGGCCATCACGAAAGCCTCGCCTCTCATGGTGGGAACGGTCCCTGTCTACCAGGTCGCAGCTGACGGCGACTTCAGAAATATCGAGGCTGACGAGATCTTCCAGGTGATCCTGAAGCATGCCCGCACCGGGGTGGATTTCATCACCGTGCATTGCGGCGTGACCAGCGACCTGCTGCCGATGATCGCCAATCGCGAAGAGAGAGTGATGGGGGTCGTGTCGCGCGGTGGCGGGCTTCTGTACGCCTGGATGAAGCGTCACAAGCGCGAGAATCCCCTGTACGAGCAGTTCGACCGGCTGCTCGATATCGCTCTCGAGTACGACATCACCCTGAGCCTCGGCGACGGGCTGCGGCCCGGTTCCATTCTCGATGCCACGGACCAGCTCCAGATGACCGAGCTCTTCACTCTCGGCAAGCTGGCGGCCAGGGCTTTCGAGCGCGGCGTCCAGGTGATGATCGAGGGGCCGGGGCACGTCCCGCTTGACCAGATCGCGGCCAATGTGCAGCTGGAAAAGAAGATCTGCAACAACGCGCCGTTCTACGTTCTGGGGCCTCTCACGACGGATATCGCGCCAGGCTACGATCACATCACATCCGCCATCGGAGGAGCCATCGCGGCGTCAGCCGGCGCCGACTTCCTCTGCTATGTCACACCGGCCGAGCATCTGAGGCTTCCCACCGTCGAGGATGTGCGCGTCGGCGTCATTGCCGCCCGGATCGCCGCCCATTCCGGCGACATCGTGAAGAAGGTGAAGGGTGCCGTGGATAAGGACCGGAGGATGTCCGAGGCGCGGAAGAAGCTCGACTGGGAGAGCATGTACAGCCTCGCCATCGATCCGGGATGCGCCAGGAAGTTCCGCCAGGAGAGCGAATCCTACGGCGAGGAAACCTGCACGATGTGCGGCTCTTTCTGCCCGATCAACATCGATAACATCATCAAGGAGGAGGAAGGGACAGCCTGATCAGCGTCCCGACCCGGAATTGCCGCTGCCCGCCTTTTCCGTCTCGTCCGATTCGGTTGGGGGGGCCTGGATCCTGTCCAGGTTCTCCTTGATGATCGTCTCCATCTTCTTCTGAAGCTCTTCGATCACAAGGAAATCGGCCTTGGTAATGGCCCAGGCCGAATACTGGGCCGTGTAGGAGTTCTCGATGCTTCGTCTCAGGTCGTTGTCCGGCAGGAAGCAGAGAGCCATCACGATGACGATGATGATGGCCGCTCCTGTCAGGAGCCCCATGAACCCGCCGAGGATCTTGTCATAGGCCTGGATCCTGAGCGCTTTCAGAACCTTCTTCAGCATGAATGCGAGCAGCGTGCCCAGGACGAAAACACCGACGAAGATCACGAAATAGGCGATGTAGATCGTGTAGTCGTAATCCTTGAGTCCCGATATCGTGTCTTTCAGAAAATTGGAAAAGGAGGGGGATAACGATTTTGCCAGCGCCAGGCCGACGATGATGGTGAGAATCCGGACGACCTGCCAGACGAATCCCTTGAAGATCCCGAGGATGAAAAAGAAGATGAGAAATCCGAGAGAGATCAGGTCGAAGATTCCCGTGTTCTCGAAGAAGGACGACATCATGTTCTCCTCTGCTCAGAAAACGTTGACCGCGCCCACGCCGGGCGTCCAGCCGTTCGCTTTTTCGCGAGACAGCTTGACCGCTTTCCTGGTGGGGGGCAGAAGGATCTGAAAAAGAGATCCCCTCTGGCCGCTTCTCTTGAGCTTGATGTCACCGCCATGGCTGCGGACGATTCTTCGGGAGATCGCCAGACCGAGTCCGGTCCCGACTCCCGCCTCCTTGGTGGTGAAAAAAGCATCAAAGATCTTGCTCCTCTGGCTTTTCGGAATCCCTTTACCGGAATCCGAAATACCAATAGACAGGAGTGGCCCTTCCTTTTTGACAGACAATTTGATGACTTTTCTCGATGAATCAGCCACAGCCTCGATAGCATTGTCGACCAGGTTTATCAAGACCTGAAGGAGCAGTGTTCTGTTTCCCGTGATCCTGTCACGGATCTTATTATCGATTTCTGTTGATACAACGATTTCGGCTCTCTCGATGGCGTATTTTTTCAATTTCATGATTTCATGCAGAAGCGTTTTGACAGCAAAGGTTTCAACCTCGTTGTCGCCGCGCCGTGATAGCTCGAGCAGACTCTTTACGATCTTTTCGATTCGTTCTGCGTGATCCTTGATCTTCGCGATATCCTTGAGAGTCATTTCATCGAATCGTTGATCAGGACCTGTGATCATGAGCTGGGAGCAGCTGCTGATGATGGACAGCGGATTTGAGATCTCGTGCGCCACGAAGGAAATGAGCTTTCCCATCGAAGCGAGCCGGGCCAGATGCTTGTTTTCGATTCGAAGGTTCGCCTTTTCCGTCTCATCCTCGAGAATGACAAGCCTTCTCATCGACCGCCTGTAGCGAAAAGGAATAACCTGTACCCTTAAGAAGATCTCCTTTCCTGCCTCTGTGACGATCCTGGATAGGGACGAATATTTTCCGCGGGAAGAACCCTGTTCGCTGGTAGCCAGTTCGAGAACAGGTCTTCGCGATAGAAGATCCTTGTCGTAACCGACGACATCCTTGAAAGATTGAGTGAAACGAATAATTCTCTGGTTTGAATCGAGCAGAACTGCTGGGCTTTTATAGTTCTCGAAAAAAGAATCCTCCAGCGTACTCAAATATCTTCCTCCAACCGCCTATCTACCTATCCCTTTTCCTGATTCTTACGAGATCGTACCGGAAATGCAAACTCAATTTCACACAGCAGTTAAGAGAAAGGAACAGAACGTGTTCTGTGGTCCCTGGGAAATTTGCGACCGGCATCGCAGCAGGCGCGCCCACCAGATCCTCCCTCAGTAACGTCTGATAATACATATTATGTTGTGTGATGTGGAGAGGGAATTCCGGATCCTGAAATCCTAAACCCGCCTATTTGCTTTTACGTTAAGAGTTTAAGGTTGACGGCTCCTCGGGGGTCTCCGATTTGTGGATGATTTGTGGAAAACAGAGGCCCTGATCAGGATTCCTGACGCTTACGCTCCCAGTAGTCCATTCTCTTCCTGATTTCCTTCTCGTATCCGTAGCGCGAAGGCGAATAAAAAATAGATCCCTTCAACTCGTCGGGCAGATAGTTTTCCGCAATAAAAGCATCAGGCTCATCGTGAGGATAGCGATAGTCCTTTCCGTAGCCGATCTTCTTCATCAGCTTTGTCGGCGCATTCCTGAGCTTGAGAGGAACCGGAAGGTGTCCGGAATTCTTCACTTCCCTGTTGGCCGATTTGACGGCGCGGTAGACTTTGTTCGATTTCGGTGCCGTTGCCAGGTAGATCGCCAGTTCGATCAGAGCCGTGTCGGCCTCGGGCATGCCGAGGAAGTGGACGGCATCCACGGCAGCCATCGCCAGGACAAGTGCGTTGGGATCGGCGCATCCGATATCCTCCGACGCGAACCGCAGCATCCGTCTGCCGATGTAGAGAGGATCTTCGCCGGCCTGCAGCATCCTGGCAATGTAGTAGACCGCTGCCTGCGGGTCCGATCCCCTGAGCGATTTGTGCAGCGCAGAGATCAGGTTGAAGTGCTCCTCGCCGCTCTTGTCGTAGCAGAGCGCCTGGCGGCCCGAAGCATCCTCGGCAACGGCAGTCGTGATGATCTTGCTGCCTTCGGTCGAGGCCAGGGCCGCCGAGGTCTCCAGGTTGTTGAGCAGCACGCGGGCGTCCCCCATTGCAAGGGAAATCAGGAAATGCCGCGCTTCCTCGTCGAGCTCGAGATCCAGCTCACCCAGTCCGCGCTCCCTGTCCATCATCGCCCGGTCGATGATCCGGCCGAGGGCGTCCTCATCGATGTGATTGAGCAGCTCGACCTTGCAGCGGCTGAGAAGAGCCGCATTGACCTCGAAGGACGGGTTCTCCGTCGTGGCTCCGATCAGCGTGAGCGTTCCGTCCTCCACGTGGTGCAGAAGCGCATCCTGCTGCGCCTTGTTGAATCGATGGATCTCGTCGAGAAAGAGAATCGTCCCCGTCTTCTTCGCAGCAATCCTCTCCTTGGCCAGTTTAACGACCTTCTTGATATCGGCCACACCTGCGGAAACGGCGGAGAGATGGATGAACTCCCGCCCGGTGGCAGCTGCAATGATCCGGCCAAGCGTGGTCTTGCCGGTCCCCGGAGGCCCCCACAGGATCATCGACCGGATCTGGTCATTGGCCACGGCGATCCGGAACGCGCGCGCCTCGTTGACAAGATGCTCCTGCCCGACGAACTCGTCGAACGATGCGGGCCGCATCCTATCGGCCAGCGGGGCTTTCCCGCGCCGGTACTCCTCGAAGGCATCGCCGAACAGGGTTTCATCGCTCATGAGGAAACGTGCCTATCGATGTAATCGACGAGAGCATGAAACTGGAAATGGAGATCATGCTCGTCGATACCCAGCGGACTCTTGAAGAAGCTCGAGAGCTGCGCCATCCTCCCCCACTCCTCCTTCCGCATGGCGAACTCGGCAAGACGGATCATGTCGAGCACGAGCGGAGCGGCCAGGATGGCGTCGCACCCCTGCCAGGTGAACTGCATCGACATCTTGAAATCCATGAAGCCCTTGAAGTGAATGAAATCCCAGGCGGTTTTCAGGTCCTTCAGAGAGGCCACGTAGTCGATGCCCACGTGGGTGTGCAGCGGATAGCCGAGGATTTTCTCGAGAAGCTGGTCCTTGGACTTCACCTTGGCCTCGCGGTTGTTCGCGTCGGAGAGGACCTGGCCGTCCCGGTCCCCGAGGATGTTGTATCCCTGCCACGAGAGGACCTGAAGGTTGCGGTACTTGAACATCGGCGCCAGGGCCGACTTCACGAGCGTCTCGCCGGTCTTGCCGTCGCTGCCCATGTAGGGCACTCGGCGCTGCGCGGCCAGCTCCTCCAGGGCCGGGACCAGGGCCGCGTTCGAAGGGGTGAAGTTGATGAAGGAGCAGCCCGTCTCGATCGCCGCGTAGGCGTAGATCAGCGAAGCCCGCACCAGGTCCTGCCTGTTCTCCTTGATCGCGCGCCTGAGCTTCCCGAGGTCCCGGTGGATCTCGCTGATCTCGATGAGCGGCTCCGTCGAGGCGAGATTCACGGCCACTACGCGGGAAAGGTCGTTCCGGCTCTTGAACTCCTCGATGTCGGCAATGATCGCGGCCAGGGCGCTTTCCAGCGTGTTGTTCTTCAGGATGAAGCCGTCGTCTGCCAGGCTCTCGATCGCTTCGCCGCAGTTGATGGTGATTCCGGGCCGGATCCGGTCGTTGATCACGTCGATTCGCTCCCGCAGCTCCTGCAGGATCTCGAAGTCGATGGAGCCTGTCTCCTTGTATATGCTGTAGGCGTTCTCGTATACCGTCGACTCGCGGACGTCGTGTCCGCCGAATACGAGATCATCCATGGAAACGAAGCCAAGCCTGCGCATGGCCTCGCTTTCCGTCACCAGCCCGGACGATGAAGTCAGCTCGTCGGCAATGGCTCTCGATCCGACCAGAACGGTGACGGCAAGGCCGCCCTTGGCGCCGAATATCCAAACACCTGTCTTTTCACCCATTTCTGACGTCCTCTCCCGGCTCGGCGCCGGTGCAGACTGCGCCGCCCTTCGATTGAGCTGACCCGGCATCTCTCCCGGCGGCGCAGAATCGTTCCAGTATAATCTTCCCCCGGGAATGAATAAACGGTTTTCCTTTCCGCCCGGTTCCCCTCTTTGGTAATCTAATTCGTTTGCGAAACCGCCCCAAAAGTAGGAAGCGCGAGGAGAAACAGGCCATGATGGGTTGGTTGAAAGGGTTGAAGAACCTGGTGGTGGGAAACCTGTTTGCCAAGACGGCTGCTGTTCTGATTTCCGGCAACATCGGTCAGAAGGTGGCTGTCATACTCGGCTTCCTGGGAATTGTGGTGGGGATCTGGCAGGCCTTCATCCCCTTGATGATCAGCGTGGCCGGTCTCGTGATCGTCCAGATCGCGATCAACGACTTCGAGAACTCGAAAAAAGAGGACGACTAGCTCAAAGATGCAGAACGGCGAAGTTTTGATGGGGAACGGCGCCGTGGCTCGCGGCCTGATCGAGGCCGGCTGTCACGGCGTCTTCGGCTATCCCGGCACACCAAGCTCCGAGATCATGCCGGAGATAGTGCGTTTCAAGAAGAAAGAGAAGCTCAACATCTACACCGAGTGGTCGGTCAACGAGAAGGTCGCTCTCGAGGCGGCCCTCGCTTTTGCCTGGACCGGAAAGCGCGCCGCCGTGGTGATGAAGCAGGTCGGCCTCAACGTGGCCTGCGATCCCCTGATGTCGGCTGCCTACACCGGCACGACGGGCGGCTTCCTCGTCATCTCGTGCGACGATCCCGGCCCCCACTCGTCCCAGACCGAGCAGGACAGCCGCGTCCACGCGATGTTCGCCAAGCTGCCTGTCCTCGATCCGTCGACACCGGACGAGGCGCGCGCCATGGCGCGGTACGGCCTGGAGCTGTCGGAGAAGCACGGCATCCCCGTCATCCTGCGCCCCTCGATCCGGATCTGCCACGCCCGCCAGTGGATCCCCTTTGTCAGACCCGAGTCTCTCGAGAGGCCGGCTGCCTTCAAGAAGAACCCGGAGCGGTGGGCGGCCACGCCGAAGTTCCGCCTGACCCTCCATCACGAGCTGAACGACAAGCTCGACCTCATCGCGAAGGAGGAGGCCGCGGCCGGAAAGTGGAACTGCCGTGAAGGGGCCGAGAAGGGCCCCCTCGGAATCGTGGCTGCCGGCCCCACCCTGGCGCATCTGTACGACATCATGCGGGAGAGCGATCTCACCATCCCCCTCCTGACCGTGGGGCTCCCCCATCCGATCGATTACACGGTTCTGGATCGGTTCGGCGAATCGTACGACAAGGTTCTTGTTCTCGAGGAGCCGGAGGATGCCATCGAGAGCCAGTTCACCGACAGGACGAGGATTCTCGGCAGGCGCTCGGGCCACGTCCCTTCCGCGGGGGAGCTCACTCCCGAAAAGGTCAACGAGATCGTCGAACACGTTCTGGCCGAGTGCGGCCTGAAGGAGAAAGCGTCAATCGATTCCGCTGTCGGCGATCCTGTCGCCGAGGCCGTGAACAAGCTGGAAAAAACGGTCCGCCGCCCCACTCTCTGCCCGGGCTGCCCCCACCGTTCGAGCTTCTTCGCCATCCGGAAGGCGCTGCCGCGCGCCATCTACACGTCGGACATCGGCTGCTACACCCTGGGCCTCAACCTGCGGGCCGTGGACACGATCCTCTGCATGGGAGGCGCCGTGAGCATGGCTTCCGGCTTCTGGCATGCCCACAACCAGGACGCCGGCGAGCCGAGAACCGTCGTCGCCACGATCGGCGATTCCACTTTCTACCACTCCGGCCTGTCCGGGCTCGTGTCGGCGATCTACACCGACGCCCGTTTCGTCCTGGTCATTCTCGACAACGCCATCACGGCCATGACCGGGATGCAGCCCACTCCCGGCATCGGCGTGCTTGCCGATGGGACGAAGGGCCGCACCATTCCTCTCGAGGAAGTGGTCAAGGGTGCCGGTGTGGAGTTTCTCGAAGTGGTCGATGCCTACGATCATGACACGTTGAAGGAGACGCTCCTCGCGGCGCAGAATCATATCCTGCAGCCCGACGGCCGGGTGGCGGTCATCATCTCGAGGGCACCCTGTCTGATCCACGAGAAGACGGCCCGGCATCAGTGGAAAGGAAATCACGTCGCCATCGATCCCGAGGAGTGCGAGGGATGCGGCGTCTGCGTCAAGACCTTCGAATGCCCCGCCCTGATCCAGGACGAGCCGAAAGCCAAGGTGCACATCGACCGGTCGGTCTGTGTCGATTGCGGGAACTGCACCGTTTCGTGCCGGCAGGATGCGATCATGATCGGCGGGAACGGGAAGTAGGAAGATAAGCCCGGTTCATTCAAGCTCGGGCGGGCTCTCCACGATCAGTATGAACAGCTGGCGTCCGCTGCGTTCGAGGGATCAGTATCCAAGGCCTTTCAGCTTGGAGCGCTGCTCGTCGGAGGCCCCCTTCTTGAGCTCGTCGGCCAGGCTCTGAAACTTTTCCTTCTGTTCCGGATAATTCTCGCTCGCAAAGGCAAGAAGAGCGAGACTGGCATCGAAATCTGCCTTCGCGTCGCTCAGAGCGCCGAAGACAGACTGAGCATATGTATAGGCATCCGGAGCGGCCATCTGCTCGCTGAAGGTTTCCTTCAGCTTTGTGAAATCAGCCACACCCTCCTTGGCTTTCCCCAGGCGGATTTTGCATTCCACGGAATTGCGTGCGGCTTTGAAGCGGATCTCCGGCTTCACCTCGCCTTCGCCTTTCCAGTCAAGCAGGTCCGAGTACAGAGAAAGGGCTTTCTCATAATTTTGGTCGTTCATGGCATCCGTTGCTGCATCGCTGTAGTCGCCCGGCGTGGTCGGGCCGCAGGAAACGAGGCAGGTCAGGGGAACCAACAAACCGAGCATAAGCAAATGTTGCCGTGTCATCGTCCAGTTACCTCCATGGAAGAGATACGAAGCAGTCAGAAAAACAGGTAAACAAAAAGTGAAGTCGGGAAACAATCTTTTTCCTCATTTGCCGAAAATGGATAAGGCGGTATGTATTCGCCTGCCCATCGGTTGTTTCAGCGTTTATTTTCGTTTGATTTACCCGGGGAGGAAGCTATCATCTGACCTGTTTCGAATCGCGCTGCCCCTTCCCTGGAAGAGACCGTTATCCCGGTTTTATCCCGGGAAGTGACAATCATTTAGAGTCTCAGCCCTCTCTTGTCTCGGCCGCTGTCTTATTCCGAGGAGATTGGTTTCTGGGACGTGGGGAGATAATAAATCCGAGCCGGTTTTTACCCGCAAGATATTACGATGAACCAACGAACATCCAAATCCTTGTTTCTCCTTCTCCTCGTGCTCTGGATCGCACTGGCCTTCTGCGACCCGGCCGAGGCCTACATCGGCCCCGGTGCCGGCTTCGCTTTCCTCGGGTCCTTCACGATCCTTTTTGTCACGATCATTCTCGCCTTCGGGACGATCCTGCTCTGGCCGCTTCGTGCCCTGTACAGGGTGATCGTCCACCGGCGCGCGCTGACGCACAGCCTGGTGGACCGCGTGATCGTGGTCGGCCTCGACGGTCTCGATCCGGAACTGGCCGAGAGGTTCATCGAGGAGGGAAAGCTGCCCACCTTGAAGAAGCTGAAGGAGGAAGGCTGCTTCCGTCCGCTGATGACCACCGTGCCCTCCATGTCGCCGGTGGCCTGGTCGTCGTTCCAGACCGGCGTCGATCCATCGAAGCACAACATCTACGACTTCCTGACCCGCGATCCGAAGAACTATCTCCCCGCGCTCTCGTCCACCGATATCCGCGGCGATGTCAAGGTGCTGAAGATCGGCAAGCTCAGGCTGCCTCTTCCCTGGGGAAAGTCCACGTTCAAGCTGCTCCGGAAAGGCGTTCCCTTCTGGAAGATCCTCGGTAAGCATCGGATCTTCAGCTCGATCATCCGGGTGCCGATCACCTTTCCGCCGGAGAAGTTCAACGGCGTCTGCATCTCCGCCATGTGCGTTCCCGACCTGAGAGGCTCGCAGGGCACGTTCACGCTCTTCACCACGGAGGAGTGCAGCGAGGAGGCGACCCAGGGAGTCCGTGTTCCCGTCACCATGAACGGCAGCTGCATTCGCACCGAGATCACGGGCCCTGCGAATCCCCTGAAGGACAACAATCCGCCCATGACGATTCCCCTGATCGTCGAGAAGGAGGCGGGCAAGAGGGAGGCTCGGATCACGGCCGGGGACGAGACCTTCACCCTTCAGGAGAAGGAATACTCCCCCTGGATACGGCTCACCTTCAAGGCGGGCGCCGGGATGAAGGTGACGGGGATCTGCCGGTTCTACGTGATGGAGTTCGAACCGGAGTTCAAGCTCTACATGACGCCGATCAACATCGACCCCGACAAGCCGTCGATGCCGATCTCGCACCCCTTTATCTATGCCGTCTACCTGGCGAAGAAGTTCGGACCCTATGCCACGCTCGGACTCGCCGAGGATACGTGGGCTCTTAACGAGCGGGCCATCGACGAGGAAGCCTTCCTCAAGCAGGCCTACCTGATCCACGAAGAGCGCGAGAAGATGATGTTCGACGCGATCGAGAAGACGAAGAAGGGATGCGTGGTCACCGTCTTCGACGCCACGGACCGGATCCAGCACATGTTCATGCGGTACCTGGACCCGACCCATCCGGCGAACAGGGACAAGGACACGGAGAAGCACAAGAACGCCATCGAGGATCTCTACGTCCGGATGGACGATCTTGTGAAGAGGACTCTCGACAAGTGCGACGACAAGACCGTGGTCATGGTAATCTCCGACCATGGATTCAAGCTCTTCCGGCGCGGGATCAACCTCAACTCGTGGCTCATGCAGAACGGCTACCTCCACCTGAAGGACGGAAAGAGCGAGAGCGGCGAGTGGTTCGAGGACGTGGACTGGAGCAGGACGAAGGCCTTCTCCCTTGGCCTCACGGGCATCTTTCTCAACCTGAAGGGCCGCGAGGCGCAGGGCATCGTGAAGCCCGGCGAGGAAGAGGAGGAGGTGAAGCGCGGCATCATCGAAGGGCTCAGCAACCTCTACGACGACGAGGATCAGAAGCAGGCGATTCGCGACGTCTTCGATTCGAAGAAGCTCTTCAATGGGCCCTTCCTGGTCAATGCCCCCGATCTTCTGATCGGCTACGAGAACGGCTACCGCGCCTCGTGGGACTGCGCCGTGGGCAAGGTGAGCGAAGTCGTGATCGACGACAACGTGAAGAGCTGGAGCGGCGACCACTGCATCGACCCGCGTATCGTCCCCGGCATCTTCTTCTGCAACCGGAAGATCGACACGGAAGAGCCGCGGCTGATGGATGTCGGTCCCACGATCCTCCGCCTCTTCGGCGTGCCGGTCCCGGCCTACATGGACGGAGTCAGCCTGATCAACGGCGACCGGGAGAAGCCGGCCGACCCGGCAAGGAAGATGGCAGATCCGGTTAAACAATGATGTCCCGACCGCCTGAGGAGGTCGTTCCGCAATCATGGACAGGAACTCGAGATCGATGAAACCAACACGCCGCGGCAGCTGCTCGGCCGCCTGGCAGATCGTATCTGCCGTTCTTCTCGCGGCCGCATTGTTGTGCCCCCTCTCCTGCTCGGACCCCCAGCAGAAGAAGGTCTTCGTCATCGCCATCGACGGCATGGATTACCAGAAGGTGCGGGAATGGATGGCCGAGGGACGCCTGCCGAACCTCGAGGCCCTGGAGAAGGAGGGCGGCTTCAGGTCGCTCGGCACCAGCATCCCTCCCGAGAGCCCCGTGGCCTGGTCCAACTTCTTCACCGGTCTGAATCCCGGCGGGCACGGCGTTTTCGACTTCATGCACCCCAGCTGGGAGAAGGACGAGGAGACGGGGGAGCAGTACCTCAGCCTCGTGGACTCCATCGCGGATACGGAGGACGTGGGCTTCATCCTGCCCCTCTTCGGCTACGAATTCCCCCTCTCCGGCGGGGACTGGATCAACAAGCAGCTTGGCCGTCCCTTCTGGGAGATCCTCGAGGACCACGACGTCCCGGCCACCCTCTACAAGGTGCCGGCCTGCTTTCCCCCGCGCCCCACGGACCAGAAGATCGTCACGGGCATGGGGACACCGGACCTTCCGGGAACGGGCGAGTACACGCTCTACACCAACGATCGTTTTGCCGTTTCCGCCAACATCGAAAGAGGCCGGCTCGAGAACGTGGCCATATTCGACAGCAGGATCGATGCCTTTCTCTACGGCCCCGAAAACATCTTCGTCAAGACGGGCGAGCACGAGTCGAAGCCGGTGGCCAGGTCGCCCTTTCGAATCTACATGGATCCTGAAGAGCCGCTGATCAAGATCATCGTGGGAGACGAGGATGACGACAGCGCGCCGGTGGTAATTCTCAAGGAGGGTGAGTGGAGCGATTTCGTTCCCGTCACCTTCGAGTTCGTGCCCTTTCTCGTGAGCGCAACGGGAATCACCCGTTTCTGCCTCGAGGAGATTCGTCCCCCTACCCATCCCGACGGTCCCTTCATCAAGCTGTTCGCCGATCCGATCAACGTCGACCCGGCAAGCCCTGTCTATGACATCAGCACTCCTTCGGGCTGGGTCGGAGAGCTTGCCGAGGAGCACGGCCTCTTCGAGACCAAGGGCCTGCCCGAGAACTACACGGCCCTGAAGGAAGGCGCCATCGACTACAAGGATTTCCGGAGCCATTCCTGCGCGATCCACGAGAAGAGAAAGGAGATGCTCTTCGATCTGATGGAGAACCACGAGAGCGGCTTCCTCTTCTTCTATTTCTGCAGCATCGACCTCGACTCGCACATGTTCTGGCGCTGCATGGACGAGAAGCATCCGGGGCACGATCCGGAAACGATGGCCGAGTACAAGCACTTCATCAGGAGCCTCTACGAGGATATCGACGGGGTCGTCGGCGAGCTGAGAAGCCGGATCGGCGACGAGGACACGCTGATCATCATGTCCGATCACGGTTTCTCACCCTACTACAAGTCGTTCCACCTCAACTCCTGGCTGGTCGAGAACGGATACGCAGCCCTGAAGGAAGAATGCGACAGGGAGAGCGACACCTTCTTCGCCTCCGTCGACTGGTCGCGCACCAGGGCATACAACCTTGGCTTCGCCAACATCTACCTGAACGTCAAGGGGCGGGATCCGCTGGGCATCGTCGATCCCGGCGAGGCGGACGGCCTGATCAACGAGATCTGCTCCAAGCTGATGGCGGAGAGGGACGGCGACAAGGATATCTTCCTCAGGATGTACAGGACGCGGGAGCACTACTCCGGTGAGGCATTGTCGCGGGCTCCCGAGATCGTCGTGGGCTTCAACAGGAAGTACCGGAACTCGGACGAATCCTCGATCGGCGGCTACCCCGACAAGGTCCTCGAGGACAACCTGGGCGCCTGGAGCGGCTGCCATCTGATGGCTTGCGAGCTGGTTCCCGGCATCCTGTTCTCCAACAAGAAGATCCTGAAAAAAGATCCCGATCTCACCGATCTGACGGTGACGATATTGAACGAATACGGGATTGACAGACTGCCCGAGATGAAGGGCAAATCGATCTGGTAAGGAAGAAAGAATGTTTGGCTCGAAGATCAAGATCGACAAGACCCTGCTGGAGAAGATCAAGAAGTACGCGGCCATCGCGGGCTATTCTTCTCCCGAGGAGTTCGTGAACCACGCGCTGGAGAAAGAAATCGCCAAGCTCGAGGAAGCGGATTCCGAGGACGACATCAAGAACAAGCTGAAAGGTCTTGGATACATTTCCTGAGCTTTCCGGAATCCTGATCCGGAACCGCGCTGCCGCCCGTCGTCGAACCGGGCGGCGCCGATGCCGGTCGGTTCCTGTTTGATAGAGGTCACGGAGCAGCCATGCTGTCCACTTTCAATGCAATCATGAACGGTCTCTTCAACGTAGTCGGCTTCCCCTTCCAAAAAATGTCGCCTCTGGTCGGGCTGGTCGTCATCTCGCTTCTTGCCGGGGTCTTCCTGCTGATCCTGTTCAAGTACACCTCCCCGCAGAAGGCGATCAAGCGCGTGAAGGACCAGATCAAGGCGAGGCTTTACGAGGTGAGGCTCTTCAAGGATGACATGGGCGTCGTCTTCAAGGCGACGATGCAGCTCCTGAAGAAGAACGCCTTCTACATCGGCTGCTGCACCATTCCCATGGTTCCGCTGATCGTCGTCGTCCTCCCCCTCCTCTTTCAGCTCGATTCGCGATACGGCTACGATCCGCTGAAGCCCGGGGATGTCACGATTCTGGACGTGACGCTCGACGACGAACTCGATGTGCTGGCCGCCAAGGTGGAGATCGACCTCCCAGACGGCCTCGCCATCGATGCCGGACCGGTGCGAATCCCGTCGCGGCACGAGCTCTCCTATCGCCTCCGCGTGAAGGAGAAAGGCGCCTACGAGATCGGGCTGAAGGTGAACGGCACCGATTTCTCGAAACGGATCGATGCCGAGGAGGGTCTCGTCACCGTCTCACCGGCCAGGTACAGGAACACGGAGACCTTCGACGCCATGATGTTTCCCGCCGAGGCGCCGTGGCCGTCTGACAGCCCGCTGAAGGCGGTGAGCCTGAAGCATCAGCGGGCCGACATGCTCGGCATGGACGGCGACATCTTCCCCTGGCTGATTATCTTCTGCATCGTGGGACTCGCCTTTGGCTTCGCGCTCAAAGGGGTCTTCAAGGTCAACTTCTGACACCTGTTGCGAACGGCCGGCTATCCCACTCTTCGCCCCACTCCATCCACCATGGCGCGGAACGTCTTCTCCGTCCGGTCCCAGTTGAACTCCCTGTCCAGGGCCCAGTGTCTGCCGATGACTGTGACCACGCGGCCGAGTCCGAGCCTCTCCCCTTCCTCTTCCACGTCCCGGATGTAGGCGGCGCCGGCCTCGGGACGCTCGCCGCGGCGGCCCAGGAGCGAATGGATGTAGACCTCCTTGACCCCATGCTCCTTGGCCATCTTCATCAGGGCCATCAGGTGATGCAGCGAACCATGGGACGAGTAGAACGATACGATGCCCAGGAGGTGAAGCGGCCTGCCGTCCTTGACCGCTCCCTCGATCGCCCAGATGAAGGCCGGGTTCTTTTCGTACGAGCCGTCCTTGAGCGCCAGGTCGATCCTCTGCCTGTCGGCGTTCACCGTCCGTCCCGAACCGATATGAAGGTGGCCTGATTCGGAGTTCCCCACCGTCCCTTCGGGCATTCCAACGCGCTCGCCCGCGGCCACGATGCGGGTGCAGGGGTGCTCGACCATGAGGCGGTCCATGTTCGGCGTGTTCGCGGCGGCGATCAGGTTGCCTTCCGTCTCGTCGATCAGACCCCAGCCGTCGGTGATGAGAAGAAGAGCCTTGCGCGGCTTCCTCTCAGGCGAGTGGCCATCGGCGAAGAGAGTCTGGCCCGTCATCTCTTCCGGCTTGTCGAATCCCATCACATCGAGGACCGTGGGAGCCACGTCGATCAGCGAACCGCCTTCCCGCAGCACAGGCTGGCCGCCGTCCTTGCCGAGGCCTTCGCCGATGTAGATGAACGGCACCAGGCTGTCCGTGTGCCCGGTGTCCACCGTGCCGTCGGGATAGTACCACTTCTCCACCGTTCCGTGGTCGGCCGTGATGAAGACCTCACGCCCCGTCCTCAAGGCCGCTTCAACGACCTTTCCGGCGCTCGCGTCCACCGATTCCACCGCCGTCATGACCGCATCCTTGTTCTCCACGTGGCCGATCACATCGACGTTGGCGAAATTGGCGATGATCAGATCGTGCTGATCATCCTCGATTCCGGCCAGCAGCGTCTCGGTCACCTCGGCAATCTTCATCTTCGGATGCTCGCCGTAGTTGTGGACCTTGAGCGATTCGGGAAACCGCCGCTCCTCGCCGTCGAAGGCGTCGACGTTCTTGCCATTCAGGAAGAAGCTGAGATGGACCGCCTTTTCCGTTTCGACGACCTTGAGGACCTTCTGCCCGGCCTTGGTCACTGTTTCGACGAGGGTGTTCTTCAAGGTCTCCTCGGGCGGAAATGCCACCTGCGCTCCGAGATTCTTGTCGTACTCGATCATCGTGACGAAGTTCGTGGAGAGACCATGATTGTCGAAATGCTTGAAATCGGGCTTCATCAGGCACTCGGAAAGCTGAATTTCCCGCTCGCCCCGGATGTCGTAGAAAACAACGTAATCGCCGTCCTTGATCCGTCCCATCGGCTCCCCGTTCTCGTCGTTCAGGACAACGGGCTCCAGAGCCTCGTCTTCCTCGCCCGCCTGGTAGGCATCCAGGATGAACTTCACCATGGGACTGTTCTTCTTCGCGGTTTTACCAGTCATTTCATGCTCTCTCAATTCTCTCAATGTTATGGTTAATGCCGGCGCGGCCGGCCTGGAGTCGAAAGAAAAGATCATAGCTTCGGTTCAACGATCTTCCAACCTTTCTCCTCTCCGAAATTATCGGTAAATCAGCGCCAAATCCGAACCTCATTGACTCTTCTTCAGCGATTCGTCTTAATGGCGGCCTGGAAAGCCTGGCTCGCCGACAGGCCCGAATTGCCGGCGGCCGGTTCATCGCTCTTCCCGATGGGGAACGACATGGCTTATCCTCGTCCGGATTTTCTCGAAGAGAGTCAAAAATGGATTTGAAAACCGTTATCTGCGGAGTCGGCGGCCAGGGCGTCCTCTATCTGGCCCGCACGATCTATCAGGTGGCCACCAGCCGTGGTGCCAGCGTCCTGGGCAGCGAAACCCATGGAATGAGCCAGCGGGGAGGCTCGGTGACGAGCCATATCAAGATCGGCGACTACTCGTCCCCCATGGTCCGCCGGAGCACCTCGGACCTCCTTCTCTCCCTCAAGGCCGAGGAGACGGCCGCCAATCTTACCTTCCTGCGGCAAGGGGGCGCGGTCGTGATGAATGCCCCGCCCAGGTTTAACCTCGATGAAGGTGTCAAGGGAGCCCTCGATGAAGCCGGGATCGTTGTGTCGAGGCTCGATGCCACCGACATGGCCATGCAGATTGGAACCGCAGCCTGCACGAACCTGATCGTCCTTGCCCGCGCCGTTGCCAAAAATCTCTTTCCGTGCACCTCTTCCGAGCTTCGCGATGCCGTCAAGGCTGTCACCTTGCCTGAAAGACTTGCCCTGAACCTCGAGGCCATCGAGGCCGGGCTGACCGGAGAGTAGGAAGAACGGCGCAATTCTTCGGAGCACAACATACCCCCCCATCGAGATGCCCCTACACCACATGGAGTGGGCTGATTTTTCGTACAGCTAATAGTATGATATTAATAGCGTTGTGGAGGCGCCCACGGCAGTTCTCTAACAATTGTGTGGCCAACACGTATAAAAAAGATGTCGTCGTTGATTCTTTTTTTGAGTATGATCTTGATAACGTCAAGACAATTTGGTATTTAGTGCAATAACCTACCGCGGGTTTGGCGTTAAAAACCCAGCATTGTCATCAAAGGAGAAGGAGAATTTGATATGTCAGATTCCGTTCTTCAGTCATTGAAAAAGGCTGCACGCGCTGACAAGGTCTCGCTCACATTCAAGAGCGGCCATACGGTCGAAGGCGCGATTCTCTTCAACGAAATCAAAAAATCTGGAAAGATAATCAATATTGTCGAAGAGATCTCCGTCGATTTCGAGATTGCCGATATCACCAAAGTCAAACTCTAAGTCGATCTCCTGACCAATCGCACGCAACTGGACACCCACCGCAAGGTGGGTGTCTTCTTTTCAGAAGCCGAAGGGTTTCAATTTTTGTTACAAAAAAGTAACTCGATCTGGAGATTTTTGGCAGTTTGCAGCTATTCCATACAACAGGTCTGCGCCGCCAAACCATGCCCGGCCGTAACTCTTTTTTACACAAAGCTTTATTTTTCATTTTTTTTAGTCTTTTTTTGACCGGATCAGGTTAGAGATTTGCGTGAGTATTCGCTTGTTTTCCGATGATTCCAAGGCTGATATCATGATCAGCCAGTAGAGATAAAAGGAACCGGAGATCAACTGAGGAAAGGTATCTTTTGTTAAGGAGCTGACAATGAAAAAGGCTTTGCTACTCCTGGCGCTTATCGGTGCCATCGGACTCTTTGCTAACGAGCTATCCTTCGGTCACGGGGGACAGTACCGCGGCCCGGGCGACACCGTTCCCCCGAACCTCGGTGGTCCCGGCGATTCCACTCCGCCCGGCAATTCCGGCGGTCCTGCCACACCCGGCCCTGCCGGCCCTTCGACTTCCGGTCCTCGAGGCCCTGCCACCCCGGGAGGCCCTGCCGGCCCCATGGGTCCGCGCGGTGCTTCCACCGGTGGCCTGGGACGCAAGAAGTGGAGCGGCGGAGCCGGCTTCGAGCGCTGGGAATTCTGGTGGGAAAACAACAAGGATCCCTTCCTTAACCTGAAGAACCGCCTGAGCGGAACGTCCAACCAGTCGGGTACCGGCGGCTTCCTCACCGGTCGCGGCCGCAAGGACACCTTCAACAACTCGAAGCGCCCCACGGCCGACATGCTGAAGAACGAGGTTCTGCCCGTCCTTCTCGAGGCCATGAAGATCGACAACGCCGATATTCAGGACTCCACCGTTCTCGCCGTTTCCCGCATCACCCGCGCCGAAGATGCCGACCAGGTGATGGACAACATCATTTCGATGCTGGGATCCAACCACAAGACGGCCCGGGAAGCGGCTACCCTCTCCCTTGGCGTGCTCGGCTCGCCCAAGGCGATCCAGCTCTGCAACGACCTGATGATCGACAGCGATGCCGGTCAGAGGCTCGTCAACAGGAGCGAGGTTCCGAAGCTCGTTCGCGCCTTCGCCGCCCTCTCTCTCGGCCTGATCAAGTCGGGTGAAACCTGGACAAGGTTGAAAACCGTTATCGAGCGCGAAGACGAGAAGACCCAGAAGAACCTGATCGGCTGCGCCATCACGGCTCTCGGCCTCATGGGCGAGACGGATCAGAAGGACGAGATCGTCCAGTTCCTGATCAAGCAGATGGACAACACCAAGATGGATCCGTTCCTGATGGCCTACGTCCCCACCGCTCTCGGGAAACTCGGCGACCGCGTCGCCCTGAGTCGGATTCTCACCGAGTTCAAGAAGCCCAAGATCAATCAGTGGATCGCGCAGTCGTGCGCCATCGCCATCGGCTCGCTGGCCGACATCAGCAGGGATGAAGAGGCCATCAACCTCCTCATGAAGTACGTCAAGGAAGGCAAGGACGTCCAGGCGCGTCACTTCTCCTTCACGGCCCTCGCCCAGATCGGCGCCAGGGACGAGAACTACGAGACCAACCAGAAGCTTCACAAGAAGATCAGCGACTTTTTCCTTGCCGAAATCGTTCGCCCTTCGCGTCCGAGCCATCTCTCGTGGGCCTGCATGTCTGCCGCCATTCATTCCATGAACCACAACCCGCTGCAGGCGGCCGTGGTCAACAAGATCAGCGAGAAGTTCTCTGATGCCAAGGATCCTTCGCACAAGGGTGCCATCTCCGTCAGCCTCGGACTTCTCAATGCTGTGGCCCACGCCCAGATGCTGTTCGACGAGCTGAACGATTCCAAGGACAAGGCCCTGCAGGGCTACCTCTGCATCGGTCTCGGCCTGATGAACTGGACGACCGGAGCAGAGAGAATGCGCGACATCGCTGCCACGGAAATCACTTTCCGCCTCCGCCTCCAGGCTGCCACGGCTCTCGGTCTCATGGGTGACACCGACGCCGTCAAGGTGCTCGTCGAAGCGCTTCAGAACAGCAAGACCCTCGGTGTGACCTCGTCCGCCGCCAAGGCTCTGGGACAGATCGGTGACAGGAGCGCGCTTGCACCTCTTACCGGAATCGTGAACGACGGCGGCGCCAACAGCCTTTCCAGGGCCTTCGCCGCCGTGGCTCTCGGCATCATCGGCGAGAAGAACGATCTGCCGTGGAACACCGAGATCTCGACGAACTGCAACTACAGAGCCAAGGTCGATGCCATCTCCGAGGTGCTCGACATTCTCTAATCTGCCGGCTTGACCCGAAAGAGATTCTCGCGATGCGAGGATCCAGCGGGACGATAAATGTGAGGCCGCCGGAACCGAAAACGTTCCGGCGGCCTTTCTTATCGATCCGCCCCGAAAGATCCGCATTCGCTCGAATGGATTCCATGGAAGTCTTCCTTGTCACATACCGCTTCCGGTGTTACAGGTCTGTAACTCCCGCCGGTATCATCCAGACCATGAGATGAGAAAATGTACCTTTCTCATCGAGAGAGCCTTCCATCCCTTGATCGCCTTCGCGTCCCTCTTCCACGCAGGAGTTAACGGCGTCCGCGATTCCCTTGAGCCACCTCCCGGATCGGCTCGTGGATGCCGGAGGCCGCATTCTTTCCAACACTGTTGGACCGCAAATTGCACGTACCTTCAGCAACAGAGTTCTTTCATCAGGAGGACCACTGATCAGAACTGCTGGAGGTGAGTCATGTTGAAACCCATACCAATCCTGGTTCTGGCTGCACTGCTGGGCCTCCTGATCTGCGACCTGGCTTCCGCGCACGGTACCCGGTATCGTCCTCCAAAGGACTGGGTGCCCCCCAACCCGGGAGGACCTGACGGCGACTCCGGACCGGGCGCCGGCGGATCAGGCCCGCAGACTCCCGGCAACGGCGGACCGGCCACTGTCGGACCGCGCGGCCCCTCATCCCCCTCAGGCCCCTCCGGGCCGTCGGGAAACCGCGGAGCGGGGACGGGAGGCCTGGGGCGCAAGAGGCGCAACAGCGATCTCGGTCTGGAGCGCTGGGAGTTCTGGTGGGAGAAGAACAAGGATCCTTACCTGAATCTGAAGGACCGACTCGACGGCCCTTCCAACATCTCCGGGAGCAGCGGCTTCTTGACGGGCCGCGGCCGCAAGGACAAGTTTCTCTTCTCGAGGCGCCCCACTCCCGAGATGATCGGGAATGAAGTGCTGCCCGTGCTGCGCAAGGCGCTTCAGGAGGACAATCCGGATATACAGGATTCCTCGGTGCTTGCCATCGCCCGGATCATCGAGGCGGAGAACGCGGCGCCATCGATCGACAGCATCAAGGCGCTGCTTTCATCGCGGTTCGCCTCGGCGCGTGAATCGGCCTGCCTTTCCCTCGGCGTGCTCGGCTCCCCCATTGCAGCTCAAACCTGCTACGAGCTGATGATCGACAGCCCGAAGGGCCAAACTCTCGTGGGACTCTCCGAAGTGCCGCGGACCGTGAGAGCTTTCGCCGCCCTCTCTCTCGGCCTCATCGGGTCTGGAGAATCGTGGGAGCGGCTCAAGATGGTCGTGGAGCACGAGAACGAGAAGGTTCAGAAGGATCTGATTGCCTGTGCCATCACGGCTCTGGGTTTGATGGATCACACGAGCCGGAAGGACGAGATCGTCGCCTTCCTGATGGGAAAGCTCGAAGACAGGAGAATGGATCCTCTTCTCAGGTCCTACATCCCCGTGGCTCTGGGGAAGCTCGGCGACCCCATGGCGCTCAACAGCGTCATGAAGGAGTTCAGAAAGACGAAGCAGGAGAACCTGGTCAGGCAGTCCTGCGCCATCGCGATCGGCCTCCTGGCCGACTTCGGAAAAGACCGCGAGCCGATGAAGCTCCTGAGGCAATACATCAATGACGGGAAGGACGTCCAGACGCGCCACTTCGCCTTCATGGCTCTTGCCGACATCGGTGCGAGGGACACGAGCTTTGCTGCGAACCTCGACAGGCAGATCAAGCTGTCGAATTTCTTCCTGAAAGAGATGACCCGGCCGAAACGCACGTCTCACAGATCGTGGGCTGCACTGGCCGCTGCCGTTCATTGCAGGGTACATCCGATCCTGCAGGCAACCGTGATCGCCAAGCTCGAAGAGAACTTCAGGGAGATCAAGAATCCCTCCGACAAGGCTGCAATGGCCATTGCGCTCGGCCTTCTCGGAGCCGAAAGTTCGGCGTCGATGCTTGTCGAGGAACTGGGGAACACCCGCGACAAGACGCTTCAAGGCTACCTCTGCGTGAGCCTCGGCATGATGGATTGGAAGAAGGCCGCAAAGAGGATCCGGGACATCGCGCGAAACGCGATCGAGATCCGCCTCAGGCTGCAGGCCGCCACGGCGCTGGGACTGATGGGAGACACGGAAGCCGTCCCCATGCTGACCGATGTTCTCGAAACCGGTCAGACTCACAACGTGACTCTTTCCGCGGCCAAGGCTCTTGGGCAGATCGGCGATAGACGCGCAATCCCTTCGCTCCGGAAGATCCTCGAGAACAGGAATGCCTCGGGTTTCTCCCGGGCCTTCGCCGCAGTGGCCCTCGGCGTCATCTGCGAGAAGACGCCGCTGCCCTGGAACAGCGAGATAAAGAAGGACTGCAACTACTACGCCGCCGTTGCGGCGCTGGCCGAAGCAACGGATATATTGTGAGACAAGTACGAGCAGGCTGTTGACATATTATCCGGCCGGACGACTTTTTCGATGGCCTGCAAGGGGGGGGGAACCTCCACTTTCACCGAAAGAGCGGGAATCAACGGGATTCCCGCTCTTTCCCATTACAGGCGTCATTCGGGTCGAAAGCGGCCTTTCCGCGCGTCAGTCCTGTTTGTGGAGGCAAGCGGTGTGATCGATTGCGACGAAACTGTTTTCGATGTTTCAGTAGAGTAACGGCAAGAGAGGCCTCGAAAAAGAGGATCCTGATTCCGTTGTTTTTTCCGCGCACAAATCATGTAGATCAAAGAAGAAACAATGCCCTCCCCTTTTACTTCGAACAATGGATCGATAATTGCTTAATCACACTTCTGAATGAGTTCTTTCAAACAAGAGCAACCGGAGGTGCGACATGACTCGATTGATGATAACAGTGCTTTTGCCTGGCCTTCTTGTCTTGATGTTCGCCGGCGAGTCCGCCTTCGCTCACGGCGGCCAGATCATTCCGCCCGGCGACGCGGTCCCTCCGAACATCGGCGGACCTCCGGGCGGATCGTCGCCGGGAGGCGGCGGACCGTCAACGCCCGGCCCCAATGGCCCTGCCACGGCAGGCCCTCGCAACCCGGGCCCGGGAAACCCGATGCCCACCCCGCAGCGAGGACCGAGCACCGGTGGTATGAGGAAGAAGCAGCGAAAGGTTGCCACCGGCTACGAGCGATGGGAGTTCTGGTGGGCGTACAACAAGCATCGCTTCCTGAACCTGAAAAGCCGTCTCATCGGCCCCTCCCTCGTATCCGGTTGCGCCGGCTTTGTTTCCGGGCGTGGAAAGAAGCAGTTGTTCCGCACGTCCAGGAGGCCCACGAGGGACATGATCCGCACCGATGTTCTCCCCAGCCTTCTGGCAGCCCTCGAAAGCGAGCATCCCGACATACTCGACTCCGCCGTCCTGGCCATGGCGCGCATTCTCCAGTCCCAGGATGATACCGGGACCATCGACAGCATCACGAGACTCCTGGCATCCTCTCATGCGACGGTCCAGGAATCGGCCTGTCTTTCACTTGGCGTTCTCGGTTCCCCCATGGCGATCCCGACCTGCTACGAGCTGATGATCAACAGCCGCAAGGGGCAAAGGCTCGTGAAGAAAAGCGAAGTCCCCCAGAGGATCAGGGCTTTTGCCGCCCTCTCGCTTGGTCTCATCGGATCCGGCGAGACGTGGACCAAGCTGAAGCAGATCGTCGAGTTCGGCAGCGAAAAGGTGGAGAAGGAACTGATCGGCTGCGCCATCACGGCGCTGGGGCTCCTGGGTGATACGCCGCAGAGACCCGAAATCGCCGCTTTCCTCCTGAAGAAGATCGACGACCAGAGGATGGATCCTTTTCTCAAGTCGTTCATCCCCGTGGCGCTGGGCAAGCTTGGCGACCGAACGGCATTGAGCCGGATCCTGAGAGAGTTCAAGAAACCCGATTGCCACGATGCTGTTCGACAGTCGTGCGCCATCGCCATCGGCCTCCTGGCCGACTTTGGCGGCAACGAGGAAGCGGTCAACCTCCTCGTCAGGTACATCAAGGAGGGAAAGGACGTCCAGTCGAGGCACTTTTCATTCATGGCCCTGGCCGAGATCGGGGCACGCGACAGCGAATACGAGGCGAACAGGAAGCGCCACGAGAGGCTCTCGCACTTCCTGCTCCGCGAGACCGTGATGCCGTCGAGGACAGGCCACCGCTCCTGGTCCGCGCTGGCTGCAGCCATCCACGTCCGTCCTCACATCGACCTGCATGTGCAGGTGATCAATAAGCTCGCCGAGACTTTCATGACGATCAACAATCCTTCGGACAGGGGCGCCATGGCGATCGGACTCGGGCTTCTGAAATCGGAGACCTGGGCCGACATGCTGTACCGCTCCATGTGCGAGACACGCGACAAGCCTCTCAAGGGATTTCTCTGTGTCAGCCTCGGAATGCTGAACTGGAAGAAGGCGGCCGAGAAGATCCGGTCCATTGCAGCCAGCGAGGTCAACTTCAGCTTCCGCCTCAAGGCCGCGACGGCTCTGGGGCTCATGGGCGACACGCAGGCCGTCGATGTCCTGACCAGGGCGCTTGCAGAGGGCCGCACCCTGAACGTGACCCTTTCCGCAGCCAAGGCTCTTGGTCAGATCGGCGACAAGAACGCGATTGCGCCTCTCAGGAAGATCATCGACGACAAGGATGCCAATGAGATGGCCCGGGCGTTCGCCGCGGTGGCTCTGGGGATCATCTGCGAAAAAACCGATCACCCGTGGAACGCGGTCATCTCGGAGAACTGCAATTACCAGGCTTCCGTGGACGCCATAGTGCAAGCAATCGATATTCTGTGAGAACAGCCGCGGCGAGGAAAAGAGCGGCGCCGGAGAGGAGGATCAGGAAGATCAGGTCGCATCGGGACTTCAGCTTTTCGAGCTGCTTCACTCCGGCGATCCGCTCGTTCAGAGCGGCCATGTTCTCCGTTGCAGGGCGATCGAGAGGATCGATGGCCAGCACCTGCTCATAATACCATCTGGCCTCGCCGAGGTCGTATTCGCGAAAGGCGAGGTTGCCGAGACCGAGAAGGGAGTAGACATTCTCCCCGCCCGCTTCCAGGGCCTGAAGGAAATACCGGCGCGCATCCTCGTACTCCTCGGCTTTGCTCAGGATGTAAGCCGTTTTCTGCAGGATCTCCACATCGCCCGGATGGCCGGCAAGGTGCATTCTGAACAGGGAGTAAGCCGTTTCCATTTCGCCTCTGTCGAAAGCGGCGAGACCCTTCTCGCGTGCTGAATCGCCCTCCTCGGGAATGATGGTTTCGGCTGCCGGCAGTTTTCCGGCGAAGCCGGGGCAGATCAAGGCAAAGACAGCGGCAACAATACAGCAGATCGCACCCGGGCGCATCACTGCCGCCTCCGGTCAAGGGAGTCGATCAAGGCCTTCGACCTCTGGACAAGATCCCTTTCGCAGATCATCTCGAGGGGCGCGTGATCGTCGGTGAGCAGGGGAAGACCGGAATCAAAGGCAACCCGGCGTGTCAGTCCGTGAGTGCAGATATTGTCCATCAGCTGGAGCAGCTCGCCGGGAAGGCCGGAACGATCGCAAGAGGAGGGATCGACATGCCCCCTCCCCTTGACCGCATAGAGCATGTAGTTGCGTCCCAGAGGCACTCTGGCCAGTGAAGTCGTACCGAACACGCGGGCGGCCGTGTTGGCAACAGCCGCCACGACGGGATCGCTGCGGTTGAAGCCGCTCACGTTCAGGCCGAGCACGCCGCCAGGCTTCAGGCGATCGAAAACAGCCTGGAAGAACTCTTCCGTTGCAAGATGAAAGGGGATGTGGATCTTCTGGGAGTAGGCGTCGGCAACGATCACATCGTACTGCTTCTTGACGGCGTCGAGAAAGATGCGGCCGTCGACGTCGCTGTAGATCTTGAGATAAGGCTCGGCCAGGGACAGGTCCATGAACCGGCGACCAGCCTCCACGACGAGAGGATCGATCTCCACGCCGTCGATCTTCAAGTCGCCGCTCCCACCGAAGAAATGGGCGTACTGCCTGGCGATCGTCCCCGCGGCAAGGCCGATGATCAGGACATCGCCGGCCGTTTCCCGGCCTGCCAGGACAGGAAGGAGGGAGAAATAATCGTAATACTGCCCACCCGTCAGGACCTCGTCCTTGACGTAGATCGACTGGAAGGAGTCGAGCCCCTCGTTCACCCGTAGATAGAGAGTTCCCGCTTTCTCCTCGTCCTCGACCACGGTGATGTACTGGTAGCGGCTCTCCTTTTCCCAGACGATCGAGGTTTCCTGACCGTCCTTGATCTCCTGCGAATGGATGCCGGACTCGGGAGAGAAGAAGACGAGAGATCCAGCCAGAAGCAGAAGAGCCGCCCCGCCCCACTTCCCCTCTTTCCTGTTGAAGAAAAGGATGCCTGCGCCGGCAATCGCGATCAGGAACAGCCCTGCGGCGTAGAAGGTGCCCCGGGAACCGAGAGTCTCGACCAGACAGTAGGTAGTGAGAAAAGTGCCGAAAATCGAGCCGAAAGTCGAGGCGGCGTAGATCGTCCCGCTCGCCCTCCCCACGGCGCCGCAGTTCTCCGCGGCCGCCTTGATCACGAAAGGCAGGATCATTCCGAGGAGGAATACGGGCGGCGCAAAGACGATCACCGTTGTGCAGAACGACCCCTTCACCAGCAGCGAGAGAGCCTCCTCGAGGTGCATGCCGTCGCCCAGAAAGGCGCCGGCCGTCCATCGAACAAGCCATGGCGCCGACAGGGAAAGCAGCCCCGCCGCGGCGAGAAGAAGGAAGAGCGGTTTCAGGGATGCGGCCCGATCGGCCAGCCGGCCGCCCACGAAGTTGCCGGCGGCGATGGAAGCCAGGATGACGCCGATGACGTTGGTCCAGACAAATACCGTTTGACCGAACCAGGGAGTCAGCATGCGCGCCGCGGCCAGCTCGACGACCATGACGGCGGCGCCCGTGGAAAATGCTATGGCTGTGAGAAATGCTGTTCGGAGCCGGCTCTCCGCATGCTCGGAGTCCGGCGAGACGCCTCCGGTCTCAGGATCAGTAATTTTTGTCCTCGACTTCGATGTAGTTTGTGTAGATTTCATAATCCCCGGCCCAGTTACCGTAGATCATATTGAGCATCAGATCGAGGTTCCTCTCCTTTGTCCCTTCCCACCGTTTCTTGCCGTTGACCATCACCGTGATCTTCTTGTCCATGTCGATGATCTTGTCATTGAGATAGAGAGTGAACTGCCCCACCCGGTTCGTCTTGATAATGAAGCTGTTGGTGTCCTTGTTCACCGTGGCATCCACGTAGGGAACGTCTTCATCACCGATCTTCATGGTCGAGGAGTTGTTCATGTCGATGATCTGCAGCCACGAGTTCGACGAGAACTCGAGATCGAGCGCCTTGAGCAGGATCCTCTCCGGGCTCGTCTTCTTCGGTTCGCGGTTGATCAGCGTGCGGATCGCCTCTTTTCCCTTGTCGGCAATTGCGTGAGGTTCGCCGGAGTCGTCGATGCAGCTGACAGAAACATGATCGCTGGACTGGAAACCCTTGGCCCACTCCTCGGCCTTCTTCTTGTTGCCGGCCGAATTCTTGGATGTGCTGATATAGACGAATTGCGTGTCGCCGGCGTTCTCGGTGAACATCGGCTCCAGCGGCGCGTCAACGGCGACGGCGCCGGCGAAGAAGCTCGGGTACCAGGTGGCGAACCGGAGAGCGGAGAGGCCGTTCCTGCCGTTGCCGTAGACGAAGACCCGGCCCCTGTCGAAGACCATCCTCTCCAGAAAAACGCGGATGCAGATGAATGCGCTCTTCCTGCCGGGATCGAGCTTCTCCCAGTCGCCCGACGCATCGATGTAGGTTTTCTTCCTGGGACCATTCGGGCCCACGGGGCAGAGGATGATGGCATTGTTCATGATCTCTGTATCGGCGAATACCGCTTCGAGTTCCGCCTTGACGGTGGTGAGCAGCTTCCGATCCGGCACATCGGTGGGATCGCGAAGGTAGAGGATCACGGGAAAGCACTTCTCGAGATTGACCTTGTACCCCTTGGGAATGGAGACGAAGTACGTGTACTTCCTGTCCTTGTCCCCGGCGTCGATGAACTCGTTTTCCACGAATCCCTTGCCGACCCTCTTGAGCCCCTTGTCCTTGAGATCGATGGCCAGCGCCTTGGCGCTGTAGAAAGCATCGGGATACTTCAAAAGGTTATCTTTTTTCGCTTTCTGCGCGGCCTTGTTCAGATCCTTGATGAGCCTAGCTTTCCACTTCAGCTCGTCTTCGCGATTGTCCTCGCTGAAGGCCGCGATGATTTCCTGCAGGTCCTTCGAGACGTTTTTCAACGTGGATTTGCTGAAGGTGAATTCATCTTCAGCAAGGGATGATGAGGGCCATATCAGGAATAAAGCCAGAGAGATAAGAAAAAAGAAAGCAATCTTGTTCATGATTGAAACCTTCCATCAAGAAAACCGGTTTCGAGCGGAGATCTATACTTATCTATACGTATGTTACATCAACTCGGCAACAGTGTAACGGTCATCCGGCAGCCTGTCAATCCGACCTGGCGGAGCGATGCCGCCGGATCGATTCGAGTAGTATCAGCGATTTGTCTCTTTTCGGATCGGCTTTCAGCACCAGCAAGAAATAGTTGGCGGCCCGGTCCGGATCTGACTTGCTGTAAAGATAGTAGACACCGAGATTTTCAGCGGCATCCAGGTCGCCGTGCCGGATGGCGGCCGTCTCGAGCATCTCGAGCCCCCTCTCCAGGCGGCCCGACGCCATCAGATGCAGCCCGAAATTGTTCAGGGTCGCCCCGTCGTCGGGAGTGATCTCGAGAATGGAGGCGAACGCCTCGTCCGCCTGGGCGGCAAGCCCCTTCTGCGACAGCGAGAGAGCCCAGTTGCCAAGGACCACCGAGTCGAATGGGAAAACCTTCCGCAGCACATCGTAGATGGCGATGGCATCGTCGTACTTGCCGTCGATCGATTTCATGTACGCCAAGAGCTTCAGCCGTTTCAAGGCGTGTTCGAGCCACGCGCTCTCGTCTTTCGCGATCTTCATGTAGCACTCGATCGCGGCATCGTATAGGCCCTGCGTCTCCTCCACGTGCCCGAGGTGGAAAAGAGCGCCGCTGTGGCGGGGATCGGACTTCAGGATCCTCTCCAGGTTACCCCTGGCCGCATCCATGGCCAGAAGCCTGATCTGGGCAACGGAGAGCTGCAGGATCAGGTCCGTCCGGTCAGGCGAGTATTCCAGCAGCTTCCTGTAAAGCCGGGCCGCGCTGGCGAAATCGTCCCGGCCCTCATGAATCTTGTAGGCGAGCTCAACGAGCTCACCCCTTTCCGGATCCACCTCGGCAAGGGCGATCAGCGCTGCTTCGGCATCCTTGTGCTTCTCGAGGGCCAGCAGCGAACGGACAACTCCCGAAAGGGCATTGAGGCAGGTCGGATCGACCTCGAAGGCCTTCCGGAATCTCGCCTCCGCTTCTAACGGACGCTTGAAGTAGAGCTCGATCTCTCCCAGCAGATAGCCGGAGTAGCTGTTATCGGGATTGCTCTCGAGCACGGCGAGAGCCTGCTCCCTGGCTCCGGCATAATCCTTGAGCCAGCAGAGCACCCAGGCGAGAAGATTGCCGGCCTCGCTGTTGGCCGGATCCCGCCGGAGCGCCTCTCGAAAGGACTCCTCGGCCTGATAGAGAAAGTTGTTGCTGAAGCTTCTCGCAAAGCCGACCGGTTCGGCCATGAATCCGGAACCTGAAGGATCGCTTCCCAGGGCCAGATCCTCCGCCTGGAAGAGGTAGGCCTTGCCCAGCAGGACCCACGGCTCGGCCCGGTCGCCGATCTCCTCGGTCCACCTGACCGCCTCGCCCATGAAGTCGCCGTCCCACTCCTCGGTGGAGCAGGCGTTGAAGACCAGGCGCGTGACGATCCACTTCTCCTTCTCCGTCCCCCTGCCCTGAAGAAGGAAGTTCTTGAGAAAGGCCACTGCGTCCGCGATCCTGGCCTCGTCGAGAAGAGCCTTCACCGCAGCAGCGGGATCACCTCTATCGTCGCCGTCCTGCCGCTCTCCTGCCATGCCGAGGACGGGAAAAAGGCAGAGGAACAGGCAGCAGGCAGTCAGGAGCCGGCCAGCGGACAAGATCGGTAGCCTGACCCGATCAAACACCATGAAGGTGCACCCCCTCCCCGCCTCTGTCGATCTCTCCGATCAGGAACGGGGTGAAGCCTGCCTCTTCCAGAAGAGGCAGCGATGCCGCGGCGTCGTCCTCGCCGAGGATGAAGATGAAGCCGATCCCCATGTTGAAGGTCCTGAAGGCCTCCTGGGAATCGAGCCCGGCCAGCGCCACGATCAACCGGAAGATTCCCGGGACGTTCCAGGAACCGAGGTCGATCCGCGCCGAGTATCCGCCGGGAAGGACGCGGGGTATGTTGTCGAGGAAGCCGCCGCCGGTCACGTGCACCATGGCCTTGACGGGAAACCGCTCTGCCACGGCCTGGACGGCCTTCCGGTAGCTCATGTGCGGTTCGAGGAGTTCCTCGCCCACCGTGCGGTCGAGCTCTTTCGGCTTGGCATCGAGGGACATATTCTCCCTGTCGAAGAGGACCTTCCGGACCAGGGAATAGCCGTTCGTGTGAAGCCCCGAAGAGGCAAGCCCCACGAGCCGGTCGCCTTTCCTGATCGACCGGCCGTCCACGATCCGGTCCTTGCCCGCCACCCCCACGATGAAGCCTGCGAGATCGTATTCGTCCTCCCTGTAGAAATCGGGCATCTCGGCGGTCTCACCGCCCACGAGAGCGAGGCCGTTCTCCCGGCAGCCGGTGACGAGCCCGTCCATCACGGCCTCGAAGACGCCGGGCTGCAGCTTGCCCACGGCCAGGTAGTCGAGAAAGAAGAGGGGATCTGCGCCCTGGACGATGATGTCGTTTACGCAGTGGTTGACCAGGTCGACGCCCACGGTGTTGTGAACTCCGGTCATGAAGGCCAGCTTCAGCTTGGTCCCGACGCCGTCGGCACTGGCGACGAGCACCGGATCGCCGCCCCCGAGATCCTTCATGCTGAAGAGGCTGCCGAAGTTTCCGATGCCGGACAGGACGCGCTTGCTGAACGTCGAGGCCAGCTTGCCCTTAACCGTGCGGAGAGACTTCTCCGCCATATCGATGTTCACTCCGGCATCCTTGTACGTGACCATGCGGCGCTTCTGATCCATCTCGAATCCCCTTTGCAGGTTACGTGGCGCGAGCCAACCGCTCTCGAGACCCGCGGCTTCTCCTATTCGTTTCCTGTCGGAATCGACAATGCCCGACCGGCGATTTCCGGCGCCCGCCAGAAGGGTCTGCCGGTCTCCAAAGCTCGCGCGATCGACCGGATGCTATCATAGCACGGCGGGCCGACACCATAAAGCTTCACTAAATCACGATTTGTTTTCGGACGGCATTCAAAATGGGAAACCCTGACCGTATAATCCCGTTTTTGATGTATGATCTCGACAGTTATACCCTTTTCCGGGTTTTGAAGGAAACACTGCTATGAATCTAGCTGCCATGGCGAGCGAACCCGGCTTCCTCGCTTTTCTCGAAAAGACCTGGCTGATCAGCCAGGTCGTCATCGGCATCGGGCTGATGATCTTCATCCACGAGCTCGGTCATTTCGTGGCTGCAAAGAAGACCGGCGTCCGTGTCGACACGTTTTCCCTCGGCTTCGGCCCCAAGCTGCTCTGGTTCCGGAAAGGCGAGACGATCTATCAGATTTCCCTCGTCCCCCTGGGCGGGTACGTCAAGATGGCTGGAGAGAATCCCGGCGAGGAGCTCAGCGGAGCGGAGAACGAGCTCCCCAACAAGACGCCGGGCCAGAGGATGTTCATCTTCAGCGCCGGCGTTCTGATGAATTTCATCTTCGCCTTCATCACCTTTCCGATCATCTTCGCGTCCGGTGTCCCCTTCGTGGCGGCCGAAATCGGTCACGTGGAGGAAGGCGGGCCGGCCTGGAAGGCGGGGATCCAGACGGGGGACACGATCCTCGAGATCAACGGCAACACGGTCTACGAGTTCACCGACATTCCTCTCAATATCGCCCTGGCCAAGGGAGACTGCGAGGTCCTCCTGGAGCGGGACGGTAAGAAGGAGACCGTCACCGTTCTCCCTGAGAAGAACGAGGAGGTGGGAAGATACCAGATCCGGGTCTTCAGCCCCACGCGCTACGAGGTGAAGGTCGATGCGGGTGGGCCGGCCGCCAGGGCGGGCCTCGAGGAAGGGGACCGGATCCTGTCCATGGACGGGATGCTTCCCGAAGAGTGGCAGGTGGAACGTTTGCGGACATCGCCGTCAGAAGTGACCCTCGAAGTGATGCGGAGCGGACAGGCAGGTGAAGAGGCTCTGGAGATGATCCTGGCGCCGGAAAACAAGGAGCTGGATGACAGCTTCAAGATCGGCGTCCAGTGCCCCGTCAACGTTGTCGTCGGTCTGAGAAACGACCTGGCCCGGCAGTCCGGCAAGCTTCGCGAGGACGACATCATCGTTCTGGCCGGAGGCCGAAAGATCCTGGCAAGGAAAGACCTCGAGGAGGCGCTGAGCGAAGCGCCTCTCACCTTCGAGGTGAAGCGTCCCGGCAACGGCAAGGACGAGACGGTTCTCATCGACTATTCCGAGGAGTGGCGCGAGGCGCTGAAGAACGACCTCGCCATGGGATTGAACACCTCGGCGAACGAGGTCGTCATCGCTCCCGGCGGCGCCCTGGAGGAGTTGGGGTACGAAACCGGCCTCACGGTGCACAAGATCAACGGGAAGCCCACCCCCACCTACGACGACATCTTCGACGTGGTCCAGGAGTCGGACGGCCGGACGTTCGACATGACGGTGACGCCCTCCGGAGATTCGCAGCGAAAGGAGATCAAGGTCACTGCCAAGGCGGACACCTCGGTCGATCTCGGCTTCGAGTTCCAGCCCTATCTCCTGACGCGCAAGCTGGACCTGATCGACGCCTGCAAGGCCGGGTTCAACTGCTCCATCTACATGATCAAGACCTGCTACCTCACGCTGTCGCGGATCATCAGCGGCGACGTGGCCGGCAAGAACCTGGGCGGCATCGTCTCGATCTCCGTTGTGTCGTACTCCTTTGCCGAGCTCGGTATTGCCAGGCTCTTCTTCTTCCTGGCCATTCTCTCGATCAACCTCGGCTTCATCAACATCCTGCCGATCCCCGTTCTCGACGGCGGCCATATCCTCTTCCTGCTGATCGAGAAGATCAAGGGATCGCCGGTGAACGAGAAGGTGATGAGCTACTCGCAGATCGTGGGCGTCGTGCTGATCCTGGCGCTCCTGGTCTACGTGACGTATAACGATATTCTGAGGCTGTTCAACTGAGATCAACCGCCGAGGAACACCTCGATTGAGCGTCCTGTCCTATCTCAGGCTCTACCGGGCTTCCATCGCCCTCACGCCGGCGGCGGATGTGGCTCTGGGATTCGCCGTCATGGCAGCGATTCCGGAAGCGCTTCGCCCCGTTCCGCCGAGGTGGGAGCTGCTGGCGCCGGCGTCGCTGGTCTCCATTCTCGTCTTCTGCTCCGCCGTGTCGCTCAACGATCTTCTCGATGCCGAGAAAGACAGGCGCGCGGCGCCGAACCGTCCCATCCCGTCAGGTGAAGTCTCGAGGGTCGCAGCCCTGGCTGCCAGCGCCGCGGCCGCCCTGCTCGCCCTCGGAACAGGCGCTCTTCTCGGGCTCTATCCTCTTCTCGCGGCGGCAGTGGTCCTCGCCCTGACCCTTTCCTACAACGTTCTCTCGCGCCGCATCGATTCGCTCGGCGTGGTGAACCTCGGACTTGTCCGGGCTGCCGACCTGCTCTTCGGCATGGTGTGTGCCGGCCTGCCCTCATATCTCGAGCAAGGTGCACTGACACCCGTTCTCATCCCCGCTGTGCTCTATGCCCTCTACGTCGTCTTTCTTTCCGCCGTGGCCCTCGAGGAGCGCAGGGAGGCACCGCGCCGGAAGAGGCTGATCCTCTTTTCCCTCATGGCCGTGGGCGTGTCCCTTCTCTTCGCCCTGCGGGCGGCCGGGGGCGGGCTGGCGGCCGACGGGGTGATCGGACTCTGCCTGATCTGCCTGATCCTGCCTGTGGCGCTGTTCTTCCTGCAGGGGGAAAAGCCTGTCGAAGCCCTGGTGGGACACTTCATCTCCGCCACCTTTCTCCTGGCGGCCATGACCCTTTCAGGGAAGGTCGATGCTGCTGCTGGAGCGGGATTATTGATCCTCTTCGTGATCTCGCGCCTGCTGGCCGGCCGATTCCCACCCTCATGACGTGGCGGCCGCGGGCCGCACCCGATCAGGCAGCTGAAAGGACATCAGGGCGGAAAGCGGATCTGCCATGGCGGATCGCTACCGATCCTGATCCGCTTCATCGAGAGGAAAATGCCTGTGGACGTGTTCCCTGGCCTCGTCCGCATCGTCGAGACGGCCTTCGAGCTGCAGCTCGCGCAGCGCCTCGAGGATCCGGCCGATGTAAGGGCCCTCGCTGTAGCCCATGCGCAGGAGATCGCGCCCCATGAGCAGCGGCGTGCTGGCCGGCGGGAGACGGGACCACCTTCGCCTCATCGCGGCGATGAACTTCAGGTTGTCGAGTTTGCCGTGACTGGCCAGGCAGTCGGCGCGATGCAGCTCGATGTGCGCCGCCGCGTGAGGCGCTTCGAGAAAGGTCCGCAGCTTGAACTCGCGCATCTTCTGCAGGTTGATGAAGTGCATGTGCTTCTTCACGAGGTCCACGGTTTTTTCGCGCTCGAAGCGGGAGAGCCGAAGGCGGCGGCAGACCTGGTCCGCCATGTCGGCTCCCTGCTCGGCATGGCCGTGAAAGCGGATCCTGTCCGTCACCTCCATCGTGACCGGCTTGGCGGCATCGTGCAGCAACGCTGCCAGGGCCAGGGGGAAGTCGGGCTTCCGGAGATATCCCAGGGTCAGCAACGTGTGCTTCAGCACGTCGCCCTCGGGATGGAACCTGGGATCCTGGTCAACGGCAGCGCAGGCCGCCACCTCGGGCAGCACAACGCGGAGAATACCGAATTCGTGAAGCATGGAGACGCCTCGCACGCGCCGCTCGTTCGTGAGGATCTGCCGGAGCTCGGCAGTGATCCTTTCCCAGCTCAATCCCGAAAGCTCGACGGCATGCTTCCTGATGGCTTGCTCCGTGGCCGGATCGATCCGGAAATCGAGCTGCACGGCGAACCGAACGGCGCGCAGCACCCTGAGCCGATCCTCCCTGAAGCGGTCGTCGGGATTTCCGATCGCCCGCACGATGCCTTTCTCGATGTCTTCCTGCCCGCCCGCGAAGTCGAGGACGCTGTTGTCCAATGGATCGAGAAAAAGGCTGTTGATTGTGAAATCTCTCCGGATCGCGTCCTCGCGCTCGCTCGTGAAAACGACCTGATCGGGGTGCCGGCCGTCGGTGGATCCAACGTCCTTCCGGAAGGTGGCCACCTCGTAGCTCCTGTGGTCGATGCAGACCAGGACCACGCCGAAGGCCTCCCCCACCGGGACGGTGCGGTCGAAGAGCCCCATCACATCGGCCGGGCGCGCATCGGTGGCGATGTCGTAATCCTTCGGCCTCTTGCCAAGAAGGATATCGCGGACAGCTCCTCCCACGAGGTAGGCCTTGAACCCCGCTCTTCTCAGCGTCTTGACTATTCTCACCGCGTTGCGTTTCATGACTCTCGGTCCACGGCCGAGGCGACGTCCCCCGGGCTGTTCCCGATGAACGGCCCAAGGGGGTATCTTTGTTCCAGAGTATAATGATCTGGATCCTCGGCTACAAAAGTCATGGCAGAAGAGGAGCAAAAAGATCGTGGCTCTATTCAGGTCGCTGTTCTTCAAATCAGCCGAAATCGCCGCGCTGGCGGGAATCGTCGTCTTCCTGCTCTACCTGCTGAACTCCTCTTCCGATGCCGATGCCATCCTCGAGAACGAACAAGGCGCCCAGGCGATCCTCCGCGAGCTGGGACGGGCGGAGCGGGACTATTTCCAGGAGAACGACGCCTACTGCTGTATCGATGAGTTGAGGAAGGAGAGCGAGACCCTGGCCTCCCTGCAGGTCATCTCCCTCAGCAATCCCGGCACGGCCGGCCTGCTGCGGGGAGAGGGATACTACTTTTTTCTCAAGCTGCTGTTTCCCAAGGGCTCGATCCGGGTCGAGCGTCCCAGGATTCCGACTGGGTTCCGCTGCATCGCCTGGCCCGAGCGGTTCTCCGCCACCGGGGAGCTCTGCTTCTACCTCGATCACGCAGGCAAGACCGCCGTCTCGTTCAACTCCGAGGGCCGTCTCAACGGTCTCGATCTCTTTCCGCCCGATATGAACCCCGCGCGTCGGGCTGCCGAAGGAGCCACGATGGAATGGGAAGACTGGCTCAAGGCCGAGAACTTCCACGTGAGCCGCGATGTCTTCTGGGAAACGGTGCAGAAGTTCCTCTGAGCGATTCGCCTAGCCTTGCCTAGAAGTAGTTCCAGTAGACGTCCAGCGCCAGGTCCGCGATCGCGCGGTCGCCGCACGAGCCGTGGAGATCGAGGAGCAGCTTTCCGGCATCGGGGTTGAGCAGGAAGGCGAAGCTCTTCACGGCCTCCATGCGGAGCCAGACCGGGTGGCGGCGTTCCTTGGCGATCCTGGCCAGGTCGACGGCAGCGTCGGGATCCTCCAGGCTCCTGACGCCGTTGACGAAGAAGTAGACCGCCGTCGTGCCGGCATCCTCTTCGAGGAACGCCCTCCACCGGGCCAGGACATCGCCCTCCAGGTGGTGAACGCGGAACGCGGCATGCTGGGCCACAGTCATATCGCCGACCTGAGCCGTCCTCGATTTCCATCCACCCCGGATCACCTCGAAGAAGAGGTCGAGAGCACCCGCGCTCTTCAGGGATGAGAGACCGTTCAGGATCGTCACCCTTTCCGGGGGAGTCAGGTTCTGATCCTTCCTGAAGCGGCGGACCAGGATCTCCTCCGCCTCGCTGCACATCAGGATGCTCGTCGTGGACTCAACCGCTTCGCCCAGCTCGGCGCCTTTCGCCGAGGAGAGCTTCCTCAGCATGGGAAAGGCCACGCTCTTGTCCCCCGCCTTGTGGAGGGCTTCCAGGGCCTTCCAGCGGACCTCGGCCTGGCCGTTCTCCAGCAGGATGCGCAGGGCCGCGTCGGCTCTCTCCCTCTTCTCCGGGTCGTCGCCCTGAAGGTGCCGGATCAGGCTGTTCGTCAGATAAACGCGAACGTGGGTGCTTGCATCCTGTGCCAGCTCGTTCACCAGATCGAGGGATGGAAGCCACTTCGCGTGGCTGAGGATCATGGCGGCGTTTGTTCGGCGAACGGGCCCCTTGTGCCGCAGCAACTCCTCCAGGCGCTTGTCAGCTTTCGGATCGCCGAGGCTGGCCAGCCCCTTGAGTGCCGAGAAGGAGATGTCGAGCCGCGGATCATCGAGGAGCCTGTGTAGCAGCTCGCGGGACTCGGGCGTGTCGTAGCCGCCCAGCCCTTCTACGGCGAATTTCGAGATCCGGATCGATTCGCCCTCGTCGATCAAGCCGTGATAGAGCGACTCGATCTCCGGCGACTGCCGCGTTGCCAGGATGTCGAGGCAGATTGTCCTGACCTGCTCGTCGCCAAGCTCGGCCTGCTCGACGATCATCTCGGTGGATTCCTCGCTCAGATGGCTGGACAGGCCCTTGAGGGCCGCGATCCGGATCATGCGGTTGGGGTCGCCGGCGCAGTCGATCAGCGTGGGCAGGCCACGAGGGTCCTTCAGCTCGGCGAGAAGGTCGATGTACTTCTTGGCAATCGTCGACCGGTCGCGTCTGTTGATGTTGATCCGCCGCACCACATCCTCGATGATCGGCAGGTCGACCGTCTCCACGAGATCGTCGATCGCACAGCGCACCGCGCGGTGGGTGCCCCAGATCAGCCGGTCGAGAAGGCGATCCACTCTGTTCCCCAGGCCTTTCGACTTGATCGAGAGGGGTGGAGAATTGACTTGCACCGACCTGTTGAATAACATCGGTGGCCTGGAATTACGGCCCTTCCCGTTGAAGGGAGCCGGATTAGAATTCTCGTCACCTCCGTTTTCGAGAGCCGGGCGCGAGTTCCCGTTTCCTCCTTCCCCCTCGTTCTTGAGAGCGAAATGGAGAACGATTCCCACGACGACGAGAGCTGCAAGGATGACCGCGAGTTTCACATTCATTGTTCACCTCGAATGAAGTTTACGAAGACCGACAACCCCGGGCAAGAGCGAATGGCCTTCCGCAGTGAGGATCTGGCCATCGTGGCCGCTCCCATGGCCGGCTTCTCCACTCCCATTTTCCGGCTCCTCTGCCAGGAGAACGGCGCCACCCTGACCTTCACGGAAATGATCAGCTCCAAGGGCCTTCTGATGTCCAACAGGAAGACCTTTTCGCTTCTCGCCAGGCATCGCCACGAAACCCGGACCGGGGCGCAGATCTTCGGCACCGATCCGGAGGAGATGGCCCTGGCTGCGCGCGAGGTGGAGAAGGCGGGATTCCTCCTGGTCGATATCAACATGGGATGTCCCGTTCGAAAGGTCGTCTCCACCGGCGCGGGAGCCGCGCTGATGCTGGATACTGAAAGAGCCGCCGCCATCGTCTCGGCCGTCAAGGAACGCGTCTCCATCCCCGTGACGGCGAAGATCCGATCCGGTTGGGACAAGGCCGGCATCAACGCCGTTCCTTTTGCCCTCAGGCTCGAGGCTGCGGGGGTTGACGCCGTCACGGTCCATCCGAGGACACGGGGCCAGAAATATTCCGGCATGGCGGACTGGGCAATCATCGCCGACGTGACGGCCGCCTGCGCGATCCCGGTGATCGGAAACGGCGACATCAAGGACGGGCGGTCGGCTCTGAGGATGAAGGAGGAGACCGGATGCCACGGCGTGATGGTGGGACGCGCTTCTCTCGGGAATCCCTGGATCTTCGGCGAGATCGAACGGACCTTCCTTTCTCGAGGCAGCTCCGCCTGGACGGTGCGCGACAATCTCACCCAGCGCGAAAAATTCAGCACCTTCCTGCGCCACCTCCGCGGCGTCCTTCTCGAATCGGGCCGCGACCACGGCATCCGGAAATTCAGAAGCCATGCAGCCTGGTACACGCGTGGCCATGTGGGAGCCGGCGCGGCTCGCTCCCGGATCATGCGGGCCCCGTCGCCGCGAAAAATCAGAATGATCGTCAAGGAGCTCTTCCTCTCCCAGCCGGACCAGGGGGATAGCCCCTAGAGAGCCATTCTCATATCCCTTTGAAATGAAGAAGGTTGTAGAGCCAGCCCGATCCGGTCCCCCAGGAGGCGGGCCTGGGGGGTTCACGGATGTGGCCGAGGTCGATTGCCGTTCTTTTTTTATTTGACGGGTTTTCATGTTGTTGCTATTTTCTCTCTTCTTATATACAAACTGGATATTTACTTAGGAACGCGTATCTCTGGCGTCTTTGGTTCGATAGGAGGACGGAATGCTGAAAAGGCTGTGTGCCCTGCTCGTTCTGCTCGCATTGGTTGTCTCTTTCACCGGCTGCACTTACATCTGGGGTAATGACAAGGGCCATCCGATTTCCATGGCCATCGTCGAAGGCAAGCCTGACATGAGCGACTCCGGCCGTCATCTCGCCACCCATTACGAGATCTTCTTCGATGGGCTCAACGAGATGCACAGGTTCTGGGATCGCCATTTCATGAACTACGACTGGGACGATCCCTACTACAACTAGAACGGATCTCGAAACCCAGCGTTGATCTCGACCTGCAGCGCTACAAACCCGGGATTGCTAGCAGCGGTCCCGGGTTCCATCAATCGATGGGTAAGGACATCTGTCGAACGTGACTCCAGGTTTCGCGCTCAATCACTTCCTCTCCCGGAAAATCAGCCGCCTCGGCCGCGGTCATGATCATTTTCCCGCATCGGTTCTCCTTCTTTTTCTCCTGACTCTCGCCTTCCTCTTCCCGGCCTGTGCCCTGGTCGGCTTGCCGACTGTGAATGAGGAGGCTCTCTCCCATTTTCGCGAAGCCCTCGAAAAGTCCGGGTTGAAGGACGCCGGTCCGTACATGGGGCCCCAGTCGATTCCCGGCACCGAGGCTCTCGAGGAGGCTCTCGCTGCAGCCACGAAGGCGATCGACCTTGCCCCCCGCTTCTACCAGGCCCACCTGGCCAGGGCTCAGATCCTGGAGTTCCTCAAGAAAAGCGAGGAATGCCTCGAGGCGCTGATCTATCTCATGGAGCTGGCGCCGGACCTGGATCCGGTTCGGGAAGAAGTGGCGATGAAGACAGCGGACGTCAAAGGGGACTACGATGAGGCGGTCCGGATCGTTCGGGAAGGGATCGCGCGCAATCCCCTCAATCCCGGTTTCCATCTCCTTGAAGTCGATTTCTTCCTGCGATCACCAGGAGGGTGCCCGTCTGGAAAGGTTCTCGACACGCTCGAAAAAGTCCTGCGCTTTCGCCTTCTCTCCATGAGCCACTACATCCAGATCAGCGCTCTCTGCGTCAAGGCTGCCGAGCCGTCGCAGCCGGAAAGGCAGACGCGGATTCTGATCGAGGCGGCGGCGAAGTGCCCGGACTCGCTGCCTTACGCGATTCTCGATGCTGCGGGAAATCAGTGGACCCGGTCGAGTCCGGCGACAGAGTCACCCGGGTCGACCGAGTCGACAGGGTCGACCGAGTCAATCGCGTATTTGACAGGCCTTCTCTCCCTTCTGGAGAAGCATCCTGAAGCGGACTTCGAGTTGAAGTTCACTGTTGCCAAGCTCTATCTCGCACTGGAGCAGTCTGAGCGCGCGATCGCGCTGATCCGTCTGCTGGACGAAGAGGCGGAGCCCGATTCGATCGAAAAACATGCGCTGGCCGTTCTCGAGGGACACCACGAGTTCATGGAGAACCGACCGCAGGAAGCGCTTCGGCTCTTCCTGGCGGAACTGGACAAGAGACCGGCCAGCCAGGAAGCCCTGCAAGGTCTACTGCTGATCTTTCAGAGCAATCCCCAGCTCGTGGGGCAGGATCAAGTCTGCGACAGGATCAGGAAAGCTCTCGAGCAGCCTGACCTCGGATATCCCTACAAGAAGGAGCTGACCGCGCTCCTCGAGCTGCTCGGCAAGGCGAAGCCGGGCGGCGGTCCTACACCCCCCCCGTCCCCATGAAATAGCGGGCGACCTCAGACGCCACCTCCTCGGGCTGGCTCTCCGAACCGAGATCGAACCAGCGAATCTCGGGAAACCTTCTGTACCAGGTCTCCTGCTTCTTCACGAAACGAAGAGTGGAGCGGTTGATCGTTTCCTCCGCCTCGTCGAGAGTCAGGTCGCCGTTCAGGTGCTGTATCATCTCGACATAGCCGATCGCCTTCCCCGACTCGGGACCGAATCCCGGGCCCTCGACGATGCGGCTGACCTCTTCCTTGAGGCCCCTCCGGATCATCGCTGCCGTCCGGTGGCGGATTCGCTTCTCCAGTTCGGAAAGATCCCAGCGCAGGCCGGCCAGCACGAGGGGGTTGGCGATGATCCTTTCCGTCCTGTTCGCCTTGTGCCAGGAGAAGCGCCTTCCCGTGGCCTGGATCACTTCCAGGGCGCGTATCACACGCTTCGTGTCGTTGGGATGAATCTCCCCGGCCGACTCCGGATCAGCACCGCGGAGAAGCCCATGCAGTGTGAGCGAACCTCTCTCCGCCTCGAAGGCGAGCAGCTCCTCCCGGTAGGCCGGATCAGCCGGAGGGCCGTCGAAGAGCCCGTTGAGAAGGCACTTCAGATAGAAGGCCGTTCCTCCAAGAAAGAGCACCCGTCTTTCCCGTCCGTGCACTTCCCCCACTTTCGCTTTCGCCGTCTCGAGAAACCGCCCCACGGAAAAGGATTCATCGGGTTCCACCAGATCGAGCATGTGAAAAACGGCACGCGATCTGTCATGCGGCGACGGCTTGGCCGTCCCGATGTCCATTCCCCGGTACACCTTCATCGAATCGAGGGACAGGATCTCGGCGTTCAGCAGGCGGGCCGTCTCGATGCCCACCTTCTTTTTCCCCGAAGAGGTGAGCCCCACGAGCACGAAAAGAGGCTGCTCTTCATGTCCCATCGGTTCACTCCTTGTCGTCGCGCGGCAGGACGTGCGACAGGGCCATGAAGCGGGGATCGAAATGCGACCGCAGCCTCTCGTTCAGATCGTCCAGCGTGACGGAGTCTATCAGGGCAACGAGATCGGAGGGGTAGAGGCTGCGGAAGAAGCACTCGAGGAAGGAATAGGCCGTGCTTTCGATCGAGTTGAACATCCTCACGTACTTGCCGATGTAGCGGTTCCGGATCCGGGTGAAGTGATCGGAGTCGATGCCCCTCTCGCGAGCCTCCTCGATTATCCCGAGGAGCCGGTCCCTGAGCTCCAACGGCTTGTCGGTGTCCGCGCTGAGGAGGGCAAAGCCGAAATCGCCGTATCCCGAACAAGAGGCCGAGAAGGAGTCGTCAACGAGCTCGTCGGCGTAGAGCGACTCGAACCAGGGAGACGACTTTCCGAAGATGATGTCCAGGATCATCTGCGTGATGATCTCCTTCCTTTCCACCTCCTTCATGTCCGCGGTCAGCTTCGATTCCTTGAAACCCATCAGGAATTTCGGCCGCGCAACGATCATCCGGGCGCTGACCTCGCTGCTTGCCGGATCGGCAGAGGATTCGGCGCTCCACCGGGCGCTGAGACCCAGCTTGTCGACACTCCGGTTCGAGGCGTCGTCCAGGGCGATCTCCAGGATCTCCTCGGGATCGAACCCCCCCACCAGGACGAGCACCATGTTGCCGGGCCGGTACGCGGCCCGGTAGCACTGCTCGAGGAAATCGGGGGTGATCCGCGCTATCGAGTCCACCGTACCGGCGATGTTCTGCCGTACGGGATGTTCGCGATAGAGGCACTTCATCAGATTGAAGAAGATGATCCAGTCCGGATCATCGTCGTACATCCGTATCTCCTGCTGAATGATCCCCTGCTCCTTGCGAACGAGCTTTTCGGTAAAGTACGGATTCTGGACAAAGGATAGGAGAAGACGGAGATTGTCGGGCACCTTGCCGGTGCAGGAGAACATGTACGATGTGGAGGCGAAGCCCGTTCCGGCGTTGCAGTTGGCTCCGTTTGCGGCGAAACGATCGGAGACGTCCCCGTCGGCGTCCTCGAAAAGCTTGTGCTCCAGGAAATGGGCCGTCCCTTCGGGGAGCGTCAGCTCGTCGCCGTTATCTCCGCGCTTGATCACGCAGTCCGTCGAGCCGAAGCGAACGCCCATGATGCCGATGGTCTTCGAGAAGCCGGGCTTGGGATTGAAGCGAACGTTGAGGCCCGAGGGCAGGCGTGTTGCCAGAAAGGTCTCGTTCAGGCTGTTTTCGATCTTTTCCAGATCCATCGTGGTCCGGTTCCTTTCAAGCGATTCCCTTGAGGAAAAAGGTCTTCCCAGGAGAGACGAGCTCCGTGACGGCAACTAGCTGATCGCGCGTGACGGCGCCGATCCGCTCGATCACCGCGTCGACATCCGTCTCCCTCCCGGCCAGGGCGGCCAGGTGGTGATAATCGACCAGCTGTCCCGGATTGTCCTTCACCGCCGTCAGTCCGGAGATCAGCGCCTTCCGGGCGTGGGATATCTCGTCATCCGAGATGTCGCCGGCGGCAATCGAATCCATCTGCTCCAGCACGAGGCTTCTCGCCTGCTCGAACCTGTCGCGATGAATCCCCGCCCCCACCCTGAGGAACCCTTTCAGCTTGTCATAGATGGAATGCACGTAGTAGGCGAGGCTCGCCTTCTCCCTCACGTTCTTGAAGAGCTTGGAGAAGGAGCCGCCCCCCAGAATTGAGTTGTACAGGAAGAGAGCGAAATAGAGGGCATCGTCGCAGTCGTTGCGGACGTGAAATCCCATCACCAGCTTCGACTGCTCGAGATGCTGCTCCTCCTCGATGACGGCTCCGTCCCCCGGCTGCCCGGCCGGCGTGGGAGCGGTGTCATCGATCTCGGTGCGTTTCATGCCGCCGAACAGGAAGCCGAACAGGTCAAGCGCTTCATCGGGCTCGATCTCTCCCATGATGTAGACCGAGACCGGCCGCGACTCGAACATGCAGCGGTAGTAGTCGAAAGCCTCCACACGATCGAGCCGGCCCACCTGTTCGGGTTCGCCCCACTCGTACGTTCCGAACGGCTCGCCGCGAAACATCTCCCGGATCAGCCGGAGGTTGGCGTAGGTGATCTTGTCGTCGATCCGGCTGGCGATGAACTTCTGCAGGTTCTTCTTCTCCAGGCTGAAGAGATCCGGCAGGAAGCCGCCCTCTTCATTGAGCGGATCGAGGAGCACGTCCCTGAACAGGGCGGCGGCGTTCCGGATCAAGCCGTTCCTGCTCGGGAGGAAACGGTCGTTCACCATGTCGATCCCCGAGATGAAGACCTGGTTTTCCCCGAGCTTGCCGTTATCGAGAGCCATCCTCGCCCCGAAGAGGAACTCCAGGGTCTGCGAGATCGAAGCCATGGACGGATAGTTCGTCGAGCCGCGCTTCATGATGAAAGGAAGGATCGCCTGTTCCTCGACGTGATCGGCCAGACTCCCCTTGATGAACACCCGGACGGTCACGGTCTTGAACTTCCGGGTTTTCAGAAGAAACAGCCTGATGTTCGTACCCGTTTCAAGAGGCTGGCATGAGATGGTATGTTCTTCGGGCATCAATGGTCGGCTCCGGCTCTCGCTTTCCGTCCTTCAGACTCCTCGCGACAAAATTGGAGATGTGTCCGCCAGGCTGTTGCTCATTCTTCACGAAGGCTAAGTTGCAGGTGGACTGTATTTAGGCGCCCTCGCGAAAGCCTGTCAAAGGAATTCGCGGGACAAAGAAATCTTTTGAATTCGACAGCCGCATCGTGTATTTCACCCCTTTGGCGATATCCCGAAACACAAAACGACATCGTCGATCGAATCGATAGTATTCATGGAACGGAGCCCAGCGCTTGCCCTCAAAGCGGGAACCGAACTTAATCAGAAACACCATCATCTTCCCCGCCTCGCTCGATCCCGATGCGGTCAAGATCGTCAGGCGTCTGAAGCGATTCGGCTTCGAAGCCTATTTCGTCGGCGGATGCGTGCGCGACCTCCTGCTGGGCGCCATCCCCAAGGATTACGACGTGGCCACATCGGCCCGCCCCCGCCAGATCCGCAAGCTCTTCAGAAACTCGAAGATCATCGGCCGCCGGTTCAAGCTGGTCCATGTGATCTTCCGCGACAAAGTGATCGAGGTGTCGACATTCCGGCAGTCGCCGCAGGCGGAATCCGATTCGGCTCTGCCCGAGGATCCCGCCGACACCCCGCCTCCCGATCGCGATCCCGAGCAGTTCAAGCGAAGCGGGCTCCTCGTGCTACGGGACAACATCTACGGGGGAGCGCGGGACGATGCACTTCGCCGCGACTTCACCATCAACTCCCTCTTCTATGACGTGAAGGAGGAGGCGGTCGTGGACTACACCGGCGGCTACGACGATCTGCAGAACCGCGTAATCCGGTCGATCGGGCCGCCGTCGATCCGCCTGCGCGAGGACCCCATCCGGATCCTGAGAGCGATCCGCTTCCATTGCCGTCTCGATCTCGGCCTTGATGATGAGCTGAACGATGCGCTGATGAAACACGCGACCGAGATCTCGAAATGCGCTCCGCCCCGCGTCATGGAGGAGGTGACGCGGATGCTGTCGTGCGGCGCGTCGAGCCGTGCCGTGGAGATGCTGTTCCGCTACGGGCTGATAGATCATCTCTTTCCCGAGCTTGCCGAGGCAGCCGGGAAGGAGGCCTCCTACTTCGGCAGCGACCTGACCGGCCGGAACTTCCTGGAACGGGTTGCCGCCGAGGTCGACCGCACCGACAGGGGGCGAAGAAAGTATGCCGACTCGCTCTTCTTCGCCGTGCTCTTCTCTCCCGTGGCCGGCGTGGCGATGGAAGAAGCCCTCGCTCTCGAGAAACCGCCTCCCGACCTCGGTTCAGTGATCACCGAGATCCTCCGCCCCATCGGGATCAGGATGAGCATCCCACGCCGCCACTCGTACCGTGCCAGGCAGATCCTCTTCGGTTTCCGGCGCTTCCAGCGCAGCAAGAGCGGCCGGCTTTCGGCGCGAAAGTTCATCCAAAAAAACTACTTTCAGGATTCTCTCGAGTTCTACCGCCTCGTCACCGATGCCCTGGGCGCCGATCCCGAGCGATATCGCTACTGGATCAACCGCTGGAAAGAGATCCGCCAAGGCGAATCAGGCGGGGCAAGCGGCCGCCCTGCAAGGAAGGGGCCTCAGGGACGGAGAAGGAGACGCCGTCCCAGGGGAAGAAAGAAAAAGCCGAGCTGATTACGGATCAGCGTCCCGACCGCCTGGGCCTGCCGCCTTTCGACGGCAGGGGCTTGTCCCTGTAGGTGGCGAGAACGTACTCCTCCCATTCCTTCTGAAAGGTGATCACGTTCAGGGAGTAGGCTTCCTTGATGGCGTCGCGGCAAGGCTTCCTGGTCTTGATCGCTCTCATGAAGGCGAGGAACCGAGCCGGCTCCTTCTTCTTCAGGAGAAAATCGACGTACGACCAGGCGACCTGGTGCTCCTTGCCGTGGAGCGCTGTGGTGCTCTTGTTGCAGGTCTCCGCGAAGGAAGGCAGCGTCCCCTTCTCGACTCCCATGCGGACCTGGTACTCCCAGTCCGAGTGCGAGAGCTCTTCCAGCTCCCCCTCCTCGTCGCAGGTGTTGTCCGCCAGGCCGAAATACCTGAACTCGAAAAAATGCGCGAGCCCCTCGTCCGCCCAGCCGGCCGTGGCCGAGAGCCACTCCATGCGGTAGTACGAGACGTTGAGAAGATGGCTGACATGGTGGATCAGGTGCCTGTGGAAGTGATCGTCCGTGGGAAGGTTCGCCTTGTCCTGCCACGAAACGAGGATCGACGGATTGCCCGGCAGATAGGCGGCGTTCCAGGAGTTGAGTCCCGTGTAGTGTTTCGCCGCCGCCAGGTTGTGCTTCTGCTTCTCGAAGAGAAAGATGTTGTGCTTCGGGTTCCGGATCGTCTTCGGATCGATCTTGAAGAGGTCCATGAAGTCGGCGTAGAACGTCTCGAGCCTGTCGGCATAGAGGTGAAGGGCCTCGTGCGCCCTGTAGGTCTTCTTGGCGCTGGTGACGATCTTGGGGATGCTCCAGGTGATGATGAAGTGCTCCGTTTCCACGTGGAGCAGATCCTCCTTGAGCAGCTTGTCGGTCTTTCGCCTCTCGGCGATCCACTTCTCGTTCTTGAGCATCAGGTCCTTCTGCTCGGCGCGAGCCCTTTCCTCGAGCCCGGGATTCCGGCAGCGCTTGCAGACCAGCCAGGGGATTCCATGGCCCTTCTTGTCTTTCTCCACGACCCAGGAGCAGTAGAGAACCTTTGATTCCATCTCCTTGATACGGGGGGTGAAGAACTTGTTCTCGAGCTTGCCCGTGCTCTTGCACTTGGGGCACTTGGTGGGATCCTTCTTCTGTGCGGCCGCCTCGAAAGGCGGCAACACGAAGATCAGGGGAAAGAAGAAGAGCAGGAGTCTGACGAATCGCCGCGATCGAAGGCCGCCTTTTCCGCACATCGCCTTTTCAGTCATGGTTCCGCCCCCGGTTCATTCGATCGTTGTCCGTAAGGTCAAACTCTGTTCCTGGCAGGCCGTTGATAAAGTGCTTCGGGATCGAAAGCGAGAGGCTTTATGGCGGATCAAGGCGCCAAACCGCAGGCGAATCACTGGATTCGCTGAGGATTTGGCAACGCAGAGCCGGCGCAAAAGATCCGCTTTCGGCCCGAATGACTTTTTCAACGGTCTGCTAACCCCCTTCCATGGAGAATTCCATGTGGTCGAACCAGAAGCCGAGCCCGGACACGGAGTCGATCTCGGCCTGCACGATGGCCTTGTGCCCTTCCTCGATCTCGACGAATCGCTCGAAGAGCTTCCGGCCATCCGGTTCGATCTCCTGCACGACCTTCTTGTAGAACTCGCTTGTCTCGACCTCGACGTCGAGAGCCTTCCTGAGATTGTCCAGTTCCACGTCGTACTGCTTGCCCTGGGGCTCCATCTTCTTCTTCAGGGACGCGAGGCCTTCCTCGATCCTATCCTTCGAGGGAAAGACCGTTCCCAGGACCTCGGCCGTGATCTTGCCCGTATTCTGCCATTCCTCGAGGCAGGAGTTCAGATACTTGAGGTGGGACATCTCTTCATCGGCAAGGACCTGGAAGACCCTCTTCGCCGAATCGTCCGTGGCCGTCTTGTGCGCCTCGAGATAGAGGTTGTGTACTCTGCCCTCGTATTCCAGGGATAGTTTGATTGCTTCTTCGACGTTCATCAATTCCTCCAGATTACAGCTTCAAACAGCAGTTTCCATAAACGAGGTTGTTCTATTGGATCAAAAAGCAGGGTGCGATGGAAGCCAAAGTCTCCGCGCCGCACGGAGCGAATCCGGACTATCTGGATCCAGCCGCCGGGTCCGATCCGCCGCTTCCGCCTACCCTGGTCATGGTCCATTGCTGCCCCATGCCGGTGAGATAGCGCGCCTGGATCTGGATCTGGATCAGCGTCTCATCGACCTTCAGGGCGGCGAGAACGGTCTCCTCCAGATCGACGGCGGCCTCGAGCCTCCTGATCAGGGCAATGCGCCCCGATGCGACCTGGCTGTCCATCAGGGAAAGCTCCTTCTCGATATTGGGAATGATCTTCCCGACGTACAGATCGCGCGTGGCCTTCAGCCTCTCCCATCTCTCCATCAGTCCGCGGAACTCGCCCAGGAACCGGTGCGCATCGGCGAGAAGAGTGGACTCGGCCTGGCGGACCGCAGCCTCGGCGCTCCGGGTCTCCCCCTGGTTCCTGTCGACCACTGGAAGGGGTATCTCGAGAAAGGCCCCCATGTAATCATCGCGATTCCGGCTCATCTCCGCGCCGCGGGCGTAGCCGATCCCCGCTGTCAGATCGGGCCAGGCACCGCTCCTGCTCAACTCGAGGGAGGCCCGCGCCGCCGCGACCTTCCTGTCGTTGACGATGAGATGACAGTTGCGCGTCAGGAGATCCTCTTCAGTGCCTTCCGGAAACTCGACGAGCAGCGAAGCCCCTTCCCCCGGCTCGGCCCGGACCGCGACGGCTCCAAGGGGCAGTCCGAGAGCGCCCTCCACATTTCGCAGGAGCCGCGCCCTCTCCGCTTCCGTGGAAGCGAGCTTCGCACGGGCCCTGTCCGCCGCCACCTCGAAGGCGATGAGCTCGAGATCCGAGAGGCGTCCCGAAGCGTTCATCTCACCGGCGATGAGGGCAAGCCGGCGCCTGATGTCAACGAGCCTTGCGAGGGATTCGACCTCTTTCTGTCTGATCAGGACGGCGCAGCAGTCGCGAGCCAGATCAGCCTGGAGAAGATTCCTTTCGTGGAAGTAGAGCGCCTCGGCCTCGTCCCTGCGCGCCTCGGCCACCGTGACGCGGGCATCCGCCTTGCCGGCCAGCTCGAAACGCTGCGAGATCCTGATCTTGTTCCGTGCGTTCCCGAATCCCATGTCGTCGATGGGCATCATCTCCGTCTCGAGCATGAGGACGGGATTCGGGGCGAAGGAACCCTGGAGGATCAATCCCGTCTCGCGGGCGACGTTCTCGTGTAGCGCCTGCATTTTCGGGCTCTGATCCACCAATGCCATGATCCCTTCCGGATCATCGGCCGAGATCGCCCCCACCGGCACGGCGGCCTTCATGGCCGGGAGGTTTTCCTGTGTGCGGACGAGAGGCGACGGCTGCCCGGCAGCCACGTGAGCGGGCTGGTCGCTCTTCGACGAGGTCGTAGCGGAGCAGGCGCCAAGCAGGAGAGCCGCCCCGGCGCAGAAGAGCGCGAGCGATCGACGTCGCAGGGTGTTGGCCGGATTCCAGATCATCGAGAGCTCCTACTGGCGCCGCACGGCATCAACCATCTTCAGGCGAAGGGAACGATAGGCCGGAACGAAGGCGCCGCAAAGTCCGATGAAGATCGACGCCGCCATGGCCCAGCAGAAGACGATCATATCGACCTCGACCCGGAAGGCGGCCATGGGGATCTTCATCGGCAGTCCGTTGGCCAGGTAGCCGAGAGCGCACCCGATCACGCCGGCAATCAATGAGATGAGGATCGACTCCACCAGGATGCTCAACAGAACGCTCTTCTTGGAGAACCCGATCACCTGCAGGGTGCCTATCTCGCGCACCCGCCCCATCACGGAGGTATACATCGTGTTGAGCCCCGCGATCACGCCGCCGGCAATGATCACCAGCGCCATCACCTGGGCGAACTTCCGGAAGTAGTCGAAGCCGCGGGCGTAGTCGGCGAAGTATGTCTGTTCTGGAAAGGCCTTCACCTCGAACTGCTCGTCCGTCGAGATGCGGTCGCAGATCGACTGGATCGTGGAAGGATCCTCGATCTTGGCCCGGATGAAGGAGTAGTCCCGGCGCCGGAGGCAGACCTTGAGGTCCTCGGTGTGAGCCCAGATCTCGCTCTCCATGATGGTTCCCGGGGCCTCGAACCGCCCCACGATCGTCCAGATCCTGCTGAGGAGCTCGAGCTTCTTGCCCACGGCGAGGGCCTCGTCCGCCACCCCCAGCCTGGTGGCAGCCATGCTCCCCACCATCAGCTCGGGGCCGGGAAACCCTTCTTGCCCCGCTTCCTCGGCATCGAGGTTGCCGCGCACCGGCCAGCGCCCATCGATGATCTTCACGCTGCTGTTTACCCGGCGCGCGATCTCGGGGTAGACGCCGTGGACCACGGCGCGCTGACGGCCCTCGCGAAACATCTCGGCGCCCACGGCCCGCACATCGAGCCCGATGTAGACCTCCTGGGAGATGAGCGGTTCCTCGCTCTCCCCCCACTCGGTTTCGCACTCGAACTTGACCGCATCGTCATAGAGCTCCAGCAGGACCTGCTCGCTGTCGGCCGCCGAGATCGACGAGAGCACGAAGGTCTCTGCCTTCTTCGAGATGATGATCAGGTTGTCCGCGTCGCCGGTGCTCCTGAACGAGTTGGCCATCGATCGGCTGAAGGCCAGCATGAAGACCACGGCAGCCACGATCAGGGCCATCCCGGCGATGGTGAGCAGGGTGCGCACCTTGCGCCTCATCAGGTTGCGGACGCTGTAACGTAAAGGTAGATGAGCCATGTGATCAATCCGCTCTCTTCAACGACTCCACGATGTCGAGCCTCGATGCACCGAGCGCCGGGATCAGGCCGCCCACGAAACCGACGACCAGCGAGGCGCCGATCCCCGTGGCCAGAAGGACCGGCCGCACGGCAACGGGGATGGTGTATCCTCTCATGACGAAATCCTGGTTCGTGATGTTCACCAGGATGAATGCGGCCAGGCATCCCACCGTTCCGCCCAGCAGGCTGAGGAGAACCGATTCGGCGATGACAAGGCTCATGATCCGCGGCTTCCCGAAGCCGATCGAGCGCAGCGTCCCGATCTCCTGGAACCTGTCCCTCACGGACATGCTGATCGTGTTGGCGATGCAGAGGAGGATCACGAGGCTGGTGAACAGGATCACGTAGCCGGCATAGCGCAGCATGTCGTTCAGGTCGTCGATCGCCTGGTCGAGAGCCATCTGCGCCGGCTCGGCCCGGATGTCCTTCGGATAGCCCTGCATGTTGTTGATTGCCGTGACCGCGGTCTTGGTGTTCACCCGGTCGTCGACCTTGACGAAGACCTGGTTCGCCACGCCGCGCCTCTCCTCCACCTCCTGCAGGAAAATCCTGCCTGTGAGAATCACGCTCTTGTAGGTCGGATCGCTGGGCGTGAACACTCCGGCCATGTGAAGGGAGAGATCGTTGAAGTCGGCCATGACGAACTCCTTGCCGACCTCCCAGATGTACTTGTCATCGAAAGCCGTGACGAAATCGCACCCCAGCAGGGCGGCGTTCTTCTTCGAGAGGAACTCCTCCCACGCCCCGGGCGGCTCCACCTTGGTGATGTCGATGAAGTCCTTGAGCTTTTCCTTTTCGATTCCTGCGATCTTGACCAGACCGCCGCCTGACGACGCTCAGAGGTTCTGCTTGAAGAACACAGGCGCGGCATCGACAACGTGGGGAGTCTCCTCCACGATCCGCTCCGCCAACCTGACGTCGTCGGGCAACTCGCTCTTCGTGGGTCAGTAGATGTCCTTCTCGTTGACCACCAGCAGGGTCTCGACCTGATTGGCGATCACCTCGTTGCGGCTGTCGAAGATGGCGAAGAGGTAGGTCACGATGAACACGGCCACCGCCACCCCGAACACCGTCAGCACGGTCCGCACCGGATTGCGACCCACATTCCTGAAAATGTAACGCCAGTGCTTGAACATGGTCTCACTCACTCCTCTCGCGAGTTCAAGACACCCTTGTCCAGGTGAAGGACCCGGTCCGCGTAACCGGCCGCGCGGGGGTCGTGGGTCACCATGAGAAGGGTTTTTCCGTATTCTGTGTTCAGCTTCTTGAGAAGCTCGAGGATCTCGGTCTCGCTCTCCGCGTCCAGGTTTCCCGTGGGCTCGTCGGCCAGGAGGACCTTGGGGTCGGTGACGATGGCCCGCGCAATGGCCACGCGCTGCTCCTGTCCGCCCGAGAGCTGACGCGGAAAGTGATCCCTGCGCTCGTGGATGCCCGCCGCCTTCAGCGCCGTCTCGGTGTGCTTGCGGCGTTCCGCCTTGGAGAGCGGCAGCAGGAGAAGCGGAAGTTCCACGTTCTCCCAGGCCGTGAGCACGGGGATCAGGTTGTAGAACTGGAAGACGTAGCCGATCGACCGGGTGCGCCAGGCCGAGAGGTCGGCGTCGTTCAGCGTCGCCAGGTCGGTTCCGTTCACGTGCACCGTGCCGCGGGTCGGGCTGTCGATGCCTGCCACGATGTTGAGCATCGTGCTCTTCCCCGAACCGGATGGCCCCATGAGGGAGAGGAACTCTCCGTCTGGCACGTCCAGATCGACATCGATGAGGGGACGGATCTCCTCGGCATCGCGCCGGTAGATCTTTGTCAAACTACTGATCTGTATCATCGTGTTCTTCGTCATCTGGCTTTCCCATGAACCTGATTCGCGCGATCATCTCGGGATGAAGCGAATCGGATGTAGCGAGCAGCTGTACCTTGACCTGGATCGTGTTCTTCTTGAAATCGGCCAGCGGATCGATGCGGATCACCTTGCCCTTGTAGATTCGGCCCGGCTCCACATCGGTGAAGACATCCACCTCCTGGCCGATGGAGACGGAAGCGATATCCTCCAGCCGGACGTCGACGCGCACCTGCAGGTCGCAGGGATCGTAAAGGCTCACGATCCTCGGATTCTGCACCGGGATATAGGTCCCCGGCGTGACGAACCGCTCGAGCACCACGCCGTCGACCGGACTCTTCACCACGGTGTAGTCGTACCTGTTTCGCGCCAGCTCGAGGAGCGCCCGCCGGCGCGCCACCTCGGCCTCGGCCGCCTCGACCTCCTCGACGCGATAGCCTTCCTTCTTGAGGAGCTGCTCCTGCCGCAGCGCCTCGACATGCGCCTCGGCTTCGCGGAAGGCGGCCTGGTCGATCTCCAGCTGTTCCCGGCTCACCGCCCCCGTGTCGAGGAGCGCCTCGGTGCGCTCCATCACCTGCCTCTTGAGCACCATGTCTGCCTGGGCCGCGGCAAGGTCGGCAGACGCCTTCTCGACCTCCTGAACGCGAAAACCCGTTTTCAGGCGCTTGAGATCCGCCTCGGCCGCGCTGACCTCGGCGACGGCCCGGTCGAGGGCGTCCTTCTCGTCCTTCCGGTAGAGCTTGGCGATCACGTCTCCGGCGCGGACGCGCGATCCCTCGAGGACGTTGAGCTCCTCGAGGCGCCCCGGAATGAGCGAGCTGATGACGATCGGATGGTAGGAGGGAACCTCGATCCAGCCGCCCTCGGTGAAACCGGCCGCCCTGGGCGTTGCAGAGCCGCTGCTCGAAGCGCCGTCGCCGTCGTCAGCACCCTGCTTCTCCTTTGTCGCGTTCGCCCCGTTGTCGGCGCCCGGGTCCTCGCCGGCCTCGCCGAGGAGATCGGGATACCAGCGAGCAGCCAGGTAGCCGCCGACAAGACCGATGATCAGGAAGACAATGATGACCAGTACCGATGAACCCCTTCGGGCCTTGACCGGCCTATGATCGATCCTGAGATCATTCAGATCTACTTCGCTCATTGTGTCATCAAACCTACCAGCGTTTAGGAAATCCGGATAATATCATGGTTCGGGCGGAGCAGAGTCAATACAAAAATATGGCTTTGATGAAACGGCTCGGCAGAATCCGCCTCCAGCCGCGAATCAAAGCTCCTTGATCTCGGTGACCAGGCTGGCCGTGACCTTCTGGGCATCGCCGAAGAGCATCGAGGTGTTCTTGAGGAAGAAGAGTGGATTTTCGATCCCGGCAAAACCGGGATTCATGCTTCGCTTCACCACGATGACGTGGCCGGCCTTGTCCACGTCGAGAATCGGCATGCCGTAGATCGGACTGGACGTATCGTTTCTCGCAGCGGGATTGACCACGTCGTTGGCGCCGAGAACGAAGACCGCGTCCGCGCGCTCGAACTCGGGATTGATGTCGTCCATGTCGGCAAGGTGGTCGTACGGTACGTTGGCCTCGGCCAGGAGCACGTTCATATGGCCCGGCATCCGTCCGGCCACCGGGTGGATCGCGTACTTCACCGACACGCCGCGATTCTCGAGAAGATCGGCCATCTCGCGAACCTGGTGCTGGGCCTGGGCAACAGCCATCCCGTATCCCGGCACGATGATCGCGGACTTGGCGAAACCGAGAATCATGGCCGCTTCCTCGGACGACACCTCCCTCACCGTGCTGTCGCCGGCGCCGGCCGCAGCTCCGGGCGCCGCGTCGCCCGTCCCGAAGGCGCCGAAGACGACGTTGGCCAGCGAGCGGTTCATGGCCTTGCACATGATTGCCGTGAGGATCAGGCCGGATGCGCCGACCAGGGCACCCGCGATGATCAGGATCATGTTCTCAACCACGAAGCCGGCAGCTGAAGCGGCCAGGCCGGAGTAGGAGTTGAGAAGGGAGATGACCACGGGCATGTCGGCCCCTCCGATCGGGATCACCAGCAGAACGCCGATCAGGAGAGAGAGGCAGAGGAAGATAATGAAGATCCAGGAGGCCGGCTGCACCGCAACGGTCACAACGGCGAGGGCGATGATCACGAGAAAGATCAGGAGGCTGATCGTTTTCTGATAGGGATAGGTGACGGGACGCCCAGTCACGATCCCCTGGAGCTTTCCGAAGGCCACGAAGCTTCCGGTCAAGGTCACCCCACCGATCAGCGTGCCGAGGAGAATCGAGACGTGGGTTCCTGCGTCGCCTTTCCCGGCACCGTCAGCGGCGGCGGCGATCGCGAAGAACTCGGCTGCAGCCACGATGGCCGACGCTCCGCCGCCGAAACCGTTGAAGATCCCCACCATCTGCGGCATGGCCGTCATCTTCACAAAACGCGCCGCGAGGGCCCCGATCAGGGAGCCGACGGCTACGGCGATCAGGATCGTGCGGAAGTCCACGATGTCCCTGTGCAGGAGAGTGACCGCCACGGCGATCAGCATGCCGGCCGATGACATCACGTTGCCGCCTCGGGCCGTGGCCGGAGAGCTGAGACGCTTGAGACCGAAAAGGAAAAGGCCGGCCGAGAGGAGATAGGCGAGTTGTATGAACAATTCCATCAGCTGGGGCCTCCCGTTTTCTTCTTGAACATCTTGAGCATCCTGTCCGTGACGAGATAGCCGCCCACCACGTTGATCGTGGCCAGGACAACGGCAAGGAATCCCAGAACCGCGTCGAGGTCGGAGCCCTGCCGGCCGGCCACGACGAGAGCGCCGATCAGCGCGATGCCCGAGATGGCGTTCGATCCCGACATGAGCGGCGTGTGCAATGTGGGCGGCACCTTGGTTATCAGGGCGAACCCGGCGAACATGGAGATGACAAAAACGTAGAGTCCAACAAGAAGGATATCCATTTATTCATCCTCTGTGGGGCCTCCTGAACGGGCAGAGCCCCGGCTTGCGCTAACTGTTTTCGAGAAGGAGACGCCCCTCATGAGCCAGGACGCACCCCTTCACGATCTCATCCTCGAAGTCGACGTGCAGGCCGGTCTCGTTCAGGAATAGCTTGAAAAGCGTGGAGATGTTCCTCGAATAGAGCTGGCTCGCGTGGACGGGCATGGAGCTGGGTATGTTCAGGGGAGCGGTGACGAGAACGCCCTGATGCAGGACATCCTCCCCCGGCCGGGTGACCTCGCAGTTTCCGCCCCCTTCCGCCGCCAGATCGACGATGACCGAGCCGGGACGCATCGCCTCGACCATTTTTGTCGTGACGATCAGGGGAGCCTTCCTGTCCGGGATCTGCGCCGTGGTGATCACCACGTCCGCCTGGGCCACGTGCCTGCTGATCAGCTCCTGCTGTTTCGTCTTCTCGTCCTCGCTCTGTTCCCTGGCGTACTGGCCGGAGCCGCCCTCCTGGACCGGTCCGTCGTCGACCTGGATGAAGCGGGCGCCGAGGCTCTCCACTTCCTCCTTGACGGCGGGGCGCACATCGTTGGCCTCCACGACGGCTCCCAGCCGCCGCGCCGTGGCGATGGCCTGGAGGCCTGCCACGCCGGCGCCGAGAACGAACACCTTTGCCGGGGGCATGGTACCCGCCGCCGTGGTCAGCATGGGAAAGTACTTTCCCAGCGCGGCGGCGCCGAGGAGCACGGCCTTGTACCCGGCCAGCGAGGCCTGGGATGAAAGGGCATCCATGCTCTGGGCCCTGCTGATGCGCGGAATCGTGTTCATGCTGACAGCCGTGACCTTCCGCTCGGCCAGCTTCTCGAGCCGCTGCCTGTGCGCCACGGGCTGCAGGAAGGAGATCGAGCACGATCCCTCTCTCAGCCGTTCCGCTTCATCAAAGCCCTCGCCGTTGCGATCTCCCGGAGGTTGGACCTTCAGGAAAAGATCGCCGCCGGCAAAGATCTCTTCAGGAGGGAGAACGGTCGCACCGGCCTCCTCGTAGCTTTTGTCGTCGAACCAGGCGTTTTGGCCGGCGCCGGCTTCGACGAGCACCTCGAGACCGTTCCTGACGATCTTGGAGACAGCGTCCGGCACCAGGGCGACCCGCCTCTCGTTCTTTTCCGTTTCCTTGAGAACCGCAACTTTCATGGATCACCCGGCTGCTTTTTACAAACCAGGAAAAGGCGCGATCTTGTGCCGCCCTTTCCGGAACATCGAGAGCCTTTTTTCACTGCTAGCACATTTCGAAAAAGCTTCAATAGACTGATAGCACCATGAGGGGGGTCGCTGTGGACCGATCGAAATTAAGGTGTTGACACGACTGGAAGTAAGACTATCCTCTCTCGGTTAGATTTCTCTAACTTGGCGGCAAAATGTCGTGTTGTTACCGGCGCCGGAAGCATGATCCGGTGAGCTCCGTAAACCGCCGTAAAACGAGTTTGTGCAGCGGCATCACGAAACGAAGAGGAAGGAATGAAACTTACCTGGCACTCCGAAATGAAGCTTCTCTCGGGTCTCATTCTCTCTTTTCTCCTTTTTACCGCCCTGCTCCATGCCAGCGAACCTGGGGCACGGGACGAGAACTACCTCCTGCCCCTCTGGGTGGACAGGGATCAGCTGACCGGCTCCTGGGGCGGCATCCGGTCCGAGTTCGAGGAGAAGGGCCTCCTCCTCGAACTCTCCTACACCGGCGAGCTTTTCTCGAACCTGAGGGGCGGTCTCGACACATCCAACGCCACGCTCTTCCGCGGGAGCGTGGACTTCTCCGTCACCCTCGACGTGGAGAAAATGGGCCTCTGGGACGATGGACAGCTCGTCATCCTCACCCAGAGCCAGCATGGAAACAGCCTGACTGACAAGCATCTGGGCGACTATCAGGTCCTGAGCAACATCGACAGCAACGACTTCACCCAGGTGAGTGAGTTCTGGTTCGAGCAGAGCCTCTACAAGGACAAGCTGCGGTTCAAGATCGGGAAACAGGATGCCAACACGGATTTCTGCGCCTCCGACTACGGTGCCGACTTCATCAACTCCTCCTTCGGCTTCCCTGTCAACATCCCCTTGACCACCTACCCTGATCCCGGCCTCGGGGCGGCCCTGTTCGCCCAGCCCTGGGAGCGAATCGGTCTCTCGGCCGGCCTCTTCGACGGCGATGCAAAGGGAGGGACATCCGGCTTCGGGACGTCCTTCGACGGGAAGGGCGGCGCCCTCTCGGTCCTCCAGGCCAACGTCGGGTGGAAGGGCGGTCCGCGACGCCGCTGCCCCGGAACGTGGCGCGTCGGAATCTGGCATCACAGCGACAGCGTCCATGAGATCACGCGGTCCGCGACGCCCACGCGCTACTCGAGCAACCACGGCGCGTTCCTGATCATCGACCAGGCGCTCTTCACCGAGGGAGGCAAGCACGAAGTCCCCCAGGGACTGGGTGCCTTCCTTCAGATGTCGTGGGCGCCGGAGGACAGGAACGAGGTCTCCTGCTACACGGGAGGCGGCCTCTCCTACACCGGACTGCTGCCCGGTCGGGATCTCGATGTGACGGGACTGGGTGTGGCACGGGCCGTCTTCTCGGACCGGATCGGCGACCTGGACGGGCGCAGCCATGAAACGGCGGTCGAGGTGTTCCACCGCCTCCAGTTGACTCCCTGGCTGAGCCTCCAGCCGGAACTGCAATTCATCTTCAATCCGGGAGGCAACGGCCGGAACGCTCTTGCGGCCGGAACGCGCTTCGAGCTGGTTTTCTGACACGGTCGCTCTGAAGCGGCGGAAATCGAACCGGATCAGGCGCCCAGCGCAAGGCGGCGCAACGTCTTCAGGTTGATCCTGTCCTCGGCCATGTCGGCGCCCTTCGGCGTTTCGAGGATCTTCGGCAGCTTTACCAACCGTGGATCGGTCATGATCAGGCGGAAACCCTCGATCCCGATATGCCCCTTGCCGATGTGCTCGTGCCTGTCAAGCCGGCTTCCCAGCTTTCCCTTCGAATCGTTGAGGTGCATCACTTCGAGCCTGGAGAGTCCGATGATCGAGTCGAACTCGCTGAACACCTCGCCGAAGGTCTCCTCGCGGCTGATGTCGTATCCGGCGGCAAAAGCATGGCACGTATCGAAGCAGACGCCGAGCCTTTCCGGCTCCTTCACCCGATCGATGATCTCGGCCAGGTGCTCGAATCGGTATCCCAGGTTCGTTCCCTGGCCGGCCGTCGTTTCGAGCAATATCCGTGACGAGGAGCCTTCCGTCCTGGCATGGATCGTGTCGAGAGATTCGGCCACGCGATCGATCCCCGCCTTTTCGCCGGTCTTCATGTGCGCGCCGGGATGAATGACGAGCGAGGGGATGCCCAGCACCTCGACGCGCTCGACCTCGTCGAGGAGGGCATCGATCGACTTCTCGCGCATCGCCCTGTCCGGCGAAGCGATGTTGATCAGGTAGGCGTCGTGGGCAACGACCGGGGCGATGCCCGACTCTCCCCAGGCCGTCTTGAAGCGATCGATCTCCTTCCCGTCGAGAGGCCTGGCCGCCCACTGGTTCGGGCTCTTCGTGAAGATCTGCATCGTGGTGCAGCCCACGTCGCCACCCCTCTCGAAGGCCCGTGACACGCCCCCGGCTGTTGACATGTGCGCCCCGAGCAGCAGGTCGGCAGGATCGGTCATTCTCTGTTCTCCTCACGTGATGGGACAGGAAGTACAAGTCGGCAGGTCGCTGTAATAGCACATCCCAGAGCAGGATCTACCGCAGGGATGGAAAGATCACATCTTCTTCACCCAGAGGTAATCGAATCCAACCGTGCCGGCCCCGGTGCAGACGAGAACGAGCTCGAAGGTGCCGGCCTTCAGTTTGAGCGGCTCGAACGACGTGCTGAGCAGGCGGTTCGCGTGAGAGCTCCTGGCCGCCACGATCCCCGGATCGAGATTCTCTCCTTCGCCGCCTCCCCTGTTCCGGACCTTCAACGCCGTCCCGTTGATCTCGGCCCGGAACGAGCCGCCGTCGGGCCTGTGGGTCGTCACGAGGCTTACCATGCGGTTGCCGTCCTCAGCGCAGGGGAGAAAAAGACGCAGCCTGTCGTCTTTCTCGGCCCGCCACTCGATCAGACGCCCGCGCGCGGCGCCGCTCCGATGCTCGACATTGCTGATGAAGCCGCCCGTCACGGCAGGCCCCAGGTCCTCGAAGAAATGGAACGTGGAATTCGAGGCCCCCCCGTAGGCCTGCGGCTCGTTCGACCTGACCGGCTGCACCTTCAGATCGGAGGAGAGCAGCCCTCTGTGGTCGTCCAGGGCGCCGGGGCGGGCATAGAGGTAGGCGATCCGGCTGTAGCTCATGTCCGGAAAGGGGCTGTGGTGATAAAGCTCCATGTAGAATGCCAGCGCCCGCTCGAAGGGGATCGGATCGATCAGGTGCCACCGGTGGTTCGAGACGTAGCCGAGGTTTCCCGGCCCCGAGTCGAGCGGCTGGCCGCAGTAGGGATGATCGAAGAGGTCCGGCCGGCTCCACGAGTAGTTGAAGTAATCCTCGGAGCCTGTACCGAAGAAGCAGGCCGTCTCTTCATCGTCGACGAAGATCTTCTCATCCCCCTCGCCCCACCAGTTTCCTGCCGGCGTGGGCGCGGCCGAGGGGTTCACCACCATCACGGCGGCACCGACCAGGTGCCCGGTCCCGCGGAGCACGACGAAGGGCATGTCGATCACCTGCCTCTTCATCAGGTGAAGGTTGTTGTCCGACCGCCAGCGGGCCCGGAAGTAGAGAGAACGGTCATCCCACGTCCATGGCGCCACGGTGACGGCGCCGCGGAGCGTCAGGGTCTGCTGCGTGGTGTTGCGCAGGGAGATCTCCGCCTGGCGTCTGTAGGGCATCACGAAACGGCAGGTCATGGTCCCATCTGGCGCCACCCGGAAGGGCACGCTGTTGTAGACGTTGACTCCCGGACCGGATCCGAAGAAATCGCCCACGGGCGCCTCGACCTGGGGGTGGCTCGCCCCGTCGAACCTGATCGTCAGGAGGGCGCCGCGAAGCGCTTCCTCCCTGGCCGCCCCTTCGAGGTTCAATGTCAGCTCGGCGATGGCCCCGCCTGCCGTCTCCTCGCCGCCTGGCGTGGTCCATTTCCAGAGAGCACCCGGCACGATGGTCTCCTCCCCCACCTCGATCCGGCTGCCTGCCGCGCAGGGGGGCGGATCGGTCAGGCGGGCAACGGCCTGCTGAAGGTTCTCCGAGTAGTCGTGCAGGTCCTGCTCCGTGAAGGTGGCCACCGGGGTTCCCTCAACAAACTCGATCACTTCGAGATGGTAGAAGTGGGTATCCTGGATCTTTCCCTCCCAGGTCACCTTCAGCGATCGGCCATAGGGGATCGGCAGGTAGTCGGCATCCTGCTGGCGAAAGGCATCCCCGCATTTCAGGTCGACCTTGCCCTTCTCTAGAAGCCTCTCCGCCTTTCTCACGAGGAAATCCGCTGCCGGTCCCTCGAAAAACGGAACCTCGGCATCGTCCAGGTAGACGCGGATCGTGCCGTTGATCCAGGCCGACCAGGTCCGGACCATTGCGCCCGGCCCCTGGCTCGATGCCATGAGATAGAGGCCCACGCCATCCTCGCCGGGCTCGCGGAGCACTTTCTCGAATCCGGGGATCGCCTCGCGTCCGAAACCGTCGGAATTGGCGAACCATCCCGCTTCTCCGGGCGATCGCGAACTGCGGTCGTAGCTCGAGAACTGCCTGGTCGTGAAGGACGGAACGGGCAGCCTCGCCAGCGCCTCCATGTCGGTCATCGAGTCGAGGAGCGTGCCGAAGGTGACCGCCTGCGCAGTCTCGCCGGCCGCCTCCTTCATCGGTTCACCCTGATCATCCTGCCCCACTCCGATGCAGGAGGCGGGGAGGAACAGCCAGAGGGCGGAAACTACAAAGGAAAGAAGCGTACTGAATCGTGCCATGATTCTTCTCTCAATCTCGGGGTGATATAGGACGTTTCAGCTGCGACCGTATGGGCAGATCCTGGGCACGTCCAGAAGACGGGAGACTCCTGCGGCAGTGACGCCGAAAAGCTTCAGGTGCGTGCCGTGCTTTCGCGACAGGTCGTGGATGCCGTCGAAGGAGCCGTTCACCAGTGTGGTTCCCGTGACGAGAACCATGTCCACCGCTTTGATCAGCTCCTCCGTCTCGTGCCTGCCGTCCAGGATCCTGATCCCGAACTTTCTCGTATTGATCCGGCTCCTGTCCAGATCGGTGATCAGGACGCTCTCGCTGCCGAATGCGGCGGCCAGCGCCTCGGCGATGGCTGGATTGAAGCCGATCAGCCCCACGCGCCGGCAGCCCTCGGCCCCGAGCTGCCTGGTGATCTCCAGGCCGCACTGGGCGGGATCGGTGTCCTTGCAGTGGATCACACCCTCCACAAGTCCGAGCGCCCGCATCGTTGCATTCAATGCGGCGACGAAGAGCGCCCGCGACCGGTTCGACGTGAGGGGCATGGCGAGCAGGTCATCGATCGTCCCCCGGTACTCGCCGGGCGCATCGGTGAAGGCCTGCCCCCTGGCATCGAGCACAACGGCCTCCACCATGACCTCCTTGCCCTCGATGATGGGAAAATCATCCCGTCCGGGGCGCCCGATCGCTTCCTCGGCAGTGAGGGAAGCGGCATGGACCGCCACATCCGCCCCGGCCAGCCCGTGCTGATCCACCACTGTCCGGAAGGCGGCTCGCGCCTCGTCGAGCGTGCTCTTTCCGGCTTGATCGCTCATCGTTCCGATTGCCCGATCCAACACTTTGTATTACGATTTCCGTTTTGAAGCCGATTGTTTCAGTATGGCAGCAGCTTTCTTGCGTCTCAAGAAAAACCCGACATTCCCGGACAGCTCAGATGAAGGTGATCGTTGCGTTCGATTCGTTCAAGGGGTGCATGGACGCCGCTCGGGCCTGCCGTGCCGCGGCAAGGGGGATCGCTGCAGCGGGACGCCTTGTCAGCATCGTGGAAAAACCGATGGCTGACGGCGGGGAAGGCACGGCCGGAATCCTGCTCCGGGCGAAGGCCGGCCAATGGATCGAGCGTCGGGTGGCTGGCCCTCTCCCCGGAGTGGAGGTCGACGCCCGGTTCGCCTGGTTCCCAAAGAGCCGGGAGGCTGTCGTGGACATGGCGGCAGCCAGCGGTCTGGAGCTGCTCTCGCCCGACCGCTACGATCCCCGGAACGCCACGACCCGAGGAACGGGAGAACTTATCGCCGAAGCGATCCGCATCGGGGCCGGAAAGATCATGCTGGCCGTGGGAGGAAGCGCCACGATGGACGGCGGCGCCGGCGCCCTTTCCGCCCTGGGCTGGCGTTTTCTCGACTCCTCCGGTGTCTGGCTGATCCCCGGCGGCGGCGAGCTCGAGAGGATCGCTGCCGTTTTCCCTCCCTCCAGGGGATCGCCTGCCGCCTGTCCGGAGGCCTTGCCTGAAATGGTGCTGCTCTGCGACGTGGAGAATACTCTCTGCGGCGAGGAGGGCGCCGCTCGCCGCTTCGGGCCTCAGAAAGGTGCGGATCCAGACGTCGTTGAATTGGTGGAAAGAGGCCTTCTTCACCTGGCCCGCCTGGCGGCCGCCGCGACTGGTCGGGAGATCCTGGACCTTCCCTGCGGCGGCTCGGGGGGCGGCATCGCAGCCGGACTGCACGCTTTTCTCGGGGCAGAGATCAGGCGTGGCGCCAGTGAGGTGATTCAAGCCATCTCTCTCGAGAGCGCCCTCGCCGACGCCGACTGCGTCGTGACCGGCGAGGGCTGCTTCGATGAACAGTCGCTGCGCGGAAAAGTCGTCTCCGCCATCGCCGCCCGGCTGAAGAAGAGCAGAACCCGCCTCTTCGTGCTGGCCGGCCGCGTGGCTCTGCCGCCATCGACCTGGCGCAGAATGGGGATCGAAGCCGCCTTGCCGATCACAAAAAGAGGGGAACCTCTGGCCCCGGCCCTTGCCTGCGGCGAGGAGCGGCTCTTCGAAGCTGGCCGCAAGCTGGCGCGCGATTTCTTCATTTCTGATTGAAATCGGAACATTTTTTAATAGATTCATCAGATCCTATTTCATTCGAGAATTGCACCCTTCTCGCTACTTCTTTCCGCCACGTTCGAAACGAATCAAGTTCAGTCTTTTCGAGGAATGTATCATGACCCCAAAGCTGAAACGATCGTATCGGCTTCTGCTTCCCATCCTTCTGCTTCTCTTTTCCGCGCCCGATCTCACTGCCGGTGACGACAACGAGATCCGGCGGCTGATCCGTGAGGCGGGCGACAAGTCCGACCATCCCGGATCCAGCCGGGTGCTGGTCTTCGACCGGACGGTTGCCGACGTTCAGGAATCGGGCCTCACCTACGTCGACCAGGAGCAGCTGACAAAGGCTCTCACCCGGTCCGGCGGCCTCGGCCTGCGCGCCGTCGCCTTCAGCTACGACCCCCAGTCGGCGCTCGTCCAGATCAAGGAAGCCCGGATCTACAGGAAAAACGGAACAATCGAGGAGATCTCCCTCGAGCACGTCTGCGACTACCCGCAGCCGGCGCGCGCCATCTACTGGGGAATGCGCGAGGTGATGGTGCCCGTCGGCCGGATCGATGCCGGCGACGCGGTCTATATCAAGATCTTCCGCAAGGGATTCACCTATGCTCTTCTGGGCGATGAGGAAGACGACCGCTACATCCCGCCCATGCGCGGCCACTACTACGACATCGTGCCGTTCTGGAGCTCCGTCCCGGTCAAGGAGAAGAGCTACACCGCTCTCGTCCCGGCCAGCAAGACGATCCAGTACGAGGTCTACAACGGCGAGGTCACCTCTTCCGTTCACCGGAAGGGGGACAAGATCGAGTACAGGTGGTCCAAGAAGGACATCAAGCCCTTCAAGGGCGAGCCGAACTCCGTGGGCGCCTCGGACGTGGCTCCCAAGCTGCTCGTCTCCACGTCGCCTGACTGGATTGCCAAGAGCCTCTGGTTCCACGGAGTCAACGAGGACTATGGAAGCTTCGCCGTGACGCCCGACGTCCAGGCCAAGGTGGACGAGCTGACGGCGGACTGCAGGACCGACGAGGAGAAGGTTCACGTTCTGACTCACTGGGTGGCCAACGAGATCCGCTACTCGGGCATCACCATGGGGAAGGGCGAGGGATTCACGCTGCACACCGGCGAGATGACCTTCCGGGACCGGTGCGGCGTCTGCAAGGACAAGGCCGGCATGCTGGTCACCATGCTGCGCGCCGCGGGATTCGAATCGTACCCCGCCATGACAATGGCCGGTTCGCGCATCGACTACATCCCGGCCGACCAGTTCAACCACTGCGTCACGCTGCTCAAGCGGGGCGAGGGCGATTACCAGCTGCTCGATCCCACGTGGGTTCCCTTCGTCCGCGAGCTCTGGTCGAGCGCCGAGCAGCAGCAGAACTACCTGATGGGCGTCCCGGAGGGCGCCGATCTGATGGAGACGCCGATCAGCCCGCCGGAGAACCATTACTACCGGGTCAAGGGCAAGTCGCGCCTCTACCGGTGCGGCACCCTGAAGGGCGAGTTCACGCTCACAGCCGAGGGGCAGTCCGACGCCAGGATCCGTCGAGCTTTCGTGCGCGGCCACAAGGCGCTCTGGAGCGGCTACTTCGACAGGATGATCCATGCGATCTCGCCGCGAGCAGAGATCGACAAGCTCGAGTACACCGATCCCTACGATCTCTCGTCGCACATCACGATCAGACTCGCCTACACGATACCGCGGTACGCCACGGTCCTGGACGACACGATCCTCTTCACGCCCTGCGTGGCGCGTTTCCCCGGATCCGACGCCGGGACCTCCTACTTCCTCCACATGAACACGAGCCTGGAGAAACGGCGCCACGGATTCAGGACCCGCTGCTCCCGCCTCGTGGAGCTCGACGAGACGGTGATCCTGCCCGAAGGTTTCAGCGTCAAGGAGTTTCCCGAGCAGGAGCCGGTCGCCGGCTCGGCCGCCTCCTTCGAGGGCGGCTACAAGACCAATGACGGCAGCCTGGGCTACTCGGCCAGGCTCGTGCTCGAGAAGCGTGTTTACGAGGCTTCGGACTACGACAACTTCCGCGCTGCGGTTCGCGGTATCAAGAAGATGATGAACGGCACCGTCGTTTTGACTGCCGACAGGAAGGGGGAGAAATAAGATGAACACGCTCAAGAAACTCCTGCTTGCCCCACTGTTCCTTTTCTGCGCCTCCCTTTGCCTGTCCCATGGCGCGACGGAGGATGCCGATGCCGTCTATCTCGAGGTGAAGGACATCTACACTCTCGGCGAGGATGGAGCCCTGTCGCACCGCCACGCGCACAAGGTCCGCCTCCTGACCCACTGCGCCTTCAGCAGGCTCCTGGGCGAGAGCTTCCTCGTGTACAACCCGGCCTTCCAGGAGCTCGAGATCCACGAGTGCCGCACCTTCATGGCCGACGGCACGGCTGTCGACTCGACTCCCAACGCCTTCAACGAGGTGCTGCCCGGCTTCTGCCGGCAGGCGCCGGCATTCAACGGTCTGAGGGAGATGGTGGTCACGCACCTCGGGCTGGAGTGCGGCGCGGTGATTTGCTTCGACTACGAGATCAGGTCAGCTCCCGGCTTCTTCCCCTTCCTCATGGGCGAGGAGGTGTTCGGCGGAACGAGCCCGATCGAGAAGAAGACCGTTGTCGTCCGCGTGCCCGAAACAAAGGCGGTGCAGAGCGCGGTCTTCAACCACGCGCCCCTGCCTTCTTTCCAGGGAAAGGAGGACGGCTACACGACATACACCTGGATCTTCAAGAACCTTCCTCTCGTGCCGGGTGAAGGGATGGCCGACGACATCGCCGATGTGGCGCCCCGGCTCGTGTTCAGCACCTGCCCATCCTGGTTGGAGGCCGCCCGTCCGCTGAAGAAGCGCTTCGACGCCGCCGCGGTCCTCGACGAGGCTCTCGTGGAGAAGGTGGCTTCCCTGAAGAAGAAAGAGGCCGATCCTCTCTCCCTGATGCGCGCCATCCACGGCTTCGTGGTCTCTGACGTGGCCGGCGTCTCGATCGACCCCTCCCTCATCGGCTACGCCGTCCGGCCGGCCGCAGCAACCTACCGATCCAGCTCCGGCACTGCAGACGACAAGGCGGCCCTTCTCCTGGCGATGCTCCGGGAATCCGGGCTGACCGCCGAACCGGTCCTGGTGTCCCAGCACCGCGGATTCGCGAGCGGCGTTCCGTCGTGGCTGCAGTTCCGCGGCTGCCGCGTCCTCTGCACCCTGGAAGCAGGCTGCCCCGGTCCGTTCCTTCTGGATCCCGGCAAGGTGGGCCAGACGGTCCACGATGAAGGGCTGGCCGGCCGCACGATCTTCAAGCCCTGCAGCCTGGGCAGGCAGGTCGTGACGCTCGCGCCATCGTGCGGGCAGGCAAACAAGGTCAAGGCCAAGGTCGACCTTGTTCTCGACATCAAGAAGGGTCTCACCGGCACCGTTCGCCTCGATCTATCAGGTGCGTTGAATCCCTATTTCCGCCTCGTGGACGGACTCGAGTCCGCTGCAGCGGAAAGGATGAGAAAGCTCGTCCCCGGCGCCGAGTTCCAGAACCTGCGCGCCCTTGTCCTCAGTGCGGAGCGCTCCGTTATCACGGGAACGATCAAGGCTCCCGTTCCGCTCGCCGAGAAGCACGGCCTGATCGAGTACACGCTGCCGGGTTGCCCGGGAGGCGTCATGGAGATGGGGATCCCTCTGGCATCGCGCCACGAGAGGAGAACGCCGCTCAGGCTGCCGCGCGCCGTGACCGAGGAGCTCGACCTCACCTTGACGCTGCCCGATTCCGTCGTGGTGGCCTCGATGCCCGAAGCGATGGAGGTGACCGGATTGCCCGGCGAGGCCGCGGCGGCCCTTACCCTCGACGGCAACGTGCTCCGGGTGAAGCGATCCCTCACACTCGACACGCTCGTGGCTCCCGACGACTTCGGCATGGTGAGGAGAATGCTGATCGAGTGGTCGGCTCCCGACGCCCTGCGTCTCGTGCTGAAGCCGGCCAAGTAGCGGCGCTGCAGATCGGATCTACTTGTATCCGCACACCACGGCCAGGACAAGGGCCAGGCCGGCGATGACGTAGATCTTGATCAGAAGCGGTACGATGAAGCGGAACCACCTCTGGTAGGGAACGCGCCCCAGGGCGAGCATACCCATGAGCAGCGCGTTCGTGGGCACGATCATGTTGGTGAATCCGTCGCCGAACTGGTAGGCCAGGACGGCGACCTGGCGGGTGACACCCGTCAGGTCGGCCAGGGGCGCCATGATCGGCATGGTCACGTAGGCCTGGCCGCTGCCCGAGGGGATGAAGAAGTTGCAGAGGCTCTGCACGAGAAACATCCCGATGGCCGCCAGGGCGGAGGGCAGATCGCTCAGCAGGTTCGCGATGCCGTTGATCACCGTGTCGATCACCATGGCATCCTGGAGAACCACCTGGATTCCCCGTGCGAAGCCGATCAGCAGGGCGGCGCCGGTCAGGTCCTTCGCCCCCTTCACGAACTCCCGGGCCGCGCGGTTCGGCCCGAGGCCGCCCAGCAGGGCCGCCGCCAGGGCAAGCCCCATGAAGACGGCGGAGAGCTCCTCGAGATACCACCCCCACGCCTTGATGCCGTAGATGAAGAGCAGGACCACGGCGACAAAAGCAGCGATGACCGCTGCCCGTCGCCGCGTGAACAGCGTATCCTCCGGCATCTCGTACCCGGCCTTGTAATCGATGTCGCTCACCAGGCTCGAGGCGGGATCACGCCGCACGCGCAGGGCATACCTCAGGACATGATGGAATCCCACGGCGAGGAGGAGGATCAGGAGAAGCCACCTGACCGTCTGTCCCGACGCCGGCTGGAGACCGGCGATGTCCTGCGCGATGATCACGGTGAAGGGGTTGAGAGGGGAGCAGCCGTAACCGACCCCGGCGCCCACGTAGACAAGGCCGATGGCCACGACGGCATCCATCCGGAGAGCCAGGCACATGGTGACCAGGAGCGGGATGAAGGGCACGTACTCCTCCGACATCCCGATCGTGGCCGAGCCGAGGCCGAAGAGGAGCAATGTGCCCCCCACGAGAAGGGCCGGCGTCTTTCCGAGACGCCGCACCGCCGAGCCGAGCATGGCATTGATCGCGCCGGTGGCGTGGATGATCCCGATCGCACCGCCGATGATGAAAACGAAGAAGATGATGTCCGCCGCCTCCATCATCCCCTTGGGCACGGCGGTGAAGGCGGTGAACCAGGAGGGCGAAGGTCTCTTCGCCTCGGGGATCGCGGCAAAGCTACCCGGGACGACCTGCTCCCTCTCGTGGCCGGGCTCCCCCACCTTCACGCGCTCGAAGCGGCCCGGAGTCAGGAAGATGGAGAGGATCTGTGCCGCGATGATCAGGGCAAAGAGAAGAACGAGGGAATCCGGAAAGCGGGATGTTTTCATGGGGGATCAGGTTACAGGGCAAAAAGCCGTCCGTCAATCCGCCCTTCCTGTCCGCGATGAAAGGAGCATTGCGGCCTGATGGGTATGGGCAGGAAAAAAGAGGGCCCCCGGAAATTTCCGGGGGCCCTGTTTCACGAAAAGATCAGTCGGATCTTCGATCAACGATCAGGGTGTGATCTCGATGAAGATCGGATTCGAGGCAAAGTCGTAGCCGACGTGAAGGCCGTAGGCGATCGTCATGGTCTGCCCCACGTACTGGGCCGGCACGGAGCCGTTGGAGTTGAGCGTGGCCGTGCCTGCTCCCTGTCCATCGAGCTGGCCGCGCCAGTCCACGAAATAGGGATTGTTCAGGTTGGTGTAGACCATGTTGCTGAAGGAATCCCAGTTGACGGGAAGAACAACGCCGCCCGGCATGGTGAAGCCCGGGAGGTGGCCGCTCATGCCGGCCAGCACCGTGTAATCGCGGTTCGCGTAGGCGGCCCCGGCATCGAGAGAGAGGTCGAGGACGCAGCCGGTGCTCGCCACGATGGTGTACGCTTCGGCCCAGAAGGACGGATCGTAGAGGATCTGCTCGATCATGAAGTCGTCGACGCCGGCCTCGGTGATCGAGTTGTTCGGCTGATCCTGTGCGGAAAACCGCACCTTGACCTGGGCCGTGGGGGTGACGAAGTCGCCGACGGCGAAGGTGTAGTAGACCCACTCGTTGGTGCTTGTGTAGCTGGTGAAGACGTTGATCCAGGACGTACCGTTGTCGTTGGACACGTCGATCTTGAAGGGATCGTCTCCATCCCGGCCGTAGAACCAGTAGTAGCAGCTGATGTTCGCGTCGCCCGACGAGAAGTCGAGAGCGGGCGAGATCAGACGCGTCGGCCCGCCGTCGATGTCCCAGTCGGAGTAGGTGGCGCCCGACGGCCCGTTGCCGGTCACGTAGCACATCGTTCCCGTGCCGGCCGGGTTGTCGTCAATGGGAGCGACCTGCTGGCCCGACGTGGGATTGGGATCGCACCGTTCCCAGGTTCCGGTGGTGATATTGACATCCTCCACCGTCCAGCCGATGTCGGTCTCGAAGTTGTCGTGCATCAGCTCGACGATGAGGCAGACATCGAAGGAGTAGGTCTGGGCGGGAGCGTTGAAGGGCGAGTAGACCGTGGCACCGCCGTCGCCCTGCGCCTCGAAGTAGAACTCGGGCTGATCGCCCGGAACAACGCTGGGCAGCGTCGCCTCGAAGAGATCGCCTCCAAGGGGCGTCAAGGCGACTTCCGTGAAGGTCCCGGCCGGATCGTACCGGTAGTGCATCTTGCCGGAGCCGGGGACATAGTTCTGCAGACCGTCCCTGATCTCCACGGTCAAGGTGTGCGACGGTCCGGGCGGCTGCCTACCTTCAGGCAGGCCGTCGGGGAAGGCGATCGTGAGGTCCGGAGCCGTGCCCATCGAGAGGTTGGGATTACCCCAGAGGGCGCCCCACTCGAACGTCTCGTACTTGTCGTCGTACCAGAGGTTTCTGGTGTACATCTCGCGGAGGGCCCACTGGTGAGCCTCGCCCTGGGTATAGTCGCCCGAGGTGCAGCAGGTGGTGAAGAAGCAGTCCATCGACTGGCTCGATCCGTCAGAGGGATCGTTCCATCCCGGCATCCCGTAGGCCACCTTGGTGGAGCCCAGGAATCCCACGCCGCCCTGGCGCAGCATCTCCTGGCCGATGTTGCTGTAGTCGGTGTCCGAGTTGCTGCAGGCGTCGGCGAAGATGATGGCCGGGTAGTCGTCGTTCAGGACCGAGCAGTCGCTCGACTGGATGAAGGCCGAACCCTTGCTGTAGTAGATGTGGCACGACGTGGGCGAGCCGTGGCCGGCCCAGTTCACGAAGCCGTACTGGCCCTGCGACCAGTGCGTGCGCACGTTGCTGTTCGAGAGGTTGTAATCGTAGGAGTAGCTCGTGTGGCCCTGCTCGTACATCTTGGTGCTGGTCCAGTTGGCCATCCAGGGATAGTGCGAGGGGTTCGTCTTGTACTCCATCAGGACGGCGTTGTCCGTGTCTGGCCAGAAGTAGGCGCCAAGGAGCAGGATGTTCTGCTTGAAGGAGGGATCGCCGTTGTTCTCGTAGGCCACCGACTTGTTGCAGATGTGAAGCACCGTGGCCGGATCGCTCCAGGGGATGCGCCCCACGTTCACCTCGGCGGTGAAGTCGATCGGATCCGAGTCCTCGCCCCACCGGCGGTCCTGGTCGGCGTCCCACGACTGGTTGTCCGGCAGTGAAAGCTCGGCATAGTAGTAGTCCGTCTCCGGCTTGCCGTAGCCGAGATCCTGCTCGCAGCGGCGCATGGGGACGTCATCGTAATGACCGACGAGGCAGACATCCTCGATTCCCCACTGGCCGGAAGGATACTTGTCCCTGAGGAAGTTTCTCATCTTCTCGGCCAGATCGTAGCCCGTGTAGTTGGTGTCGATCCAAGTGGTGGTGACCACGTTGACGGTCCGGCCCTTGAGCACCTCCCAGTCCGCCAGGGGCTGAACCGAGGTGGTGAGCGTGTCGAGGGTGATGATCACGTAGTCGTAGAGGCCGCGCGAGGCGCGGGTCTTGGGATACCAGGTCTGGGCCTGATCGTAGTTGGCGATCATCTTCCGGGCCAGCTTCTCCTGGCGGACGAGGTTGTCCTCGATCTCATCGCCAGGGGTTCTCTCGTTCATGGTGTAGTGGACATTGACGTTGATCCGGGGGTGATAGGTCAGCTTGCCGGAAAGGGGACGGTAGCTGAAGGGCGAGAGACGAACGTCCGCCATCCTGTACTTCCTGAAGTGCGAGGGGCGGACGAATTCCCCCGCCTGAGGCGGGAAGTTGTTGTCGCTGCCGTAGACGGCGGCGCGGTTCTCGTCGTGCGCCCTCTTGTCGCGGGCATAGGAGTCAGGATTCTCGTCGCCCACGATCCGGGGTAGCCTCACCGAGGCGATGTCGTACTTGCCGGGAAGCACCGTACTCCCCTCCGCCTCGAAGGTGACCTTCGTGATGTCGGCACCTGGTGGAATGGCCACGCTGAAGATCTTGGCCGGGAGATTCGGCAATCCCGGGACGAGATGGCGGCCGAAATTCTCCATGAAGATTTCCTGGCCGTTGTCACTCTCCTCGATCCGGTACGAGCCCGTATCGATCGAGACGGTGACGCAGTTGTCCTCCGCGGCATTCAGGCCGGAAGCGAGGGCCAGAAGAGCCGCAACTGGGAAACAGAATAGAACAGGGAAAAGACGTGGCTTCATCGGATCGACCTCCTTTTTCTCAAAAATACATTTCTGAAAGCTAGATTTCGGTAGAGTGAACCCTTCGTCTTGAGATAAGAGCCAACATTATATAATTTTGTTCCTTAGATACCTTGAAGTGGCGGCTTGATGATCGATCCAGCGCTTTGTTCCGAAGGGTGCCGGGAACGTCAGTGAACGCTGACTTTTAGTCTCTCATGATAATTCAAAATGGAAGTGAAGGCATATATGAAAAATAGAACGGTCATGGTGCCGGGTAACCCTCTTTCGCCAGATTTCAGCTTTCTCGTTCCACGGATTCTCAGCGGGGTGGCGACGCTTGTCCTGATAGGTCTCTTCCCCGCTTCTTTCATATCTGCCGAGGAGGAATTCGGGGAGGGTGTTAAGTGGTTCACGGACTTGGCATTGGAGTCGAACCTCAAGACGGCGCCGGCGCAGAGAGTGGCCTTCGTGGATCTGAATGGAGACGGATGGCTCGACTGCGTGCTCAGGAGCAAGACGACACGGCTTTTCCTGAACCGGGGGACCAGCGCCTCACCACGCTTCGAGGAACACACCGAGAGATCGCGCCTCGATTCGGACGGCAGCGAAGACAAGGAGCGAAAGGCCAACGTTCTGATCTTCGCCGATATCGACAATGACGGCGACTCCGATGCGTTTTCCGGCATCTACAGCGATATCCACAATCCCAAGTGGAAGGGCGATCCGACGATCGCAAGCGCGATCTTCCTCAACGACGGCAAAGGCGTCTTCGAGAAGAAGACGGATTCGGGAGTGGACTCCCACCCGGCGACGACATGCGCCGCCACGTTTCTCGACTTCGACAACGACGGCTGCATCGACCTCTTCGTGGGGAACTGGTACAAGCAGTACGGCGCCTCGCTCGAGGCCTGCACGAGCCGGCTCTACAGGGGACTGGGGAACGGCCGGTTCGAGGATGTCACCGAGAAGATGGGAATGGCCACTCCGGAACAGCCCGGCAACCGCCGGGCGGCGCGGCCCGTCTACGGGGCCGGCTGCTGCGACTACAACAACGACGGTTTCCAGGACATCCTCGTCTGTGCCTACGGCAGGCAGTGGAACGTCCTCTGGGAAAACCGGAAGGGGAAGCGTTTCGTCGATGCGGCGGAGCGGACCGGATTCGACGGCGACGCCATCGACCACGGTCGCTATCCCGCCTGGCTGAACGATTACCTGAAGGAGAGCGGCAGGCCTGCCCGGAACGACGAGGCTCCGTTCCGCTCCAACGGCAACACCTTCAGCGTGGCGTGCTCTGATTATGACTGCGACGGAGACATCGACCTCTTCCTCGGCGAGATCACGCATGGATGGGCCGGCGAATCGTCCGACCTCACCTCGCTTCTCATCAACAGGGGGCCGAAGAGCGGCTTCGCCTTCCTGCGCCGGCCCGACGCAGCGCCGCGGAAGCATGCCGATCCCGATCGATGGAACCAGGGCGACATGCATGTCGCCTGGCTCGATTTCGACAACGACGGATTCCTGGATCTCCTGATCTCCTCGGGCGACTATCCCGACGGGCAGCATCTCAGGCTCTTCAGGCAGAAGAGCGGCCACGTCTTCGAGGATGTCACCGAGGCCTGCGGCTTCGACTGGGAAAGCTCTTCAGGTATCTCCATCGGCGATTACGACAGGGATGGCGACCTGGACATCCTTGCGGGCAAGTCCTGGATGCGCATGCCCAAAGAACGCCGCCTCGGCGAATTCCCAGCCCCCGCGCTTTTCCGGAACGATTTGGGCAGCCGGAATCACTGGATCACCGTTCAACTCAGGGGAAAGGGCAAGGGACGAGCGAACGGCTTTGCCATCGGCGCGAGAGTCATTGTCGAGGCGGGCGGCAGGAGGCAGATCCGCGAGATTCGCGGCGGCTGCGGTCATGCCGGCCAGTTCGATCCTCCGGAAGCCCATTTCGGATTGGCCGCCTCGTCCACGATAGACACTCTCGTTGTTCAGTGGCCTGACGGCAAGGAGCGAACGACCCGGATCAGGAACGTGAAAGCCGACAGATTGATCCGGATCAAATGGGACGGCAAGGTCGAAACACCAGTCGTCAATAGCCCTGAGAATTGATCAGAAAAACAGTTAGAAATGCCGCTCTCCCAAAAAATAATCGTTTTTAGGGGTGAAATAAGAATCATCTCCTGAAAGAATACGCCTGAATAACCAGATCACCGGTTACTCGGATTGCCGTGAAGATGGGGTACTTTCACCGAAAGGAAGTCGCGTAAAGGGAGAATGTCACATGGGTAAAGCCCTCGTACATTTGATCTTCTTGTCCATTCTGTTTCTGGCGCCGGCCGACTATCTGACGGCGGAGGAGACAGATACGCAAGCCGATAGGGAAGAAGCCGTTCTCGTGGTCGAGGAACCCTCCGAAGAAGAGACCGCCACTGTCAGGGTGCGGGATTTCAATGAGTTCTATCTCACCGACTCCCTTCGCCTGACGCTGCATGGCGACCTCTGGCTCTACAGCGTCCATACCCACGACGACTACCACCAGTCCAACGTGCAGGTGGGTAACAGCATCGAGGACAGCGACTCGTCGTTCACCGAGGTGACGGCGAGAATAGGCGCCGATCTCGTGTACGAGGACTTCCTGGGACTCCACCTTCGCGCCGTCGGTACATCGGTCTGGTATGATCCCGACACGTGGACCTATCCCAGGGATACGCGTGAATGGAACACGCGGTTCGATCTGGCGAACATCAGCCTCACCGGCGACATGGGCGACATCAGGACCACGACCACGATCGGTCTCCAGGAACTTCAGTACGGCGACGGCATGCTGATCTATGACGGCTACTCGGAGAAGTACGCCAAGTGGACCACGCCGATGCGCTCCTTCCCCGCCGTCAAGATGTCGATGGAGATCGAGCAGGGATACACCCTCGACCTCTTCAGCGCCATGGTCCACGACCATCGAGTCTCATACGAAGCCTACCTGGGCAGCGGGACCGGCATCCGGGGCGGCGGCGGCGTGACCGGGGCCAACCTGAGCGGGCTGGACGAGGAGATCGGGAAGTTCGATATCGGCCTTTTCTTCAAGTTCGAGGATATCGACAAGGCGGACAACAACAACCTGGACACGAACTCCAACACCTGGGCTCTCAGCTTCCGCGACGAGAAGAAGATCGGCGACATCCTGTTCACCGGCGAGCTGGTCCGGCAGTGGGGCCGCACCAAGGTCGAGCGCAACACCTGCACGGGAGAGCGCCATCACCGCCGTTCGTGGGGAGCCAACTTCACGGCGAGATACGACTTCGATGACACGTGGGGCAAACCGTACGTCAAGGGCCGCTACGCCTGGTTCCAGGGCGACCGTCCCACCACCAGGAGCATGGAGGGCTTCGATCCATTCTATTACGGATTTGGGGACTGGAGCTACTGGTACATGGGCGACATGTCGTCCTATTCCCTGTACAACACCAACCTCCGGGCCTACATCCTCGAATCGGGATTCGAGCCCACGGAGAAGACGATGCTCAGGCTTTTATTCTACGACCTGAGCTTCGACCAGATGATGGACTACTCGGGCAGCGCGAGCTGGAGCAACGAGATCAATCTGGTCTTCGACTACTCGCCCTGTGACTACGCCTTCTTCGGCTGCATGGTCGGCGCCGTGCTCCCCGGCAGCGCGGCCTCGAAGTTCTACGAGACCAACATGGAGCGCGCCAGCGAGATCCAGACCGAGTTCATGGTCTGGGGCGGCATCAAGTTCTGATCCGCTGCGCAGGCTTTCCCGTCGGTCTGAAGATTCCCGGTGGCATTCCGCTCAGGCTAGTTCATCAATCTCCGAAAAGATTACCCAGCTTGCCGAGAACGCCTCCCTCTCCCTGGCTCGATCCGCCGGCGGACAGTGCGTGCTCCAGGATCCGGTCAGCCATTCTCGAGAACGGCAGGCTCTGCAGCCAGACCCAGCCATGCCCTGTCAACGTGGCCAGGAAGAGACCCTCGCCGCCGAAGAACATCGACTTCAGGTTTCCGGCCCTTTCGGTCGAGTAGTCGACACCCGAGGTGAATCCCACCAGGCAGCCGGTGTCGACGCGCAGGACCTCGTCCTGCAACTCCTTCCGGACAACGGTGCCGCCGGCGTGGACGAAGGCCATCCCGTCGCCCCTGAGCTTCTGCAGGATGAAGCCCTCGCCTCCGAAGAAGCCGGCTCCCAGCCGCTTGGTGAAGGCGATGCTCACCTCGGTTCCGAATGCGGCGCAGAGGAAGGCGTCCTTCTGGCAGATGATCTCCTCGCCCATGTCCGCCATGTTCAACGGGATGATCTTTCCCGGATAAATACCCGAAGGGCTATCATTTTCATGTTCGCCTTCAGGTTGTCGAAGTACAACGACTTTCTTGGTTTCCCGGGAGTTCCTGCTATAATGGGCCCCACTGTCAGGCCGCAAATACTCCATCCAGAGAGGGAGCACTGTCATGAAGAGGATTCGCCTTCTGCTGAGCGTACTTCCATTGTTCGTCCTCATTCCGGTCCTTCAGGGGCAAACCTACCAGGAAATCTGGCTCACCTCGAGCTACGACGGTGCAGTAACCCGCTCGGTGATCATGGAACCCGACAGCTACACGGGATCGCCCTGTCCCCTCGTCATCACCCTGCACGGCATGGGAGGCGACGCCTGGGCGGGAATCGCCGGATTCGGTGGACATGCCAACGATCTGGGCTGGCTGGCCGCATCGCCGGACACCCACGGCGAGAACGATCCCACGGGGATGCACTCGCTGGCTGCCCGCGCCATGCAGCACGACGTCCTCGACCTGATCGAGCACATGACAGCCAACTGGTCCGTCGATGCGGACCGGGTCTACCTGACCGGCGCCTCGATGGGCGGGATGGGAACGGCCGTCGTGGCGGCCAAGTATCCCCAGATCTTCGCCGCTGCCGCGGACTGGTTCGGCCCGGCCGACCTGGCCCAGTCGTACGACGAGCTCTGGTGGGCCGATTTCTTCCAGGAAGCGATGGAGGATGAGATCGGAGGCCCCCCTTCCCAGTTCCCGGAGGAATATTCCCGGCGCTCGCCGCTCGAGTACGCCCGCAACCTGCGGCACCTGCCCTTCATCGTCTGCCAGGGAAAGTACGACTTCATCGTACCCCCCCACCATGCCCTCGACTTGTCCGACGAGATCAAGCTCTACGACCCGAACAACTTCTACGGCGTCTACTGGACGGAAGCCTCCCATTACATGGCACCGCGGCATTACAAGCAGACGCTGCAATTTCTCGGGCGATTCACCCGCCTCGGCGATCCGCCCGACGTCATCCTGAAGACCGACGAGGATCACGATTTCTACTGGATCTCCGTTGTCGGTTCGGATCAGGACACCTGGCGAACGGCGGAGGCCGTGCCGGACCCCGTGACGAACGAGCTCGTTCTCGCGACGGAGAACATGGCCGGCGTGATCGTGGATGCGCCCCGCGCCTCGCTCGATCCGTTGTCGCCACTATCGGTGGTCTTCTCCCAGGACTGCGACTCCGCCTTCTCGCTCAGCGGACTCGATCCTGCGTCGACCTACACGGTGCAGCGCAACGGCTCGCCCTGGCAGTGGTACACCTGGGATCCCGGTCAGGCCGTTCTCGAGGTCACGGTGCCGCTCACCCATGCCGGCTCGGATCCGTTCCTGATCGAGTAACGCGAATCGGGCGGTTCATCCGGCAGGCCGGGGCCGAGAAGTTTTCACGGGGCGAGGGATCGCCTCAACCTTCGAGGACCTTGACAAGCACCTTCCTGTTGCGCGGTCCGTCGAAGTCGCAGAAGTAGATGCCTTGCCATCGACCGAGGAGGAGGTCTCCCCGTTCCACCGGTATCATGGCAGAAGCCCCCATCAGCGACGCCTTGACGTGGGCGGCGCTGTTTCCTTCGGCGTGGGAATAGCCTCCTTCCCACGGGACGAGTCGATCGAGGATCATGATGATGTCGCTTCTCACCGAAGGGTCGGCATCCTCGTTGATCGTGACACCCGCCGTGGTGTGGGGAACATAGACGTGGCAGATTCCCGATGAAACATCACTCTCGGACACGATTTTCCGGACTTCCGCCGTGATGTCCTTGAGCTCGGTGTGGCTGGTCGTGGAAACGGACAGCTGTACGGTGTTCATCTCTTCTCCTCCATGGTCTGCGGCTCCCGAGCGGTTCACTCGCCGATGATCTTAACGAGGACGCGTTTCCGCCGCCGTCCATCGAACTCGCCGTAGAAGATCTGCTCCCACGTGCCGAGGTCGAGCTCCCCGTCGGTGATGGCCACCACAACGTCCCGGCCCATGATCGACCGCTTCAGGTGAGCGTCGGCATTGTCCTCGCCCACGTTGTGGTCGTAGCGCGAGACCGGCTCGTGTGGTGCGAGGCCCTCGAGCCACCGTTCGAGATCGCGGTGCAGGCCGGACTCGTCGTCGTTGATGAAGACGCTCGCCGTGATATGCATCGCATTCACGAGGCAGATCCCCTCGCGGACCCGGCTCTGGCGCACCAGCTCCTTTACCTTGGGGGTGATGTTGAAGAAGGCGCGCCGTGTGGGAGCCTCGAACCAGAGATACTCGGTCAATGATTTCATTTCTTTTCACTCCATTCGATCAGAAGGGCTGCGGGATCGGGATCCTCGCCTCCCGTAAAGGTCCAGACGGCCGGTTGTATCACCAGGCTCCGCAGATGAGAAAGGGGAGCACAGAGGTCGGCCCGCGGCTGGATCGCGGCCAGGGGAACGTCCTCTGCGAAGCAATCCGAATATTCACGAAGACCGCGGAGGCCGGCAACGAACTCGATCTCCCGGTCCATCAGGGCGGCAAAAAGAGCGGCCTGAGCGCCGCACCGGCCCAGGCCGCCAACGGCCACGCGGGAGGTGTAGCGGCGGAGGGCAGCTGCCGCACGAGCCGCGTCCCAGCCCATGGCAAAGGCTCCCGATGTTCCGAGGTAGGCCATGAGCCGCGGATCGAGCCCGGCCAGCTCGCCCGTTCCCCTCACGTCCACGGCCAGGCAGGCCAGACCTTCCGCTGCGAGACGCTCCGCCGCGAACTCCTCGAAGGCGTTGCTCTTCCCCCCGTCCGAGAGGAGCACGACTCCGGCTGCAGCGACGCCATCGGGCAGTCGGAGCAGACCGGGAAGGGTCAGCCCCTGCTCAGACTCGAGGAGAACGTGGACCGTCCGGCCTCGCGGATCGCCCTTCTCCATGATCCGGAAGCTGCAACCCGCCGGCTGGGGCAGGCCCCCGTTCAGGGCGACAACGTCGTCGAAGGAGCGCGGCTCCGCTCGCGCAAGCCGATCCTGTGCGATCTTTCGCAGCGTGAGCTGCCCCGCCGGGGGATCGGCGAGACAGGTCAGGCTGCTCGAGCCGGGCGGCTCCGTCTCGATCTCCCCTTCGGGAACGGGAGAGCCGTCTCCCTTGCCGCGCAGATGGAGATCGAAGAATCCCATGGCCGCTTCCCGCATCGGTCCGTTGTAGTCGTGGCCGCTCTCGAAGATCCGCCACTTCACCTTGCCGGCAGCGTCGAAAAGTTTCCAGAACGCCTCGAGCTTCCGTCCCGTCAGCTCGGTTCCAGCCGGCGGGAATTCCGAATCGTGGCGGGCGCCGATGATGAGAACCGGGCTGGGAGCGCGGATCGCCAGCACATCGGAGCGGTCGCCGATCCGGAGGGTGCCCGGGACGTGGTTGCAGGGGCAGCCGTTGTGGGGATTGACCTCCAGGCTCGTGGCATAGCAGACCGGCACGGCACAGGTGAAGCGCTCCTCCGCTGCAAAGGCGTAGAGCGTGGCCAGGCCGCCGCCCGACGTGCCGGTGATCCCCACGCGCGACATGTCCACCTCCGGGCGGGTCTCCAGGTAGTCGAGGGCGCGCATCAGGTCCCAGACGTAGGCTGCCGTGGCATTCGTGGAACCGAGCACGAGCCGGAGATCGTGGTGCGTGCCCGCGCCGCGGCGCTCCACGACGGCGTCCCCCTCGAAGCTGTGGCCCGGGGAGTCGACCACCAGGGCCGCGTATCCGCGGAGCGCCTGGGCGATGGCCCTCTTCTGCACCACGCGCTCGCCCTTCTTCCACTTCCAGTGTCCGTGGGGATTGACGATCACGGGCAGCAATGATCCGTCACGGTCCGCTGGCAGGTAGAGAAGCGCCGTCACGGGGAATTTTGGACGGCTCTCGAACACGATCTTCTCGATCCTGTAGCCGCTGCGCTCGATCACGCCGGTCACGCGAGCGTCGAGAGGTGTCCGGGGCGGCAGGGGATCGAGTCCGAGGCAGCGCATCAGCTCCTTCTTCTGTGACGCTCTTGCCCTCTTGGCTTCTTCCCTCGTTGCCGGTATCGGACGGGCGGCGGCCTTCTTCACCTTTCTCTCCAGGAAGCTCTTCATCATCGCAGGGCCGCGCCCCTCGAGGACGTTGTCGTCCCAGATCCGCCCCGACACGGGGTCGAAGCAGTCCATACCCTGCTCCCGGGCGATCACCTCGCCAAGGGTCAGGAAGGGGATCTCGTGGGCGTTCATCAGGTCCACGAAGACCGACGTGGCGAAATGGGCGCCCTCGGTGCCGGGATCGACCACAACCACGGGCTTTTCCTTTCCCTTGAGGCCGAGCAGGTGGACGAGGGCTTTCGCGCAGGCGGGGAGATGCATGTTCTGCATCAGGCGCGCCTGGACGAGCCAGATCGATCCCTTCCCGTGCCGGCAGCGGGCCACCCCGCCGTTGCCGAAGACCTCCCACCCGTCGCCCGGCTCGATCGGCTGCCAGATGATGTTGTCCGCCTCGATCGGCTCGAGCCCGAGGGCGCCGCCGGGATCGAACCGCCGGAGCCCCCGGTTGACGATTCGCGGCGTCCTGGGGAACCAGTGAAGGGGAAACCGTCCCGACGTGTAGTCCTGTTGCAAGACGAGCAGGTCGAGGCCCCGCTCCACCGCGTCGAGGAGCTTCCGCTGGGTGGCCACATCGAAGCGGCGGTGGAAATCCCAGGCCCGCGTGGCCAGGAGGAGGAGGCCGTGCCTGGCCGGATCGAGGGAGTCGGGCTGAAGATAGGTCATGGCCTCCTGGCTCGACCAGTAGGCCGGCGTGGGGCCTTGCCGGGCCGGGACGACGAGATAGGGGGCTTCCCGGCCGCTTGAAGGCACCCGGCGAATCTCTCGTCCGGGCTTCGCCTGAGGAAACGTGGGAATTCTGTCGAAATCGACATCCAGCTCCGCGGCAACGGCAAGACCACAGTTCGGCCGTTCGATCCGAGCCTCGTACCTTTCATTGGGCGGCTCTCCCATCCTTGTCATGGGGATCTTGTGAAAAAAGGTCGAGCTGGGCAACGGCTTCGCCAGGAGCCAGGCGCTTGGAAGCGCTTCTTCGGCCGGGATAGTACAGACGACGTCCTCGCCTTCCTCATGCCATTCGAGTACAGCCGTTCGCGGGGCACCCCAGCCCCTGGACCGCAGGCTCGCCGTCAATGGATCGATCCGTATGACCTGATCGGGATCTTTCACCTTCTTCGATTCGAAACGATTCGCCTCGGCTCGCACATGCGAGAGCTCGTTTTTCCAGTGAAAGTGATTCGTCCTCATGCGGAGCCGTTCGGTGAAAGGCTTGTAGTACTGCGCCTCGGGCGATTCGGAAAGAGCTGCCCAGGCGTCATGGGCTCTCTCCATTGTCAAGGCCACACCGGCCAGGTTGCCGTGAGCCATGTAATGGGCGGCGATGAACCGGTTTCGATAATAGTCCGCCAGGTGCCAGAGCATCAGCACGGAGTTCTTCAGTTCGTTCAGCCGCCTGGACTCCATCGCGTTGATAGAGTTGATGAATCGCCTGCTCGCTCTGGTACTGGTGTACGAAGGATTTAGGAAGGCAGCGGCATCAGCCGGCCTGTATCGGCCGTCGATGCCATCTGTGGCTTCAATAGCCATGGCTTCCTTCATGGACATGAAGCGATGCGAATCGAACGGTTCGTTCACGATGAACGCTTCCGTTCCGCCCCCCCACTCCATCTCCGGAGCGTGATTGCGGTGGTCAGGCCCGAGAGAGTAGGCGGAGAAGGCGCCGGGTACGACACCGGAAGCTCCTTTCCAGGCTGAAAGAACCGCCCTCTTCTCGTTCTTGTCCTCGATTTCCAGCTCCAGGGCAGCCAGGTCGTCAAGATACTTGGTCCTTGTCGCGGGGTCGTATCCGAGGCGCCCCCAGAGCATGTAGTAAAGAGAGTCGCGCTCCACGACCCAGTCGCACCAGATGTCCTCGGGATCGGCCGTGTAGTAGCGCGGCGAAGCAGGATAGTAGGCATTGAGCGGTTCGATGGTAAAACCCGATGCCGTGCCGATCTTCATGCAGCGGATCGAGCTGCGCACCTTGTCCGGATTGTAGAAGGGGAAGATCCGGTGCGTGCCGCTGGCCCGGACCTGCCAGACGATCTTGTACGGTTGATCGGGCCAGCGTCCGGCAAGGACTTCGGGTTTCGGCGGATTGTCGCGCCACCTTCCGCTCCTCCCCGATGCCGGGGCCGGATTGCCGGGCCACATTTTCCTGGACGGAGCGTCGCCCGAATCGCTGAGGTAATCCTCAAAGGAGTAGCTGTACCATCCCGGCACCCGGCCGCCGGCGAGCATGTACGGCGCCCCCCACTGCTCGCCGTTGTACTTGATCTCCACGGTGAAGTCCGACGACTGCCGCGCCAGGGGCACCACCTTGGCCTTCCGCGTCACCCAGCTCCGTGTTATCAGCGGGATGTCGCGGCCGCTTCTCTCCACCGCCTCGATGTAGCAGCGATAGAACTCGCCGCCCCGCCCGCTCTCCCCGATCCGAAATCCGATGGCATCGAGCCCCGGCGCCTGGCGGATCATCTTTTCCACGACCTCGCGCGTGTACGCGTAGATATTCGCCTCGTTCTCCTCGTAGGGCGGCTCAGGATTCTGCGGAATCCGGAAGCGGGCTTCATAGGCCATGAGGCTGACCCGCACGCCGCGGGCGTGCGCCATGTCGATGACCCGGTTGAGCTGCGCCAGGCAGGCGGCCTTGATCTCAGGGACGACACCCACCTCGGGGAACTTCCCGCTCTGGATGAAGTAGGCGTAGAGGTTCGGGGCGTTGGTCACGCTCACGTCCCAGGTACCGTGTATGTCGAGCCAGTTCAGCCGGCTCCGGGCCATGATGTCGAAGAGGGTCTGCCAGTAGTCGTCGTTCTGGAACCACCAGCGGTCCGGATCTACCAGAGTCTGGGGATCGTAGTTCGTGTTGTTGCCTCCGTAATCCCAGGGCAGGGTCAGGAAGAGGTTGAGGCCGCGCTCGCGAAGCCACGGCGTTCCCGATCCTCCCCATCCTTGGGCCACACCGTTGAGCCTCATCTTCCCGGCCATCTCGAGGGCGCCGTACATCGCGCCTGTTGCATCGGCCCCCTCGATGAGAAGTTTTCCTTCATGACGACGGATGCGGAAACTCTCCGGTTCTCCCTGTCCGGTGACGCGGATTGATATCCTTTCTGCTCGCCGGTCGAGCAAGCGGCGCTCGGACGTCCCTTCCGGATAGGCGGTCCGGCGAAGCTCTTCCACGGTCCGCTCGATCTCTCGCCGACCGAAAGCCACCGGGTCGTCGCCGGCGTCGACATCCCCGGCGAAAAGAACAGCAATCATCAGGATCGGGATCATCCGCATCATGAAGCCGATTCGCATCAGGCCTCCTCGGGGTTTCAAAAGATCTTCTCTACCTTGTGGAGCCGCCCGACCAGGAGGCCGCCCTTCTCGATCAGCGACGGGGAGACCTCGATCACACCTTCCCGTTCATGGACCCCCGAGATCTTGCCGTGCACCGATCGGAGCCCCCCCAGCCAGGCGCGGCCGTCGGCCACGTAAACGAGGTCGCCCGGCTCGGCGGCCAACCGTTCGAGCATTCCTGCCGAAAGTGCGACACCCTCGATCGCCTCGTTCGGCTCGAGGAGCCCCTTTGCGGGACGCCACGGCTTCTCGTTGAGCGGACCGCCCTTGAAGAGCTCCCTGGCCCTGCGGAGAGATCCCACCACCAGACCATCCACGGAGCTTCTTTTTCCGCTCTTGTCCCGGAGGCTCACCGAGATGCCGATGGCGAGGCAGACGCAGATCCCGTACAGGGCGCGCATGTACTTGAAACCCCCTTCCGGATCGACGCCGTGAGCCACAGGGGTGATCAGCACCGGGAAGACGACCGCCGCAGCCATGGCGATCACTCCCCCGGCCAGGGTCCAGAAGGCGGCCCGCGGGGTGTACCTCTTCCAGAAGGCGCCGAGAACGATGGCCACCACCATGGGCGGCGTGACCGTGGCGGTGAAGGTCCCGTGGGCCAGGTAGATCGACTCGAAGGACGCGAAGACCGGGACGAGGGCGATACCCACGCCGGCTGCCGCAAGGGAGACGATCCGCGCCACCTTGAGATAATGACCGTCGCTCGCCGACCGCTTGATGAAGGGCTTGTAGATGTCGTTCACCGTCACGGCCGAGACGGCATTGATCAGCGTGTCCACCGTGGACATGAGAGCCGCGGTGAGCGCCGCCATGACGAAGCCGAAGAGGCCGGGTACGCAAACCTTGGCCGCCACGTCGACGAAGATCCGGTCGGCGATCTGATCGGGATCGGCGCCGCCGCCCAGGAGGCCGTGCGTCACCATCGACCGCCCGATCCAGCCCGCGTTGGCGATGGCCAGCGTGGCCAGCGGCATCAGGACGAGGAGGAGAGCCAGGAACGCCTTCTTCCCCTCCCGCACGCTCTTGAGGGAGAGGAACCTGAGGATGAAGCCCTGGTTCATCATGTAGAGCGCGATATTGTTGGCCACGCCGTCCTGCCAGAAGACGCCGGTGAAATGGAAGCTGTGCGGTTCGTTGAAGGAGGCGAAGGGGAGCCTGTGCGCCATGGGAAGCCCGGACCAGAAGGCGTCCCATCCACCGAGGGCGCTCAGGCCGAGCCCGAAGAGGAGGAAGCCGGCGATGAGCAGGATCACGCCCTGGGCCAGGTCGGTCATGATGACCGAAGTCTGACCGCCGGCCGTCACGTAGATCGCGCAGACCACGGCGACCACCACGGCGGACCAGAAGACGTCGGTCCCGAGCAGCGCGTTGATCGCCATGCCCATGGTGTAGAGGTTGATGCCGATGTACCCCACCATGTAGACCATGATGATGATCAGGGCCATCACCCGCGTCCGTTCGTCGAAACGCTTCCTGAAGTACTCGGGCACGCTGCCGCACCGCGAGAAGTAGATGATCGGGAACCAGCCGAACAGGAGCAGGCTCATGACGATCCAGTCGTTCAGGTACGACATGGTGGACGACATGCCGTACCTGAATCCGGCCTCCGAGTACTTGATGAAGCTGTACGATCCTACGATAGAGGCAACGTACGAGAAGGCCACCAGCCACCAGGCGAAGCGCTGCCCCCCGAAGAAGAAATCCTTGGTGGAGCGGGTGAACCGGGCAAAAAGGGCCCCGACGGAAAAGATGGCCACGAAGTAGCCCACGATGACGGCGTAATCCAGACCTGTTCCCGTGATCGTGACCGATTCCATCTCAGCCCACCCCCGTGGCTGCGAGCTGCCAGACGAGCTGCCCGCAGAGATAGACCAGGAATGTCAGGAGAAGAAAAACCGAGGTGTAGCGGTCTTCCTTGTTCTTCCAGGAATAGTCGCCCGACCGCCAGGCCAGGATGAAGAGGGAGAAGAAGATCAGCCCTCCCACAACATACTGGTAGACAAATGAATCCCAGTTCATGGTTCACCTGGAGTCGAGAGGACCAACAATTTCATCAACCGAAAATTCCTTCGAGAAAGTTGTGTCATGTATTGTCGATAAAAGTGTCATTTGAACCATTGATTATTGTATACTCCCCCGGACCGGAATACAGATCGGTCCGGGACCCTTCTCAGCTGCTTTTTCCAGTACGGTTCGCGATGCTGCTCATGCTGAATCGATTTTTCTGTCCTTGCTCAGCGGACCATCTGAATCCATTTCATTCTTCTGCACCCAGTAGGAGCCTGTAATCATGTACCGAACCACTCTCATGTCAAAGCGTTTAGTCTTCCTTCTCTTCATTCTCCTCCTGGGCTCGGGCCTGGTTGCCAGAGCCGGGGAGGGAGAATCGCAGGCGTTCCAGCCCGGAACGCTGGAATCGAGTCAGGTCCTGCCCTCTGATACGACCTTCCTCTATGCCAACTTTTCCGGCATCCACCAGCTCCTGGAGGATCGGAAGTCTCTCGACCTCTTCAAGCTCTGGGCCGACGAGGAGATTCAAGCCTTCTTCGCTCCGATGAAAGAACTCGTCGAGACCAAGCTGAGCGGAGCCGAGGGAATCGACTTTCCCTTCAAGAAGGTCTGGAGCCTCTTCCAGGGTGAGCTGACCCTGGCCTGCAGCTCGCGGCTGACGATCTTCGAGCGCGGGGCGGTCCCCGCGCCGGCCCTGCTGGTCGACATGGGGAACAGCAGGGAGCAGTTCCTCGGCACCATCGACTACCTCATCGGCATGGTCGCCCAGATGCAGCATCTGGAGCGGGACGCCTTCGAGTACAAGGGCATGAAGATCAAGACGTTGAACATGCCGTGGAGCCGGCTCGCCGTCTGCTACACGACCCTGGACAACCTGTTCGTCGCCACGGTGAACCGCTACTATCTCCAGGAGATCATCGACACCTCGATCAACTCCAAGCCGGCCCTCAAGAGTAATCCGGCCTTCAAGCGCAGCTGCAAGAAGCTGGGAGACGACAAGCTCCGCTGCATGGCCTATGTCAGCCTCGAGCCGGTGCTCCACATGCTGGAGCCTTTCTGGCCCTACGAGTTCGACGAATGGTCCGACCTCCTCGGCCTGGGTCCCATCGAATCGCTCTCCCTGGGCTCGGCCTGCGAGGGCGGCGGCTCTCGGGACAGCCTCTTCATCGGCTGCCCCGGCGAGAAGAAGGGCTTGTTGAAAGCCTTTGCCCCCCATCCGGTCACGCCGCAGTGCCTCTCGATGTTGCCGCCCGAAACCTTCTTTTTCATGGGCTTCACCTTTGATCCGGCCATGCTGCTCGAAGAGGCCGAGAAGTTCGTCCGGAGCGCGCTGCCCGAATTTTCGGGCCACTTCGATATGGCCTTCCAGCAGCTCAAGCGGGAATCGGGATTCGATCTGAGGGAAGAGATCCTCTCCCCTCTCGGCTCCGAGGTCTCGTTCTTCGTGCTGCCCCAGAAGTCCGGGCTCATCCCCGAGTTCTATCTCACCGTCGCACTGAGGGACAGCGAGGGATTCAAGGCTCTCCTCGACAAGCTGCTGACCTTTGCACCCGAAGAGGTGAAGATCCTGGAAACCTCCTACCAGGGCCACACCATGCAGTACCTGTCTCCCTCCGAGATCCCGCTCCCCATCTCCCCCACCTTCATCATCGAGGAGGGACGCCTCGTCGTGTCGAGCACCACGCTGGGCATGAAGAAGTACCTCCGCTGGCTGGGTGAAGGCGGCCCCGGTCTGTCCGAGACCGACGCCTTCAAGAAGGCGATGGACGGCGTACCAGAGGGCGTATCCGTTCTCAAGTACGTGAACATGCCGAAGCTGATCGCCATCCTCTACGAGACTGGCGCTCCCTTCCTGCCCATGGTGATGTCTGAAACGGGGCTGCCCCTCGATCCGGCTCTCCTGCCCATGGCAGACACGCTGACCGACTGCTTCTCCAGCTCCGTCTCCTATGTCCAGGCGGACAGCGATGGATACCTCCTCTCGGGCCGCTGGTCCTTCGGACTCGGCGCTCTGGCGACGGCAGGGGCCTCCGTGGCTGATTACCTCGTGCAGAACGATCTCGTTCCCGGAATCTTCGCCAGCGCCATGCGCAGCCAGGAGATGTCGAGGGACCATGCGATGGCTCAGATGGCCGACGCGATATTCGAGCACGGCTACGCCTGCATGTCCCGGGGAGAGTACGTCGAGGCGCGGGGCATCTTCAGCAACTGGCTCGAACGGTTCTGCGGTCACGAGAACTATTACCTGACGCTGATGCACCGCGGCTACTGCAACCTGGCGCTCGGCAAGTACGAGGCCGGCATCGCGGACTACAAAACCGTGGCGTCTGAGAGCGAGTTCAGGAAGAGCACGGCTCTCTACAACATCTGCTGCGGCTACTCGTGCCTCGATCGGAAGGCGGACGCTCTCCTCTACCTGAAGAAGGCACTGGCCGCCGGCTTCGACGACAAGGAGCTGATCGCGAAAGATTCCGATCTGAACAACATCAGGAACGAGGAAGAGTTCACCGTCCTGATGGAGCTATTGAAGTAGGGCCCTGATCGATCATTGGAAAGCGCCGGCCGCCGTTTGGGTGTCCGGCGCTTTTTTTTCCTTGAACCGCCAGGCTCGATGAGCGGAGCTGCGCGCTCACTTCTCGATCTTCGCTTCCTCGATTTCCCTGAGTAGATCGCGGCACCGCCGGATCGATCCCGTGTCGCCGCTTTCGGATGCCGCTTCAGCAGCCAGACGGACCGCAGCGAGGGCACTCTCCCGCAAGTCCTGGGCGTAGAGGCTGCGAGCCGCACGGTAGAGTCGATCCACGGCGATGTCCATCTCGTCGCCGTTCTTGTAGCATTCTCCCGCACGCACGAGCGCCTCGGCCATCTCCCGGAAGACCTTGGCCTGCTTGTGATGCCCCGCCTCCCTGTCGAAGGACGCCCCCGCCTTCTGCCACGAGCCGGACAGGCGGAAGAGCTCTCCCTGGAGCCGGGCCGCCTCGGCGTGGAGCCGCGGCAACCGCACATCGGAAATCAGCCTCTCGGCCTCGCCGAGCCTGGCCCTTGCCTCCTCGATCCGGCCTTCCTCGCAGGCCAGGCGGGCGCGCAGCAGGATCGCCTGGAGCCTGCGGCTGTCCGCCGCCCATTTCCCGGGAAGTGAAAGAACCTCGAGGCAGATGCGATCCGCCTCGCCGGTTTTTCCCTGGAGCCGGGCCGCCTCGGCATCGAGGAGCAGGGCGTCGGCCGGCGAGCCGTTGATCCGCTTCAGCTCGTCGAGCGCCTCGGCCAGGCAGGAACGCGCCGAATCCGCCTCACCCAGGACCAGGAGGCAGGCGGCTAGATTGTAGGCGGCGTCGGCCAGGGCGGCGGCGTCATCGAGGAGGCAGGCTCTATTCCGTGTTTCGGAATAGAGCACGGCGGCCCTTTCGACCCGGCCGGCGCGGAAAGCCTCCTGGGCCGCTTCCGAGAGGTGCACCACTTCGGCATCGCCCTTTTCGCCCCTCTCCGGAGCAGAACAGGAGAGGCAGAGGATCAAAACAAGCCCCGCGCTTGCCGCCAGGGCGGCGAATCCGGAAGAGCGGCTTCTCATCGCCCACCCCCCTTCTTCGGCTCCGATAGTCCCGGGCTCCCGGATCTCCCGGGAGCAGAATCCTTGTCCGACCGTGAAGGCGTCACCAGGGACGGCGGCAGCGTGGCAGGCGGCTCGGCCGTCTCCACGTACTTCCGGATCAGCCAGTGCCTCTTGACGGCCTCGACGAGCTCCTCGGCCTCGCGCAGGTTCTGACGGATCTGCCGGATCATGCCCGGAATATCCTCGATCTCCGCGCCCGCCGTCTCGGCCATGGCAGGCAGCAGCTCGGTGGCGGCTCGCACATTCTCGAGGATCTCGCGGATCGTCTCGAGATCCCGAGCCATCTGAGCCGCATCGGGCAGACCGGCGGTCATGCGGTGCACGTCACGAAGAACGGCATCGACCTCGTCGATCGTCGTTTCGACCTTGCCCGCAATGGATATCGTTTTTTCAGCCAGGGTGCTGTCGGTCAGGAGCATGCCGACCGTCCCTTCGCCCGCCTCGGTTTTCTGGACTATCCCGTCGATCCGCTCGAGCAGGGTCTGCACCTTGACGCTGGTTTCGCGGAGATCGACGACCAGGGTGGTGTACCTCTCCAGAGAGTTGCGCGCCTGGGTCAGGACGCCGAGCACGGCGGCCTGGATCTCGAAGCTCATCTCCATGATGCTGTCGAGAATCCGGCTCTCCCGGATCTCGTCGGCGAACTCCTGTATCGTCGTGAGGATTTCGCGGCCCGGTTCGCAGGTCATCCGGAACATCCTGTCCTTGTCGGGAATGGGAGCTCCCTCACCCCTGGTGATCTCCACGTAGGTGTCGCCGGCAAAGATGAACCTCTTCCTGATGAACGCCTGGGAGTCCTGCTTCACGAAGCTGAAGAAGTCGCTCCTGATCGCGGCCACGGCCTCCATGTCGCCTGTCTTGTCGTTGACGATCAGGCTTTCGACCGAACCGACAACGGCTCCGAGGATCTCCACCTCGGCCCCTTCCTGCAGCCCGGACAGCCCCTCGGCCGGGATATCGAGGGTCAGCCTGTGATAGCTCTCGAACCAGCCCTGGACAAAACCGGCCAGAACGATTCCGGCGATGAAGAGGATCACGATCAGGAGGACGAAGACTCCCGCGATCTCGTTGACATAACGGAACTTGAACGGTTTGGTCATGAAACCGTCTCCGCAACGGGTTGAAGTTCTGGTCCGCTCAGGGCAAACCGTAAACAGGAATTGAAAGCGCCGTCCCTCCAGATCCTGGGATTGCTCGTGATCCAGAGAACGGCGGCTCCGCGCTTGCAGGCCGCACTGACAGCTTCCTCGAGGGGCGCCGTCATGTGGGACGCCACATCGCGCGTGGGGCGCTCAAGGATCAGGAGAGAGGGATTTCCCAGAAAGGCCCTGACCCACTCGGCACGGCGCAGGTCGGGGGGCAGCACGTTGTGGCATCGTGTCTCGCCCAGCCCGGAAAGGCCGAAATCGCCGGCCAGCTTCAAGGCTTCCGCCTTGATCTCGGTCAGTGGCCGTCTGCTGTGATGGCTTTCGGCCAGAAAGACGTTCTCATCGAGGTCGAGGTTGCTGAGCCACGCCCTCGACTCGAAGACCCTCCCGGTCTTCCCCCGGAGTGCGGCGGCCGCGTCAGGGGCAAGAGTCTGCCATGGCTGCCCCAGAAAGCGCACGGATCCCTCCTCGATCTCGCCGAGACCCTGCGCCGCGTCCGCCAGGGGTGCAGCGTGCGCATCCTCGGCGAGACGGACCAGCATCAGCTCTCCGCGGTGAATTGCGAAGGAGGCGCCGCAAAGCCCACGGACGCGGCCTCTCTTCTCCTTCACCGTGACGTTGTCGAAAGCAAGAACAGGATCATTCTCCACCGGCAATCGTCTCCCTGCGACATCATTCAATCAGAAGTACGTGATCAGCGAAACAATGGCGGCAATCACAAAAAAGGCACCAACGGAACGGACCAGGGCGCGCGTGGTGGCCTGGGGCACCTCGGTCACGGCGGAGCGTACGCTGAACCCCTCGGAGCAGCAGATGGCGCCGGTGAGCAGCCCGGGACAGATCGTCTTGGCCAGCAGGTTGAGAATATCCTCCTTCTCCACGGCGCCCAGCACGCACTCGGCAAAGGCGGCCGGGCTGCCGAGGTTGGCTCCGACCAGAATGCCGCAGAGAAAGCCGCTGCCGAGCGAGACGATGATGAAGACAAAGGCCAGGCAGAAGACCGAGAGCGCCAGGCTCAGGACACGGGGCACAACGAGATAGAGGAACGGATCGAGCCCCTGGGCATCGAGAAGATCCACCTCGCCGTTCACCTTCATGTTGCCCAGCTCCGTGGCCACGGCGGAGCCGCTCCGGCCGATCACCACGAAGTTGGCGATCAGGGGAGCCGCCTCGCGGATCACCACGGCGGCGAGCATCGGCCCCAGGAGCTGCGAGTGCCCCATATTGGTCAGCCAGATCTGTACCTGCAGCACGATGGCGATGCCTGTCATGCAGGCCACCAGAGTCATGAAGGGAACGGCCTCGACAGCCGTGAAGAGGATCTGTCTTCCCAGGACGTCGCGCAGAGGGCGCGTCCAGCGGCCCGGACTGAACGCGATGCGGAGCACGGCCCAGACCAGAGCGGCCAGATGGAAAACAGCACGAACCCTGTTGAGACTTTTTTCGCCTGTTGCCGCCAGCCAGTTCATCGTGAAATCCATGATGCCCGCAATGCGGGACAGGGACAAGAGGGAAAATTGTTCCCCCCTGTCCCGTTGCAAGGGGACTTGATCCTGTCATGCATAGATGCCGCGGTAACGCAGCACATCGACCACGCGCTGGATGGCCAGCATGAAGGCGGCCATGCGGAGATGCACCTTGTTCTCCAGCGCCATGGATAAAACATTGTTGAAAGCCCGCGTGGCAAACATCTCGAGGCGGCTGTTCACGTCCTCCTCGGTCCAGAAGTAGCCGATGCGATCCTGGACCCACTCGAAGTACGAGACCGTGACGCCGCCGGAATTGCAGAGGATGTCCGGGATCACGAAGACGTTGTTCGCCTGGAGGATCGGATCGGCCTCCGGCGTGACAGGTCCATTGGCCCCCTCGGCCACGATCCGGGCCTTGACAGCGGGAGCGTTCTCGGCCGTGATCTGGTTCTCCAGGGCAGCCGGGACCAGGACACCCACATCCTCGTAGAGGATCTCGCTGGCATCGTACTCTTCGGCTTCCGGAAATCCGACGACCCGTCCCTCCTTCTCCACATGGGTGATCAGCGCCTTGATGTCGATGCCGTGCCGATTGTGGAGCCCTCCGTAGACGTCGCAGACGTGTGTGACCTTGACACCCATGTCCTGGAGAAAGCTGGCTGCCACCGATCCCACGTTGCCGAAGCCCTGCACCGCCGCCGTCGTCTTCGCGGGGTCGATCCCGAGATGCTTCATCGCCTCCCTGGCGGTGATCACAACACCCCGCCCGGTGGCTTCCCTCCGCCCGCGCGATCCGCCGATCGCGATGGGTTTTCCGGTCACCACGGCCGTCTCGGTGTACTTCGCGTTCATGGAGAACGTGTCCATGATCCAGGCCATGGTCTTCTCGTTCGTGTTGACGTCGGGCGCGGGGATGTCCTTTTCCGGGCCCAGGACGTCGAACAAGGCGGCCGTGTATCGCCGAGTCAGCCGCTCGATCTCGTTCTCCGTCATCATGGTGGGATCGCACTGGATCCCTCCCTTGGCGCCGCCGAATGGGATTTCCACGACGGCGCATTTCCAGGTCATCCAGGCCGCCAGAGCCTGCACCTCGTCGAGTGTCACATCGGGGTGATAACGGATGCCGCCCTTGCCGGGACCGCGGACGATGGAGTGCTGCACCCGGTAGCCGGTGAACATCTGAAAGTTCCCGTCGTCCATCTTGACGGGAAGCTTCACGATGGTGCTGCGCCGGGGATACTTGATGAACTCCAGCAGTCCGGCTTCGATGTTGAGCTTTCCAGCCGCCTGATCGAACTGTTTCATCACATTCTCGAATGTGGAGACAGGGATCGTGACCGATTTCAGGCTCTTCTTCTTGGCCATGGAATTTTCTCCGTTATCTGATTTCCAAATTACTTGATGTTCTTCTTGAAATCGCCGCCGCGCAGGGACTCCTCCTCCCTGATCTCGCGGACGAAGATGTTCCGGAAAGAGAGGGGGCCTCCATGGCTCTGCAGCTCGATGGAACCCTTCTCGTAGATCGGTTTATTGCGCTCCCAGTAGTTCTCGAGGGGCACCTTGTCGACAACCAGCTCGTCGTTCAGGAAGACTGTGACCTTCTCCCCGATCATGATGATACGGAACCGGTTCCAGATGCCGGGGGGGTGGTCGGCGTTCTTCAGCGGCTTGCTCTGGTTCTTCTTGTTGTTGTAAAGGCCGCCCGAACCGAAATCGTGCACCCAGATCTGCACCTGGGGGCTTCCACGGACGTAGATCCCGCTGTCGCCGGCGCGAGGGATCCTCCAGTCGACGTACAGCTCGAAGTCGCCGTAATCCTTCAGGCTGCAAAGGTTGTGTCCCTTCCCGTCGAACAGGATGATTCCGTCCTGAACCGACCAGTGCTTCTTCATTTCCTTGTCCGCGGCAGCCTGCGCCTTGGCCAGCTCCTCGGGAGTCATTTTGGCCCGCGCCGGAGGATTCGCCACAAGACCTTTCCAGCCGTCGAGATTCCTTCCGTTGAAAAGGGCGGTGAAGCCCTCGGGCGGCACGTTCAGGTTGAGGTCGCAGATCTCGATGTTCCGGAACTCCACCAGGGCCCCATGACCGAGAAAGCCGATATGGCCCGCCTTTCTCCTGATTCCGGGATGCTTCTTGACGACCTCCGGATCGGTTACCTTGGCGAGGTCGGCATCGACGATGACCTGCCCGTTCAGCGTCACCCGCACCATCGATCCCTGGCAGAGGATCTCCTCCCTGTTCCACTCGCCTGCCTTTTTCAGGGCTCCCCGCCTGGCCGGCGCCACGTCGTAGATCGAGCCGTGGTACTGCGTCGGGCGTAGGTTCCTGTACTTTTCCGCATCGTCGTCGAGGATCTGGATTTCCATGCCGTCGTAGGAGGCGCGTCCCTCGACAGGGGCGCGGATCGCCACCCCGTTGTTCCCGCCGGGCTCGAGCTTGAACTCGAAACGCAGGATGAAATCAGCGAACTTCTCCCTGTGGAAGAGCCTGCCGCCCGAGGAGGCGGGACAGACGAGCAGGCCGTCGCGGGCCACGTAACCGATCGCCTTGCCATCGGGCGAAAACCAGCCATCCAGATCTTTTCCATTGAAAAGGGGGACGAAGGATCCCTCGGAGACCGCCGATGCGGGACTCTGCGCCCCTTCAGCCTCCCCGGCCTCGATATCCGGCTGCCCCAACAGGAAAAAAGCCGCGATCAGAAGGATCGTTGTCCTTGATCCGATCGAGGGGATAAGAGAGCATTTCATTCCAAACCTCCTCTTCTTGTCCTGCGAGAGCGGCCCGAAAGGGCTTCGCGAAAGCGAAAGATCCTGCAGGGAAAAACTTTCCAAAACGAAAGCAATGCCGCATGTTAAGAAAGAGGCCGGGTCAGGTCAATCCGTCTGACCGACGGATTTCACGCATTTCCATTGACCGGTTGAGATTCTTCCCTGCTAATATAGCCTCGAATGATGGCAATACGTCAAATGCCGTTCCAGAGAGAGAGTGGAGCAGATCGAATGGCAAAAAAACCGTCGGACAGGCCGAGAAAGGACCCGGAGCAGCCGGAGGGGCGCAAGCTCTTCCGTTTCGAGGACCTTCCCGATCACTTGAGTAAGAACGTTGAACGCCAGGGCTGGAAAAAACCGCTGCCCGTTCAGGAGCAGGTCGTCCCCATGCTGATGGGAGGCCGCGATGTGGTGGTTCAGTCCCGAACGGGATCCGGAAAGACGGCGGCCTTCGTCCTGCCGCTCTGCCAGCTCGTGGACACGGGCAGGAAGACCGTGCAGGGATTGATCCTCGTGCCCACGCGGGAGCTGGCCGAGCAGGTCCATACCGTCGTCAAGGAGCTCACAAAGGGTACCGGCATCCGCTCGGTGGCCGTCTATGGCGGCACCTCGTACGAGCCGCAGATCAAGGCGTTCGAGAATATCGTCCATATCATCGTGGCCACGCCGGGACGCATGATCGATCATCTGGTGAGCCGGCGCGTCTCCATTTCCAGGCTGCGCATGCTCGTCCTCGACGAGGCTGACGAGATGCTCTCCATGGGTTTTTTCAAATCGATCACCCGGATCCTGTCGTTCATCCCCGAAAAGCGTCAGACATGCCTCTTCTCCGCCACCATTCCCAGGGGTGTGGCATCGCTGGCTCAGCGCTTCACGAACAATCCCGAGCCGATCAGCCTGAGCGGCGACACCCTCCACGTGGAGAAGGTCGACCACATCTATTACGTGGCCGACGGCATGCACAAGGACCGTGCCCTGCTCAAGGTCATCGAGATGGAGAACCCCGAGGCGGCTCTGATCTTCTGCAACACGAAGCGCGAGGTAGAGTATCTCGGGGTCTTTCTGCAGAACTTCGGATACGACGGAGACTACCTGAGCGGCGACCTCTCTCAGAAGGAGAGGGACAGGGTGATGGGCCGCATCCGCGAGGGCCACCTCCGCTTCCTCGTGGCCACCGATGTGGCGGCCCGCGGGATCGACATCAGCGAGATGGGCTACGTGATCCTCTACAACCTCCCCCAGGCGCAGGAGCATTACATCCACCGGGCGGGACGCACCGGCCGGGCGGAAGAGGGCGGCACGGCGATCAGCCTGGTCAGCGTGATCGAGGAGATCGAGCTCAAGAAGCGCGCCAAGCTTCACGGCATCGCGTTGATCAGGAAGGAGCTCCCGTCGGACGACGAGCTGGAGAAGAAGGTGGCCGAACGACTGCGGGTGATGCTCGAGGAGAAGCACCGCTCCCTCTCGAACATCGAGAGGGAGCGTCTACGCCGCTTCCTTCCCTTCTCCCGGACCCTGGCGGAAAGCGACGCGGCCGAGGAGATCAAGGCCATGCTGTTCGATCAATTCTACCAGGAGACGCTTCACAAGCCCCTCTACCCGCAGGAGCCCGCTCCGGCGCCGAAGCAGAGAAACGATGAAGCAAAACGCCGGCAATCCCGCGGCGGCAGCCGTAAGAAGCCGCAGCGGAGTTCCCGGCGCAGGCGAAGCTCCGACAGGGGTTGATTACGGAACCATCCCCTCCAGAAAGGGCACCTCGAAGACCTTGTCGTGCTGGATCGGGCCGTGGCCGAAGTATCCTTCCTCGCCGAAGAGCTCCCCGTGGTCGGCGGTCACGATGATCCACGTGTTCTTGGGGACCATCTCGAAGAGAGGACCGAAAACCTCCTTGTCCAGGTAGCGGACCGTATCGACCTGGCGCTCTCTCAAGGTGTCGAGCTTCTCCTGATCGAAGAACTTGGGGGCGTCATCGGTCTTGAGCTCTCCGCCCACGATGTGCTCGTCCAGATGCTTGAAAACACCGTGGACGCCGCTGATGCGCGGCCACTCCGAGGGATCCTCGTCAGGCTTGGCATAGGGATAGTGGGTCTCGCCCACGTTCAGGAGGTAGAACGACGGCCGGTCGCTGGAGAACGTCATGGTGTCGAGCATGGCAGCCATGTCGTTGTGCTTCTCCATCAGCTTGAAGTTGTCGAATCCCCTGTTGAGCGGGGTCTTGGGATTGAGCACGGGCAGCGAAACCCGGGCGTTCGTGTGGTATCCCATCGTGTCCCGCAGGTAGATCGGGAGATAAAGCGAGGGGATCAGCTTGGAGAACTCGATGCCCTCGGCCCCGAGCCGCTTGTTGAAATTGAAGAAGTCCTCCTTGTAGTACTCGGAGGCAAAAACATGGGGCGGGCTCGTGTGCGGAACCAGGCCCATGAGAAGGTTGTAATGGGACGGAGCTGTCCAGGAAGCATAGCTGAACCGCTTCTCCACATCGCCGAGCTTGGTGATCATCTTCGGTTCAGCGGCCATGAAAGAATCGAAGCGGCACGAATCGAGGATGATAATGATGAAATTGTTATTCCCTTTTGGATCAGGGCGTTTCGTTACACTGCTCTGAGCAGCCGGCTGGGGGGCCGGCTTGGTCTGTTTCTTCCCAAGTCCGAATATACCCATGACTTATCCTTTCAAGCATGGCCAGTCACGAATTCAATTCACAGCGACCCTGTCCAGAAAAGGGCATCAATACTGATCATCGGCTAGAGTTCTCCTCAATCTGAACAGAACTTGCATCATTATCATAACGAGGACGGGACTTCAAATTCCATCACGATAAAAAAAAGCCCGCCCGGCCTGACGACCGGACGGGTTGCTTTGGATCTCGGAATATCGGATCACGGAGCCATTTCGATCACCTCGTCGAAGAAGTTCTCCGGCTTGTTGTTGAAGCCGCCGATGATGAAGAGCGAGTTGCCGGAATGTGAAGCGGGAGCCGCCGCGGTGAACGGGAGGGCTCTCCCCTCTTCCAGGGCAGGGCGCTTCGTCCAGCGGCCGGCCTTCGCATCGAAGACTTCCACGGCGCCAGTGACGGCCAGGCTCGAGCCATCGAGGACGTGGCCGCCCACGCAGTAGATCAGGCCGTTGACAACGGCGCATCCATGTCCGTAGCGGGCCGTCGGCATGGCAACGGAGGTCTGCCAGGCCAGGAGCGGACTCTGAGAAAGGTCGACGGACAGGGTGTTGTGAACGGCCTCGCCGTTGATGTTCATGCCGCCGGCGAGGAAGATCGTGTCATCGACCAGAGCGGCTGTCGCCATGCCCAGCGGGATGGGCAGAAGGTCGAATGCGTAGAAACTGGTCCAGGTCTTGTTCGTGACGTCGAAGATGAGCGTCGTGTCGACAGGTAGATCCGAGGTGTCGTTACCGCCGATCACGAAGGCCAGCTCAGGACCGATGCCGCTGAAGAACATGTTCGCCGTATCGTCATAGTAGACTGCGGCGGCACCATACCTGTCATCAGGCATGGCTTCGAGAGTGGTCCACTGGCTTTCCAGGGGCTGGGAGGGATCGAATTCGAGCGTGGCCGTGCTGAAGGCACCGTCGAAGACGATGGCCTTGCCGCCGGACACGACCGCCGAAGCGCCCTTGTGCGCGCCGTTCGGCATGGGATCCATCAGCGTCCACGTGTCGGCGGCGGGATCGTACTCCTTCACCTTGCTGGTGAGGCTTCCATCCTCGTATCCGCCGAAGATGTAGATCTTGTCGTTGATGACCGCCGTGGCGCCGCCGTGCTGGGCTCCGTCAAGAATCGGGGTCTTGAGTTCTGAGATCACGGGCCGGAACTCGACGACGTTGGGGTCCTTCATGGTACCTGCCATCGTGTGAGGCGGGCCCTTGTATCCGCCGAAGAGGTAGATCACGTTGTCCACGCTCTCCATGTAGTGCTGGTACTTCTTCATGGCCATCTTGCCATCATCGCGCCAGCCGTCGTCGGGCATCGAAGGATCGAAGGATTCCACCTTGCCGGCGGTGGAGTAGCCGTACTCGGGATCATCGATGAAGCCGCCGCACATGTAGATGCGGCCGAAAGCGACGGCGCCCTTGACTCCGAGCCTCGGGATCAGCATCGGCTCGATCTCTGTCCATCCGGACTTGGATCCGCCGGGCTCGAGCACCAGGACCTCGTCAAGGAGCTCCATGTCGGCCGTCTCGCCGCCAAGGCAGTAGATCTTGCCGTCGAGGGCGACACCGCCGCACCGCGACCTTGCGCTCGGAAGCGGATCCAGCACGTTGATGGCAGGACCGCCCTGGGACTCGGGCGTGAAGACATAGGTCGATGCGGTGGCTCCAGTGGCCGAGAGCGTGTTGGAACCGCCAAAGATGTAGATCAGGCCGTCGTCGTCATTGAAGACGCAGCCGGCTACGAGCAGGGGTTCGGGAAGGCTGACACCTAGGGTCGTCATGCCGGTGATGTTCAGCGTGTTCGGATCGACGTCGCACTTGATGATATCGGAGTGCACCGTGCCCGAGGGATCCCTGCCTCCGAAGAGGTAGATGGCATCGGCACCGACTTCGAGGTCAGCGGCCGCGCCCATGTAGCTGCGGGGCACGCTCATCGGAGCGTTGAGCACCGTCCAGGCGGTCGTATCGCTGCCCTCGTGGACAGGCATGACCGTGGGATCGAACCTCTGGATCCAGTCCACGATGTTGTACGTGTTGTTCGACACGTCGTGCCGGATGCCGCCGAAGAGGAAGACCTTTCCACCGAAGACGGTGGAAGCGCCGGCGAAGAGCCGCTCGCAGACGCTCTTGTGAATGTAAGCTCCTGTCCGCTCGACGGGATTCTGCGTGGGAACATCCACATCGGTCCAGGTGAGGATGCCTTCCTGGTAGACGCGGCAGGGGTAGCCGAGCAGCCTGCAGACGAAGTAGTCCAGGGTGGAACGGACACCGGTCAGGCCGACGGCGATGATCTCCTTGCCCGGAACGGCACCGGCCGGTCCGAAGAGGTTCTTGATCTGCTTCGGGGTACGAAGAAGACCGGTATCATGATCCACGCACCAGGACCACCAGACATGGCCGGACAACGGGATGTGGCCCGCCAGGTCCTGCTGGACGGGATCGATCTCGCCGTTGAACTCCTCCTGCGAACGGGCATCGAGAATCGCAGTGGTGGTGGTATCGAAGTTATCGACAATGTTCCTCACGTAAGCGGTGTCGGCAACGATCAAGTCGTTGATCACCGCGGTGAAGGTCTTCGGCGTGATGTTGTACGAGGACCAGGGAGTGTTGTCGACGGGGAAGCCCGCCTCTTCCCAGGCCCTGAGACCGCCGTCCACGACGTGAACATCGTCGCATCCGTAATACTCGAGGAGCCAGAAGAGGCGGCAGGGGTTCTGGGCGTAGTGCACACCATCGTTGTAGATCACGATCTTGTCGGTGCGCTCGATCCCCCTGTTGCCGAGAAAGGCTGCCACATCGGCCTGGGGAAGGAATCCGACGGCAGGATCAGGGGAGATCTGCTTCCACGTGAGCCAGATCGCGTCTTCAATGTGGCCGGTATCGAAATCAGCCTCATCGAAACGACAGTCGATCAGAACGATCTCTTCGTCCGAGTCGAGCATTCGGTTCAGGTATTTCACTGACCAGAGAAGGTCGCCGCCCGGCTCATTGTTCCATGATGTGCCGGTACCTTGAAAACCGAGGCCCCCTCCGCCTAAACCCAGGGTTGAAGTCCTGGAGCAGCCGAAAAAGGCAAAAGTCAGGACAAGCGCGGCAAGAAGCGCCGTAAGTCCCGCGGATTTCCATTTTCCGGATAGGTGTTTCATCAGCATACACTCCTAATAACCTATTGGTGACAAATGGCTTAGACTGCCCAATGAAAAAATCGGTTTCGGAGACGGTCATCGGGGTTCCGCAGGATGCGGGAGTTCCCCGGAGCCATCGGAATCAGTATATCACAGTCGTTATATAAATCTACTTTAATTCGATAAAAAGTCCGATCCAGGGTGTGCCTCCCTGAAGAGAACGCCTGTCTGGAAAATCCGCAACTTCGGAAATACTCAATTTTTATTTGTCGAGAAATAACCGCACTCCTCTTCCAGAGCCCGTGTGCTGCGGTAGATAATATTCTAATAGAAGAGGGAATGAGATTATGGCTCATCTTGGCGATAATATCACCGAAAAAACAAGTTATCCCCTCAAGAAGCCCCTGATCCATCGGTGAAAATCGGCTGGAATCAGCTGATCTTCAGCACGATCTTGCCGAACTGCTCCGCCTCTCTCATCCGTCCGTAGGCTTGCCCGGCCTCCTGGAGGCTGAAGCTCTTATCGAGAACCGGCCTCAGCCCCGCTTTTGTGACGAAGCGGAGCATATCCTGGAAATCACCCCGTCCTGCCATCGTGGAGCCGATGATCTCGAACTGCTTCCAGAAGAGCAGGGGAATGCTCGTGCGGCCGATAGGGCCTGTCGTGGCGCCGCAGGTGACGAGCCTGCCGCCCTGTCTCAGGCTGGTGAGGCTCGACTCCCACGTCGCCTCGCCCACGCTTTCGACCACCAGGTCGACCCCGCGGCCCTTGGTGAACGCCTTGACCTCTGAGACGACATTCCTTTTCGAGTAGTCGATCAGGCAGCTCGCACCCAGCTGAGCCGCCTTCTCCAGCTTGGAGGAGCTGTGGGAGGTCACAACGGCCTCCGCTCCTGCTGCGACGACCAGCTGCAGGGCGGCCGTGGAGACCCCCCCGCCGATGCCATGGATCAGGACCGTCTCGCCGGGCTGAAGTCTTCCGCGGGGAAACAGCATTCTCCAGGCTGTACAGAAGACGAGGGGAAAAGCCGCCGCTTCCTCGAAACCCAGATGAGGCGGGACGGGATGGATATTCTCGACAGGAACAGTCGCATACTGTGCGAATGTCCCGTTGAAATGCTCCCCCAGCAAGTGGAAGTCCCCGCAGAGGCTGTTTTCGCCCTTCCGGCAGAACTCGCACGAACCGCACGAGATCCCCGGATCGAGGACCACCCTGTCACCGGGCTTCACCCTGTCCACTCCCGCTCCCAGCTCGCGGATCGTACCCGTGCCGTCGGCACCCGGAACATGGGGGAATTCGGTCTTTAGGCCCGGCAGGCCGCCCAGCACCCAGAGATCCAGATGATTGAGCGCCGCCGCTTCGATCTCCACCAGAACCTGGCCCGGCCCGACCTCGGGGCGCGGCAGTTCACCGTGATGCAGTTCGTCGGTTCCGCCATGCCTCTCGAAGTAAAGCGCCTTCATGATCGCCTCCCTTCCACCGAGGTTTTTATCAACCGCCTTCCATGCAACCATGCTATTATGAGAGGAAGCATCTTTGCATATACCCAGTTCCTTTTCTGCTCGTTTTTAGCTCTTTTTGTTGCCATGCGTTGGTTTTCCTTGATATAATACAATCAGCCTAATACTTTGGAAAGCATCGCGGGTTATCAGGAGCACCTCTAACAGTTTGGAATTTGGATATTTACATATGAGAGTATTCGTATCCGTCCTCATTCTGCTTGTTCTTGTTGTCATGGCAGCCTTTCCTGCCAGCTCGGCTACGATCAGGGTTCCCGGGGACTACCCCTATCTCCAGGACGCCGTCAACGCGACCTCCAGTGGCGACATAATCGTTGTCAGCCCAGGAACATACGTCGGACAGCTCGATTTCCTCGGCAAGGACATCCTGATCCGGAGCCGGGACGGTGCCGATGTGACGATCCTCGATGGAAACCAGACGGGAAGCGTGGTGACCTTTGCCAACGGCGAAACGTCTTCCTCGGTTCTCCAGGGATTCACCCTGACCAATGGTACGGGCACTGAAGGGGCATGGGGCTACTACCTCGGTGGCGGTGTCTACTGTCTCGATTCGTCCCCCACCTTGATCAACAACGTCATCAGGGCCAACTCGGCCTCTGACGGGGGCGGCATCTACTGCGAAAACTCGTCCCCCAACATCGTGAGCAACACGATCAAGAACAACACCGCCTTCAAGGGCGGCGGCATCTACTGCTACGATTATTCATCGCCTTCCCTCGTCAACAACGTAATTGCCTGCAACAGCGTGGACGGCCATGGAGCCGGCCTCTGCTGCTGGAGCTACTCGTCCCCCACCGTGACGAACAGCACCTTCACGGAAAACGCGAGCCAGGCCGAGGGCGGCGCCATCTACTGCACCAACTACTGCGCTCCCGTGGTCGCGAACTCGATCCTCTGGAACGACACGGCTGTCGAAGGCCCTGAAATCTGGATCGGGCACGAGACGCACACCTCCACCGTCACGATCTCCTACTCCGACGTGTCGGGTGGGCAGGCTCTTGCCTACGTGGCCACGAACTGCACGTTGAACTGGGGAACCGGCATGATCGACAGCGATCCCCTCTTCGCAGATCCCTCTTCGGAAGATTTTCATCTCGTCACCGGATCGCCCTGTCTCGATACGGGCGACAACGCGGTGCCGGATCTTCCCGACCACGACTTCGAAGGCGACTCGAGGATCACCTCGACCATCGTCGACATGGGAGCCGATGAGCTGTACGAGCCTCAGATGATCTCCGTCCCCGTGGACTATCTCACGATTCAGGATGCCATCGATGCGGCGCTCTACCGCGACACCGTCAATGTGGTGCCCGGCACCTACTTCGAGCAGATCGATTTCAAGGGAAAGGCCATCACGATCCAGTCCACCGATGGAGCGGAGTCCACGGTGATCGATGGTCTTCAGACCGGTAGCGTCATCAGCTTCGTGAACAACGAAGGCGCCGACTCCGTGCTCAGCGGATTCACCATCACGAACGGATCGGGCAATCCGGATCCGGTCGTGACCTATGGCGGCGGGATCTACTGCGGCGAAAATGCGTCTCCCACGATCACCGGCAACATCATCACGAACAACGTCTCCTCCTTCGGGGCCGGGATCTTCTGCAAGGACGGCTCCAGTCCCGTCATTTCCGGCAACACCATCACGTACAACACCGGTAACTATGGAGGCGGCATCAGCTGCAACGCCAGCACTCCCTCCATCGAGAACAACGACATCTCCTACAACGAGACCACCAACAACGGCGGCGGGATCTACCTCAACACCTCGCCGGCCGAGATCGTGAACAACTTCTTCTCCTACAACGATTCCCTGTCGGGAGGAGCGATCTGCGCCACGAGCTCCAACGCCTTCATCTGCAACAACATGATGACCCAGAACACCACGTTCTGGAACGGCGCCGGCATCTACTGCGTCTACGAGTCCCCGAAGATCGTGAACAACAGGATCTTCTGGAACCAGGCGCTGGACGGCGGAGGCATCGCCTGCATCTACTCGTCTCCGCTGATCGCCAACAACACGATCATCAGGAACACCGCCTTGAACCGGAGCGGCGGCATCCTCTCCTACGTGGGATCGAACCCCACGGTGGTCAACACGATTCTCTGGAACAACCTGGCGCAGGTCGGACCCGAAATCGTCGTGGGCGACGCGGCGCGCCCTGCAGACCTCACCATCAGCTACTGCTGCGTGGAAGGCGGCCAGGCCTCGACGCACGTCGATCCGAACTGCACCCTCACCTGGGGGGCGGGAATGGTCGACGGCGATCCGCTCTTCGCCGACTTCTCCAGCTACGACTACCACATCACCTACAACTCGTCGTGCCGGAACGCGGGCGATTCGACGAATCCCCTTGTCAGCACCGATTTCGAGAACAACCCCCGTGTATCCGATGGCACGATCGACATCGGCGCCGATGAGTTCCATCCCCATCTCTACCACCTCGGAACCGTGTCTCCGGGCGTCCGTTTCCGCCTCTGTGTCGTCGGCGAGCCGGGAACCGGCCCCGTCTATCTGGCCCGAGGCGGCAGCATCCTCGAAGAGCCGGAGCAGACCTCTTGGGGCCCGCTCTATCTTGGCGACCCGATCACGAGAAACATGATCGGCTCGATCCCGGCCGACGGTCTGCTCGAGCTCAACGTGAACGCTCCGCAGTCGTGGGTGCCCGGCGACCTGGTGCCGGCCCAGGCTCTTCTCGGATCGCTCGCCAACCCGGATTCCATCCTGACCAACCTGATCGTCCTCGAAGTGGAATAACCCTCAAAGGCCGCCCCAAAAGTCTTCCGAGTCGAAATCGGATCTTTCGGGGCGGCCTTCCAAGCATCTCAAGGCCTGTGCAATTAATGACGATTTTATTCTTTGTAGCTGGGAACGTAGTTTGATTCATTGTGACGAGGCCGCTTTGAACGAGCGGGACGCGGTGAGTTGAACTTTCTCTCGATTTTGCATAGACCTGATACGCTTCGGGGAAGACGATGCTGGTACACGACTACCTGGCTCGGAATGCAGAACGCACTCCGGACAAGCCCGCCCTGATCTGCGGGGAAAACAGACTCACTTACAAGGAGTTCGACGCTCTCGCCGGCAACATCGCTCGCGGCCTGCTCGAACACGGCATCGAACGCGGCGACCGCGTCCTCGTGTGGCTGCCCAACTCGATCGAGGCGGTGGCCGCGATCTTCGGGATCCTGAAGGCGGGCGCCGTTTTCGTTCCCATTCACAGCGACACGAAAACAGCGAAGATCGAGGAGATCGCGTCGAACTCCCGCGCCGCGGCCCTCTTCGCCCCGGAAAGGCAGAGGGGAAACCTGGCAGGCATCGAGGACGCGGCCGCATCGATGAGATTCTGCGTGATCTGCCCCGACCTCGCCGATTCGCCCGAAGCCGGCCGGGACGGCTTCTTTCTTCCCTTTTCCTCTTTTACCGAACCCCGCTCCGACGCTCCTATTCCTTGCAAGAACATCGACATCGACCTGGCGTGCCTGATCTACACCTCGGGCAGCACGGGCGACATCAAGGGAGTGATGGAAACGCACAGGAACATGATCGCTGCCGCCTCCTCCATCACCGAGTACCTGGAGAACGTGCCCGACGACATCATCCTGAGCACGCTTCCGCTCTCCTTCGATTACGGGCTGTACCAGGTGATCATGTCCGTCCTGATCGGAGCCACGTTGATCGTGGAGCGGTCCTTCGCCTTCCCCCACGCCGTTCTCACGAGAATGGTCACGGAGAAGGTCACGGGCTTTCCCGGCGTCCCCACGATGTTCGCCGTGCTCCTCCAGATGGACCTTCAGCGGTATGACCTCTCCAGCCTTCGCTACATAACCAACACGGCGGCCGCCCTCCCGGCCAGCCACATCATGAAACTGCGCGCAGCTTTTCCCCATGTCCGGCTCTACTCGATGTACGGCCTCACGGAATGCAAGCGGGTGGCCTACATGCCTCCGGAAGAGCTGGACCGGTGTCCCGATTCCGTGGGGAAGGCGATCCCCAACTGCGAGGTCCTCATCGTCGACAGCTCGGGAACACCCGTTGCCCCGAACACGACCGGCGAGCTCATCGTCCGCGGCTCCAACGTGATGCAGGGATACTGGGAGATGCCCGAGGCCACGGCGGCGGCCTTCCGTCCCGGACGCTATCCTGACGAGCGTTTTCTCTACACCGGCGACCTCTTCCGCATGGACGAGGACGGCTTCCTCTACTTCGTGGGACGAGAGGATGACATCCTGAAGGTCAAGGGCGAAAAGGTGGCTCCCAGGGAGATCGAGAACATCCTCCACAGCATGCCCGTAGTGGCCGAAGCCGTTGTTGCGGGAGCTCCGGACCCTCTGCTGGGCAACAGGCTGAAGGCGATCGTCGTGCTGCGAGCGGGCGCCGAGGCCACGGAACGGGAGATCATGGCGTTCTGCGCTTCCCGCCTCGAGGAGTTCAAGGTGCCCAGGGCGGTCGAGTTCCGCGACAGCCTGCCCAAGACCCAGGCCGGCAAGGTGGACAGGAAGGCGCTTCAGTAACGATGTGCGGTATCACCGGCATTCTCGATTTCAGCGAAAAGCCCCCGGTGGAGACGGTCGTGCTCCAGCGCATGCTCGGCGCCATCGCGCATCGCGGTCCCGACGAGGCAGGCCTCTATCGCGATTCCCGGATCGGAATGGGGAACGTGCGGCTCAGCATCATCGATCTGGCAGGCGGACTCCAGCCGATCCCAAACGAGGACGAGAGCCTCTGGATCGTCTACAACGGCGAGACCTACAACTATGTCGAGCTGAGACGCGACCTGATAAGCCGCGGGCATCGATTCAGTACCGAAACGGACACCGAGGTGGTGCTCCACCTTTACGAGGAATACGGGCTCGACTGCCTGTCGCGCATGAACGGCCAGTTCGCCTTCGCCATCTGGGACAGGAATCTCGAGAAGCTGCTCCTGGCCAGGGACAGGGTCGGGATCCGGCCGCTTTTCTACACCGCCGGCAGCGGCGCACTTGTATTCGGTTCCGAGATCAAGGCGATCCTGGCCAGCGGCCTGGTGCGTCCCGAGCTCGACCCCATGGCCCTGGATCAGATCTTCACCTTCTGGACCCCTCTGCCCGGGCGAACGGTCTTCAAGGAAATCCGCTCGCTGCCGCCCGGTTCGTATCTCCTGGCAGATAGGGAGGGGACCAGGATCGACCGCTACTGGAAGCCGGGCTTTCCCGAGCAGAGGACCGACGAGCTCGGCGGCGATCCCCGCGACCTGGCCGCGGCGTTCAAGGATCTGCTCGAGGACGCCACGCGGCTTCGCCTCCGCTCAGACGTGACCGTGGGCGCCTACCTGAGCGGCGGAATCGACTCGTCCACCATCACGGCGCTCACGCACCGTAGCGGCAGCGGGATGCAGACCTTCTCCATCGCTTTCGAGGACAAGGATTTTGACGAGCGGCAGTTCCAGGAGGAGATGGTGGCCTTCCTCCGGACGGAGCACCACCGGATCGAGTGCAAAGCGTCCCAGGTAGGCGAGGTCTTCCCCAGCGTGATCCGCCACACCGAGATGCCGATCCTGCGTACGTCGCCCGCTCCGATGTACCTGCTCTCCGGACTTGTAGAGCAGCATGGCATCAAGGTCGTACTCACGGGGGAAGGCTCCGACGAGATCCTCGGGGGATACAACATCTTCCGCGAGGCCAAGGTCCGCAGATTCTGGGCGAACGAGCCCTCGTCAAGGATCAGGCCTCTATTGCTGCAGCGCCTCTACGACTATATCCCCGAGCTGAAGCGACGGCTCTCCTTCATCGAGTCGTTCTTCGGCCAAGGCCTCACGGAGGTCGACCTGCCGTGGTACTCGCACATGATCCGATGGGAGAACACCGCTCGTCTCAAGCGCTTCTTCTCCCCTTCTTTCCGGAAGGCGATCGGCAGCTATGACGGAATGGAAGAGCTTGCAGGCCTGCTTCCCGGCGAGTTCTCCTCCTGGCGCCCCCTCTCCCGGGCCCAGTTTCTCGAGATGACCCTGTTCATGTCCGAGTACCTGCTTTCAGCCCAGGGCGATCGGATGCTCATGGGGCACTCCGTCGAGGGCCGCTTCCCCTTTCTCGACCACCGGGTCATCGAGTTCTGCAGCCGTCTTCCGGCTCGGTTCAAGATCTGCGGCCTCAGGGAGAAGCACCTTCTCAAGAACAGCGTGGAGAAGATCCTTCCCCTCTCCCAGCGCAGCCGGCCGAAGCAGCCCTATCGCGCACCCATCAGCCCGTCCTTCCTCGGTGAGGCGGCTCCAGCCTACGTGGCCAGATGTCTGTCCGAAGATGCCATCGAGGACGCCGGCTGCTTCGAACCCAGGACCGTCGGCAATCTGGTGCGGAAGGGAAAGGAACGCGGCCGGCTCAGCGAGACGGAGCAGATGGCGCTCACCGGCATCATCTCCACCCAGATCGTGTTTCACCAGTTCATCGAGAAGTTCTCGCCCGAGACGCTCGCCCCGCTGCCGCTCGCCTGCCTCTACGAGAAGAATCGCGTCTAGACATCCCCCTTGCAGGCCGTTGGAAAAGTCATTCTCGAAGCACTTTTTCATTAGCCTGCAAGAAACCCGGTCAGCTCCTCGAGCCCCTCGATAACGTCGGCGCCGAGATCGATGCGCAGGACTGTCCGGCCTCCGCTGCGAAGCGCTTCAAAATCGCCGATGGCCTGGGCTCTTTTCAGCGTCCCGAAGGTGTAGATCTGAGTGGGAATCAACGTGTCACCCTCGTCTCCGGCCGTGAGAATGAGAAAGACCCCGTTGTTCTTGCCCCCTTTGTAGAGCTGCCCCGTGGAGTGCAGGTAGCGCGGCCCGAAGGCGCATGTCACCGCCCGTTTGAGACGGCTGAAGAGGAGATCGCGGATGCGGATGAGCGCCTCCGCCGTGCTGCGGTTCTCCGCCACGTAAGCCAGAATCGCCACGTAGCCCTTTTCTGCCGTCTGCTTCAGGAAGGATGAAAGCGCCTCTGCAACCGTGGAGCCATCCGGGTCGCCGTAGAGCGACAAGCAGCCTTCCGACAGCGAGCAGGATCCTTCATCCAGGCTGCCGCTCTCGCTCAGATCGAGGAGCATCCGAGTGGTGTGATCCTTGCTGGCTTGCACATCGGGCTGGTCGAAGGGATTGATCTCCAGGATGGCGCCCGCCGTTGCCGTGGCGATCTCCCATCGCAAGATTTCCGCCCCCAGCGCGTGACGATCGTCGAGGGTTATTGTGACCACCGGCCGGCCGGCGCCTCGCAAGGCGTTGACGCGCTGCTCCATGTCCTGATCGGGATCTTCCTTGATCCGGATGTAGACGAAGATCCTGTCAGTGCCGTAATCAGCCGGTGCGGACGCCTGCTCCGCCGTCAAAGGCATGATCCCCTTTCCGTCCTTGCCAGTGCTCTCCGCGATGAGCTGCTCCAGCCATAGGCCGAGGGACGAAAGGTCCTCGGGGATGAACATCGTCACCTTGTCGAGGCCCTGCAGCGCCAGCTCGCCCAGGACGGCTCCAAGCACCACACCCGGATTCTCTGCCGCCGGTCGGTCGGGACCGCAGGCTCCCGCCATCATGTCGGCGCTCTCGAGAAGCGCCGCGATGTTGCAGCCGGCCAGGGCAGCGGGAACGAGCCCGAAATGGGAGAGGGCAGAGTAGCGTCCGCCGATATCGGAGAAGCCGACGAACTGCTTTCTGTAGTTTCTCTCCTCGGAAAGAACGTGCAGGAGGCTCGCCTGGTCGGAGATCACGGCGAAGTGCGCCCCGGCATCGCTGCCCTTGCTATCCTTGATCCTGCCGTAGAAGTACTCACCCATGGCCCGTGTCTCGGCCGTGCCGCCCGACTTGCTCGCCTCGATGAAGAATGTGCTCTCGAGGGACGACTCTTTCTCCACGGCCAGAATCGCTTGCGGATCCGAAGTGTCGAGCACGACGAGCTCGAGGTTGGGCTCCTTATTGGGCAGAATCTTCGATAACATGAGAGGGGCCATGCTGCTCCCCCCCATCCCCATGTGGACAATACGCGTAAAGCCTTCATCCAGAAGCTCTTGAGTAAACAGAGAGAGATCCCAGGCTTCGGACTGCATTCTGGTGGCGACTTCGAGCCATCCAAGGGGGAGGGCCTCGGAACGCTGCCCATCGGGATCAATGCCCCAGAGGGTGGGATCCTTCTCCCAGAGGCGTGCGGCGAACCGCCCGTCATCGAGCTTCCTGATCCGCTCCTGAACGCTCTTTGTATATCTACCCAGCGATAGAGCCATGGGTGCCGGTAACATTTCGCTCATTCTTGGTGGCCTTTCGTTACTTCCAGGCTGGGTTCGGATGAGTGGATTGACTCCACCTATTATTTTCGGCTTTTTGAGCCGATTTTTATCTTCTCTCGGGCAAAGCTTCCCATTTTTCTTCAGCCTGTCAAGGGAGATCGAGATCGCTGCCTTCCTCCAGGCAGCGGCCCGCCATTGAATTTCCCCCGTCCCGTGAAGTAAAGTCTAACTGACGACTCCGCGTTTCCGAATCCTTGGCGAGAAGGACCTTATGCGTTTCTTTTTTATTTTTCTGATCCTGGCTCTGTTCTTCCTGATCCCCTTTCTTCTCTTCGGAAATGCGGTCGAGGAGTGGCTCACGGGCGATGAGGCAGTCGACTGGTTGAAAGCCTTCGAGGGCTCGGCCTGGATCATGGCGATCCTCCTTCTGGTGAGCGACCTGCTCCTGCCGATCCCTGCCACGGCGGTTTTGGCCGCCCTGGGCATAATCTACGGCCCGATCCTCGGGGGGCTCGTCGGCGGGGCGGGCTCCATTCTCTCCGGATTGATCGCCTATTCGGTCTGTCGTCTGGCAGGCCGCAAGGCCGCGCTCAGGCTGGCCGGCGAGAAGGATCTCCAGCGCGGAGAGAGGTTCTTTGCCCGGTCGGGGACGTGGGCCGTGATCCTCTCCAGGTGGATGCCCCTCATGCCCGAGGTGATCGCCTGCATGGCAGGGCTGGCCCGGATGCCCTCGGCTCGATTCATCGCCGCGCTGGCTTGCGGCAGCCTCCCCATGGCCTTCGTCTACGCCGTCCTCGGACACTCCGGCGCCGAACACCCCGTTCTCGCTCTCGTGGCCAGCGCTCTCATTCCTCTGATCCTCTGGTCGGCAACCCTGTTTTTTCCCTCCAGCAGACGCCCGGCGTGAGAGCCGATCCCGTACCGCCCGCCGCCGCCCACCATTCTTTTTTCTTACATAATCATGCCCATTTTGATATATTTATACACCTCCAAGAGGAGAACTGGGAAATGAAATGACGCACCCTTGAACCGCCTCGATCGAAGGCAATGACGGAGCCGCTGACAGACTTCCGAACAGGTAGACCGGCTCGAATCAGATAAAAGCAGATCGTAAAGTTCACTGTTTGTCCTTAAGGAGAAGCCATCATGAAAATACGTCTCTTTCTTGCTTCACTCCTTTGCGCCCTTCTGCCCGCCGTGATCGCGGAAGCCCAGGTCACGGAACTGAGCCCGGCGTTCAAACGCCTCCTGTCCGCAGGCAACGGCGATGATCCCGGCGATTTACTCTGGGTCATGGATGTGGAAGGAATCACCGGCGACACCCGGTGCCTCGGTGTCGAGTACGACGGAACCGACCTCTGGATCACCGGCGCCCTGGACCAGTTGACCTGCCAGCTGTACCGGATCGACATGTCCGGAACTCTTCTCAACAGCTATCCCACCGGGAAGACAGGCTGGGGCTGGCGGGACTTGTGCTGGGACGGAACATACCTCTATGCCAGCGATTCAGCCCAGATCGAACAGATCGATCCCGCCACGGGAATGGTCACCGGCATGACGATCCCGTCGCCGATCAACCCGGCCCGCGCCCTGGCGTACGATGCGGGAACGAACTCGTTCTGGACCTGCTCCTGGAGCAGCAGCATCTACAACATCCAGTGGAACGGGACCTACTACAGCTACCCGAACACCCTTGGCAGCGTCTACGGCATGGCCATGGATGAAAGCGATCCGGCCAACCCGATGCTCTGGATCTGGGACCAGGGCGGCCCCACGGGTTGCCAGGCCTACCAGTTCGATCCGCGGAACGGCATCTTCACGGGACTCCATTTCGAAGGCGACGCCACGATCGGCGGCATTTCAGGCGGCTGTGCCATCTACGAAGATCCGGTCAACGAATCGGTCTTCATCGGCCTCCACCAGGCATCGCCCGACACGATTGCCGGCTACTGGCTCGAGGATGGCGGACCTCCCGAAGTGGATCTCAAGGTCAACGGCAAGGACGGCATCGTCATGATCCCCAGCACGCAGAATTGCGAGATCGACATCTACGTCGAGGCCAAGGATGCCCTGGGCTACAACCTCGATGTTCTCGTCGTGATCAAGAGGCAGCCCTATCTCTATTACCACAACAACGGCTCGAACTGGGTCCCGGGTGTGGGCGGCTCGTACTACACAGGCCCCCTGATGGACATCCCCACGACCCGCGTTCTCGATCAGCCGATTCCGCTGGGCAACTACACGGCGTACCTGGCCATCGATTCGGTACCGAACGGCGCCCCTGACGCGGCGAACCTCGTTGCCTTGGACCAGGTGGAAATCCAGATCTATTGACAGTTGTTCTTGAATCTTGAAAGCCGCCCCGGAAGATCCGCGCTCGACGCGAACGACTTCCGGGGCGGCCTGTTTCAAATCGGGGCTGTCGCTTTTTCGAGCCAGGCCTTCTCTTTCGAATCGAGATGAGGGCTCAGCGTGTCGAACACCTTCTTGTGGTAGCTGTTGAACCAGCGGAGCTCGACCTCGGACAGGAGCTCCCGCTTCACCAGCCTGCCATCGATGGGACAGAGCGTGAGTGTCTCGAAGCCGTGAAAAGGGCCCCCATCCCGCGACAGATCGGGCCGCTCGCAGACCACGGCCACATTCTCGATCCGGATGCCGAAGCGGCCCTCCTCGTAATACCCCGGCTCGATGGAGCAGATCATTCCCGGCTCCATCGCGACTCCCGTGCACCGCGCAAAGGAGATCGCCTGCGGTCCCTCGTGGACGTTGAGATACGATCCGATCCCGTGCCCCACACCGTGGCCGAAATCGAGGCCATCCTCCCAGAGCGACAGCCGCGCCAGCGAATCGAGTCGTCGGCCGGCCGCGCCGGCGGGAAACGGCTGTGCGGAGAGCAGGATCACACCCTTCAGGACACGGGTGAAGCGATCCCTCTCTTCATCGGACGGAGGGTCCATGGCTATGGTCCGGGTTATGTCCGTGGTCCCGTCGAGGTACTGACCGCCGCTGTCCACCAGCAGCAGACCGTCCTGTTCCACCGTGACGCTGCTCTCTTCCGTCGCCTCGTAATGGATGATGGCACCGTGGCCCTTGTAGCCGGCAATGGTCGAAAAGCTGGGACCGCGGAACATGTCGCTCCGGCCCCTGAGCTCCTCGAGTTTTTCCGCGATGGATATCTCGGTCACCTTGCCGTCTGCCACGGTCTCTTCCAGCCAGATGAGGAAGCGGACCATGGCCGCTCCGTCGCGGATATGGGCCTGCCGGGCCCCCTCGATCTCCGTCTCGTTCTTCCTGGCCTTGAAGAGGGAAACAGGGCTCGGCTCGAACATCACCGTCGCCCCGGCGCCGAGGGCGTCGACGACCCACTGGTTGCATGTCGCCGGGTCGATCCAGATCTTCGCATCGCTCCGCCCGATCCCGGCAAGATCCTTCTCGAAGGCGTCGTACGGCTCGACGATGACGAGATCTCCGAAATGGGCCCGCAGCTCATCGGTCGCCTTCGCCGGATCGAGGTAAAGCGTCGCCTTGTCCGAGGTGACGATGGCGTAGGCGATCGTCACGGGATTGAAGCGCACGTCGCTGCCGCGGAGGTTGAAGGTCCAGGCAATGGAATCGAGTGTGGTCAGCACATGGGCTCCCGCTTCCTTCCTGTTCATCTCCTCGCGCAGCCGACCGAGCTTCTCGCCCAGGTCGGCGCCGGTGTACCGCCTGTCGAGCGGGACGGCAGGATCCTGCGGAAAGACCGGCTGCTCGTCCCAGACCCTGTCCACCAGGTTCGGAACGATGGACGCCAGCTCCACGTCCCCCTTGGCAAGCCTGGCCTCGAGCGCCTCGAAGCCGGCGCGGGACATGAGCCGGGGATCGACCCCCACCTTCTGCCCGGGCCGCATGCTTGCCGCGAGCCACTCCTCGTACGTCAGGACTCCCGGCGCGGCCAGCTTGTGCAGGGTGAAGACATCGAGGTCGAGCTGCTCGCCGGCCTGGATGAAGTAGCGCGAGTCGGTCCAGAGCCCCGCCTCATTCTCCGTGATGACAACATCCCCGGCAGAACCTGTGAAGGAACTGATGAAGGGCCTTCGCTGCCAGTAGTCAGGCAGATATTCACTCTGGTGGGGATCGGTGCTCGGTACGATGTAGGCTTGCACGTTTTCCTTCACCATTAGTTCCCTGATCCGGGCTACTCTTTCTCGACTCATTTTATTCCTTTCTCCTTGAAGATGGGCTGTGAACTCTCGTTAGCACGCTTTCGCCGCTTGTCTCCTTTTCCGCATCCGGCGATAGAACCAGACGAGACCGACCGCGAGCGCCGCCCCGAACACGATCCCGCCCCCCGCCTGGGTCCAGGCTGACAGCAACAGGATCTTCCGCACCAGCGATTCGTGCTCCGCCGCAGATTTCGGAAGAAGATCGGCGGCTTCGGCCACGTGGTGCAGCAGGCTCACGGCAAGGGACTCCCGAGGGATCTCGCTGTGGCACGACAGGCAGACACCGGCCCGATCGATCCGGGCCCGCTCGTCATTATCGAGCGGCCGCGACAACGAGAAGTGATGGCCCACGGTCTGGAGCTGCCGCCCGTCCTCGGTGACGAAACGCGACCAGTCCGCCTCGAGGCCGGCGATCGGCTCGATCTGCGGTCTCGCGCTCTCTGGAATGACCTCGCCCTCGGCAGTCATCAGGTCGATGTAGACCGGACTGTCGAGTCCGCGGGTGAACCGCCCTCCCTCGATCCCGTAGCCAAGGGCCTTGGCCGAGAGATGGCACGACTCGCACGACCTCGCCTGACCGCTTGTATGGGGATTCGTGGGACTCATGTCGATGCCTAGCTGCCCCTCGGGTCCGGAACCCTCGCTTCCGGGCAGCGTGCGGAAGATGTGATTCAGAAGAACGGTCTCGCCGCCGGGACCGATGATCGTCACCGAAGGCTGGCAGCCCGGCGCCAGGGGCGACACCCTCCCCTCTCCGTTGATGCCCAGGGGAGGATCCTCGAAACGCATGTAGGAACGCTGCTCGTCGATCCGTCCCGGGATGATGGTATCGTAGCCGCTCTCTCCCGCCTCGACGGAATGCTCGGCCAGTCCGTGCCTGTGGCCGGCCGCCACCCAGTCGAAGCACTCCTTGCCTTCGGAATAATCGATCTTCACATGGCAGCCGTAGCATTGCGGCGCCCAGCCGGCGTGGCAGGAATAGCACTCCATCGAATCGATGTGCCGGTCGACTTCGACCATGGCCACCTTTGCGGCCGTTTCCATCTCCGCCTCGCGGGCGAGGAGCTTCAGAGGCTTCAGCTCGATGTCCGCTCCTCCTGCCGTGTGGACAACAACCTTCTCTCCGCGCCGGACGACCTCGGGGAAGGGATTTCCCCGCGCCGTCAGGAGATAGCCGTCCTCGGGGGGATAGACCTTCCCGAGAGTGAGTCTGGGTTCCAGCTCTCTCGCCACGCCGCGCGGATCCCCTTCCCCTGAAGGCGGGCCGAACTCGTCCTGAAAGCCGATGGGCAGCTCCCAGGGATAGGCGTCCGCTGTCCCGTGGCAGTCGGCGCACTCGATCTGCACCTGGGCCAGGTTGCTGCCGGTCAGGAATCCGTCGCCGTGGACATCGATCGAAGTGTGGCAGTCGATGCAAAGCATCCCCTTCCGGTAATGGATATCCTCCTGCATGGCGATGTAATGCTTGGTGTGAAGCGCCAGCTGCCCCTCTCCCCCCTCGATGTAGGGAGACTCGTAGGCGCTCTCCATGAGGCCCTGATAGGTCACCCCGATCCGCTTGCCGCGATCGTGGCACGTGGTGCAGGTCTCGACGGGAATGCCGCTGTAGCTCTTGCCGTTGACCCGGACCGTCTTGTCGCGCGTGGACTGGATCGTATGCACGAGCAGATGACGCGGCTTGTCTCTCTCGACGGAGGCGTCGCTCCCCTCGTAGTTCCCTTCGTTGCCGTAGGGGATGTGGCAGGCGGAGCAGCCCATCCCGCGATAGCCGCCGCGCACAGGCCGCCCCCGGACCCCCAGGTGGCAGCGCTGGCACTGGTTGCGGATGTAGGTGAAGACGGCCTTCTCGGGATGACTGGACAGCTCGGACAGGTCCTCGAGCGCCGCGGGTAGGGTCTCCATCTTCTCCGGAAAAGCGCCGGGCTCTTTCCGGCGGAGCTCTTCCATGTAAGCCTTGTAGGTGTCGGTGCCGAGCCTCAGCTCCGGATCGCCGGGATTCTCGACATCGTAGTTTCCCCACTTCGCTTCATAACCTTCGAGTGAACCGAACGCCCAGGTCGTTCCCTGGATCTTGCCCGCCTCGGTCATCATCAGGCTCTGCCACTGGGTATTCACGTGATCTTCATGGCATGTTCCGCAGCTGTACTCGTTGATCCAGGGGCTTCCCGGATCCGGATAGAAATCGCGAGCTCCCGACGCCTCCCTGATCGCCTCGGGCGAACCTCGGTGAGCCACATCCTTCTCCTTTGCCTCGGGATCTCCCCCGTGGCAGACGACGCAGCCGGCAGGATCTCCTGCCGCCCGCCCCCTCTCGAGGATCGATCTCATCATGCCGGAATCGGGATCCATGATATCCTCGATTCCCTGGTGGCAGTCCGCCGCCAGGCAGCCCGAGACGGCCTGCCCCTTGCCGGAAAGCGGAGCCCGATTCCTTTCTTCTTCGAGGGAGGGCGCCGTTGCGCCCAGGGAGGTCATGAAGGCGATCGCGGCTGCGGATGAAATCAGAACGCCTAGCGACGACACGATCATGCGGCTGACCACGACCTTCATGATGGACCTCCCGGTCGGTTGAAAACGGTTCGGATCGTCCTTCTCCCGAGTCTAACATCTGGCACCTGCGCCGTCACAACATCACTGCCGGCGACGATCACAGGCAGGGGATCCGCCGGCAGGCTCAGCTCGAATGAGGGGGATCATCCTCAGGGATGGCGGGAACAGGAGAATCGAGAACTCTGCGAACAGCCTTGGTCAGCGTCTCCACGGTGAACGGCTTCTGCAGGAAATTCCTCTCGCTGACCATGACACCGCGCAGCAGGTTGGACTGGCTGGCATAGCCTGACATGTAAAGCACCCTGATGCCGGGACGATGTTTCAGGATATCCTCGAAAAGCGTGCAGCCGTCCATCTTCGGCATGATGACGTCGCTGAGGAGAAGGTCTAGCTCACCCTTGTGCTCCTCGCTGATCCGCCGGGCCTCCAGGGGATCGGACGACGAGATCACCGTGTAGCCGTGCATCTCGAGGATCCTGCCGGCCAGCTTGCGCACCAGATCCTCGTCCTCGACCACCAGGATCGTTTCCGTTCCGGACAAGCTACCGATGCTGTCGGAATCCGCGTTGTCGAGGTCGTCGCCGTGCATCATGCTGGGAAGATAGACCTGAAACGTCGTGCCATTTTCCGGCTCGCTGGATACGGAGATATGCCCCTTGTGCTGCTTCACGATGCCGTAGACGGTGGAGAGCCCGAGCCCGGTGCCCTTGCCGTCGGCTTTCATCGTGTAGAAAGGCTCGAAGATGCGGGGCAGGATCTTCGGATCCATGCCGATTCCAGTGTCAACGATGGAGAACATCACATAGGGACCGGGCCGCACATCGGTATGGGACATGACATAATGATCATCGAACTCGACATCGGCCGTTTCCATGGAGAGGCAGCCGCCCGACGGCATGGCATCCCGGGCGTTCAGGGCGAGATTCATCACGATCTGCTCGATCTGGCTCAGATCGGCCTTCACGGGGGAGACGGAGTCCGCCAGGTTCGTGGTCAGCTCGATGTCCTCGCCGATCACACGCCTCAGCATCTTCTCCATGTTGCCGATCACCTCGTTCAGGTCGAGAACCCTCTTGGCCAGAACCTGCTTCCGGCTGAAGGCCAGGAGCTGCCGCGTGAGATCGGCGGCGCGCTTCGCCGCCCGGTGGATCATGACGGCGGAATTGTGCGCCGAATCGTCTTCAGGCAAATTCTCGGAGAGGAATCCTGAATAGCCGAGGATCGCCGTGAGAAGATTGTTGAAGTCATGAGCCACACCGCCGGCAAGCTGCCCCACGGCTTCCATCTTCTGTGACTGCCGGTATTGCTCCTCGAGGTGCTTCCGCCTCGTGATATCCCTCACAACGGCGAGAAGCTGGTCCTTCCCTCCGATGGTGGACCGCTTGAGGTTGATCTCGGTCCAGAAGATGTGCCCGTCCTTGTCCCTGGCCATCCAGACATAGAGCTGGGGATCTCCCTGGGAGGCCAGCTCGACCTTCTCCCCGGCATCGGAGCTCGTGTAGGGCTGATCGCCGGAGCTCAGGTCGCCGATGTTGAATTCCCTGGCCTCATCGAGGGAGTAGCCGAACATCTCGCTTGCCTTGGAGTTGAGATCGCGAATCGCGCCGGTGCTCAGGTCGCAGACGAGGATGGCGTCATTGGCCGAATTGAAGATGGCACGGTAATTCTCTTCCGAGGTTCTCAGGGCATCTTCGGCTTTCCGGCGGAGAGTGATGTCTTTCTGAAGACGTTCGTTCGCCTGGCGGAGCAGGTTCGTTTTTCGGCCCACCTGCCACCGGAAGAACATGCCGGCTGCCAGGAGAGAGGCCAGCAGGAAGCTTCCGAAGTAGAGGACCGGGAGAAGCCATCGGGGCCACCTGGCGTACGGCTCGCCGGAAACACCCAGATATTTCTCCAGGGTGCGGTAATAGGGCGATCCGCTCGTGCGCTTGAGGTTCGTCAGATACCTGTCCAGTGTCTCCTTGAGGAGAGCGGCGTTCTTCGATTTCTTGGAAAGGGCGATCCGAACGTCCTGCGGATTGAAGATCATGGCCGTGCCGGTGAGATCGTATTTCGCCTCCTTCATCGTGCCGAACAGGCGGTTGACCAGTCCGGCGTCGGCTCTCCCCTCCTTCACTGCGCGGAAGATATCCTCGTAGCACCCCTTCTCGATGAACGTGCATTCGATGTCGAACTGCTTGGTGAGAGCTCGCAGACCATTAATTCCGACGAAGTGCTCGTCGTTCGCAAGAACGGCTATGTTTTTTCCCTTCAGATCGAGAAATGAACAGACCTCCGAAGGATCAACGGCGTATACCTTTGCCCAGTTGGTAATAATTGCCTCTTTTGTGAAGAGGAACTTCTCACCCAGCTCCGTCGAGTAGACGACCGCCACCATGAGGTCGATTTCACCCGCTTCCAGCCGCTCGTGGCATTCGGTCTCCTCCCCCGCCACGTATTCGGGCTTCCAGCCCGCCTCCTGGAAAATATGGCCGACGATGTCCGCGAAGATGCCCTCTGGCGTCCCGTCTCCCCTCATGTCGATCAGAGGAGGATTCCTGTAGATCCCGATCCGCACCTTGTCGATATCGGTGCCGGAGTCCTGCCTGATGCCCGGTTCTCCGGAGGATGGCCGCGGAAGAACAAGGGCGAAGAGCAGAATCCAGCCGACGACGACGAGCTTGGCTAGCTTGGGCAGTAGATGCATATCTTCGACACCCTTTATCTCACAGGGCTCAGTATCGCTAATACCCGAGTATTTAGCAATATCCTGTTGTTCGCCAGCCCAGATTGGGCTTCCTGTTCAGATCTTTGAAGACCAAAACCGTTTTTTTTTGAAATTCCCCTTGCCGGGAATTCGTTAGTAGCTTATTATGCCGGTGTACTAGTTGAGTAGAACACCGTAACTCTAGTATAACGAGGAATCATGTTCCTGAAAATCGACCACTCGAGCGGCGTACCCATCTATCGCCAGATCATGGAGCAGATCAAGTACTCGATCGCCAAGGGGGGTCTCGCACCGGGCGAACGGCTGCCGGCCATCCGGCAGCTCTCCCTGGACCTCAAGGTCAATCCCAACACGATCATCAAGGCCTACTCGGAGCTCGAGCATGAACAGGTAATCCTCACGAAGCGAGGCATGGGTACCTTCGTCTCGGACAAGAAGATCGAAATCACGAGGAGCGAAAAAGTGGAAACAGTTACCCTGCTTACCGAACGCCTGGCCGTTGAAGCGATCCAGCTCGACATGAGCAAGGCGGACCTCCTGCGGATCGTCACCAAGATTCTCACACGGTTCTACAGCGGAGAAGGAAAAGGAGCAAAGAGATGAGCAGCGATTTTCCCATCGAAACCCGCGGTCTCAGGAAATCATACAGGACGGGAGGCGAGGTACTCTCGGGCCTCGACATGAAGGTGCCGCGCGGCTCCGTTTTCGGCTTTCTCGGACGCAACGGCGCCGGCAAGTCGACAACGATCCGCATCCTGATGGGGCTGCTCCGGCCCGACCATGGATCGGTCCGGGTCCTCGGCGATGACCGATTTCCCCTGAGCGTGACCTGCCGGCAGAGGATCGGCTACCTCTCCCAGGATCAGAGGGTCTTCGAGTGGATGAGCCTCGATCATCTCCTCCGCTTCGTCTCCGACTTCTACCCCACCTGGGACCATGAGTTCGCGTCCCAGCTGACGAGGCGCCTCGATCTGACATCGAGAGTCCCTCTCGGCCAGCTCTCGCGCGGACAGCAGCAGAAGGTCGGGCTTCTCCTGGCCCTCGTCCACAGACCGGAGCTCCTCGTTCTCGACGAGCCGGCGGCCAGCCTCGACACCATCGTCCGGCGCGAATTCCTGGAATCGATTCTCGACCTGCTCACCTCGGAAGGGATCACGGTCCTGATCTCGTCGCAGATCCTGACCGACGTCGAACGGATCGCCGACTGGATCGGGATCCTCGCCGGGGGGAGGATGATCGTCTCCGCCCCCCTGGACAGCCTCAAGGATACGATCAAGCGCCTCCGGATCCGCTTCGACGAGGAGCCGTCGGGAGCCCTCGGGCTTCCCGGCTCGATCAGGGAGGTCCGCAGAGGCAGCGAGGTCCTCGTCACGCTCCGCGACTTTTCCCAGGAGCGGCTTGCCGAGATTCGCTCGAGCGTCTCGGGTCAGGTGGATGTGCAGGACGTGGATCTGGAAGAGATTTTTATCGAACTGGCAACATAGTTTGAAAGAGCCGCGCGGGCTGCCGCCGGCTCCGCCTCGGGAGGAATCATGTTCAAGACAGTATTCGCCAAGCAATGGCCCGAGATCAGGGACAGGATCTGGACATATCCCATTGCGGCCCTCTTCTTCTCCCTCTTCTGGCAGGAGTCGAATTTCGGCTTCCTCGTCGTTGTGGGAACTTTCCTGACTCTGGACATGGCTGTCCAGACGGCGGGAGACGATGTTCGCTGGGGAACCTTCGAGTTCATCTTCACCCGGGCGATCGACCGCAGGAAGTACATCTCCCTCCGCTTTCTCTTTGGCCTGCTGCCCCTGGCAGGCCTGGTGGGGATTTACGTTGTTCTGGAATTCGTCGACATCAGGATGATCTTCTGGAACCTGATCTCCGAACCTTTGGAAGACTTCCCTGTGAGTGAGGCGATCAATGCCGCGCACTACATCCTGATTTCAGCCGCCCTGTTCTTTCTCTTCTCCCTCGTGTTCCTCTTCTGCTCCGCGGCGGCCAGGGAATCATCCTTTTCCGGGCTCCTCGTCCTCGGACTGATCGTCACGCTTCTCTATGTCGCTGCGGCCTGCGCCCTCACGACCCTGCTCCTCCACGGCACCCTGGACCTGGATTCCAATTCAATCGACGAGGTCCCCGTCGTCCTCGTCCTGTCAGCCTTTCTCCTGGTGCCGGCGCTGATCTTCTTGGTGATCACCCGGGAGCATTACGGCCTCTGCCAGGTTCCCGCCACGGTCCGGGGCGATGAGAGATCGAGCCCCTGGATCAGCTGGGTCGTTCTGGCCCTGGCGATACTGCTGGTTCTTTTCTTCCTTTACTACATGTTGAGCGCCACACGGTCCGTGGACGTTGCAGGAGGCTAATATCATGGCATGGATCATCTACATCATCGTCACGGCTGCCGCACTGGTCCACCTTTTCCGGCCATCGGGCCCTCTCGGCCGGAGGGCGGGCGGATTCAGAAGCTGGAGAACCTGGACGGTCGTGGCCGGCATGGCGCTGATCGCCTTCCCCGGAGCCGTCACTCTCCTCGGTGCCCTCTTCTCCTCCGTTCCGGAGAGCCCCTTCCAGAGAACGGAAAAGGTGCTTGCCCCCAAGGGAGCACCTGCAGGAATGACCTCTGCCAAGGCCTACCTCGTGCGCCTCTTCGTATCGGACGACGGCAACGAGCCCAATCCCCGCGATTTCGTGCAGGCCGTCGTCCCCCTCGGCGAGCCCTTTACGACCGAATTGAAGGACGGTACGGATCTCTCCTTCTCCGTCATCCACAGGCACGACGAGGAGTACGCGCCTTACCGTCTCGCCCTTCGCTGCTCGTTTGCCACGGCCGCCCGCAGCGAGCGGGGCGACGCATCCTTCGACGTGACGGCGCCGATCGAGCTCGAGCCCGGATTCCCGACCTATCAGAAGATCGTGCAGAGGGATTATCCCGTCGGCGCGCGGTTCGGCGCCCTGCTGTCCGACCGCTACCGTCCCTCGGTTTTCCGCTTCCTCTGCACTCCGCTCCACCGGGAGGATCAGGTCGACTCCTTTCCGGCCGATCAGTGGTGGGAGAACCAGCAGGAGGAGTATCGATCTCTCGTGCTCCAGAAGCCGACGCACCTCGAGATATCCTTCCCCATGAACAGCGAGGAATTCTCGATCGGGGACGGGGCCGTCGCCGAATCGGGCCTCTTCTTCCTGATCGCCGGCATCGTCCTCTTTCTCGCGGCCAGTCCGCACGGAATGCGCACCTTCTTTCTCGTTGCCGTCTATCTCGTGGTCTACACGGCTGCGGTGGACAGCCTGGTCCTCACGATCCAGAGCGGCCGCCTCCTCGACGGCAGTCCCGAAGCGAAGGCTGCGGCAGCCGTGGAAACGGCCGCATCGCGAATGCACGCCATTTCGGCGGCGGAATACCTCATCGAGGCCGCCCGATCGGAGACGGAAAGCCTGTCGCGCTGCTGCGCCCTTTGCTGCCTGAAAAACAGATCGCGCATCCTCGACGCCATCGAGAGGAGTGATACGGCAAAGAAGGACCTCGCTCTTCTCTCCGACGATCCGGACGACACCGTGTCCCGGACAGCCCGCGAGATCATGACGATTCTCGATGACCGGAGCAACGGCGGGCAGTGACCTCTGTCAAGGCTGCATCAGATCCAGGGCTGCGGAGACCATGGCCTTCATCCCTGTCCTGATCGTCGGTCCGGGAAGCGGCTGGAAGAGAGGCGAGTGGAGGGAGGGCAGCGGGGAGCCCTCTCTCCTGCTCCGCTCCAGGAATGAAGGATCGACGGAACCGAGCCAGAAAAGGCAGGCCGGCACCTCGCGATCCTTCAGGGAGTATCGCGAAAAGTCCTCACCCGCCATCACCGGATCCCTCTCCACCACATTCTCCTCCCCGAGGCTCTTCCCCCAGAGTGCGGCCAGACGGCGCGTCAGTCCGGGGTCGTTCCATGTCGAGGGAGTGGACTCGCTGCCGCTCACCACGATCGCCGGGGCTCGCTCCTCGGGAATGCCGGCAGCCAGGGCCGTTCCCCTGGCAATGCGCTCTATCGCGGCGAGCACCTTTTTTCTCACCTCCCTGCGGTAGGTGCGAACGGTCAGCTGGAGGTGCACGTCGTCGGGAATGATGTTGTGCTTGCTTCCTCCGTGGATCGACCCCACTGTCACGACAGCCGGATCGAGGGGCGGAACCTCGCGGCTGACGATCGTCTGCAGCGCCAGAACGACCTGGGCGGCAACGACGACGGGATCCTTGGTGGTGTGGGGATAAGCCCCGTGCCCCCCGGCGCCGTGAATCGTGATGTCGACGGAGTCGACGCCGGCCAGGGCGAATCCGGGACAGCACCCCACCTTGCCCGCCTCGAGTGACGCATCGCAATGCAGTGCGATCGCGAAATCAGGTCTCGGGAAACGGGTGTAAAGCCCGCCGGCCAGCATAGCCCTCGCCCCGGCGCCGGTCTCTTCGGCAGGCTGACCGATCACCACGAGCGTTCCGCGCCACCTCTCCTTCAGCCGGCTCAGCAGTGCCGCCGTCCCCAGGAGGGTCGTCATGTGAATGTCGTGCCCGCAGGCGTGCATCACGCAGACCTCCTCCCCCTTCGCGTTCCTCGCCTTCACGCTGCTGGCATAGGGCAGGCCCGTCTTCTCCTCCACCGGCAAGGCGTCGAGGTCGGTGCGCAGGAGGACAACCGGCCCGTCGCCGTTTTTCAGCACCCCCACGACGCCGAAGCATGTCGTCCCGGGCGAATCGTATCGCCCCACCCTTTCCGTCACCGCGAACCCCCGCGCCCTGAGGCGGGACGCGAAGAAGGCCGCTGTCTTCTCCTCCTGTCCCGAGAGCTCCGGAGCGGCATGGAGCTCCTCGTAGGTCGCGACCAATGACTCGATCTCCCCGTCGATCAGCCCATCGAGCGAGATCTCGGCGCCGGTGGCGAGCGCCGCAGCGAAAAAAACGGATAAAGCGATTCCAGCCAGCATCGTTGGATCCTCCTCGGCGAAGCCGGTCCGACGACCGCGATTTTCAAAGGAAAAGGTTTTGTGCCAAGCATCTCAGCCGTTACCATGTAGCACACGTGGATGGAAGATGCTTTCATAAACAACAACTGCGTGCCACTATTGCGAAAACCATGGGCCATGGTCGGGATTGCGCGTTGGCGCAAACAAGAGTACCTGGTCAGTAAGAGGAGGGAGCCAAAATGATCCGAACTGCCATTGCTGTTTGCCTTCTGCTCGCTTGCACGTCCCCGGCGGCTTTCTGCCAGGCTGATTTCGACGAAACCGTCTGCTTCGGCGACAGCCTGACTCACAACGATATCCTCTGGCTCGTCTATGGCAATCCGCCCGACCTCTACCAGGCCGATCCGATGGAGGCGGCCTACGACAAGGGAGCCGGTTCCGGCGACAACCTGGGCAGCTATGCCATAGCCGGTTCGGAGTCGGACGACGTCCTCATCCAGATCGATCTCTATCTCTTCCTGAACCTGATCTTCCTGCAGCCCGACGCATCCCTCTTCAACTTCGAGATCGGGGGGAACGACATCCTGAACAACGACGGCCTGCTCGCAGCGAACCCGCCCGGCGTCGATCCCGCAGCCGATGCCGTGATCAACAATCTCCTCGACAACTTCGAGGCCTCCCTACGGGCGCTCTATGCGTCGAATCCCAGAGCGCAGTTCGTCGTCTGGACGATTCCCGACGTGGTCCTCACTCCCGACCTCTTCGGCGTCTACTCGCAGACCCAGGAGGAGAACCTCAGGGCCCACGTCGAGAGGGTGAACAGGGCGATCCGCTGGCTGGGCCAGAGATACCCCTTCATCGTTGTTCTCGATCTGTATGCCGAGCTTCAGGATATGGCGGCCAATCCGCCCGTACTCTTCGGCCATCAACTCGTTGGACCGCCATCCTACGGCGACTACGACCACATTTTCGCCGATTACATCCATCCCACGGCGGTGAGCAACGCGATGATCGCCAACGGAATCATCGACGGGATCAACAGCAAGTGGAACGACGATATACCGTTCTACACCGACGAGGAACTCGCCGACCTGGCCCACATCCCCCATTGATCCAGGTGGGATCGGAAATAAGCAGCCGCAGCCTGGTACCCTGGCAGGATCCCCACGGTGACGCGGAGTCGTCACCGTGGCTTGATCCCTATGTCTTCAGGAATCAGGGATTCCGGCAGATCAGGATTCGGGCTTCTCTATGCGCCGCGAATCGAAGATGGAGACGAGCAGGAAAGCCAGCAGCGTGACGGGAAGGACCAGGTAGATCGGCTGATCGGCCACGGACAGGCGCCACGATTCGGGCAGGACGAACCAGGCTCCCAGGGAAACCATCGCCGCGGCAAGGGTCCAGGCGGCGCTCCCCCTGCGGCAAATGCCGGGGAAGAAGAGTGTCGCCACCAGGATGAGAGCGAAGGCCGCGTTGAGCGTGAGTCCCGCGAGCAGGCTCTTCAGGATATCCTTGGACATCGTGATGGCCATCACGAAGGTGCCCATGCTGATGAAGAGCACCGTGCCGCGGGCCACCCACCACTCCCGCCGTCCCTCGATCGAAAAGCGGAAGAAGCGCTTCACGATATCGCCCACAACGAGTGTCGAGCTGCCGAGCAGCAGGCCGCAGGCCGTGGAGACGTCGGCGGCCCAGAGGCCGGCCAGGATCAGCCCGGCAAGGAACGGGTTCAGGTCGAGAACCATTTTCGGCAGGGCCATGGCCGTGTCAGGTCCCTCGAGTCCGGGATGAACCACGGCAGCGGAAATTCCGATCAGCGCGCTGATGAAGCCCACCGGGAGGATCAGCAGCCCGCCCAGCAGGAATCCACGCCCGGCCGCTGACGGGGTTTTCGAGGCGAAGCTGACCTGCACCACGGCCTGGGTTCCCAGCACTGTGGGGATCATGATCAGGAACCAGGCCCCGATGATCAGCGGTCCCATGGCCCAGAGGCCGAAATCCGATCCCGGCTGGGCCAGCTCCTGCAGCCTGTTCGACAGCCCTTCCATCCCTCCTGTCTGCGACAGGGCGTCGCCGAAGCTGAGAGCGGCTCCCAGGATCACCCCCACGTAGATGAGGGTCACGTTGATGATATTGGTCAGACCGGCGGCCCAGAGCCCGCCGATCAGCGTGATTCCGATGAAGACGACCGCGGTGATGAGCATCCCCAGTTCGAAAGAGAGGCCGGGAAGCAGCATGGAGAGGATCGCTCCGCCGGCCACGTACTGGAGCGAGGTGATGACCAGCTGGACGACGAGCTGCCCGAGAACGCCGAGCACTCTTCCGGCCGTGCCGTAGTACCGCTCGAAAAGCTCCGGGACGGTGCTCACCTCCATCTTGCGATACCGTCCGGCGGCAAAGAGCCCCATGACGACGGCGCCGGCCGCCCATGCCGCTCCATACCACCCTGCGGATAGTCCCCTGGTGTACGCCCTCTGAGCCACGCCCACGGTGGAGGCGCCGCCGACGGCGAGACCGGTGAGCATCACGGCCGTGACCCCCATGGGCAGGCCGCGGCCTGCCAGGAAGTAGCCGGTGAGCCCCCCCTTCGCACTGAGCCGGCGCGTCCACCACGAGATGGCGTAGAGCAGGGCGATGTAGAAAACGACGATTCCTGCAGGGATGTAGTCGCTCATCGCGGGACGACCCTCAGCCGCGCGTCCACTGCCATGGGAGGCGTGCCCTTGTCATAGGCGAAGACGGGATTGAGGTCGATTTCTTCAATGGCCGGAAAATCGGCGGCCAGCAGCGAGAGCCTGACGAGCATGTCGGCAAGGCCCTCGAGATCGACCGGCGGCTGCCCGCGTGTTCCGGTGAGGATGGGCAGGCCCTTGATCGAAAGGATCATCTCCATCGCTTCCCCATGCCCCAGCGGCGCCAGCCGGAAGACCACGTCCTTCATCGCTTCCACGAAGATGCCGCCAAGACCGAACATGATCATCGGCTCGATGCCCTGCTGGGCCATCGAACCGAGTATCACCTCTCTCCCGACCGGCTTTGCGGCCTGGAGGATGAAGCCGGCATCGCGGCCCTCGAAACGAGTCGCCATCTCCTTGAACGCCGCCTCCAACGCCGCACTGTCCTCGAGCCCCAGGGCGACGCCGCCTTCATCGGACTTGTGAACCACGGCGGTGGAATCTACCTTGAGCACGCAGGGGAATCCGGTCACGTCGGCCGCGGCGATCAGATCCTCGGCCGATCGGACAGCAACCGTCCGGGCGGCGTTGATGCCGTAGCAGCCGAGGAGGTCGAAGACCTCGGCCTGGGGCAGGAACGTATCCTTCACCTCGTAGCGCCCCAGAATCGTCCCGGCCCGTGCCTTGTCGCAGTCGATCTGCGGCAAAGGCTCGCTCTTCCTCGCCTTGATCCGGCTGTAGCGGGCCATGGCCACGAGGACCTTCCCGCCGTCCTCGGGAAACTCGAAAACGGGCGTGCCGCCGTCGCGGATCGCCTGCATCAGGTCGTACCATTTCTCGATCGTTTCCAGCACGACCACCACAGGCTTGGCCGCCGTCTCGCCCGCCTCCTTCAGGCGCTGCGCAATGCCGTGCAGATCGACGAAGGGCGCCGAGATGAAGTTGACGAGCACCATGTCCACGCCGGGATCCTTGAAAAGGGTCTCCACGGCGAGCCCGTAATGCTCGGGCGTGGCCGTGGCCAGCACGTCCACGGGATTCTTCACGCTCGCCTCGGGATAGAGGCTCTCGCTGAGCCCCTTCTTCGTCTCCTCCTTCAGCACGGCCAGGTCGACTCCGCCCATTACCGCCTCGTCAAGGGCCAGGATGGCGGGGCCTCCGGTGTTCGTCACGATGCCGAGCTTGTTGCCCGCCGGAACGGGCTGCTGCGCAAAGGCGATGGCCGCCTTGGTCATGGTGTCCTGATCGTTGAACCTGAGGATGCCGGCCTTCTCGAACATGGCGTCCGTCATGGCATCCTGATCGAGAAGCGACCCGGTATGGGAGGAGACGGCCACGGCTCCTTCCTTCGTGCGTCCCGCCTTCAGGGCGAAGATCGGCTTCTTCGGCGTGATCTTCCGCGCCACCTCGAGAAAGCGGCGCGGATCCTTGAACGTCTCCACCTGGAGCAGGATCACGTTGGTTCCCTCGTCGTTGCCGAAGTACTCCAGGATGTCGTTCATGCCCACGTCGCACTCGTTGCCGTAGCTGGCATACATCCTGAGCCCCATGCCGAGCTTGTGGAGCGGGATCTTGAGCGTTTCGCCCACCCCGCCGCTCTGCGCCAGGATCGACACGGAGCCCGGCGTCATCGGCACGAAGGTGAAGTTGGCATAGAGGGAGATCTCAGGATCGGAGTTCTGCACGCCCTGGGAGTTCGGGCCGTAGACCCGCATGCCGTACTTGTGCGCCGTCTCCACCATCAGGCGCTCCAGCTTCATCCCCTCCTCGCCGATCTCCTTGAAGCCGGCGGTGTGGACGATGGCGAACTTGACTCCCTTCTGACCGCATTCGTCGATCACCCGGGGAACGAGGGTGTTCTTGATCGAGATATTCACCAGGTCGATCTCGTCCGGCACGTCCAGGATCGACTTGTATGCCTTGAAGCTCCGCACCTGGCTCTCCTTGGGATTGATCGGAAAGATCGGTCCCCTGTACTTGTGATCCACCAGGTTCTGGATCACGATGTGACCGATGGAGAGCGGGTTGTTGGAGGCGCCGATCACCGCCACGCCCCCGGGCCTGAAAAGTGCGTCTAACATGATTCCTCTCCTTTCAGATTCAGCGATCTTCCGGAAGGTCGTCATCCCGTGCCGTCAAGGCAGCTCCCAGGGCCCCCGTGAACTGGGGATCCGGGGGAACGAGGACCTCTTTTCCGAGAGATTCGGCAAGAGCTTCAACAAGAATTGCATTGTGCTGGACGACGCCGCCGGTGAGGATCACGTCCCCTTCGGTGAAGCGGTCCATCTCCACGATCCGGTTGACCACGGACTGGAAGGCCCCCCGGATGATGTTCTCCACACGCTCGCCGCGGCGGATGTAGGCCAGGATCTCGGTCTTGGCGAATACGGTGCAGAAACTGCCCAGGGTGAACTTCCGGTCGGCTGCCCGGGCCAGCGAGTCGAGCTTCTCCAGGGGGATCTCGAGGCGCGCCGCGATCTCCTCTAGAAAGGCCCCCGTGCCGGCGGCGCACTTGCGGTTCATCTTGAAGCCGAGCCGCCGACCGTCCCCGGCAATCTGGATGATCTTGCTGTCCTGGCCGCCGATGTCCACGATCACGGCCCTGCCGGGAAAATAAAAATAGCATCCGTGTCCGTGGCAGGTGATTTCCGTGACGCTCCTTGCGGCGAATTCGACGTTGCTGCGTCCGTAGCCCGTGGCCACGCATCGGGTCACGCTGCTCTCCCGCGCGCCCAGGGCATCGAGAGCGTTGTCCAGCGCCGTGCGAGCCGAAGCCTTGTAGTCGACGCCGGACTTCCGGACATGCTTGGCGAGGATGGCGCCTTCCTTGCCGATGAGAACGACCTTGGTGGCCGACGCGCCCACATCGACGCCGCAGAACAGCGCAGGCAGCTCGGGCGCTCCCTCTTTCCCGGTATTCGATTCTGAATCCACGTGCCGCCTCTTGCTCACATCCGCCTTGCCGCTCAACTGACGAGCTGTTCCACGAAGGCCTCGATGTTAGTGCGGGACTGCTCCTCGGAGTAGCAGCGCAGGTCGTTCAGGTCGCCGTTGATGGTGAGGCACGCGACGCCGAGCTTCTTCGCCAGCCGCTCCGGCATGCCGTACCGGCAGTTCGAGTTGTTCGGGCATGTCTTGGCATCGTGAAAGAGGATGCCGTTCACCCGGTATTCCTTCACCATGCGGTCGAGATAGCTCTCCTTGTAGTCCTCGGAGCGGGTGATGAAGAGCTCGGTGTAGGCCCGGGCCATGCTCCGGAACGGATCGGCCGGATCGAGAGCCTCGAAGATCCAGCTGTTGCAGTATGTGGATGCCACCACGCAGGCATCGAGCTGCATGAACAGCTCGGAATGCTCCCTGAGCTTACCCCAGATCGGCATCCCCTCCCAGTAGATGCGATGCCGCTCGCTGTCCACCGCCGCGACGCCCTGCCCGATCCGCTCCTCGAGCTCGGCGGTCAGGGCCTCGTAGTAATCGATCGCCCGATCCGTTCCACGGAGCACCACGGCAGGCCCCATGTGGATCGTGCCGTCGAAGAAACTGATCGGCGACGGAACATGGGTGGCCGAACGGAGGACCTTCTTCCAGAGCTCCGTGGTCTTTCGGGACAGGTCGGTGATTCGCTCGAGCTCGCTGCGGTCGAGGCTCTTCCCGGCCACCTTCTCCAGGACGGGAACCATCTCCTCGAGCTGCGCCGTCACGTAATCGAGATCCGTTTCCGTGAGGTCGCCGAGTCCGCGCGGCGTCTCCACCCCCGCTATCGGCACGTCGAACTCCTTCCGGTAGTACTCGAACCAGTCCTTCACGTCGCGGCACTGGTTGGTGTTGTAGACGAGCACGTCGGGCCTGGGCACCTCCTCCATGCCGGGAAAGGCGCCCGAGAGGGGGGTCTTCTTCTCCAGGTACGATCCGATGTCGCTCGTCAGGTAGGAGCAGATGTCGGGAGAGTATCCGATGGCGTTGGCCGCGGGGATCAGATCCATCGCCATGCGGGAGGCGCCGAGGAGGGCGCCGTGGTTTTCGGGAAAGTAGACCAGGAATCCCAAGGCCCGGAGCAGCTCGGCCGGTCCCACGCTCGTGCACCACGCGATCTTTTGCGAACCGCTCTTCGCCGCCTCGTTCAGTTCCATGAAGTACTCGCCCATGAACTTCTTCATCAGGCCGGTGGATTTGATCTTCTTGAAGCTAGCCTTTTTGTCGCTGGACATGACGTCGTTCTCCTTACACGTCGTGATTCGTACCGCCCTTTTCGCGCCTCACAATTGTAGGGAAAGAGATGACCTTGTCCAGAACAGGTTCTTCGAAGTCGCGCCGGCGCCGTGAGCCCCCCGGTGTATCGCCGCACGCACCCCGGTGCGTCGCCGTGCACCCCCCGACGCGCCACCATGCGCGCCCCCCGGCACGATGCTGTTTTTGGAGAGACTGTTTGACTTGTGCCAGGCCCCGCGATATGAATTTACTTCCCAGCGGTTATTTCTTCGACAAATCATGGTTGTCTCGGAAATATCCTGACTCAAGAACGGCACCGTTGGTTTCATTCCCTGCCGGCGCCATTCACAGTGACAGGAGGAAGGCATGGATCTCGGACTTCAAGGTAAGAACGCAATCGTCACGGGCGGCAGCATGGGCATCGGCACGGCAACGGCACTGGCTCTCGCCGCGGAAGGCTGCAACGTGGCAATCAACTATCGCCGCCACGACACCGAGGCTAAGGAGGTCGTGAAGGCGATCGAGGAGATGGGACGACAGGGCCTGGCAGTCCAGGCCGACGTGGCCAGCCACGGCGACGCGGCCAAGATGGTCGACCAGGTCGTCGAGGAGCTCGGCGGCCTCGACATCATGGTCTGCAACGCAGGCATCAACTGGGACGGCGTCATCTGGAAGATGACCGAGCAGCAGTGGGACCAGGTGATCAACGTCAACCTGAAGGGCTACTTCAACTACAACCAGGCCGCCGCCAAGGTTTTCATGGAGCAGAAGGGCGGCAAGATCGTCAACATCTCATCGATCAACGGACTCAGGGGCAAGTTCGGGCAGGCGAACTACTCCGCCTCCAAGGGCGGCGAGATCGCCATGAGCAAGGCCCTGGCGCGAGAGCTCGGCAAGTTCAACGTCAACGTCAACGTGGTGGCCCCAGGCATGGTGATGACCGAGATGGCGCGGAAGATCCCCCCGGAGTTCCTGAACAAGGCGGTGGACGAGACAGTGCTGGGCCGCATCGCCACGCCGGAAGAGTGCGCCGACGTGATCGCCTTTCTCTGTTCCGACAAGTCGCGCCACATCACGGGCGAGGTGATCAAGGTCGACGGAGGCCAGTACATCTGATTCGTGCCGCTGTCCGGCGCAGTCGTTTTCCTCATCGGGTGACCCGACAATTTGGAGAAATGAAGACATGACGAGAGTGGGAATCATCGGCATCGGGCACGGCGTCTTCGGCCGGCGCAGCGATGCCACGGTCCAGGAGCTGGCCTTCGAGGCTTTCCGGTCGGCCATGGAGGACGCCGGGATCGGGCGCGAAGAGCTCGACGCCTCGGTGATCGGCTCGGTCCCCGAGTATCACAAGCAGCGCTCCCTGCCGGGAGTGGTGCAGGAGTATCTCGGTCTCAATCCGAAGCCCACATGGCTAACCGAGGTGGCCTGCGCGTCGGGAAGCGCGGCCATCCGCACGGCATGGATGTCGATCAAGGCAGGCGTCCATTCCATGGTGGCCGTGCTCGGCTGCCAGAAGATGACGGAGCTCTCGACGCCGGAGATCCTGGCGCTCATGGGCCGCGTGGGCGAGGTGCAGTGGGAGTCCGGTTTCGGCACGACGTTCCCCGCCTACTACGCCATGTTCGCCGAGCGGCACATGCACGAGTTCGGCACGACGCGCGACCAGCTCCTGGAAGTGGCGGTGAAGAACCACTACTACGGCGCCAGGAATCCCAACGCCCTCTTCCAGAAGGAGATCACCCTGGAGAAGGCCAGGGCATCGGAGGAGGTGGCCACGCCGCTCCAGGTCTACGACTGCTGCGCCAATGCCGACGGCGCGGCCTGCCTGATCCTGGCCTCCGAGGACAAGGCGAAGGCGATCTCCAAGAACCCGGTCTGGCTCGACGGGATGAGCTGCGCCACGGCCAGCATGTCGGTCCTCAGGCGTCCGAACCTCGTCGGCCTTCCGAGCGCCGAGCAGGCGGCCGGCGAGGCCTACGCCATGGCCGGCGTCACGGCGAAGGACATCAAGGTGGCCGAGGTGCACGACTGCTTCACCGTGGCCGAGCTCATGGCCTACGAGGACCTGGGTTTCTGCGAGAAGGGCGAAGGCGGCGGCTACATCTCCGACCGGCGCGCCTACATCGGCGGCGAAGTGGCGGTCAACGTGGACGGCGGCCTGAAGTCCAAGGGCCATCCGATCGGCGCCACCGGTGTTTCCATGACCTATGAGATCGCCAGGCAGCTCCGGGGTGAATGCGGCGAAAGGCAGGTCCCGGAAGCCGACGTAGGCCTCACCCACAACGTGGGCGGGATCGGACAGTATTGCTTCGTCCAGGTGATGAGGAGGGATTGAGTCATGTTCAAGTGGTTTGGAAAAGTCAATTTCTCCCCCTACACGAAGGTGACCGAATTTGCCGTTCACCTCAAGGACGGGCGCCTGATGGGATCGCGGTGCCGGAAGTGCGGCGAGGTCTCCTTTCCGCCGCGCGCCGACTGCGGCGCCTGCATGAGCGGGGAGTTCGAGTTCGTCGAGATGAGCGGCAAGGCCGTTCTTCACACCTTCACCAAGATCGTTGCCGCCCCGACGGGTTTCGAGGACGTGACCCCCTATATCGTGGGCGTCGTGGACCTCGAGGAAGGCGGCAGGCTGCTGGCCTGGATCGGAGACACCGTCGACGAGAAGGAGATCAAGATCGGCATGGACCTCCAGGTGGTCCCCAGGATCTTCGAGGAGGTCGAGGAGATCAAGGTCTACTACAGTCTCGAGAAGGCCGGAACAACGTGGTCGAAGGCCTGAGAGCCCGATGAAAGAGCTTCGACTCGAAGCTCTTTTTCAACGGTTTCCCCAGGCCATTTGCTAGAGCCCGGAAGAGGTGACGGGCAGGAAGGAAGGAGAAGATGGGATCGCTGGACTGGATGCCACGCGACAATGAGATCAAGAATCACGAGATCTTCGACGACGCCCTTTTCGGGACCGAAGCCCCCTCGGTGATCTACGAGCTCAAACCGGTGAAGGATCCGGACGGAAACAATGTCGAAGGGCTGAGCACGGCCTGGATCACGCTGAACAATCCGAAGCAGTACAACTCGTACACGACCGAGATGGCCAAGGCGGTCATTGCAGGCTTCTCGAAGGCCTCCATGGACCGGAGCGTCGTGCTGGCCGTGTTCACCGCGGCTGGCGACAAGGCGTTCTGCACGGGCGGCAACACGAAGGAATATGCCGAGTACTACTCCGGCCGGCCTGCCGAGTACGGTTCCTACATGGACATCTTCAACGGGATGGTGGACGCCATCCTGATGTGCAAGAAGCCCGTGATCTGCCGCGTTAACGGGATGCGGATCGCCGGCGGCCAGGAGATCGGCATGGCCTGCGACCTGACCTATTCGTCCGACCTGGCGATATTCGGCCAGGCCGGCCCCCGCCACGGCTCGGCCCCTGACGGCGGCTCCACCGATTTTCTGCCCTGGTACCTCACCATCGAGAAGGCCATCTACAACTGCGTCTCCTGCGAGATGTGGTCGGCTTACAAGATGGAGCGCCTCGGCCTGATCACAAAGGCCGTCCCGGTGCTGAAGGACGGCGCCAGGTTCGTCCGCAACCCCCTGATCGTCACCGACAGGTACGTGGATGACGGCGAGATCGTCTACGGCGATCCGAAAAGCGGCGATGCGGCGAAGGAGGGAAAGGCACTCCTCAAGTCCCTTCCCGTCGACTTCTCCGCGCTGGACGCGGCCATCGACAAACTCACCTGGACGTTCACCAACCTCTTCCCAGGCTGCCTGATGAAATCGATCGACGGGATCCGGATGAAGAAGAAGTTCTTCTGGGATCAGTCAAAGATCGTGAACCGCCACTGGCTGGCAGCCAACATGGCCACCGAGGCGCACCTCGGCTTCAACGCCTTCAACACGAAGAAGATCACCGGCGAGGATGTGATCGATTTTGTGAAGTACCGCCAGCTCATGGCGGAAGGACGAGCTTTCGACGAGTCGTTCATGTCCGAGGTGATGGGCAAGCCGAAATAGGCGCGGGGATCGGGAAGCCTTGATTTCTGTCGCGGCGGCGCCAGTGACAATCGACGCGCTTTCGAGGGAGGACGGCCTATGCCTTTGAAGATCGGCGTGGATGTGGGCGGAACGTTCACCGACTTCCTGGTTGTCGATGACACGGGACAATCCACGATCCACAAGGTGCTCTCCACTCCCGGCGATCCCTCGGTGGGAATGATGAACGGGCTCTCGCAGATCGCCCGGTCGCGCGGGTTCGACATCGAGGAGCTCGCCCGGCAGGTGGAGGCCATCGTCCACGGCACCACGGTCACGACCAACGTGACCCTGACGCGGACAGGGGCGTCCACCGGGCTCATCACCACGCGCGGCGTGCGCGACGCCCTGGAGATGCGTCGCGGAATCCGGGAAGAGCAGTACAACAACCGGTACACCAACGTCCCCCCCCTCGTTCCCCGCTGGCTGCGCTGCGGCCTCGGGGGGCGGCTCGATTACGCGGGCCGCGAAATCGAGCCCGTCGATGAAGCGGCGCTTCTCGAGGCGATCGAGCTCTTCCGGCGAGACGGCGTTCAGGCCGTGTCGATCTGCATGATGAACTCCTTCGCCAACCCGGCGCACGAGGAGGCGGCCGCCCGGATCGTGGAGGAAGCCTATCCCGACGCCTATCTCACCGTGTCGTCCCGTCTCCTTCCCTCGATCCGCTTCTACGACCGCGTGAGCACCACGGTTTTGAACTCCTACGTGGGACCCACGCTGAAGAGCTACCTCGGCAACCTGACGGCGAAGCTCGCCGAGATCGGCTTCGATGGGATCCTCCTGATCATGCAGTCCAACGGCGGCGTGGTGAGCCCGGAGCTGGCCAGCGAGAGGGCGGCCATGACCCTCCTCTCCGGCCCTGCGGCCGGACCGGGCGCGGGAATGATCTACACGGAGGACCTCGGCTTCAGGGATTACATCACCGTGGACATGGGCGGGACGAGCTTCGACGCCGCCCTGGTTCGCGACGGCGTCCCGCAGACCGCCTCCGAGGGCAGCATCAACCGGTACCGTCTCGCCCTGCCGATGCTCGAGATCGTGACGATCGGCGCCGGAGGCGGCAGCATCGGCTGGATCGACGAGGGCGGCCTGCTCAGGATGGGACCGCAGAGCGCCGGCGCCGATCCCGGCCCGGCCTGCTACGGCAAGGGCGGTGAGGAACCGGCCTGCACGGACGCCGATCTCCTCCTCGGGTATCTCGATCCCGTTTTCTTCGCCGGTGGCAAGCTCGCTCTCGACCTCGAGGCCGCGGAAAGGGCCGTGGGGCGCAAGATCGCCGATCCCCTCGGGATCGACGCGGCCGATGCGGCAGCGGGCATGTACCGCGTGATCAACACCAACATGGCGCACGGCGTGCGCGAGGTCTCGATCAAGCGCGGCCACGATCCGAGGGAGTTCCCCCTTGTCGTGGCCGGCGGCGCCGGCCCCCTCCATGCCTGCATGATCTGCCAGGAGCTGGAGATCCCCCTCTTCATCGTGCCGCGCGAATCGTCGATCTTCTGCGCCGCCGGCATGCTCCTCTCCGACCTCAAGCACGACTTCGTCCGTTCCCTCGTGGCCCGGATGGACCGCCTCGACTCCCTCGACCTGAAGAAGGTTGTCGACGAGATGAAGGCCGAGGGAGACGGCACGCTGGCCCAGGAGAACATCCCACCCGACAGGAGACGGTTCGACCCTGCTCTCGACATGCGGTACGTTAACCAGTACCATGAGGTCACCTGCCCCGCATCGCTGGATGATCTTGCCGGGGGCGGCTTCGAGCGGCTCATCGCCGGCTTCCACGCCGAGCACAACAGGCTCTACGGCTACTCCCTCGAGGACGAGGGCACCCCGGTGGAGCTGATCAACGTGCGCCTGAGCGCCGTGGGGATCACGGAGAAACCCCGCTTCAACAAGAGGGCCGAAGCCGGCTCCGACGCCTCGACCGCTCTCAAGGGCGAGCGCTCCGTCTTCGTCCCCGAGCACGGGGCCTTCGAGACGGCGCCGGTATACGACGGCCACGCCCTGAAACGCGGCAACTTCATCACCGGCCCCGCCCTGATCGAGCAGGTGAACACCACTCTCTTCGTGAGCGCGGCCTTCGATGCGGCCTGCGATCCCATGGGCTCTTTTGTTGTGTACCGGAAAGGATACGACGTCACCGCGCTGGGGGTGGACTCATGACACGGAAGATCGATCCGATCCTGGTCTCCGTCTTTCAGAGAGCGTTCAAGTCGATCACCGACGAGATGAGCATCTCCCTGACCCAGACGACGCGCTCCCCCATCCTCTGCGAGGCCAAGGACTTCGTCACCGGCCTCTACGACGCGCAGGGCCGGATGCTGGAGCAGACGGAGAACCTGCCGATCCTCTCCTTCTCCCTGGCTCCGGTCTGCAAGTACATCATCGACTTCTTCGAGGGCGACATCCGGCCGGGCGACGTGATCTTCCATAACGACGTCTTCAGCATGGGCAACCAGAACAACGACGTGGCTGTCTACAAGCCGATCTTCCTGGACGGCGAGCTTGTGGCCTGGAGCGCCTGCAAGGGTCATCAGGCCGACATCGGCGGCGCCGTGGCGGGCGGCTACAACCCGAACGCCACCGAGGTGTGGCAGGAGGCGCTCCGCATCCCCCCGGTGAAGGTCATCGAGGAGGGCAGGCTGCGCAAGGATGTCTGGAACCTGATCTTCGCCAACATCCGCTTCAAGATCGTGGAAGAGGACATGCGCGCCCTGACCGGCGCCTGCGTGGTGGGCGAGAGGCGCATGCTCTCCCTTGTGGAGAAGTACGGTATTCCCGTCTACGAGGCACACAAGCAGCACCTCTTCGAATCGACGAAGCGAATGATGGAGGCGGAGATCCGCACCATTCCGGAAGGCCGGTACAAGGGCGAAAGCACCGTCTACTTCGACGGCAAGACACCGGGATCGCGCTACACGATTCGGGTCACCATCACGGTGAAGGACGGCCGCATCGTCTTCGACTACTCGGAGACCGACGCCCAGACCGACGGCTTCGTGAACGGCACCTACACGTCGAGCGCCTCGGCCACGACGCTCACTTTCCTCCAGATGGTGAACCCCGACATGCCGCACAACGAGGGCATGATCGAGCCTCTCGACATCATCATCCCCGAGGGGACGATCCTCAACGCGGCCTTTCCCGCCGCCACGACCTTCGGCAACCACCTCTGCCCGCCGAACGCCGATGCCATCATCCGCGCGCTCGCCCCCGTGATCCCCGGCCGGGTCACGGCAGGCTGGAACCAGCTCCTCTGCTCCCTCACCACGGGGCACGATCCCCGCAAGGACGACAAGTACGTGGACATCTGCTTCATGGGATTGAAGGGCGGTTCCGGCGCGATGAAGGAGGTGGACGGCTACGACCACATCGGCATGATCGACGCGTCGGGCGGCGTGCTCGACCAGGACTACGAGATGTTCGAGCAGCAGACCCCCCACCTCCTCCTGGAGCACGAGCTCCTCGTCGACTCGGCCGGCGCCGGAGCGCGGCGCGGCGGACTGGGAGTGCGGACCCGCTTCCGCATCGGGGGAGAGAAGACGCAGCTCGTCACCTTTGGCGACGGCGACGTCGAACCGGCGTTCGGCCTGGCTGGAGGGAAGGACGGCACGTTGAACTTCATCGAGATCCGGTACCCTGACGGTGAAGCTTACCGGGCCACGAGCAAGGACCTTGTCGCAGGGATCCCCGAGGGAACGGAATACGTGCAGGAGGCGGGCGGCGGCGGCGGCTATGGCGATCCCTTCGATCGACCGGCGGAAAAGGTGGCGCACGACGTGCGCTGCGGCACCCTCTCTCCCAGGAGCGCGCGCACTCTCTACGGCGTGGCTGTCGATCCCGAGACCCTCGCCCCGGACCTGGAAGAGACGGAGCGCTTGAGAAGCCGCTCTGAATGATTGCCGTCGGTTTCATTCTTGTTCGAGGCGGAACCTCCTGGAGGCAGTGAGATGGACTTCGATTTGACCGAGGAGCAGCAGGCGATTCGCGACACCTTCCGCCGTTTCGCCAGGGAGAAGCTGAAGCCCGCCGCCGAGGCGATCGACGAGAAGGGCGAGTTTCCGCGCGACATGTTCCGCGCCGCCGGCGAGCTCGGCTTCTTCGGCATGCGCTACACCGCCGAGGCGGGCGGCGCGGGCGCCGACGTGGTCTCCTACTGCCTCGCCGCCGAGGAGCTCGCCTACGGCTCACTCTCCGTGGCGGCCGCCTGCGCGATGCAGTCCCTCATGGGAACCTGGTTTCTCCATCGCTTCGGCTCGGACGATCAGAAGAAGGAGCTCTTCGAGCCGGCCCTCAGGGGCGAGAAGATCGGCACGATCTGCATCACCGAACCCGACGCGGGAAGCGACCTGTCGAACATCTCTTCCACGGCCCGGCGCGACGGCGACGGCTTCGTGCTGAACGGCCGCAAGACCTGGATCACCCAGGCTCCCGTGGCCGACTTCTTCACCGTCTTCGCCAACCTCGACGACAAGCTGAACATCTTCCTCGTGCGGAAGGGCGATCCCGGTCTCGTCGTGGGCCGGAACATCGCCAAGATGGGCGTGAAAGCATCGGTCACCGCGGAGGTGATCTTCGACGACTGCCGTCTTCCGGTTGACGCCCTGCTGGGCGAGCCGGGCAAGGGAGCCGGCTACCTGCGGGAGATCCTCGACGAGATCCGCGTGATGACGGGCGCCCTGGCCGTGGGCACGGCCCGAGCCGCGCTGGAGGACAGCCTCGCCTACGCGCAGGAGAGGGTCCAGTTCGGCAAGCCGATCTCGAAGTTCCAGGCGATCAAGATCCATCTCGCCGAGATGGATACGAGCATCGAGGTGGCCAGGAGCTACGTTCTCTACGCGGCCTGGCGCAGCGACCGCGGCCTCGAAAACACGAAGGAGGCGGCCATGGCCAAGCTCTTCGCCTCCGAGGCGGCCCTCGAGGTCTGCGACAAGGCGGCCCGCGTCCTGGCCTCCTACGGCTACGCCATGGAGTATCCGATTCAACGTTACCTCAGGGATATCCGATTCACCCTGATCGGCGGTGGGACGTCCGAGATCCTGAAGCTGATCATTGCCAAGGAGATTGGAACATGAGCCGGGCAGAGCCGATTCGCGTCCTGATCGGAAAGCCGGGACTGGACGGGCACGACCAGGGGGCCAAGGTGGTGGTACGGGCGCTCATGGAAGCCGGCTTCGAGGTGATCTACACGGGGCTCAGGCAGTCGGTGGACACCATCGTGGGCGCGGCGCGCGACGAGGACGTCGACGTGATCGGCCTCTCGATTCTCAGCGGCGCGCACCTCCCGGTCTGCGAGAAGATGCGCCCTCTGCTCGAGGAGGCGGGCCTCGACGACAGGCTCTGGATCGTGGGCGGCAACATCCCGCTGCCGGACAGGGACCGGCTCTGCGGCCTGGGAGTGGACGCCGTCTTCCCCACGGGCAGCCGACTCGACGAGATCGCCGCCTTCATCATGGAGAAATGCCGATGACCGACAAGGAGAAGATCGTTCTGGAATCCGGCATCGCGGTGAAGCCGGTCTACACTCGGGACGACGTGGATCGAACGGGCGGGAGCTCGCAGATCGGGCTTCCGGGCGAACATCCGTTCACGCGGGGAATCCATCCCCTGATGTATTGCAAGCGCCCCTTCACCATGCGGCAGTACTCGGGCTTCGGCACGGCGGCGGAGACGAACGAGCGATTCAAGTACCTGATCAGCCACGGCCAGACCGGCCTGAACGTGGCCTTCGACCTGCCAACGCAGATCGGTCTCGATTCCGACGATCCCGAGGCCGAGGGGGAAGTGGGCCGCGTGGGCATGGCCGTGGACACCCTGGCCGACGTGGAGGAGGCCTTCGACGGGATCGATCTGGACAAGATCTCCGTTTCCCTCACGATCAACGGCGCGGCGGCGATCCTGATGGCCATGTACTTCGCCATGGCAAAGAAGCGGGGATACGATCTGGCCACCCTCAGGGGAACGGCGCAGAACGACATCCTCAAGGAGTACATCGGCCGGGGAACTTGGGTCTTTCCCGTCGAACCGTCGATCCGGCTGATCGGAGACACGGTCCTCTTCTGCTCCGAGCGCGTTCCCAAGTACTTCCCCGTGAGCGTCTGCGGCTATCACATCCGGGAGTCGGGCGCCAATCCGGTCCAGGAAATGGCCTACGGCTTCTGCATCGCCAAGGCCTACATCGATCACGTCCTCGCCCGCGGCCTCGCGATCGACGACTTCGCGCCGCGGCTTTCCTTCAACTTCGACATCCACGGCAAGCTCTTCGAGCAGGTGGCGAAGTTCCGCGCAGGCCGGCGGCTCTGGGCCTCCATCGTCAAGGAGGAGTACGGGGCAAAGGATCCGCGCTCCTGCATGCTCAAGATGATCGCCGGCGGCGGCGGCGGCGGGCTCACGATCGAGCAGCCGGAGAACAACATCGTCCGCGGCGCCTTCTACGCACTGGCCAGCGCGCTGGCGGGAACGCAGACCATGGCGCTCTGCTCCTTCGACGAGGCCTACACGATCCCCACCGAGAAGGCGGCGCTTCTCTCGCTTCGCACCATGCAGCTCCTGGTCGAGGAGGTCGGCCTGGCGGACACCGTCGATCCGCTGGCCGGATCGTACTTCGTGGAAACGCTCACCAACGAGATGGAGGAACGGATCCGGGAGACGATGCGCAGCGTGGAAACAGGCGGGGGCATCGTCCGCGCCGTGGCCGAAGGCCGTGTGCAGGCCGAGGTGTCGCGCCAGGCTTTCGAGCACGAGAAGGCGCTGCAATCCGGCGCGTTCCGCAAGGTGGGAGTCAACTGCTACTCCATGGAGGAGGAGGAGCGGGACGTGGACCTTCACCCCTACAGGACCGACGAGGCGGAGCGGCAGATGAGGCGCCTGGGCGACGTCCGCTCGCAGCGGGACGATGCCGCCGTAGCCGCTTCCCTGGCCAGGGTGAAGGACACGGCTGCCGACGAGAACGCCAACCTCATGCCGGCCATCATGGAGGCGGTCTGCGCCTATGCCACGGTGGGCGAGATCACCGCCGCCCTGAAGGAGGTCTTCGGCACCTACAACGAGCCGATCCGGTTCTGATCGTTCCCGGAATGCGGAACAGATTCGCGGCGTGAACCTCGCTCCTTACGATCTCTTCGTCTCGCCCCCCACTGCGCCCAGCGCGCAGGCCATCGATCCCGCCACCACGAGAACGGCACCGGCCACGGCCAGGGCGTTCAGGCTCTCGGTATCGAGGAGATGGGGAAAGAGCGCTGCCCCCGCCTCCACGGCGACGAGGGTGAGAAGCGGCGTGACGGCCAGCACGGCGCCCGTTCTGGATGCGGCCCAGTGGTCGAGGGACTCGGCAAAGCAGCCGTAGGCCAGCAAGGTGTTGAGAGCGCAGAAAACCAGGAGCCATGTCTCGAGCCCGTCCATCTCGAGAAGCTGCCGCGGCTCGGACAGGGGAAGAAAAAGGAAGCTCCCCAGGATATAGAGGAAGAGCAGAACCGTTCCCGAGCTCATCGTCCGCAGCAGCTGCTTCTGCGCCATGCCGTAGGCGGCCCAGGACAGAGCCGCCACGACGATCAGGCAGACGCCGGCCAGGTAGCCCTCGAGGTCATCCAGCAGGTCGCGGAACCGCTGGTTGAAGAAGAGGAGCAGCCCCACCAGGAGTATGAGGAGCCCTGTTGCCTGAACGGGGGTGAACCTTTCCCTGAAGATCATCACGCCGCCCAGCATCAGGAAGACCGGCGCCAGCTGGATCACCACCTGAGCCGTGCCCGGTGAGAGAAGATCGAGCCCGGCCAGATAGATCGCATAGTTCCCGCAGAGAAAGAGAGCTGCCAGAAAAAGCAGCGCGATCGTGCCGGCCGAAGGGCGCCGGAGCGCCCGGAATCCCCTGCGCCGCACCTCGAAGATCCCGAGCAGAACGGCTGCCGCGACGAAGCGGAACCAGGTGATCGTGTAGAGATCCAGCGAGTCCAGGAGGATCTTGAGAGGAAGGGGCAGGACACCCCAGAGCAGAACGGTGAGAACCGAAAGAGCCAGTCCGAGGCGCCAGCGGCCTGTGGTCGTGTGTCTTTCCATGTCAGAGGGAGATCCGCTCCAGCTCCTCGGCCACGTGAAAGCCCTTCTCCTCGATCGATTGCCGCGCCTCGCTATCCTCGCTGAGCGCAGGGTTCGTGTGGTTCAGGTGGAGGAACCGCACCTTGCCGCGCTCCGAGGCCGGCAGCGGCTCGAACCGCCTCATGCTGGATTCGATTTTCGGATGGGGAAAGGAGGACATGTCGCGGCCCGGCATCTCCCTGTTCGAGAAGAAGGTCCCGTCCAGGTAGGCCGCGTCGACGTCGGCGATCTTCTCCTCGATGCGCGTTCCCATCGCGTCGAGATCCTCCCACTTGTCGATGTCGGGGATGAAGAGGACGGAGCGGTTGGGGCCGTCGATCCGGAATCCGACGACCTCGGAGTACTCCTGCCTGTGCGGCACGAGGAAGGGGGTGATTGAGAGACGGTCGTTGAGCTGCACCGCTGTATCGTGGGCCAGCGGCTCGATGACGATGTTCCTGTAGGCGACGAGCTGGCTCCACGGACCGTTGTCCCGCAGGAAGGCGGCCATGCGCGGCATGGCGAAGACGGGAACGCCCTTCGTGCCCATCGACTCGAGTCCGAGAAACATCAATCCCGTGTAATGGCCCATGTGGGCATGTGTGAGGAGGATCCCGTCGATCCCCGGCTTCGCCGGCACGGGGTAGTGCCTGTCGAGAAGGTGGAGCTGCTCCCTGAAATCGGGCGTGGCATCGAGAATCCAGCGCTGCGACGTGGCGGGGTCGACAATCGCCAGCGACGTGACCAGGCGCTTCTTCGATCGATCGATCCACCTCTCCGTATCGCGGTCCCCCGCCTGGGGCACGCCGCCGTCCTGGGCGATGCCGAGCACCACGACGCAGGGCTCCGTGAGGGAACGGGATTCGCCCGAGCCGGTGGAGAGGCAGCCTGCGGTCAGGCCGGACAGGCAGAGGAGGAGAAACGTCATTTTCAACAACAACATCGGCAGACACCTCGACGATCGAATACGAGGAGAGAAATACTCGTTCCGCTCCTTATGCAGTCTGTGAAACAACCCAACCACTCTAGCTTCCGCGATTCCGCCTGTCATGCTCCATCCCCTTTCGGTGATGAGAAAAAAAACCGCCGGCACGCGGCCGACGGTTCTTTATCTCTGTCTGCCGGAAATCCACCCGGCAATCGAAACGGCTTCTACGGCGTCACCTCGAAAGAAAAGCTGTCCTCGGCGATGACACTCGAGGGGTGTGTTCCCAACCTCAGGTAGAGATCGTAGATGTTGCCCACGGGAGCGGCCATGGGAATATGGACGTGCTGCAGGGAATTGATCGTTCCGCTGGCAGGAATCGTGATCACGAGCGGACCCCTGACAGGATTGCCGCTGTACGGGGAGCCGTACAGGTCCACATCGATCCAGGCGTCCGTCGTGACGGGCGCGGAGCCGGTGTTGAGGATGTCGACCCAGAAGTCCAGGTCGCCGCCCCGGGGCACCACCGTGGTGACCGGTGTCAAGGTCACGGAGACGCCGCCGTGGTTCAAGGCGCCCTGGACCGCATCGGGAGCCCAGACCATGCCGGATCCGTAGTCGTTGTCCTTGCCGGCGGCTCCGAGATCGATCGCCGTGTCCTCGAGGATCTGCTGCACGTCGTCAGGCGTGAGGCTCGGATTCGCTTCCAGCATGAGGGCGCAGACACCGGCGATGTGCGGCGTGGACATGGATGTGCCCGACCAGGTGTCGCCGCTGTAACCGCCGTTCCAGGTCGTGGAATTCACGTTCTCGCCCGGTGCCGTCATGTCGGGCTTGGTCAGACCGGGCGGGTACGGGTAGTCGAAGAACGGCGCCTCGTACCACTCCGTGGGGCCGTAGCTCGAGAAGTAGGCGTAGGTGTTGTTCTTGTAGCCCAGGGCGCCGGCACAGACCACTTCCGGGCAGTCGCCGGGGGTCCGGATGTTGTCCGGCTCGACGATCCACGTGTAGTGCCGCTCGTTGCCGGCGCAGATGACCTGCGTGGTCCCGGCAGCCTTGACGTACTGGCAGGTTTCGCGCCACGTGACGCGGTGGGGCAGCCACTCCTGCCACCAGCCCATGCTCATGCTGAGGACGTCGGCGCCGTTGTCGGCAGCGTACTCCATCCCTTCCCAGCAGGTGGCCTCATCTGTGTAGGTGACCCAGTATCCACACTTGCAGGTCATGAGCTTCACGCCTGGAGCCACGCCCGTCTGGGTGCCACCCGAGCCGTCGCCGCCCACGGTACCGGAACAGTGCGTCCCGTGGCCGTAGTCGTCCATGGGATTGTTGTCGCCCAGGCCGAAATCGTACCCGACGAGATCGTCAATATAGCCGTTGCCGTCGTCGTCGACGCCGTTGAGATCATCGGTGTCCCAGACGACCCCGTCGTTGTCCATGTCCTCGCCCGGATTGACCCAGGTGTTGTTGCTCAGGTCGCTATGGTAGTAGTCCATGCCCGTGTCGATCATGGCTACAACGACCCCGCTTCCATCCACGCCGTAGGTGGACCAGGCCTGGTCCGCGCCGATCCACTCGATTCCCCAGGCGTTGGCCCTGCCGCCGCCGGCGGCCGGGGACGGCGCTGGAGCGGGAGCCGGCTGCACCGGGGCCATGAAAGCCTCGCGCGGCACGTTCTCCCTGATCGACCTGATGTCGCTCCTCTTCGCGATCTCGGCCACGACGCTCCTGTCGACCCAGCCGGCGATCGTGTTGTTGATCCAGAGATGCTTCATCCCCTCGGCCCTGCCCTGGGAGGCCATCGACTCGAGATAGGCCCTGATGTCGGCTTGCGACTCGGCAGCATGCCTCTTCAGGAGGCTGCAGACAGCGCGCCGCCCCAACTGCCTGGACTTGCCGCTGGCCGCCGCGTCGAGCTGAGCCACATCGGGGCGGTCCTTCATCACGATGATGACACGAACGAGGTCGCCCTGCTCCGCCTGGCCGGGCGCCGGCCGGGGACCGGCTGCATCGCCGCCGATGGCCGTTAACGACAGGCTGACAACGGCGAGGAGAAGAAATCCGCAGACACGTATTTCTCGACTCATAGTTGTTCTCCTTCTGCAATAGGAAAAATCATGATGGACCGAAACATTGTCTTAGGCTTGTAGGCTTTGGCTGCCGTCTATCGGGTGCTTCGGAAATAAAGGGAACCAAGGCTTCCCACTGATCATAGCCGGATCACCGTTCAACGCAATGAAAAAGAGACGCCTTGATCGGGACACAAAAACGGGTGCGGGAAGAATGGACTTCCCACACCCGCTCTATATCGAACTGTTCAAAACCTGGCACGCGGCCTCGAGCGCTTTATCGCGGAGTCAAGACCAGAAGATTGGTCAGGACCGTATCAGGATCCCATCCCGGGCCGACCTTGGCCTGGAAGGGGAATTCCGCACCGGGCACCCAGTGCGTCGGAGCCGTCACGTCGAATATCAACGAACCGTTGGCGGCGACGCTGCCGATGATCAGCATCTTCTTGATGTTGATGAAAAGATCGCCGTACTTCGTCGGAACAGGCTGGTTTAGGATATCGTATCCGATGGCCAGCTTCACCGGTGTCGTGTTCGGCGGACCGATCACGCGGAAGGAGAAGGGGCTGCCGGGGATCACGGTGCCGTTGTGATAGAGATGGGTGTGGAACTCATCGGCACCCATGTCGACGCAGCCGTCATGGATCCGCGGATCCTTCTCGAAGTCGCCGAGAAGATCCGCCGGAACGGATCCGTTGTCACCCGCATTCTTGCAGAGAGAATCGAAGGTCAGATGGAAGTCGCCCACTGCCGGCTCCACGAAGAGCGGATCCTCGTCGATCATCCCCGCTCCCCAGTTCAGCGTGCACCCCGATGCCACGTAGGACGACGACAGCCCCCCTTCGACATCTGAGTAGCTGATGCTCACCACGGAAGGATCAGGGGTGGAACCGATGAACAGCTCGCGACCCGTCGAAGCAGTGTTGCCCCAGACGATCGTGTTGGCAATCACGACGGACGACCTGTTGTGGCACTTGATCCCTCCGCCGTAATCGGCGGTGTTTCCGAAGACCGTGTTGTTCACGATTAAGGGAGCAGAGGATTCAACGAAGATTCCACCGCCGCCAGCCAGGCTGCCCGATGAAAGATTCGAGTAGATCGTGTTGTTGGATATGACCGGATCGGCCGAATTCCTGGCGTGGATCCCCGCACCATGGACGGCGAAGTTCCCGAAGATGATGTTGTTAGTCAGCAGAGGAGACGCTCCATCACAGTGGATGGCGCCGCCGGTGTAGCTCGATACAACAGCTCCGTCGCCGTTCGTCAGGCTGAATCCATCGAGAACCGTATCGGCGCCTTCCCCGTTGGTGAAGGAGATGACAGGCCCGGCCAGCCCGCCGTCGATGATCGTGTGGGCGGGACCGTACTTGCTGTGAACCACCACGGCCTTGCCAAGGAAATCGATGTTTTCCGTATAGATCCCGGACTTGACCACGATCACGTCACCCGGCAGTGCCGCATTGATCGCGTCCTGGATCGTGGATGATCCGATGGCACCTGCAGCGTATCGGCGAAGGCCGAAGCAGGAAGAAGGAAAAGCACAAAAAAGAGTAACGGCAACCTCATGACGGACCTCCTGGCGCTTCACGCGCAGCATGAACAGTGTAATCGATACAAGGCCTAGGTTTTCCAGGTCCCATTATAAATCAAGCAGCTTCCATATTAAGAAGTATTATATTAATTTTGAATCATAGTTATACTAATGCATACGAATCTTCCCTTATGTAAAAAAAAATACATTCCGAGAAAACCCTGGCAGAGTCGCCGTTAACCACTAACTTCTATCAGGTTAAGGGGGCCACCCCACCCCCTGCAATCCGGCGACAAACGGACATTCAAATCCTCTCCCGAGTCAAATAAAAATATTTCATTCTGGCCGTTCAGCGCGCCTTGCTTCTCCATGCCGATTCGCCTAAAGTCGGCGGCGCGAACCACGAGCGGCGCCGGCGCCCGGCATTTCTTTGGGATTGTCCCGTCCCCCTTGTTCGATGTAACATGGCCGTCACCAAGGGCGCAGGGTCAAGCGCCGGCAGTGAAAACAGGAAGAAGCGCAATAACCGACCATTGATCATATCTACTGGAACTCTCCCTCACGGCCTGATAGCCTGGAGGACAGTTTTTTTTGATTTCCAAAAGGGAGGAATCGGCAAATGGAATTCAGTCTGAACGAAGAACAGCAAGCCATGCAGGAGCTGGCCCGTGAATTCACTGAGGAAAACATCAGTCCCTATGCGGACGACTGGGACAAGGAGCACCACTTCCCCGTCGAGGTCGTTCAGAAGATGGGTGAGCTCGGCTTCTTCGGCTGCCCGATTCCTGAAGAATACGGAGGGACGGATACGGGTTATCTCGCACAGGCGCTGCTCTGCGAGGAGGTGGCCCGGGGATCGTCATCCCTTCGCGTGGCCTTCAATACCCAGTGCCTCGGCACGGCCCTCTCCATCATCCGCCACGGCTCGGATGATCAGAAGAAGAAATGGGTTCCCGACCTGATCGACGGCAAGAAGCTCGGCTGCTTCGCCATCTCGGAGCCGAACGCCGGCTCGGACGTGATGTCCATGACAACGACGGCTATCCCTGACGGAGACGGTTTCCTGCTCAACGGATCGAAGACGTGGATCTCCCTGGCCCCTGTCGCGGACATGGCCCTGGTCTACGCCTACCACGACAAGGACGCCGGGTCGAAGGGAATGAGCGCCTTTCTGGTGGACATGCACCTCGACGGCATCACGACGAGAGAGCTCGAGAAGCTGGGAACCCTTCACTTCCCCACCGGCGAGATCGCATTCGAGGATGTTCGTCTTCCGGCCGATGCGCTGCTCGGCGATTTGGGCGCCGGCGTGAAGATCGTTTTCAGCTCCCTCAATCAGACGCGCCTCAGCTGCGCGGCCGGCGGCGTGGGACTGGCCCAGGCCTGCCTCGATGCGGCCACCAAGTACTGCAACGAGAGAGAACAGTTCGGCAAGCCGATCGGAACCTTCCAGATGAACCAGGAACTCGTGGCCGTCATGGCTGCCGAGGTGGAAGCGGCCCGTCTTCTCACCTACCGTTCGGCCTGGCAGAAGGATCAGGGCAAATTCGGGAATGTTCTCGAATCGTGTATCGCCAAGTTCATTGCCGGCGAGACCGTGGTCCGCGCCGCTCACAGCGCGATGAAGATCCTTGGCTCCTACGGCTACTCGACCGAGTACCCCGTGGCCCGGTACCACCGCGACGCGGCCGTCTACCAGATCGTGGAGGGAACGGTGAACATCCAGAAGATGATCATCGCCCAGGACCAGCTCGGCTATCGCAAGGCAAACAGGTAATTAGCACGACATAGAACAGACGTTCACCAAGCGTATTCAGAGGAGAAGAATCGATGAGAGAAGTAGTCATACTCGGCGCCGCCCGGACAGCTGGCGGCAAGTTCGGCGGATCGTTGCAGAAGCTCGCGGCTCCCGAGTTCGGAGCCGTCGCGGTGCGCGCGGCAATCGAGCGTTCCGGCATCTCCCCCGACGTGGTCGACCAGACCGTTTTCGGCAACGCCTGGCAGGCCGCCATCGGTCCGAACCCGGCGCGCCTGACCTCGGTCAACGGCGGCGTTCCCGCGGAAGCTCCGGCAGTGAGCATCAACGTCCGTTGCGGTTCGAGCATCCAGTCCCTGATCTTCGGCGCACAGGCGATCAAGGCCGAAGATGTGGACACCGTGGTCGTGGGCGGCACGGAGAGCACGAACCAGGTCCCCTATGCCCTGCCCAAGGCCCGCTGGGGATACCGGATGGGCAAGGGCGAGCTTGTCGACCTGATGCACAAGGACGGCTTTCTCTGCCCCCTAGGCGGCGGCCTGATGGGTGAGCTCACCGAGGACGTGAGGGCCGAGCTGGATATCAGCCGCGAGGAGCAGGACATCTACGCCGTCGACTGCCACAACAAGACCGAAACGGCGGTGAAGGAAGGCAAGTTCAAGGACGAGATCGCTCCCGTGGAGATCAAGGGCCGCAAGGGCAAGGTCGATGTCTTCGAGAACGAGGAGATCTACCGCGCGGGAATGACCATCGAATCGCTTACCAAGCTGAAGCCCGTCTTCCGGAAGGACGGCACCATCACGGCAGGCAACGCCTGCGCCCTTTGCGACGCGGCGGCGGCCCAGGTCCTGATGAACCGCGAGAAGGCCGATAGCCTCGGTCTCAAGCCGATGGCCCTGCTGCGCGGCTACTCCTTCGTGGGTGTCGACCCGAAGCGCTTCGGGCTCTCCCCCGTCAAGGCAATCCCCGCCGCCCTGAAGCAGGCCGGCGTCACGCTGGACGACATCGACCTGATGGAGCTCAACGAGGCTTTCGCAGCCCAGTACATCGCCTGCGAGCGCGAGCTCGGCCTCGACAGGAGCAAGGTCAACGTCAACGGCGGTGCCATCGCCCTCGGCCATCCCGTGGCAGCCACGGGCTCGAAAATCCTAACCACCCTGCTGTACGCGATGAAGGACCGCGACGCCACCCTCGGCCTCGTCAGCCTCTGCATCGGAGGCGGAAACGGCGTTGCCGCCGTCGTGGAAAGACTCAACTGAAAAAAGGAGAAGCAAGATGGAGATAAAGAATGTCGTCATTGTCGGTTCGGGCACCATGGGCGCCGGGATCGGGCAACTCTGCGCCCAGAACGGCATCACGGCCGTGATCACCGACATCAGCCAGGAGCTGGCGGACAAGGGCAAGGCCCGCCTGGAGAAGGGCCTCAAGAAGAGAGTGGACAAGGGCAAGATCACCAAGGACACGATGGACGACGTCCTGTCGCGCATCGCCACGGCCGGCGACCTCTCGCCCGTGGCCGAGGCTGACATCGTGATCGAGAGCGCCCTCGAGGATATGGAGATCAAGAAGAAGATCTTCGCCGAGCTGGACGGCCTGGCAAGGCCGGACGTGATCCTGGCCACCAACACCACCTCCCTGTCGATCAGCCTCATGGCAGACGCCACGAAGAGGCCGGACAAGGTGGTCCAGATGCACTTCTTCAATCCCCCGGTGATCATGAAGCTCGTGGAGATCATGCCGGGTGCCAAGACGTCGGCCGAGACCCTGGCCGCTGCCGAGGCCTTTGCCAAGCAGCTCGGCAAGGATCCCGTTGTCTGCAAGACCGAGGCTCCGGCCGGTATCGTGAGCCGGACCCTGGGCTGCCTCCTCAACGAGGCGACGTGGATCTGCGCATCGGGCGTTGCCGAGCCGGCCGACATCGACAAGGCGATGAAGCTCGGCGCCGGCCATCCGATGGGACCGCTGCAGCTTCTCGACATGATCGGGCTCGACATCCACCGCGCCAAGATGCAGACCCTCTTCAGGGAGCTCGGCGATCCGCGCTACAAGCATCCTCCGCTCGTCGACGAGCTGGTCGAGAAGGGCCACCTGGGCCGCAAGACGGGCCGCGGCTTCTACGACTACAGCGAGGGTAAATGATGTTCGAGAACATCCTCTACGAGACGGACGGCCCCGTTGCCGTTCTCACGGTCAACAGGCCGAAGTTTCGCAATGCGGCCGACAACGCCACCGTGGAGGAGATCGATGCGGCGATCGCGCAGGTCGAGGCCGACCCCGGCCTGCGCGTCCTCATCGTCACCGGCACAGGCGACAAGGCCTTCGTCGCCGGCGCGGATCTGAACGAGCTGAAGGACCGGGACATCGTCACAGGCCGCCTGCACACGCGTCGGCGGCAGGAGGTGCTCACCCGGCTCGAGTCGCTCGAGATCCCCTCCATCGCGGCGATCAACGGGTGGGCCATGGGCTTCGGCCTCGAACTGGCCATGGCCTGCACGCTTCGCGTTGCGGCCGAGACGGCCAAGATGGGACAGCCCGAAGTCAAGCTGGGCATCATTCCCGGCGCCGGCGGGACGCAGCGCCTCGTTCGTCTCGTGGGGCGGACCATGGCCTTGGAGATGATTCTCCTCGGCGATCCCATCGATGCCGCCAGGGCCCATGCCCTTGGGCTGGTCAACAGGACGGTTCCCCTCGAAGAGCTGATGGACGAGACGCGAAAGCTCGCCGCAGCCCTGGCCGGCAGGCCGAAACTGGCGGTGCAGTACGCCAAGGAGGCTGTGCTGCGTGCGCCGGAAGGCTCGCTGGCCGGCGGGCTGGCGCACGAGTCGTACCTGCACGCCCTCTCGTGCGGAACCGAGGACAAGAAGGAAGGTGTCTCGGCCTTTCTCGAGAAGCGCGATCCCCAGTTCAAGGGGCGCTGAACAATGCGACTGCTGCTCTTGCTGGCGGCGCTTCTGCTTACCTCCTGCGCAGCGGGCCCGGATTCCTTGTTCCAGGAGATCCGAGAGCCCGTTGACGCAACGGGGTACGCTCATTCGAGGGAGCTCTTCGACCGGCTGGCCGGCCTGGCCCAGGAGATCGAGGGGGAACCCCTGGAAGGACGGGCCGCCCATTGCTGGGCAGGCGGCATCTCGCCCCATGACGATTTTCTCTATGCCGGCCGCGTCTACATGCATCTCTTTCCCGGGTTGAAGGCCCGCACCATCGTGATCCTCGGCGTCTGCCACAAGGGGCGGAAGTTCGACCTGGAAGATCGTCTCGTGTTCGACGCCTACCCCGCCTGGCACGGACCGTACGGCCCTGTTGCCGTCTCCTCGCTCCGCGGCGACCTTACCCGATCGCTCGGCGAGGATCTTTTCGTCACGAGCAACGAGATCCACGACTCCGAGCACTCGGTGGAAGGGTTGCTCCCCTTCCTGCAGCACTTCAATCCCGACGCGGAGATCGTGCCGATCCTGGTCCCCCACATGAGCTGGCAGCGGATCGACCGTCTGGCCGAAGCCCTGGCCGGCACCCTGGCGGATCAGATGACGAAGCGCGGCTGGATCCTCGGCGAGGACCTCGCCCTGCTGATCTCCAACGACTGCGTTCATTACGGCGACGACGGTTGGGGAGGAAAAGCATATGCCGACTTCGGCACGGATCGGGCCGGCTATGAAAAAGCGGTGGCACGCGACCTGCGCCTGATCAACGACAACCTGGAAGGTGCTCTCGCCCTGGAACGGGTCGAGCGGCTCTTTCGGTCGCTGGTCTCGAAGGATGACCATCGCGAATACGCCATCACCTGGTGCGGCCGCTACAGCCTCCCCTTCGGCCTGGCCTGCCTGCACCATCTCCACGAGGACCTGGCTCTCTCCCAGCCCTCGGGCCGGCTTCTCCGCTACGGCACCACCCTCGACGAGGGCGAGCTGCCCCTTTCGGACCGGGGCCCGCTCGGCGTCACGGCGCCGCGCAGCCTCAGGCACTGGGTCGGGTTCTGCTCTATCGGATTCGAGTAGGCCGGAGCTACTTGTCAGCGTCCGCTTCCTCGATGGCGGGAATCTTCTCGAGCTCCTCCTCGATGATCTTGACCACCATCTCGCGCACGTCGTCGTATCCGGGCTCTCCTTTGAACATGCCGTAGGTCGTGTGCGAGTTCTCGAAATAGCCGTCGAGGTGGAAGAGCCTCTCGTCTTCCTCGATCTCTCCCGCCCCCCTGGCAAAGGCATTGGTGGATTCGTAGGAGCCCAGCGAGATCTTGAACAGCGTCTTTCCGGTTTTCCTGTCCCGGACATGGAAGGAGAACCGGACGGCCATTTCGCCTTCGAGCTCGAAATACTCGAGAGCCATCACGCCGTGATCCTTCACCGAAAACTGGTCGCGGCAGTACAGGTTGGCCTGGCTCAGGGAGTCGATCTTCCCTTTTTTCCGCAGGTCGAAGAGCCGCTTGCGATGCTTGTCGCGCTCTTTCATCTTCCCCAGCGCCTGACACTCCTGGACGATCTTGGTGATGGGGCGCCAGTCGTCGGGCCTTGTCTCCGAAAAGCGGAGGAAATGCTCGAGCGCCTCCTCGTGCTTGCCCATGGTCTGGCACGTCTGCCCGAGGTTGTAGAGAGCGAGGCCGAACCCGGGATCCTTTGCGACGACCTTGCTCAGGAGTGCGTAGGCTGCCTTGAGATCGTTCAGATGCACCGAGATCCCGCCCAGTTCGGACAGGGCCTTCAGGTTGTCCGGTTCGATCTCGAGCACCTTCTTCATGGCGATCGCGGCTTCCTCGAGCTGATCGGTGTCGATCAGCACCTGACCGAACTCGAACCAGTAGTCGACATTCTTCGGCATGATACCGCATGCCTTCCGGAGGCATTTCTCCGCCTCGACGAGATCTCTGTTGATCCTGGCAATGAGCCCCTTGAAGAAGTACGACTTGTGGTTTTTGTCGTCGAGAGCAACGGCCCTGTCGAATGCCGCCACGGCCTCCCCGTCCTTCTGCAGATAGAACAGCACCTGTCCCTTCTGTTGAAAGGCGACCGCGTTCGCCGAATCCTGCCCGGTCAGTTCCTCCAACCTGGACAGAACGGTTCTCAGGACCTCTTCGCCCTCCTCGAATTTGTCGGAGCGAAGCAGTTCCAAACCCTTCACTATGTCTTCTTTAAAAAGCTCATCATCCATCGTCTGTGCCGCATCCCCGGAAAACAAGTAAAGGAAAAACGTCAACACCGACCTGTGCAGAAAAGCCATCGTCTTCCTGTTCATCTTTCTTGACCCTTAAAGCCTCTCTGCCTCTCAGAGATTATCGGATGAGACGTCGGCGTTCTCTCCCGTCCCGCCTTCCACGCCGTCGGCGCCAAGGGAGAAGATCACGTACCTGCTCGCGCTCTCCTTCTTGTAGTGGAATTTGAAACCCCACGGGTCGAGGAGCCGATCTTTCCGGTTGATATATCCTCCACCTCCCAGAGCCTCGTCCGATTCGAGCAGTACGTCCAGGGATTCCGGGAGTTCTCCATGATTGAATAGATAGTCTTCGATGTGGACCTCGATGAATTCGATCCTGTCTGCCACATCCATCTCGAATTCTTCATATGATGCATCGACAATCCTGTTCTCGTCCGTTCTGATCGTCTGCCACGGCATTGCCAGATTCAATGCCACGGACAGACAGCTCCAGTTCAGCTGCGCCTTCAACTGCTTCGTATTGAAGAACAGACCCGTCAACGGATCGACAGGAAAGAGGAAGCCGGCGACCTCGGCGCCTACAGGCCCCTCGCTTATCCAGAGATACCCCCCCTCGACCTTGAAACCTGCCTTGAAGCCGCACGACAGATGCCGGGCAATCGAATCCGGCGACGGCAGTTCATACGATTGATCGCCGCCCGGCGAAAACAGGGTGGCCAGCATCAGCCACCCGGAATAATAGCGCGAGTATCGTGCAAAGATGATCTCGGGAATATCGGCCCACGACAGCTCGACGAGATCCTTGTCCGGCGGAAGGGCGTCGAACATGGCACGGAAAGCCTCATTGCTCAGGACCGATGAAGCAGACGGAGAGGAGCACTCCTGCAGGAAGGATTTCAAGGAGCGCACGTTCGCCGCGAAAACAACGTGGTCGCCGCGATGCGTGAAAGCCGGGAGATCGCGCAACGACTGATCCGGTCGAGACGTATTGGCCTTGAAATAATGGATCGTGCTCCCCTCGAAGGTCGTGCTCTCCAGGGACAGCAGGAGGCTCGTTTCCGCCTCGGTCTTTTCCTCCTCCTCTTCAGTCAGAAAACCATCCATAACCGCTTCGATCTCCTCCAGTTCCTCGTCGGTCAGCTCATCCTCGTCTTCATCGTCATCCGCAGCGATATCATGGGTCACGGTCCATGTTCCGTCGTCCTGCCTCTCGGCAGCCTGACCGCTGAATTCGACGGCGAGCGGCTCGCGCAGAATTTCGAGAAACCTGTCGAATTCCTTCACTTCGAGAAGCAGACAAGCGGTGTCGCCCTTCTTCATTCGGAAGGCCGTGCAATCGGCGGCGAAGCGGTTATCCATTTCACTGCCGAGTTCCAGAAGCCGCTCCATCACGGGGTCCAGGTCCAGGCCGTATCCTGCTCCAACGTACCCGGCTGTGCAGATACCGGCTGCAACCTGGCAAAGACGCTCCAGGTCAAGGCGGCATACATCGAGCGACAGGACATCTGCCGGAATCTTCTCGAGCCGTTCCTGCAGGTCGTCACGCTGCGGCATAATCGAAGGATCATCGTCCACGGTCATAACGGTCATAAACGAGCAGGAATAGGCTCTTCCATCAACCGAGTGCGTGAAAATCGACAGGGTCAACGGACAGCCCAGTCCGTAGAGTGCGCCCAGAGAGTCGACGGCGAACGGTATGTGCTCGGCATCAAGTTCATCCTCGTTGACAATCTCGATTGCCCTTCGCGCGACTGCGGCCAACCCGTACAGATCGATCCAGCACTTGACAGCGGATTTCCCCTTGATCGTGCAGTTCTTTCTGGCAAGGGAATACTCGGATCTGTCCGCCAGACTCCTCGTTGTCTGATCCTGCCGGCAGTCAACGATCTTCTGGGCCGCGTTCCGGCTCAGGGCCACGAAATCGATCCCGTCAACACGGAAAAGCCAGATATCCTGAGGCCATTCGCCCGGCAGAACGATCTGCTCGAGCGTCACTCCGCGATAACGAATTGTCTCCGCTGCATCACGGTCCCCCTCCGCCACGGTCCCGACGAGCAGATCCCGCAGCAGCCGGATCAGGTTCTGCTCGGTGTCCCCGAACTCGGCCCCGATCACAAGTCCCAGATCAGGCTTTTCGATCCCTAACTCATCGTTCGGCGGTACAAGATGAAGCAAGGCGACGAAACACTTCCCGATCTGACGCGGATCGATCGGGAGTTTCCCATCGGGACAGCCGAGCAGAGTGGCCACGAACTCGATCTGGGGGACGACAAGGCAATCAATAATACTGCGCACCTCCTCTTCTTCTTCCAGAATCGCGAAGAGCGGCATTGTTTCCGCCTCGTTCCGCGCAGCCGCCATATCCTCGACACCGGAGAAGAAGAGAGTATCCGCGGGAAGGAGATCCTCGATCTGCCGGGAGCTCTGAGCCGAAGCGCATGGAAGCGTAAGAAACACCGCCAGCGCAACGCCAAGGAGAATCACGATCGAGCGGCACGAACAACCTCGTGTTACGACAAGATTCATCACAATCTCCTTGCTGATCGTTCACGCTCCTGACTGTGCACACGCCCCGAGACGCCCGCTTATCCAGCGGCGCAAGTATAACATTTCAGCCAAGAAATCCCTGATCACTTCCTCGCCGGCTGCTGGCCGCTCAGCTGCAGGAGACTCTCCTCGTAGGCCTGAAGAATCTTGCGGCGTTGTTCATGGTGAATGACCGGAGCCTCTTCACTCATACCAGATCGATCGAGGCCCGGGCCAGTTCGAACTGAACGACTTCGAGAGCTTGAAACCAGGATTCGTGGAGGCTTAATCCACCCAGATCCGCCTCAGGCAGCAGTCGCCGCCGTCGGGAAGGGACGAGGTCGTCTCGATCCTGATCGACGTGCCGAGAGCCTTGTTGAGCTCGTCCACCGCCGTGAAGAACCAGGTGTCACATCCCGGCCGATCCTCGTCGAGGACGTCGAGCCTCTTGTGCCAGTGGAACCAGGGGCAGTCGGCGTGCCGCACGAACGCCTCGTCCCCCTCGCCCTCCTCCACCGAGGCGTCCTCGCCCATGCAGACCGACGACCAGGCTATGGAGTTCGCCACCTGGATCGCCAGCGGCTTCTCGGGATCGATCCTTTTCAGGTAGGCCGCGGCGGTCTGAACGCCCGTGATCTCCCACATCCGGTTTCCCAGCTCCACGGGATCGATGTCCGGCGCCATGGAGAGCGCGGCCTCGCGCCAGGCGAAGTGCTGGGCGCGGACGATCTCGCAGAGAACCTTGAAACGCTTCTCGATCGGTATATCCATCTCGTTCCTTCCCAGGCTTGCCGGCCCGGCCGGCGATCGTTGCCGGACCGGGCCGTGATCTTCTGCCTAACGCTTGAACTCGTACGCATCATGCACAGCCGCTGCGCCGTAATACCGCGGCAGCTCGAAGTGGACGGCATCGAAGGCGCACACCTCGGCGCAGATGCCGCACTCCTCGCAGAGCATCTGCAGATAGGCGGCCCTGTTGTTGATCAGCCCCATGATCTGGGCCGGGCATCGCTTGACGCAGACGCCGCACCCGTTGCACTTGAACGCGTCGATTACTGGAAACATATCTCGATCCTCCCTCAGAAGGTCATACCCAGCCTGTAGCCGTCATGAACCGCCGCACTGGAACGGCGCGTCACGATGGCATCGCCGATCACGGAGACGTCGCCCTGCTTGTACTCGAGCTCGTTGTTGGGCGACATGTTGGCCAGAATGATCGTGTCGCACTCGATCAGGTTCTCGATGCCCTCGGGATCGACAGCCAGGACGCCCTCGAGCTTCAGCTCCTTGATCTGGTGCTTGGTGTACTGCTTGACGCCGCCCTCCTTCAGCTTCTTCATGTAGCGCCAGATGTACGACGGATTCACGTCGAGGCCGAACTTCTTCGCCGGTCCCACGATGGAGACCTCGTACCCTCCCTTGGCGACCAGGAAGAGAGCTGTCGAGATGGCCACGCCCTTCCAGCCCACCACGACGATGCGCTTGCCCGGCTCCTTGGTGCCGTCCATCACGTCGAGGCAGCTCAGCACGTTCGCGCCGTGGCCGCCGGGAAAGGCGTCGCGATCGGGCAGCGCCCCGGTGGCCAGCACCACCCTGTCGGGCGCCTCCTTCTCGATCATATCCTGCGTGACCGTCTGTCCGGTGACGATCCGGCCGCCGTGCCTCTCGGTCCTGGTGGCCAGGTAATTGACAAGGCGCATGAACTCCTCGTCGCCCCACGGCCCGTTGGCCGCCGTGGCGGCCTGGCCGCCGACCTTCTCCTTCTTCTCATAGACCGTCACGTCGTGCCCCTTCTCCGCGGCAACGGCACCGGCCTGCAGGCCGGCCAGTCCGCCCCCGACGATCATGATCTTCTTCTTCTCGTCGGCCGTCTTGAATCCGTAGAAGCCCCACTCGGCCTCCTTCTCGTGGCCCAGGGAGGGACGCACGCCGCAGGTCAGCTCGGCGTCGCGGAACAGCCGCGCCAGGCAGATGTTGCAGGCCATGCAGGGGATGATCTCGTCCTCGCGCCCCTCGAGGATCTTGTTGGGCAGCATCGGATCGGCGATCATGGCTCGGCAGCTCTCCCAGAGGTCGATCCAGCCTTCGGCCAGGGCGCCTTCCGGGTACTTGGGCTCGAAAAGCCGGTAGGCCATGCAGATCGGCATCTTCAGCTCTTCCTTGAACCGCTGCCCCACGTAGAGCCAGTGTCCCTGGGGGATGTCGCGCGAGATCACCGAGTCGGCCGACTCCTGCCACCCCACGGTGACGGAAAGCATGTCCACGCCGGCCTCGCAGATGATGCGGTTGATCTCGAGGCTCTCCTCGGGTGTGTTGCCGCCCCGATCCAGGAGGAGCTCCTCGCCGCAGAGGCGGATGATGATCGGATAATCGTCGCCAACCTCCTTGCGGATACCTGCCACGATGCGGCGGGGGAACTCGGCACGCCCCTTGAGGTCGCCGCCGAACTCGTCGGTCCGCTTGTTCGTGTAGGGCGAGATGAAGTTCGAGAGGAGATAGCCCACGATCCCGGAGATCTCGACGGAGTCGAATCCCGCCTCGGCGCAGCGCCGCGCGCCCTGCACGTGCTCCTCGATGCAGATCTCGATCTCCTCGCGCGACATCTCCCTGGGTGGACGAAACCGGGGGAGGCGCTGCTCCACCTCCGAGGGTCCCACCGTGTAGTCGATCTGGACGCCGCCCACACGGCCGCAGTGCATCAGCTGGAGGACCGACAGGGCGTCGTACTTGCGGATCACGTCGGCGATCCGCTTCAGTCCGGGGATGAACTTGTCGTCGCTGATCCCCATCATCCCCACGTAGCCCTTGCCTTCGCCCTGCTGATCGGTGTAGGCGCCCTGCGTGGTGACGATGCCGGCGCCGCCCCGCGCCTGGGCCTCCATGTACGCCACTTCCTTGTCCGCCACGAAACCGTCGCTGTAGTTGAAGTTCGTCTCGGTGGAGGCGTACTTGATCTTGTTCTTCGACTCCAGCTTTCCGAGTTTCCCCGGCGAGAATATGTGGGGATACTTCTTTTCTCCGGGAAGCATGATGATCTCCTTCCTCCCTCGTGTTCCTGGTTACTATCGTCTCTCTTCGAAGAGCCGGAAGCCGTCACACGACGATCCCCGACCCTTTCAGTTGATTGATCTCCTCTCTGGAAAAACCCGCCTCATCGAGTACCCTCTCCGTGTCGCGTCCATAGGAGGGCGCAAAGGGCAGCCGCCGTCCGCCGGACAGGCTCTCCTCGTGCTCGACGGAAGGAGGCGGCAGGCGAACCCGCTTCCCCGACGGCGTCTCCGTCTCGAGAAGCACGTCCCGGATGGGCGGCAGATCGCGAACCTCGGCCACCGTCCTGATCGGCGCGGCCACGAGCCCCTTCTCTCCGAGAAGCTCTGCGAGATCCGATGTCCTGAAGGCCTGCGTCACGATCCCCACCTCGCGATGGATTGCCGAGCGCTCGTCCTTCCGGCCGCTGTTCGTCCGGCGCGCCGGAGAGTCCAGGCTCCGGAACGGCTCGATCGAGACGAGACGCTCCCACTGCAGGTCGTTGCCGATGGCCAGGTAGATGTAGCCGTCCGAAGTGGGATAGACGTTCACCGGCACGAACTCGCGGTGCTCGTTGCCCGAGCGGCGCACCTCTTCGGGGCCGTACCCCAGGTCGAGAAGGGGGATCGTGGTGACCAGCCACGAGGCGGCCGCCTGAGCCATGGATACATCGATGCGCCGGCCGCGGCCGTTCCGGACCTTTTCGGCCAGGGCCAGGCAGACGCCGGCATAGACCTCGTCCCCCGCTTTCAGGTCGACGAAGGGCACACCGCAAAGCATCGGCTCCCCCTCGGGGTCGCCGGTGAGGTCCATGTAGCCCGTGATGGCCTGGAGAGCGGGATCGTAGCCTGGAGCAGCCGGATAGTCGGGGCCCATGGCCGAGAGCCCGGCCCAGATCAGCCCGGGATTGCCGTCGCTCAGGGTCTCGTAATCGATGCCCAGCTCCCTGTACCGCTTCGGCAGGGTGTTGGTGGCGAAGATATCGGCCGGCAGATCGCGGATCAGGCGCTTCAGCACCTCGCGCCCCTCGGGTTCCTTCAGGTTGAGCGAGATGGTCTCCTTGCCCACGTTGGGGCCGACGAAGTAGGTGGAGAGATCCGGCCGCTCGCCCTTCTTGCCCACGTACCGATTGGGGTCGCCGGGAAGCCTGCTGCCCTGGGGTGTCGACTCGATGCGGATCACCCGCCATCCCAGGTGCACGAACCGCTGCGTGGCGTAGGAGAGGGAGAGGGCCTGTTCCAGCGAGAGCACGGTGAGCTTTTCCATGGCGATCAGCTCCCCCCCTCTTCGCGCGCTTCCTTGAAGAAGCGGAGAACCCGCTCCGGACTCAGCGGAAGCTCGGTGATCCGGACGCCGGTGGCGTGATAGACGGCATTGGCCACCGCGGCGGCCACGGGAATGAGAGGCGTCTCGCCGATTCCCTTGGCGCCGTACGGTCCGGCGGGATCGTCCGTCTCCACGAAGGAGAAGTCGATCTCCGGGAGATCGGTGGTGGAAACGATCTTGTAATCGGTGAAGCTCGGATTGCGGACGTACCCCTTGTGGATCTTCAGCTCCTCGGTCAGGCAGTACCCGAGTCCCTGGGCCACGCCGCCCTCCACCTGGCCTTCGATGCCGAGCCGGTTGATCACTTTGCCCACATCGTGCGCCACGTAGAGATTGAGCACCTTGACCACACCGGTTTCGAGATCGACCTCGACCTCGGCCACATGGGTGCCGAAGGCGTAGCTGGCCGAGACGTCGCCCTTCTGCTCCTTGTCCGGCACACGGCTCGGAGGCTCGTAGTACGCCCTGGTTACCACCATGTCGTTCCCCGAGCCGAAATGGATCCGGCGGACGACCTTGGCCAGAGGAGCGAGGGATTCTCCCGTTTTCCTGTCCACCACCTCGCCGTTCCGGAGATCGAGCTGCCCCGGTTTCCGCTCCAGCTGATCGGCTGCCGCTTCGAGGATCTTCTGCCGCGCACGGCGCGCCGCCCTCAACGCCGAGTTGCCGGCAATGAACGTGGTCCTGCTGGCATGAACGCCCACATCCCAGGGAGTGATGTCGGTGTCGTTGTTGATGACCCGGATGTTGCGCACCGGCAGACCGAGCTCCTCGGCCACGATCTGGGCGATCACCGTTTCGGAGCCCTGCCCGATCTCGGACGAACCGGTCAGGACCGTCACTCCGGCGAAGTCATCGACCTCGATGATGGTGCCGCATCCGTCGGAGCGGTAGATCTTGGCTCCGCCGCCCACGTGGAAAAGCGATGCCATGCCGATCCCGCGAACGACCTTCGCCTTTCCCTTGTCCTTCCGGGAGCGCTTTTCAGCCCAGCCGGATCGCTCGGCCGAGATTTTCAGGCACTCCTTCTGCCCGCACGTCCCGAACACCATGCCCTGGCCGGTCACGTCGCCGGGATCGTGGGCGTTCTTCAGCCTGAGCTCCAGCGGATCGATGCCCAGCTCCCCGGCCAGATGATCTATCTGCGATTCCACGGCAAAGGTTGCCTGCGGATTCCCGTATCCCCGGAAAGCGCACGAGTAGGGGTTGTTCGTGTAGACGATCTCCACGTGCTGGCTGACGTGCGGCACGCGATAGAGGGAGGAGATGGTCCGCATGCTGATCCACGGGGTCGTGGCGCCCCACGAGGTGCGGCCGCCGTTGTCGAGAAGAAACCGCGCCGCGCGAAAGGTGAAGGTGCCGTCCTTCCTGGCGCCGCTCTTCAGCCGGATCACCATCGGCTGCCTCGTCGGCGTGGCCATGAACTCCTCTTCCCGCGTGAAGACGATCCGCACGGGACGGCCCGTCTTCTCGGCCAGGAAGACGCAGATCGGCTCGAAGGGATGGATGTCGAGCTTGCTCCCGAAGGCGCCGCCGATGGGCGGCTGGATCACGCGGATCCGTTCGGGCGGCACGCCGATGATCGGGGAGAGGTCGTTCTTGTAGGAGAAGGGAACCTGGGTCTGCGTCAGCAGCGTGAGCCTGCCTTCCACGTCGAAGCTGGCAACGATCCCCGACGTGCCGAGACAGCAGTGGGCCTGCCGCTGGAGGAGGAACGTGTCCTCCACGATCACGTCCGATTCGAGGATCCCCTTCTCCAGATCGCCGTGCGTGTAATCGTAACGGAACGGCGTGTTGTCCTTGAAGGCGGGGTTGATGACCGGCGCCCCCTCGGCAAGGGCCTGCTCGATCGTCGACAGGACGGGCAGATCCTCGTAGGTCACGCGGATCCGCCGCACCGCCTCGGCTGCCGCTTCGACCGTGTCCGCCGCGACGGCGGCAATCTCGTCGCGGACGCAGGTCACCACGCCCTTCTTCAGCGCCGTGTTGTCACTGCCGAAACCGAAGGGCACGAGGTCGATGTCCTTGGCGGTGATCACGGCGCGAACCCCGGGCACGGCCCTGGCCTCGCTGGTGTCGATCGCCTTGATCCGCGCATGGGGCCGTCCCGCGAAGAGGATCTTGCCGTGGAGCATGCGGGGCAGCCTGATGTCCTCGATGTAGCGAGCCAGGCCGGCTGCCTTCTCCGGGGCGTCCAGCTTGGGAACGCGGGCGCCGATCAGGGTCTTCGCGGCCTCTCGCGCCTTCTTCTTGACGTCGCTGTCGAGCGTCGGGTTACTCACGGGACACGCCTTCCCCGGCAAGAGAAAGAACAGCGTCGATGATCTTCCTGTATCCCGTGCAGCGGCAGAGGTTGCCTTCCAGGCCGCGCTTGACATCCTCCTCGGTGGGTGACGGATTCTCCTCGAGAAGGGCGTAGGCGGCCATGATCATTCCCGGAGTGCAGAAGCCGCACTGGATCGCCCCATGCTCCACGAAGGCCTTCTGGATCGGATGAAGCCGCCCCTGAGGCCCCAGCCCTTCGATTGTGAGGACCTCGACGCCCTCGCACTCGAGGGCCGGCACGAGGCAGGAGTTGACCACCTTTCCATCGAGCAGGACCGAGCAGGCGCCGCACTCGCCTTCCCCGCAGCCGTACTTTGTCCCCGTCATCTCGAGATCGTTCCGGAGCACATCGAGGAGTGTGGCGGAAGGCAGCACGCTCACCTGGACAGGCTCCCTGTTGACAGAAAAAGAAAGCTCCACCTTCTCGGGCACTTTTATTTCACTCCTCGTTATACTCGGATTCTAATCGGACTCCTCCATGGCGCGCGCGAGCATCCGCCTGAGCAGGATCCCCACGATCTCCCTCCTGTACCAGGCATCGGCGCGCTGATCGGAAATGGGTGCGATCTCGCTCCTGGCAGCGGTCTCGCACTTCTCGATCAGGCTTGAGGTGAGAGTTTGACCTTTCAGCAGGTCTTCCACGCTGCGCCCTCTCGTCGGGACGGGGGCAACGGATCCGTATCCCACCCTGACATGGGTGAGCGCCCCCTTCTCCATCGTGAGCAGAATCCCGATCGATGCCATGGCGATCTCCATGGCGGGACGGGTGCCGAACTTCTCCCAGGCTGCAAAGCTGCCCGGCGGCTGCGGGAAGAAGCGGACGTAGAGCACGAGCTCTGCCGGTTCGAGACCGGTGGATCCGGGCCCCTGGAAGAATTCCGACAGAGGCACCTCCCGCACCGAGACGCCTTCCTCCCCGAGCGAGGCGACGTCGCACACCGCGTCGAGAAGAAGAAGCGGAACGGCCGTGTCCGCCGCCGGCGAGGCGTTGCACAGGTTGCCCCCGAGGGAGGCGCGGTTGCGGATCTGCGGGCAGGCAATGCTGCGTGCGGCCTGCACCAGGAGCGGCGCGTGGGTCTGGATCAGGGGATCGGCAACGAGATCGGAGATCGTGGTGCACGCTCCGATGCTGATCGCCCCGTTCACGATCGACGAGCCTCTGAGCTCCTCGATCGCCTTCAGGTCGAGCAGGACCCTCGGCCTCTGCACCACTCCTCTCGACCAGCGCGGCATGAGGTCCGTTCCCCCGGCGAGAGGCGCGGTGTCTCCGGGACTCTCTCCGAGGATCGAGAGCGCCTCCTCTATTCTTTCCGGCCGATGATAGGTCTGCATGGGATCCTTTATCCAACCAATCGACTTAATGGGGAAGCGGTTCGTCTGTCAAGAATCAAACTGGCGGCAACCGTCGCTGCAGCCGCTTCAGGCGACGGCCGGCGTGGAAGAGGATTTTCACTTCCTGTGGTAAGTGGGCTGGTCCTTCCTGTGCTCCAGGATCTTCTTCGCCCCCTCGACAAAGTCCTTGGTGAGAAGGTTGTTGATCGTCTCCTTCGCGGTGAGCTCGATCCACCTGTCGAAGTCCGGAAAGGCCACCCGCTTGATCGTCCGTCTCGTCGATTCCACGGCGAAGGGGGCATTCTTCGTGATCATCGATGCCCAGGCGAGCCCTTCATTGTAGAGATCCTCCTTGGGGACAGCCTTGCGGATGATGTCCAGGGCCAGGGCTTCGTCCGAGTCGATAAACCTGCCCGTGCAGAAGATGTCCATCGCCGTGACCGAACCGATCTTGCGGACCATCATCTCGGGCCCCATCCATCCGGCCATCACGCCTATCGTGGCCTCGGGAAAACCGAACACGAGCCCTCCCTCCTTCTTCCCGCCCGATGCGCCGTAGAGCACGTCGCACATCAGGAAGATCTCCGCCCCGCCGCCCAGGGTGAAGCCGTGCAGCAGGCCCACGATCGGGATGCGGAGCTTGAACATCTTGCTCACCGCCTCCCGGCCGTCCATCAGGTGGGCGTAGGCGTCCTTGTAGCGCATGTTCTTGTAACCGCCGTCCTCCGTCGGGATCACGAGCTCGGTGAGATCGGCGCCGAAGCTGGTGTGCGGTCCATTGCTGTGCAGGATCGCGGCCCGGAAGGAGTAGTCGTGCTCGATCTCGTCGAGACGGTTCGAGAGCGCAATGAGCATGTCAGTGTTGAATGCGTTGCCCGCATCGGAACGGTTCAGCGTCAGAACCGCCACTGCAGGATCATCTTTGTCCCTGTCGAGAAGAATGAGATCATTGTCCGCCATCATCGGTCTCCCGTTATCAATGCCGGCGCCCATGGCGCCCGGTTCTTTCTCTTGATTTCAATCGTGAGGTATCTCGATCACTGCCCGGCCCAGGACGTTCCCGGCATGAAGGTCGTCGAAGGCCGTCTTGATTTCATCCAGGGTGTAGGCTCGGCTCACGAGGACATCGAGCGGGATCAGGCCCTGATCGAGAAGCGAGATCACCTCGGGGAAGAGGCGTGTCGGGCATCCCCAGGATCCGCCGATCCGCTTCTGCATCCCCATGAACGCACCGGCCTTGAGCTGGACCTTGTCCAGGGTGAAGCCGATGACGGCCACCTCGCCACCCTTGCGTACCGTTTGAAAGGCCTCGGTGATCGTCCGGCTCATTCCCACGCAGTCCACGGCCACGCGGATGCCGTCGCCCGTCTCCTTCTTGAGCGTCTTGTAGATCTTCTCCTGCCCGGTCGCGTTGATCACCTCGGCGCCGATGGCCGAAGCCAGCTCCAGGGCGCCCTCCTTCACGTCGACGGCATAGAGCTTTCCCGCGCCGAGAGCCTTGGCCACTGCCAGGGCTGCAAGCCCGAGCCCTCCCGCTCCGAACACGGCCACGGCGTCACCCCCGTTCAGCGACACCCTTTCCTTGAGCGCGAAGTAGACGGTGGAAACGGCATCGGCCGCCACGCAGACCCGCTTGAGGTCCAGGTCCGGCTTGACGGGAAAGGCGTAGCGGGCGGGCATGACGATGTACTGGGCATACGATCCGTGCCTCGACGACCCCAGCATGACGCTTTTCGGACAGAGGTTGTCCTCCCCCCTCAGGCAGAACTCGCACTCGCCGCAGCCGTAGACAGGAGGCAGAAGAACGGCATCGCCGACGGCAGGTCCCTTGGCGCCGGGGCCGAGCTCGACCACCGTGCCCGCCGCCTCGTGCCCGAGGATCAGCGGATACTCCACAGGGACATGGCCTTCGAATATCGTCAGGTCCGTGTGGCAAAGACCGTTGGCCGCCACTTTGATCAGGACCTCGCCCTCTCCGGGAGCGGGAACGGGGACTTCGTCCACAACGAGCTCTTTCGCAGCTTTCAGTACCGCGGCCCTCATTTTTCCTGTCATTTGAAACGCCTCCTTCGTTTTCTGGATCAAGCCCTTCCGATCCGGCACTCTCACAGCAGATAGTCCGGGATATCGTCAGGATCCCGAGAGCCGTTCTTGATCTCCTCGGTGATGATCATGGATACGAAAAACTTGTTCAGGTCAACGTCCAGATTGCGGAACTGCCTCGCCGTATTGACGATGGCCCCGTTGATGAAATCGATCTCCGTGGGCAGCTTCTTGACCAGGTCCGTCCACATGGAGGGATAGTGATCCCCGCCGGCCGCCAGGTACTCCATGCATTTCTTAAGCGCATCCTCTCCATAGTAGTAGCCGAGCATCGCGGCTGTGGACAGCCCCTCCTGGATCAGCGTCTTGACCAGCGACCGCGTGTGGGGGTAGGTCATCGCCTTCGCCATGGTGATGCCCGTCGTGGCGCACATGGCGTTGAGCGACGAGTTGAGGATCGTCTTGAAGAACGCCTGGGATCTCACCTCCCTGTGCCCGATCGCCTGCGTATCGAGGCCCGAGTAGGACAGCGTCTCGATCACGTCCTCGAGATCGTTGGGCCGGTCGGTGGCCGGACCGATGTAGTTGGGAGGCCGAAACCAGTTCATGGTGACGTAGCCCGTCGATGGATCGATGTTGCAGGCATAGTTGACCACGCCGCGCGAGACGTACTGCCCGCCGATCTCCTCGGCCATGGTATCCTCCACGCCGATGCCGTTCTGGAAGCAGACGACACGGATCCCGGGATAGAAGATCTGCTTGACCTGGCGGGAGACATCCTTGAGGGCGCGCGTCTTCGTGGCCACGAAAACCATCGACAGGTTCAGTCGCTCCAGCTCCTTGATCTCGGTGAACAGCAGATCCGGATCGGGGCTCATCTCGATATCCGTGTAGCGGGAGATCTTGAGCCCGTACTCCTTGATCTGTCCTATCCGTTGCGGGATATCCACGAAGGCGACCTGCTTTCTCGCCTTGAGCAGATGGGTTCCCAGAACCGTCCCCACGGAACCGATCCCGATGATTGCAATGGTCTCTCTGGAAGGATCCATCTGATACTCCGTCACACTTTACCTCATTTAATACCAATCACCGAAGCGTCGAGCCGCCCTTGTGCCGGCTTTCCGCTTCTCCCCGCTGAAATCCATTGTCGAAAGCGGCGCAGTTCATTTCTTCTGTTCCGGGCGGCACACCGGCCGCGATGGCCAGCCTCATCGATTCGCACGTCACAACGGATGCGAGTCCCACCAGACAGCCCAGCATGATCACGTTGATTACCACGCTCCGCTTGAAAATCTTTTCCGCTACTTCCACCGCCGGGAAGCCGAAGGCTTCGATGCCATGGCGCCTATCATACTCGATACTGTTCTCGTAAACCAGTATGCCTCCATTCTTCAAATCAGGAAGATATCGCGCAAGGGCCGGCGGGGACATGGCGACGAGAACATCGTGCTGCCGGGGAACGAGCTCGAGAATCTGTTCGTCGGAGATGATCACGTCGCTCCGGCAGGCCCCGCCGCGCGATTCGCTGCCGTACGACTGATTTTGAAGCGCATTGCGGCCGTCCAGCACGGCTGCATGCCCCAGGATGCCGCCTGCCATGACAACGCCCTGCCCGCCGAAACCGGCCAGCCTGATGTTCACGATCCCTGAATTCCTTTCTTGATGGTAGGCTTTGTCGATCAACGGGCTCCGGACAAGGCAGCCTGATCGACGAGCCTGAGACTCTCCGTGAACTCCACGCGATCGCGCTCCACGATTGTACCCACGACGATCCTGTCCTCCAGCTCCTCCTCGCTTTTTCCGGCCGCCTTGTCCACACGGATCGATTTCTCCTTGAAGTGTTCCATGAAAGCCAGCCCGTCGCGAAGCCCCACGCGGCGGCCGTAGCTGACAGGGCATTGGGAGATGATCTCGATGAAGCAGAATCCTTTTCTCGAGAGAGCCGACTTTATCGCGTGTTTCAGCTGGAATCCATGAAAAGTGGTCCACCTCGCCACGAAGGAGGCGCCTGCCGTCGCCACCAGCTCGGCGATCTTCAGGGGATACTCCGGATTGCAGTACGGCGTGGTGGTCGTGCGCACTCCCACCGGCGTGGTGGGAGAGACCTGCCCACCGGTCATGCCGTAGATGTAATTGTTCACGAGAAGGACGGAGAGGCCCACGTTTCGCCGTGCCGCGTGCAGGAGGTGGTTGCCGCCGATCGCGGCGAGGTCGCCGTCGCCGGCGATGACCACGACCCGACGATCGGGACGGATCACCTTGATCCCCGTGGCAAAAGCCACCGTTCGGCCGTGGGTGGTGTGCAGCGTATCGGCCTTGAGATAGGGACTGGGAATCCAGGACGAGCAGCCGATACCGGAGACGGCGATGATCTCCTTCGGATCGATGGCGAGCTCGTCGACGGCGCGGACGAAAGCGTTCAGGACCTGCCCGCAGCCGCAGCCGGAGCAGTGCGTTGTAGGCAGGAGCTCCTCGCGCAGGTATTTGATCAGCCTGTGTTTCTTCATGACCCGTCGACCTCCATCGAAAGGACATCGAGAATCTCGTCCACGGTATGGGGAACGCCGCCGATCTTCGAAGCGCGGATCACCGGAACGCTGACGAAGCGCTCCACTTCCCTGGCCAGCTGTCCCAGGTTCATCTCCGGCACCACGATCTTCCTCACCTGCCTGCCGATGAGGCGCATCCGCTCGTCGCAGAACGGCCAGATCGTCTGCATCCTGAAGTAGCCGATCCTCCATCCCCGGCTGCGAGCCGCGAGAACCGCTCCGAGGGCCGGGCGCGACGCGGCGCCGAAGCAGACGACGGCCAGCTCGGCATCGTCCATGAACCGCTCCTCGTAGCGGATGATGTTCTCCCTGTTGCGGTCGATCTTGGCGCAGAGCCTCCTGACCAGCGTGTCATGGACCTCCCGGGACTCGACGTCTCTCATGCCGTCGGGCCTGTGCGTCGAACCGGTGACATGGATGAACTCCCCGTCGCCAAGATGGGTGATCGGATCGATCAGGCCCGGCTCGTCGGCATCGTCGTACCCGCCTCTCTCGAAGCGGAAGACAGCGTCCGGGTCGGGGAAGACGAGCTTTTCCCTCACGTGGCCGATTTCACCGTCCATGAGGAAGATAACGGGATGACGGTAGCGCTCGGCCAGGTTGAAGCAGTCGATGATCAGCTCGAAGCACTCCTGGACCGTGTTGGGAGCCAGGGCGATCATCTCGTGATCGCCGTGCGTCCCCCACCTGGCCTGGAGAATATCGCCCTGCGCCGGTTTGGTGGCCTGCCCCGTGGAAGGTCCGGAGCGCTGCACGTCGACGATCACGCAGGGGGTTTCGGTCATCACGGCGTAGCCGATATTCTCCTGCATGAGCGAGAAGCCGGGGCCGGACGTGGCGGTCATAGCCCTGGCCCCTGCGCGGGACGCGCCGATGACGGCGGCGATACTGGCGATCTCGTCCTCGAACTGGATGTAGTAACCGCCGACTCGGGGCAGCTCGCGGGACATGGTTTCCGCCACCTCGGACGCCGGGGTTATCGGGTAGCCGCCGAAAAAAGTGCACCCTGCGTAGAGAGCGCCGTACACCGCGGCATCATCGCCCTGCACGAAGCGGATCTCTCCGGAAAGCTCCTTCAAATATCGCCAGCCCCTGTCGCTCTCCACCGCTCGTCTCTTCAAAAAGAACGTCGTCGTCTCTGCCCGGCCTCTTCATCATCGATCTCTCAGCGAGGAGTCTTCATTCATCGAGGATGAATGAAACGTACGGACCGATATAATATCTATCGAGACGAATCTCGGTCCTAACCGGGCAAATTCGGATTTTATTTTTCAATTCGCCAGGTCTAAAACCTTCGCCTTTCAGGCGAAGAGCTTTA
>CAYZWU010000005.1:0-190810 GCA_964482235.1 uncultured Phycisphaerales bacterium
CGGCTTAAGATTTCTTTTTCTCCATTGACACGGTTGGCCTTCTCATGGAAGGAGGGTCTTCCCGACGTCCCAACGCTCTGAAGGACCCCGCAACTCCGACCGGAAGGCAATCAACGAAAATGGCGGAGATTGCGCGGGCTCGGTATCCCCATGTCACGTCCCGAGACGCGCCAGCACCCAGAGCAGAAAAACGACCACTCCGACGAGCACCCAGCTGGAGCCGAAACCGATGATGTCGAGCTTGGCGGGTTTCGATATCTCCCAGTTCGAACCGGGGAAGATCTTCCTGGCATCGCTTATCTCGGGGTGCCGTGCGGCGTGATCGATGGCGCGCCGCTCCTCTTCCGGTGTGGGCTGCACCGGCGTGTGTATCTTGGCGAAGAAGCGGTCGAGATCCCTTCGCCCGACCGGTCTGGTGAAGAAGCTCAGCCCGAAGAGCAGGACGAAGGGAAAGAGGGCGTCGAAAAAGAACCGCGCCGCCTCGAGCTGCGCCTTGGTCCAGTGTGTGAAATCGATTCCGAACCAGCTCAGGACCCAGATCTCGGCCTGGAACCGTCCCTCGCCCCGCAGCGGCGAGTCGGGATTCGCGGGATCCTCCCGCACCACCTTCTCGAAGAAGATCCCCGTGGGACGGATCACGTGCAGCTCCTCGGTCGACTGGCCCACCCGGTCGGCCAGCCCCGCCTCCACGTCCTCGGCGAGAGCTCCGGTCGTGACGACGACCTCCTGCTTCGCCGTCTTCTTGAGGAACGCCTCATTCCTGGCAACGCAGTCCAGGGCCGGGAAGATGTTGGGGATCAGGGCGTAGATCGAGAAGCAGACAACCACCTGCACGATCACGGCGGACCTCGTGAGCCGCCGCCACATGAAGCCGAGCCAGACGGCCGCCCCGAAGACGGCCGGCAGGGAGATGAAGTACTTGAAGAGGCTTAAGAGGTTGTCCTCCTTGTGCGCCGCGTAGATGCCGCCCAGCAGGATCACGGCGATCATCACGCGCCCCACATTGATGTAGTGCCGCTCCGACTTTCCGGGGACGATGGGCTGGTAGAGGTTGCGGATGAAGAGCGCCGAGTTGCAGACCGACTGGGCGTCGAGGGTGGACATGTTCGCCGCCAGGATGCCTGCCAGCATCAATCCGATGGCGCCGGTGAAAAGAAGGTTGCTCGTCATGTGCCCCCAGATCAGGTCCGGATCGTGGAGCTCGCCCGAGTAGAGAGCGATGGCCAGGAGCCCGGCCAGGGCCCAGAAGAGCATGATGAAGCGCTTGAAGAACATCCCGCCCAGCATGCCCACGCGGGCCGTCATCTCGTTCGTCGCCGAGCCGGCCGTGGCCATCATGTGCGAGGCCGCCACGATGGAGACGAGGTTGGCCGTGATCATCCCGGCAATGGTGTACCAGGCGTACTCGCTCGTGGCCGCCGAGCCGAAGAGCAGGAACTTGTAGTCCGGCACCCTGGTGTGCAGCCCCTCGAAGCCCCCCACCTCCCTCAGGCCGATTGGGATCAGGATCAGGGAGAAGATGATGATCAGCACTCCCTGGATCGCGTCGGTGAGCGCCGCGGCGGTGAATCCGCCCAGCGCCGTGTACGCGGCCACGAGCACGGCGAAGACGATGAAGAAGAGCGTCTTGTCGGTGTAGGAGAAAAAGGATTTGAGCTCGCCCTTCTTCATCCTGTTATCGAGCTTGTCGAACTCCTCCTGCTCATCGCCGTTCAGGCCGCGGTCCTGCCTGATCTTCAGCTTCTCGTACTGCCTGGCCTGCTCGCCCGTGGCCTCTCCCTGCTCGACCTTGGCCTCGAGCTCCTCGAGCCACGCCCGGTCGTCGGGAGTCAGGCCGCGGTTCAGCTTCTCCTTGAGGACCATGTACCTGTCGAACTGCTCCATCGAGGCCCGCTCCTCGACGGTGCAGTCCTCGATCGCCTTGGGCGTCATGGCAGCCATCGTCTTCTGGGCCATCATGTAGCTCGTCCCGCAGCCGAGGAAGGCCATCACCAGGCCGAAGACGGCATAGGAGCCGCCGAGAAAGGGAGACCGGAACCTCTCGGTGAAGAAATCGCCGATCGTGGTCAGCCGGCAGCGGCGGAACCAGAGAGTGGTGAACCAGTAGAAAGGGGTGAGGAAGAGGACGAGATACTGGATCCACATCCCGCCGAGACCCTGGCGGTAGATCTCGCGGGAGACGCCCACAGCCTGCCCCGCGTCGGTGGACTGGCCGAAATTGAGGAAGAACTGGTAGACCTTGCCGAGCTTCCGCCCGGCGAGGAAGAAGTCGCTCGTGTCCTTGGTGCCCCTTCCGGCCCACCGGCCCAGCCAGAGGATCACCACCACGTAGAGAAGCACGATGGCGCAGTCGATGATGTGCAGTCCGAACAGGATCACAGCATCTCTTCCCAGGCCTCGAAAAAGGCGATCACGTTCTCAGGCTTCGCTCCCAGGCCGAACTCGCACTGGGCGATCACGCCGCCGTCGCGATAGAGGGCGCCCCGCATCTCCCGGACAGCGGCGCGCACATCGTCCCGCGATCCCTCGGGCAGGACCTGCTGCCTGTCGAGCTCTCCCCAGAAGGTCAGCTTCCCGGCGAAGCGCTCGCCCAGCTCCTTCACACCCATGCAGGCCACCTGGGAGTTGACCGCGTCGAGGCCGAGCTCGACGAGATCGGGGAGAATCCGGGTGATGTGCCCGTCGGAGTGGAAGAAAAGCGCCTTGCCCGCCTGGTGGGCGATCTCGATGTAATCCCTGTAGAGGGGCTTGAAGATCTCCAGCCACGTCTTCGGCGCGATCAGGAGCGCGTCCTGGGTCCCCCAGTCGTCCATCACGGTGAGTGCATCCACATCGGTGGAGGCCCAGACCTCGAGCTCCTTCATGTAGAAGTCGTGGAGCCCGCCCAGGAGCTCGAAGAGCTCGGGAGGCCTGTCTGCCAGATCGTAGAAGAGGTTCTCCGTCCCCCTGAGGAACTGGAGCCTCTCGAAGGGGCGCGCCCAGGTGCCCGACAGGACGAAGCGGTCGGTCTCCCTGCAGAAGGCGTTCACCTTCTCCCTGTCCACGGTCAGCAGCTCTTCGGGATAGCGGAGCGCATCGAGGCGCGACCAGTCCGCGAGGAGCGGCTCCTTCACCTGGCCGATGGCGCCGGGGTGGATGTTCTCGAAGACGCAACCCCAGGCGTCGCGGCTCGTCCCCTTGGCGTAGCAGTCGCCGAAGCCGGGAAGCTCGGCCTTGAAGAAGCCGGGTGCACTGATGATGTCGTCGGGGAAGCGGCGGCTGATCTCCGCCGCCTCGTCGGGATGGTGGCTCGCGGCCCAGGGCAGGAGCCAGAGCTGCCTGGGGACACGGGCCGGATTGTCGAACTCGAGCGTGCGCCGCACGAGTTCCCTCGACGTCTGGCCGCCTGCTGCGGCGCCCTTCCCCGCTCCCATCAGTTCGAGACGAAACCGCGTGCCACGGCCACGGCCGCGTTGGCGTTGGATGCATACCCGTCGGCGCCGATCTCGTCGGCGAAGGCCTGGGTCACCGGGGCGCCGCCGATGATCACCTTGACCGTGTCGCGCATTCCCTTCTCCTCGAGCTTCTCCACCACCTGGCGCATGGCCGGCATGGTCGTTGAAAGAAGGGCGGAAAGGGCTACGAACCCGGCCTTCTTCTCTAGGGCCGTGTCGATGAACTTGTCGGCCGAGACATCGACGCCCAGATCGACCACCTCGAATCCGCCGCCTTCCAGCATGGAGGCCACGAGGTTCTTGCCGATATCGTGGAGGTCGCCCGCCGCCGTGCCGATCACGACGCGGCCCACCGGCTCGGTGCCCTTCTTGACCAGAAGCGGCCGGATCAGCTCGAGGGCCGCCTTCATGGCGCGGGCCGAGATCAGCAGCTCAGGGATGTAGTACTCGCCCTCCTCGAAGCGCCGGCCCACCTCGTTCATGGCAGGGATCATCGCCTTGTTGATCAGTTCCTCGGGATCGACGTTGGCGGCCAGGTGATTCTCCGTCGCCTCCTTCGCTGCCGGTGCGTTTCCCTTGAGAACGGCGTCATGCAGATCTTGATGCTCCATTTTCACTTTTCCTTTTTGTCACACGTCTATCACAGGCGGCGGATGTTCATCCCTCCGCTCACTTCCACGACAAGACCGGTGGAGAAGGCGAAATCGCCCCTGGCCAGGGCGGCCACGGCGCGCCCCACGTCAACGGGCATCGCCCACCGCCCCTGGGGGACGCCGCCCTCGGCGATGAGGGCATCGTACTTCTCCGTCACCTTTGCGGTCATGTCCGTCTTCGTGATGCCCGGGCGCACGTCGAAGACCTGGATCCCCTCGCTGGCCAGCCGGTGCGCGAAGATCGCGGCGGCGTGGCTCAGCCCGGCCTTGGAGATGCAGTACTCGGCCCGCGACGGGGAGGATGTGTCGGCCGAGATCGACGAGATGAAGACCATGGCCGGCTGACTGTCGGTCTCGAGCTTCTCCTGCCGCAGCATCAGGCGGGCGGCGCGCTGGGCCAGGAAGAAGGGCGCCCGCATGTTCACGCCGAGAACGCGGTCGAAGTCGTCGGGCTCCGTCTCCAGGATATCGCGCCGCACCTTCGGCCCGATCCCGGCGTTGTTCACCAGAAGGTCGAGGCGCCCGAACCGCTCCACGATGCTCGAGAGCATCGCTTCGTGCCGATCGAGCTCCGCGATGTCGCCCGCCACGGGCAGGAACGACGCGCCGAGCTCGTTGATCCGCTCCTCCGTTTCGGCCAGCCCTTTCTTGCGATTCCCGGGATCGTAGGATGTCGCCCCGCCGGCGATGTCGAAGCCCGAACGAGCCAGCTCGATGGCAATGCCGCGGCCGATGCCGCGGCTTGCGCCGGTCACGAAAGCAGCTGGACGACGGGTCAATCAGGCCTCCCTTTCCATCACGCGGTCATGGACGAAGTCGCGCCACACCGATTCGAACCAGAGATCGTCGCATGGAACAGGACGGATATCAACCCACTGTCTCTCCACGCCGCCATGAATATCGAGGCTGAGCTCGAGGATCTTCCGGCTCACGAATTCGTCCGGCCCGGCCTGCCTGAATGCCCAGGCGCGGCCCAGCCCTGGGCAGGGAATCTCCCCGTCAGGATCGAGCACCAGGCAAGAACCGCGCGAACTCCCGCCGCGGAGGAGGTACTCGTCGATCGCCTCGAGATAGACGGCATGGGTGAGGCAGAGATCCCTGGCATGGAACGCCGCCGGCAGCTGATCGGGCGAGGCGATACCGAGATCGGCGTGGAGCCTCTCGTTCAGCTCCCACGCACGGCCGACGGCCCGGGCGATCCGTTCGCGATCGCGGATGTGGGCCGCGCACGCCGACATGGTCCGGCGCACCTCATCGATGATGCCGGCAGGCGAAAGCGGCGCGGTCCGGCCGCGCGCCAGCACGGTCGATGCGAAATCGAGGCATCGGTGGAGATCCTCTCCGGCACGCCCGGCGAGCTCGCCGGGAGGTATGGGGTCGTTCCCGTATCGCTTGGCAATGAAAAGAGCGGCCCGGAGTGCGCCCACCTGCCCGGCGTTCAGGGCCGACCCGCCGGGGCGGCAGACGCCGTGGCTCCCGTTGACCTCACCCACAGGGAAGAGGTGGCGGACGTTCGATTCCCACCAGATGTTTCCCTTGAGCCCCCCGTTGTTGTGCTGGGCGCAGACGGCGATCTCCAGGCGATCCCGGGTGAGATCGATCCCGTGATCGCGGAACAGGGCCGCAGCCTCGGGGTTCATCGCCACGAGACGATCGATCGGCAGCGGGCCGAGGGCCTTCGACTTCGAGAGGTAGGACAGCGCCTCCCGATCGATCCGCTCCAGGGAGAAATCGTCCCGGCCGGCAGGAGGGCTCGGATTCCGGCTGTAGTCGAGAAAGACGCGGCGCCCGCGCTTCATTGTCTCGCGATAGACGAGAAGGTCGATCAAGGAAGAACCGAAGCCTATCACCTTGGCCGCATCGAATGGCCACTCGTAGCCCTTGCGGAAGATCGCTCCGGTCATGGTCGAGAGGTCCGGGAAGACCTCGGTAAGGAACTCCCTCTCATCGCCGCCCTCTTTATCGGTGGAGACGTAGCGGGGAATCACCTGCTGGTAGCTTCCTGACAGATTCCACCTGAAACCCCGGGACGCCAGGCCGAACTGGGACTCCGTCAGGTTCTGGGCCGCGGCGCCGGCGGCCAGGGCCATGCCGATGAAGCCGGTCTGGCTTCCCGGATAGACCGAGTCGGCGTAGAGCCCGCCGGGGCCGCCCGTGGCGAGGATCACGTTTTCCGCATTGAAGACGACCAGGCCGGGATAGTCCGTGCCGAGCCGCTTCCTGTCGCAGGCCACGGCGCCGCGGATACGCCGGGAGCTGCGGCCGCCCTCGCCAAGGAGCGCCGCCACGAGGTGGTTGTCGACCACGGGGATCGCCCTGCGGCGCAAGGCTTCGCCGAGACGCTCGCACATGGTGCGCGAGGTGAGCGGCCCGGCCGATGTGGCACGGCCCGCAAGGTCGTGGTCCGTCCGGTATCCGGCATAGGCTCCGTACCTGTCGTGGGGAAAAGGAACGCCGAGCTCCACGAGTCGGAAGAACGCCTGGGCCGAGTGCTGGGCCTCGCAGAGGGCGATGTCGCCGTGCATGCAGCCGCCGCCGAACAGGTCCTCCGCCATTCGATAGGGCGAATCGGAACTGCTGCCGGCCAGGGAGAGCTTGTAGTAGGTCTGCTTGTCCGACCCGGCGTTGAACGACGTCCCGGCGCCCCACCTCTCCGTGACGAGGACCACGTCCTGCTGTCCCTGGTCGAAGAGCCGCACGGCCGCGGCCAGGCCGGCCGCCCCGCTGCCGACCACGAGGGTGTTCATCGAACGGACGGGAATCTCCGAACCGTCGATCCGAATCGTTGATTCCGTGGCAGCCATGCGCTCATGCCTCCTGGGAACGTCCTTCCCGGTACCGGGGTTCGTAGATCTCGCTGTCGCGGACGACGCAGCCGGTGCTCTTGCCGTCGCGCATCAGCTGCGAGCAGCACGAGCACCCCACGCAGACCTTCCTCGTGTCGAGATGTCCTTTCTCCTCGAGATCGACGACGCAGTCCGGATAGGCGAAGGCGCCGCGGCCGATCCCCACCAGGGCCGCCTCCTTCGCCAGGATCGCTCCGGCGCCCACGTGGGAAAAGAACTGCCGCAGCCAGGAGTAGCCGGTCCCCACCAGGGGCAGCCCGGGCGCCCCCTTCTGAAGTTCGCCGGTGATCGCGAGCAGGCGCGCCACTCCCTGGAGGGGATTCTCGTCGGGCAGCGGGACGCCCTCGAGCGGCTTGTTGAAGGGGCGGCCGAACTGCGGATTGATGTACGGAATCCCCACGGACACGTTGAGGAGGGGACAGCCCTCCTCCTCGAGTCGCTGCACCAGCGCCGCCGCCTCGCCCAGATCGACCCCTGTCGGATCGGCGCCGCTCGCACCGAAGCCGTACGGATCGGGAAGACCGTCCCAGGCATTGAACCGCGTGGTGACGATCTTCCCCGGCACACGCCGCCTGATCCTCTCCATCACATCCAGCAGAAAACGGATCCTGTTCTCGAAGGAGCCGCCGTAGCGGCTTTCTTTGCGCGTTGCCGCGCCGAGCAGCTCGGAGACCAGGTAGCCGTGGCAGGCCTTGATGTCCACTCCGTCGAAGCCTGCGTCCGCGGCCAGCTCGGCGGCCCGGACGAAGGCGTCGGCCAGCCTCTCGAGATCTCCGTCCGAGAGGAGGGGATAATCTTCCGCGAGACCGGGATCGACGAGAGGGCTGTGGCGCACGAGCACCGGCCGCCTCTTGCCGTCCGGCCTGGCGTACCGGCCCGAATGGGTGAGCTGCAGGAGCAGCACGATCTCGCGCCCGCCTCCGCGCGCCTCGCGAGCCGCTTTCCGCGTCCGGTCGACGAGACGTCGAAAGCCGCCGCGGTTCTCCTCGGTCACCACGAGCTGGGCCGGCCCGGCGCGCCCCTCTGGCAGAACGGCCGTGGCCTCGAACCAGATCAGGGCGCTGCCGCCTGCCGCGTACCGCTCGTACCGCCTGAAGGTCAGCTCGCCCGGTCCGCCGTCCGGTCCGGCGTCGCGGCCCTCCATCGGCTGGACGACGAAGCGGTTCGCCAGCTTCCGGCCGGCGATCTCGATCGGTTCGAAGAGAACGGCCGTGTCGTTGGAGAAGGGGATCCTGACTCCCAGCCTCTCCGCCGCGTCGAGGAGCGCCGCCTTGTCTCGAAAATGAAATCTCTCGTGCTGCGACATGGCGATCCCCGATCACTCTCCGGCCCGAACGAGATGCTTCAATGCCTCGACGCCTTTTTTGACCCTTGATGCGCAATGTGTCGGCCAGTCCTCCCTCTCGAGAACTGCCAGCGTCCCGTCCCGGACGCTTCCGTCGCCCTCCCGGGCCAGCTGCACGAGGCGGGCCAGCTCGAGGGCCGTGAGGTCGGGAAAGCGGGAGAGGAACAGGGGATCGAAGATCGGCAGGGGAAACGATCCGCCGTGGTCCTCGAGGGAGAGGTGGACCGTCCTGTCGAGAGTGCCGAGCAGACCGATGATCCTCTCGAAGTCCACCTGTCCCGTGCCGGCCTCGGTCGTGAAGGAGACGAGACCCTTCTCGTCCGTTTTCAGGGCCCCGTCCTTGGCATGGGTCGACACGACCCAGGGCAGGATGCGTTCCGTCCCCATCACCGGATCCTCGAGCATGGTGAGGAGGTTCATCGTGTCGAGGCAGATCCCGAGATGGCCGCCCGGTTCGGCATCGCAGATCTCGAAGAGCCGAAGCAGCTCGAAGGTGGTGAACTCGAAGTGCAGCTCGATCGCCAGGGTCACGCCGAGGTCGAGAAGCATCGGTTTCTGGCGCTTCATCTCAGCGGCCGTCTCGCGGAGGAGGACCTCGGTGGGCGGTGCGGCGTCGCTCCAGCGCATCAACCCTCCTGAGCAGGAGCGCACGACGCGGCATCCCAGCCGGGCCGCCTGCTCCGCCGCCGCCCTGTTGAATCCCTCGATGTCGAGCGGCTTCCAGGTGGACATGTCGATGGGGATGTGCCGGCCGCCGCCCCACTCGAGATAGAGCCCTCGCTGCCTGGCGTCTTCTGCCAGGCTGTCGAGGAACGGCCCGTCGAGACGTTCTCCCTCGGCAAGATTGAGGCTGGTGAACTGCACTCCCGCGGCGCCGGCCTTCTCGGTCCAGAGGAGAAGCTCGTGCGGTCCGAGGTTCAGGGGATCGAGGCTGTAGCTGTCCACACCGACGAGGAATTCGTTCATCTCGAAACTCTTTCAAGGGATCAGGAGGAGCGCGCCTGCGTCCGCCCGGCCAGCACACCGGCAATGAGTCCGAAAAGATGGCTCTCCCATGAAACGTACGGCCGGAGCGGCAGAACGCCCCAGATCAGGCCGCCGTAGAGAGCCAGGACCGCGACGGCGACCAGGATCGATCCGATGTCGCGCACGTACCATCCGCGCGCGATCAGGAAGCCGAAATATCCGAAGACCAGGCCGCTCGCCCCCACGTGCTGCCCCGCGGAGCCGACGGCCCAGACCGCGGCCCCGCCGACCAGCACGATGAAGAGCGACACGCCGAGGAACGAACCAACACCCCGGATCACCACGAGAAAGCCGAGCACGGCCAGGGGGATGCTGTTGAGCAGGAGATGCCCCGCACTGGCGTGGAGCAGAGGGGAAAAGACGATGCCCAGAAGTCCCGGCACGGTGCGGGGCCGGATCCCGTAGGCACAGAGGTCGTGGCCCTGGGTCATGTTGATCAGCTCGATGATCCAGAGGATCACGAGGAAACCGACGATCCAGCGCACCGCCGTGGCGAGACGCTCCTTCACGCTGCCTAGTCTCTCTTTCGCTCCCATGGACGCCTCGCTGGTTCGTGTTGTTCCATTCTCGCAAATGGCTCCCTCGAAAACAGGCGAAAAGCGGATCGGCCTGCCGGAGGAAGCCTGCCTGTTATCACCACCTGTCCGTCCGGAACGGCAGGGCGGGCAGGCCTGCCTTGTTGGCCAGGTTGGGGCAGCCCTCCTTGTGCCAGCCGAAACGCACGGCCGCGGGATTCTCCACCTTGTCGCTGAAGACCACGACAGAGCTCTCCTCGATCACGGCTTCGGCCCAGACGAAGTTCTTGTCCTCGCCCGCGATCTGGAAGCAGGAGAGCGGTTTTCCGTCTCGGGAGATCAGCCCGCTTTCCCCATGGGCGAAATGGATCCGGATCCTGTTTCCCTCCCGGCTCATGGAGCGGTAGATCGGACCGGAGCAGACCCTACCGGACTGCCTGTAAGGGCCGGCAAGGGCCCAGAGGGCAAGGCGCTCGCCCACGACCTGCTTGTTGCGCGGGTGGATGTCGCTCAGGTTCGCGATGTCCGTTGTCACCACGATGCCCGTCTGCGGCAGGGTGAGGGTCTCGACCTGGGCTTCCCAGAGCCTGGGCAGCATCTCAGGATCGTCGTTGCCGTAGCGGTAGGGCGCAATCTGCACGAAGTAGAAGGGGAAGGCGCCCTGGTCGAAGACCGCTCTCCAGCCGTTGATCAGCGCCTTCATCTTGTGGTGGTAGGCCATGCCGTCCTCGCGGTTCGCCTCGCCCTGGTACCAGATGGCGCCGCGGATCGCGAAGTTGACGAGAGGGTGGACCATCGCGTTGTAGAGCCCCGTCGGCTCCCTGTTGCTGTTGAGCCCGTGACCCGGGAACCCGGGGACGGCCGGGATGGGCCCGTCGCCCTGGACGGCCGCGCGCGTCGCCTCGAGCCACGACGCATAGCCGTCGAGCCGCGAGGCGAGATCCTCCCTGTACTCCCTGTTCTTCGCGACGACCTTGTCCTTGATCTCGCTGAGCTCGGGCACGGATTCGAACCCCTCGAGCGGTGTCCACGGCTCGATGCGCGTGCCGCCCCACGACGTGTTGATCAGCCCCACGGGAACATCGAGCTCCCTCTGAAGCGTGCGGCCGAAGAAGTAGGCCGCCGCCGAGAACTTCGGAATGCTGCCCGGGCTGCAGACTCGCCACTTGGCATTCACATCCTTGAGGGGAACGCCCGATGTCGTCCGGGGAACGTGGAAAAGGCGGATCGACGGGTGGTCGGCCAGGGCGATCTCCTGAGCCGCATTGAGCACCCGGTCGACGGACCACTCCATGTTCGACTGGCCGGAGCAGACCCAGACCTCGCCCGAAAGGATGTTGGTGAGACGGATCTCGTTTTTGCCTCTCACCGTCATCTCGTAGGGCCCCCCAGCCTTGAGGGGCGGAACGATGACCTTCCAGAAACCGTCGGGACCGGCCGTGGTCGAAACCTCGAACCCTGCCAGGGAGACCGACACGTCCTCCCCCCTGTCGGCCCATCCCCAGATCGTGACCGGCACCTTCTGCTGGAGCACCATGTTGCTGTCCAGCACGGCCGGAAGCTCCACGTCCGCCGAGGCCGAAGGAATCAGGAAGAACGACCAGGCGGCAAGGAGCCCCAGGACGGCCGCGATTCTCGATGGACCGGTTCCAGCTCTGCGATGCGGTTTTTTCATGATCTCGCCTTTCTGTCGAAGTGGTTCTTCGAAGTCTTCCGGGAACTCAAATCGATTGATCCTGTGTAACAGCCGCCTGCCCCGGATTCAAGGGGCCGGCCGTCTTTGACGGTCCGGCCGTCAAAGACGGCCGATCCTGGCCGCCTCCTCGCGAAGCGCCTGCCACGCTTCCTCCACGTGGCGCTTCTCCGTCTGGATCTGGCCCACGCTGAGGCGCAGGCAGAATCGGTCTTCGAGGCGGGTATGGGTGATGAATATCCGGCCGGAGCGGTTGACCGCCTCCATCAGGCTCTTGTTCAACTCCTCGAGCTCGGTCTCGGGCACGGGCGAGCCACTTTGCCCAGATCTCCCGCCGCTCCCGGCGGCGGGGGATCCTCTTCCCCCAGATCTCCCGCCGCTCCCGGCGGCGGGATGATAGCGGAAGCAGATCGTCTGCAGGGGAACCGGAGCCAGCAGCTCGAAGTCCGGACTCTCCTCGACCCATCCCTTGAACTCGGAGGCAAGCCGCAGGTGCTCTCTCAGGCGCCCGCGCAGCCCCTCGACGCCGAACCAGCGCAGCACGAACCAGAGCTTCAGCGCGCGGAAGCGGCGGCCCAGCGGGATCCCCCAGTCGCGGAAGTTGGTCACCTGGCTGTCGAGGCCCGTCTTCAGGTACTCGGGCATGACGGAGAGGGTGCGGACCAGAGTCTCCGGCTCGCGGCAAAAGAACGCCGAGCAATCGAAGTTGGTGAAGAGCCACTTGTGCGGATTGAAGACGAAGGAGTGGGAGAGCTCCACGCCGTCGATCAGCCACCTCATCTCCGGCAGGATGGCGGCGCTTCCGGCCAGGGCGGCATCGACGTGCAGCCAGAGGCCGTGGCGCGCCGCGATCTCTCCCAGCGGCCGGATCGCATCCACGGCCGTGGAGGAGGTGGTGCCCACCGTGGCGATGACGGCGCAGGGAGAGAGGCCGTTCTCCCTGTCGTCGACGATCCTCCGTTCGAGGTCGGCCGGATCGATGGAGCGGCTTTCATCCACCTTCACGGGGACAACGTTCTCCGAACCGAACCCCGCGATCATGGCGCCCTTCTCCACGGACGAGTGCGCCTCGGAGGAGGTGTAGATCCGCAGCGCCCCCCCATCGCTCCATCCACCGGCGCCGCGGCGGTTGATCCTGTAATCGGTCATCCGCTCCCGGGCGCAGAGAAGGGCGCAGAGGGTGGCCGTCGAGGCCGTGTCCTGGATCACGCCGCGGAAAGAGTCCGGAAGGGCGATCATCTGCCGCAGCCAGTCCATCACCACCTCTTCCAGCTCCGTTGCCGCGGGGCAGCTCTGCCACACCATGCCGTTGATGCCGAGGCCGGCCGAGAGCAGCTCACCCAGGATGGCGGGCCCGGAGTGGTTGGCAGGGAAGTAGGCGAAGAAACGGGGATGATTCCAGTGCGTCACCCCGGGCATGATGATCGTCTCGAAGTCGCGGAGGATCGCTTCCATCGGCTCGCCCTGCCCCGGCGGCTCTTCCGGAAGCTGCCGGCGGATCTCCCCCGGAGCGACGGGCGGCAGGACGGGATACTGCTCCACGTTCTTCATGTAATCGGCCACACGGTCCACCACCTGGTGTCCATGACGGCGAAAGGTCTCTGCATCCATCTCGATCTCCTTCTCGTTAGACAAGAGGCGTGTCGATTCTACCATCGCGCCATCCATTTTTCGCCATACGATGACGGGAGCGCCTGTTATGCTGTCGTGAGGAGGGATCATGAGCCTGACATTCCGGGAAGACTACTGGGACGACGTCGAAGCGAAGAGGACCTTCATCGAGTTCATCCGCCGGATCCACAACCTCGACCTCACATACTGGGACGAGATGGGATACTGGGACAGTCGCTACAGGCCCTTCTCCTTCTTCGACGGGAAAACGCTCGTGTCGAACGTCTGCATCTACTCGATGGAGATGTCCGTGGCGGGCCGGCGATGCCGCGCGGCCCAGGTCTCCGGCGTGGCCACGATTCCCGAGATGCGCAGAAAGGGCCTCTGCCTCGAGCTCACGCGGATCGCCATGGACCGGTTCCGCCCTGATCACGACTTCTTCTTCCTTTTCGCCGATAACGACGCCTTTCCGTTCTATGAAACATGCGGTTTCCATCGCGCGGCCGAGTCCCGGCCGCACATCGCGATTTCCGGAAGAGCGCCCGCCGCCGGGGCCGTCAAGCTGGACACGGGCAGGAAGGACCACGTCGAGCGGATCCACCGGTTCGCCCTGGAGAGGGGACCGGTTTCCAGCGAACTGGGAACGCTGAACGACAGGCTGTTCATGCTCTGGTGCCTCTACGCACTGAAGGACGACATCCATGCCATCGACGATCTCGATCTCCTCGTCCTCTCCAGGCGGGAGGGCGGGGTGCTGACGATCTTCGACATCGTGGGGAAGCGGATCCCACCCTTTCTCGAGATCTATCCCTTCATCGCCGGCGAGAGCGACAGGCGTGTGGAGTTCCAGTTCCTGCCGGACAGGCTCGATCTGACGGAGCATCTCGAGTGGACGAGGGAGGAAAAGAACGGAGCCCACCACTTCGGCGACTTCCCGTTGGAGGGGAAGCGGTTCATCTTCCCCTTCACGTCCCATGCGTGACAGAACACCATCCTTCTTGCCAACGAGCGGGCCGTTGCTTACCATTCGCTTCCAGATGGAATCCCTCGAAGTATCCGTCAACCCGCGGTGTTGGAGGATGAAAATGTCAGGCTTTATCCAGGTCACGACAACAGTCGATTCGGAAGAGAAGGCCGTGGAGATCGCCAAGCGTCTCCTTGAACAGCATCTCGCAGCCTGCGTTCAGGTCGCGGGGCCGATCACGAGCCGCTACTGGTGGCAGGGAGTGCAGGAAACGGCGATGGAATGGACCTGCACGGCCAAGACCCGCAAGGATCTCTTCCCTGTTGTGGAAGATGCTGTTCGTGCTATCCATCCCTACGAGGTGCCGGAGATCACGGCCGTGGAGATCGGCGCAGGCAACGACGCCTACCTCGACTGGATAACCGCCGAGACGACGCCGCCGGAGCAGGCCGGGGAATGACCTGCCAGGTGCGGAGCTCTCGCCGCCGATACCGTTGGAACAATCGACAGAGAGGAGTTACTCCATGTTCTGTTCACACTGTGGAGCCGAGGCATCGGGCAACTTCTGTTCTTCCTGCGGTTCACCTTTCGCGGACAGGGCGGGAACGGAAACGAGCAGCGCTCCCGCCGACTGGTCGGACGAGATCCGGTACGAGGAGCTGCTGGTGACCGAGGGATCTGCAACGGCGATCGAGGCGGCCACACAGATCAAGGGACAGCTCTTCGACTGGGGAAAAAGCAGCCGGTACCTCGACGGGCTCTTCAACGATCTCGAACAGACGCCCGCATTGATGTAGCGCGATGGCGTTCTTTTCCTTCCGGGGAGGACCGCCTCAGCTCGATCAGCGCCGCCTCGGGCCTGCACCTGAAACGGACCGGCACCATGGAGGAACCCACACCCGAGCTGGTGTAGCCCCGCACGCAGCCGAAGCGCCACTCTCCTCCGGCCATGAACCGCGGCGATTTGCTGTTCACCATGACCGGTCCGATCACCGGAAACCGGATCTGGCCGGCATGGGTGTGTCCGCAGAGATAGAGGTCGAACTCTTCCTCGTCGGCTTCCTTGTAGAGCTCCGGCGAGTGGACGAGGATCGTCTTGAAGGCGTCCTTCGGCACGCCGTCCAGGGCGCCGGGCAGATCGTCGCACCCGTAGTAATGCGCGTCGTCGAGCCCCACGAACCAGATCGACTCCCCGTTCCGGCTGACCTCGAACGAGCGGTTCACCAGCATGGTCACACCGAGCCGCTCAAGCTCGGAAACGGCTTCGGCAAAATCGTGATTGCCCAGTATGCCGACAATGCCGTGCGGCGCGCTGATCTTCGACAGAAGCTCTTCCATGTAATGGTAGGCCGCATGATAGGGCCCGTAGATCTCGAAGCGGTAGTCGCCGCCGAGCACGCAGATATCGTATTCGAGATCGCTGATCCTCTCGCCGACCGCGGCGGCCAGGCCGTCGAGGCAGTCGATGTGCAGATCCGAGAGGAAGAGGATGGTGAATCCGTCGAACGATCGGGGAAGCCTGTCGAATTCGAAGACGAGATGCTTCAGATCGACGTCAAGGGCGTTCTGTTCGCCGCGCCGGCTCAGACGCGACACCTTGAAGAGCCAGGTGAGGAAGGTCCGCAGCCACGAGAGGTTTTCGAAGTGAAACGATCCCCTGCCGTTGGTGAGCCAGGCTTCGAAGTGTCCTATTTCTATCGACTTCCGCTTTTTCTGGAGATCTGTCAACTTGTCTTTTCCTATCCCCTCGCTGCGACTCGGCATTCAGGCAATCCGGACTCCAGGTAAGTAGTATCGAGAATCCTGCTTGTTTTTTTGATTCAAATCCCTGATTTGCGCTCGCTCCCGATCCCGTTTCCGACCCCGGCCCCGTTCCTGAAGCAATCTGAATTACGGAGGCGGGATCGGGGGCGGGTGCGGGAGGGGAATCGGGAGCGGTAACGGGAACGGGGGCAGAACGAAAAACATCCCATTAATTTTATTATTTCCCCCTCTCCGCGTTGTGGCTGCCGATAACCGGGAGTGGCGTACCTGGCGGCCATCAATAAAGAGCCGCGATGGCGTATCGCCATGACCCACTAACTGTACATGCGCGCTCCAGGATTGCCGCCGGTACGATTTTTAATCCCCAAGCAGGAGTTCCAATTTGAACGGCGCGGAGAACGAGCGGATGCTGGTACCGGACGGTATTTTCCGAGACGTAGTGGACGGCCTTCAGGAAGGAGTCTACATCGTTGATTCGAATAGAAAGATCGTCTTCTGGAACCAGGCGGCGGAGAGGATCAGCGGATTCCACGCCGACGAGGTAATCGGCGCCAGCTGTCCGGAAAACATCCTCAACCACGTGGATGAGGGAGGGCGGCCCCTTTGCTACGGCGCCTGCCACCTCGTCGCCGCGATGGAAGAGGGCATCGAGCTCGAGGAAAGGCTGTTCATCCACCGCAAGGACGGCCGGCGCATCCCTGTCCTGTCGCATGTCACCCCGATCCGCGACGAGCAGGGGGTCGTGATCGGCGCGTCGGAGTCGTTTCTCGACACTACCACCCAGTCGGCATCGATCGAGACGATCATGAGGTTCCGCGAGATTGCCCTTCTCGACCGTGTCACACGGCTCGGAAACCGGCGCTACACCGAAACCACGGTGCTCGAGCGCCTGGAGGAGCTACGCCGCTACGGCAGGCCCTTCGGCGTGCTTTTCGTGGATATCGACGCCTTCCAGAAAATCAACGGCATCTATGGCCGGCAGGCGGGCGACATGATCCTCAAGGCAACGGCGAAGACGATCCGCGCAAGCCTCCGGCCCTTCGACTTCGTCGGACGCTGGGGCGGCGACGAGTTTGTCGCCGTCGTGGTGAATATCACGGCCCGCGAACTCCAGATGATCGGGGAGCGCATCCGACGCCTCGTGCAGGAATCGCCCATCATTCATGCCTCAACTCCAATAAAAATAACGGCTTCTGTCGGCGCAACGCTGGCAAAGGGCGGCGATACCGTCTCTTCGCTGCTGAAGCGGGCCGACGGACTGATGCACCGCAGCAAGGAGGCAGGCCGCAACTGCGTCACGGCCTGATCACAACATGTAAATCCGATCCCCCCCCGCCTGTCGGCCCGAATGACTTTTTTAACGGTCTGTTAAAGAAATTATCCCCATAATCCGATATTCGGGGTGTGGAATCCGGCGGCCTACGCCGCACCGATTATCCATCAAAAATTTTTCTTTGGATCCCCGTTCCTGGCGGACGAAGCGGTATCCGTTTTCCGGATTCGGAACCGCCGGCGGGAGAGGCAAGATGAATATTCTGGAAAACTCATACAAAGAGATACTCGACAACCTGGATGAAGGCGTCTATCTCGTTGACCGGAAGATGAAGATCATCTACTGGAGCAAGGCGATGGAACGGCTCACCGGCTTCAAGAAATCCGAGGTGCTGGGCCTCCACTGCATGGACGATCTCCTGAACCACGTCGACGATTCCGGCCGCCCGCTTTGTGCGGAAGGCTGCCCGATCCGGAAAATGTTCGAATCCGGACAGACTTACAAGGACAAGATCTTCTTTCATCACAAGGACGGGCACCTGGTCCCTGTCACCGTGAGCGTCGTCCCGGTGCGGAGCAAGAACGGGCACATCATCGGAGCCACGCACATCTTCATCGACAACACCGCCCAGGAAGCGGCGAACGAGCGCTTCATCCACCTCAGCGAGATGGCGCTGATCGACGCCCTGACGCAGGTGGGAAACAGGCGATTCACCGAGATGGTGCTCAAGGATCGTCTCGAGGAGATGCGCCGCTACGGCCGGGGATTCGGCATCCTCTTCATCGACATGGACAGCTTCAAGCTGATCAACGACTCCTTCTGTCATGAAACGGGCGACCGTGTGCTCCAGATGGCGGCGGCAACGATCAGGAACAGCCTCAGACCCTTCGACTTCATCGGCCGATGGGGAGGCGACGAGTTCGTCGCTCTCCTGGTCAACGTCAACGACAGCGAGCTCCCAAAGATCGCCGAGAGGATCCGGAGCCTCGTTGTGAACTCGAGCCTTTCCCGCGTATCCGAGATCACCCGCGTCACCGTCTCCATCGGGGGAACGCTGGCACGGAAAGGCGACACGGTGGCTTCACTGCTCAAGCGGGCCGATCAGCTGATGTACAGGAGCAAGCGCGCGGGACAGAACCGCGTCACCGTGGACTGCGCCGCATCGATACAAAGCGAAAGCCAGATCGGGCTCTGCCAGTAATCCCTCGCACCCGACGATCGCTAACGATCAGCGAACGATCTCGAACGAATCGATGATCTTCCCGGACGGCGTGCAGGCGGAGAACTTCAGCCTGCTCCCCTCCACCTCCACCAGGCAGGCGTGGTGGACGGAGCGGCAGACCTCGATGTGGGGCCATCTGTTCGGGCGGGGCCTGGCCGCCAGATCGAGGGGTGCGCCGCCTCCTCCGGTGAGCACGTGAACGAGGTTGTTCAGCTCCCCTCTCTCGTAGGTGGCGATCTTCCCGTAGAAGACGATCTGGAAATCGGCCTTCTCAAGGAGGGAGACGACGTACTTCCTGATCTCCTTCGACGGCTCGAATGATTCTCCCCTTTCCGAATAGGCGGGATGCTGGAAGAAGCAGAACTTCCACCTGGCGCTCCGCCCCTCGTCGGACCTGACCGCTGCCTCGAGCCATCTGAGCTGCTCCGAGCCGGGCGTCAGCGGACTGTTCGAGTCGAGCATGACGAAGAAGCAGGAAGCGCTCTTGAAGGAGTAGTAGCTGCCGTTTCCGGGACGGGCGGTGAACGTGTCGAGCCACGGCCCCTGCCCCTCGCCTTCACCCAGGCAGAAGTAGACGGGAGTCGTATGGACGAGGGAGTCGGCGGGATCGAAGAAATCGCGTCTCCATGCATCGTAGCTCGCGGCGTCCGATACGGCGCCGCCCAGGTTGACGACAAAATCGGGAGATCTGGCGGCGATCGATTCGGCCACGGCCGCATGGATCCCGGGCTGCGCCATGCTGTTGCCGTACACGGCGAACCGGATCGTCTGCCTTTCCTCGAGAGGCGTGGTCACCCTGTACCAGGGGCTGGTGACCGGGGCGCATTCCACGTGGTACCTGTAGCTGCTTCTCGGCTCCAGGTTGGCCACCTCGACGGAGTGGAACAGCGCGGGAACATCCTCGGAAGCGGCGCCGATTATCGTTCCCGCGGTTTCATCCCCCTTCATCACCGTCACGACGGAGGGCGCCGGCAGGCTCGTTTCCCAGGTGAGCTTGAACCGCGTCGGCTCGATGCACCAGAGACTGGGCCCCTTCACGATGGCCGGCTCGGGTTTCAGCGGAAGGTCGGCCGCATCTTCCTCGTGAAATGAAAGCCCTTCGACGCGGACACCGTCGTTGGCCCAGCTTGACACGCCGATGCCGCCCGCCTTGAACAGGCTGTCGCGCGCTGTGAGCACCACCTCTCCGTTGATCGAGGCGGTGAACTCGTTCCCTCTGGCCTGCACGGCGAGGTTCCACCAGAGGCCGAAGGGCCACGTGAGCGGCTTGTCGCTCTCGGCCAGGACCTTGACCGTGTCGCCGTTCCGCCTGTCGATCCGGATGAACGGCCCGCCGAGCTCGCGATTGTCGAACAGGAAGAAGCGATAGTAGTGCGTCGCATCCTGGACCCTGAAGAGGAGGGCCACGCCGTCCCGGTCCTGGGACGAGAGGCGCCCCACGAACGTGCCGTTTCCGAAGGCCGGCTCGGCGACGAAGAACCGCGTTCCGAACCAGCTCTTGCCGGCCGACCGTGCGGCATGGATGTTCGACCTCTGATAGAGGATGCCTCCCTCAGGGACCCATTCGGACGGTCCGTCCACCGCGTTGGCCGGATCGGCGACCCGCCACTCGTACTCGTAGCCATAGGAAAAACCGTCTTCGAAAACCGGCGTTTGGGCTAGGGCAGCCAGAACGATCAGGCTGAGTGGTAACATGAGTGTCTCCCGACAATCTCCTTGTTCTCGACTGGAAACCGCCTGGCCCTATGATGGAGTAAAAGCCCGGCGAAATCGAGAGGAAACCGGGCGGTCAGGTGCGAAGTGCCAGGCAGAGCCGGTCCCATTCAGGCGTGTGAAAAGGAAGATAGGAGAAGAGCTGGACGGCGCGCCATTCGTTGCGATGGCTCACAGCCTGGTCGAACTCCTCCGTCTCGCCGCCGCCGCCGCTGGAAGCCACGAGCAGCCCTCCCCGCCGGAGAAGCCTCTGGCAATGGGAGAGGGCGCGCTTGTAGTTTTTCTGGTCCAGATCGAGGAAGATGAAGTCGAACTTCTCCTCCATGTAGGTCAGCTTGTCCAGCGCTTCCCCCACCGTGAGATCAACGACGTGGTTCACCGTGGCCCGCTGAAAGTTGTTCCGGGCCATCATGGCCAGACTCTGGTTCGCTTCCAGCGTCATGACGCGGCCGCCCGTCAGCTCACACGCCCTGGCCAGGAAGATGCCCGAATAGCCGAGCGACGTGCCCAGCTCAAGGATCCGCTTGGCGCCGGAGAGGCGGGCCAGGATGAACAGGAGCTCGCCCACGACGGGCCCGACGATGGCGATTCCCAGCCGCCGCGCCTCGGCCTCGACCTCGAGGAGCACCGCGTCCCCCGTGGGAATGAACTGGTTATAGTATTCCTCCGGATATGTAGTCCTGCGGGACATCGTCACCCCTTTCATCCAACCATGCCTATGGAGTTTTCCTGTCTGGCCGGTATCCTCCGCCCCGGCCGGTGTGTTCGCCTATACCATGTTATCGGCAGGTCTTCAGGAATTTGTCCCGCAGAACCGGGCTGTGAACGGCCGGAATCACCTCCTGACCCGTTTCTTGACCTTTCCGTCGTCTCCAACGACATCGAAAAAGCTCTTAAGCCCTTTGATCGGCGGCGGGTCGTAGTCGCCTCTTCTCTCCTGCATCCTCCCCAGCACCGACTCGTGGACCTTCGCCGGCTTGCTCCTCACCGGCTTGTTGTTGGCCAGGACCTTGATCCTCCGGTTGCTCAGCTTCAGGTCGCCCCACCGATCCTTCTGGTGGAGGACGCCGAGCCCCTTGGGATTGGGAGCGATCTCCTCGAGCGAGTCGGGATGGAAGACGAGCCCCAGCTCCTGAGCCCGGTCGACCATGAACTTGAGCGTGATGTCGGCCAGCCTTCGCCTGTCGAAGCCGCCCCCCACGTCGGAATGCACGCCGGGAAACCAGATCTCGTCGATGCCCCTCCTCGAATGGTTCATCAGCGTGGGCTTGAAGGCGTCCCTCCTCTCGTCCACGGCAAGGAGGTGATAGGCGTGCCTGATGTTCGGTGCAATGGTGAAGTCCTTGAACAGGTTGATCTCGTGGAACTTGACTCCCAAGACATTCACGGGAATCCCGAAGGAGGCCACCGTGTCCCAGACGCCGAGCATCTCGACCTTGAGATTGACCTGCTTGCGGCCCCTGTTCTTGTACTCCACGATCCTCCCCTCGTCGTCCTTCGTGACGGTGATCGACTGCGGTATCCCCTCCTTGTGAATGAGGTTCGCCAGCATGCGGGCGATGGCGGCCCCGCGGCTGAAGCCGAAGATGAAGATCCTGTCTCCCGGACGCCAGTTGGTCACGAGAACGGCGTACGCCTCGTCGCGAAGCCGATCCGCCCCCCACCCGAAGGCGCCGCCGAACAAACGCCCGAACCACCCGTTCTGGACCTCGTTGCCCACACCGGGGAAGTAGCGGGCATACTGCTTGGACTCGTCCCGCGAGACGGCCTTGAAAAGCCTGAGCACATTGGTCGTCCCCGAACCGCTCTCCGTGGCATCCGTCGGATCGTTCCACGTTCCGTCGATGCAGAGCACGAAGTTCCTGTCCCCCGCTTTCAGCCGGCTCAGCTCGATATGATACCTGTTCTTGCTACCCATGATATTCTCCTTCCAGCATTGCTTCCTTGAACACGATCGATCAGATCAGAAAATCGAATCCGGCAGAATGAAAGCCGGTTCCCTGCCCCTGGCGAATCCATCGAGGCGGAGAAGCCAGAGCCCGATCCCCGCAGCGCCCTGCATCAGGCCGGTCTGGGCCGACAGACGGTCGGGCATCACACGATGCTCCGCATGGATCCACATCATTCCCTCTTCACCGGAGGTGCCGCGCGCCAGCAGATCGGCTGTCAGCCTCTCCGAGAAATCGAGGTAGTCGCCGCGTCCGGTCTTCTCGTGAAGAAAGAGAAAGAATGCGGCCACTCCGGCGTTACCGCAGCAGCGCCCCACGTTGTTCCAGAAACCGGGTGTCCGCTGCTCCGGGATACCGCTCTGCATCACCGCTTCGGCAGCTGTGTGCGCGGAATCGAGCCACTCCGCCTCTCCGGTGATCTCGTAAAGAAGATAGTAGAGCATCGCCGTTCCGGGCGGACCGTGGCACCAGCCCAGGTAGAAGAGATCCTCGCCTCCCGGCTCGTGGTGAAAAACAAGCCCGGTCCCTTCCGCCGACTTCCTCAGATAGCGTGCGCCGTCGAGGGCAGAGCGAAGAAATTCCGCCTCGCCCGTCGCCTGGTGGAGCCTCGAGAGGAAAAAACAGATTCCCGCCGTACCGTGGGAAAAGTTCGGCATCAGCCTGGGGTACGAGGGATCCATGGCCCACTTCAGTCCGCCTCGCTCCGGTATGCCTTTCCTTGCCAGCTGCCGGCCGGCCAGGACCGCCAGCTCGCCGGCAGTCCCGTGCTCCATCTGCTTCGCGGCATAGAGCAGGAACAGGCCGATGCCCGCGTTGCCGCTGACGATATCCGTCACGGGCCCCCACGCGGCGCCGCCGTCCCTTCGTTTCGCCGACCGGACGAGAAGATCCACGCAGCGCAGCGCCGAATCGCGGAAATCCCGGCGCCCCGTTGCCTGGTGCACCTCTTCCAGGACAAAGCCGATTCCCGCCACCCCGGTATAGAGTCCGGCCTGATCCTGTCCTTCGATCGAATCGGGAAGCGCATCGGCCAGGTGCTCCGCGCCGGCGCAGGCCTCGCCGAGACAGGAGGGATCTCCCGTGGCGGAATACATCTCCAGGTAGAAGAGAACCACGCCGGCCGTTCCGGAGTAGAGGGATGGAAAGGCGGGAGTCGAATCGGTCGGATCGGGACGCCACGCCTTGCCCCTCTCACTCTCCTCGGCCGCGGCGGCCAGCCAACCGGCCGTCTCCCTGGCGGCATGAAGCCACGGCGTCCCGTCGCGCGACGCCATCCCGGAACAGGCCGCTGCTGAGAGGAGAAGTGCGGCGACGGCAGCGATTCTCAAACCCGGCACTGCAGAAAGACGTCGGGCACAGGCGCGCCAGGGTGCGTCAGCAGGGGTCATGGCGTTTCTCCTTCACGTCGTCAATCCGTTGCGAATCGTTTCCCTTACCAGCACGCATCCGATCAGGAGCAGGAAGAGGTAGATGATCCTGTCGAACTTCCCCTCCGGAATCGTGCGGTTGACAACGGCGCCGATCCAGATCGCCGGAAGGATCACGGGAAGGGCGCAGAGATAGCTGAAGAGGACCTGCCCGGTCCAGAGCCCGGAGATGCCATGGCCGATCAGGATCAGGAGGCCGGTGGGAAGGAAGTAGCCCTGCAGCGTGGCTCGAAACGATCCCGGCGACCATCTCCTGAGAAGGCCGTAGAGGACCACGGGCGGTCCGTTGGTGTTGTAGGCGCCGCCGAAGACGCCGGCCGTGAATCCGAACAGGTAGGCGTATCGCTCGCTCCTGATCACGAGCCGCTGCGGTCCGGTCAGGTTGATGAGGGCGAATAAGATGATCAGGCCGGCGAGAAGCAGCTTCATCAATTCTTCGTTCAGATGATTCAGAAGATAAAGGCCAAGGGGAATCCCCGCCAGGGACGAGAGGACCAGCCGCCAGGCCGACTCGATCCGGACGTTCTTCCAGTGCGAGATCAGGATGCAGAGGGCGATGGTGCCGGCCGCCAGGGCGACAAGAGGCGTGGCCGTCTTCAGGTCGATGAAGAGGACGAGCAGCGGCATGGCCAGAACGGCGTCCCCGAACCCGAAGGCGGAACGGACGAAGGTGGATATGAAGAGGACGGCCAGCACGGCCAGCAGCATGGAGTCGAATGTCACTGGAAATCGACCTCGGTCATGGACAGGAAGACTTCGACCACTTTCTCGAGCCCTCCCCTGTCCGTATCGTCGAACCGGCCCTTCGTCGGACTGTCGATGTCGAGAACTCCGACGAGGTGCCCCTTGACGATGAGGGGGACAACGATCTCGGATCTGGACGCCGCATCGCAGGCGATGTGGCCGGGGAAGGCTTCCACATCCTCCACCACCACCGTTTCGCGCTTCACCGCCGCGCTGCCGCACACTCCCTTCCCCATGGGGATGCGGGTGCAGGCCGGCTTGCCCTGAAAGGGACCGAGAACCAGCTCGCTGCCTTTCAGGATGTAGAAGCCGACCCAGTTCAGATCCGGCAGGATCTGCGCGATCAGCGCACTCGTGTTCGCGGCATTGACGATAAAATCCCTCTCTCCCTCGAGAAGACCTTGCAGCTGCATCTCGAGATCCTGGTACAGCTCTCCATTCACCATTCGAACTCTCCCTCAACCTGGCCGGAAGGCTCCATCTCCTCGTGAAAACGGATGCCGCTTCTTTCGAGGTGCTGCTTGAGGTCGGCGAAGGGAACGTCCCTCTCGGGCCGGAGGAGGCCGCGCCTGCTGATCCTGCCCGTTCCGATCATGACCGCGCCGGCCGCGGCCGTGAATCCCACTGTCCGGCTCATGGCGGTGAGGCCCGTCGTCAGATCGCGCCTGTCGATCATCTGATGCACGATTCGCGACTTCCTTCCTTCCCTCGTGCCCCGGGCTTCCACCCTGACAACGACCACGTCCCGCTCCTGACGGCCGTATCGCATCGAAGGCTCCAGCAGGGCGGCGAGATAGCGTCTCCTGTTCACCGCTACACCGTCCACCAAAACCGGCTCGCTGTCAAGCAGGTGAATATCCACGAGGGTCTTCCAGAGGGCCGCGTGGCCGGGCCAGCGCAACACGCACCGCTCCATCCGCTGAAGCCGCCCCTCGTCGAGCCCGAGCCGCCCGGCAAAGCGCAGCGCGTCGCCGTTTGGATAGGCTTCCAGATCCCCCACTCCCTTGATGGCGACCCTGTGGATGTTGTCGCGATGGAAGACCTCCGTAGCGGGAATCTCCAACGTTTTTCCCTGCCGGATCACCCTGGCCTGACGCAAGTAAGAGTCCAGCACACCCTCGAACCGCCACGTAACCTTGTACTTCAGGGGATTGTCCGCCGCCTTCGACTCAGGAAATCCCGCCCCGTAGCTGACCAGCTCGTCCACCTGGTCGAGACGTCTGACCGCATCGCCGAGAAGGACGAGATCGATGCCCGGATCCATCCCCATCTCCGGCAGAATCGAGATCCCGCGCGCCGCGGCGGCGGCAGCCAGCTCCTCGAGCTCCGGTGTGGCGTAGGAGGCGTTCACCACGTGTGCGCGATGCCTCATGGCCGAGACGAGAACAGGCTGGTGCAGGGAAACGGGAAGAAGATCGACCACCACCCCGATCCCCTGCCTCATCAGGCGATCCAGGTCGAGGGAATCGGCCGCATCGACGCTCTCGCACCTCACCCGGCAGAAGCCGTCGCCTGCCGGCCGCGCCAACGACGCGTCGATCTTCAGGTCGGCGGCGATGACCTCCGTCACCTCCCTGCAGCGGCAGAGGTCGTGAAGAGCGGCTTTCCCCTGCCGCCCGGTACCGAGGAGGAGAACTCTCATCGCTTGCCTCCCTGCCTGGATCGAACCCGCGGGATCCCCGCGCTGCGGCCTCGTTTTCGGGAGGCCGCGACCGCTCTACCGGATCCGTCCCGACGGACGCCTGTTCCTGCCTTTCCTGCCGCGGAGCGAGTCGCCCATGTCGTCCCGCGCCTTTTCCGCCAGTGCCTCGAGGCGCTTCACCACATCGGGAAACTCGGTTGCCACGTCGTGCTCCTCGCCCACGTCCTCGATCAGATCGTAGAGCGCCAGAGGGGTCTCCTGCCGCGTGTAGCCGGCCGGGTGTCCATCGCGGCCCGGCTTGCCGGTGAGGCTGTTGTACTTGTGGGGGAAGATCAGCTTCCACCGGCCCGATCGCAGCGCCTCCAGATCGTTGCCCCTGTAATAGAAGTAGAGCGCCTCGTGGGGCGATCTTGCGCCCGGCTCGCCGCTGATCAGGGGCCAGATGTCCTTTCCATCGACACCGTGCGACGGCAGCCGCCCTTCGATCAGGCGGGCCACGGTGGGCACGATGTCGATCGTCATGGCCGGCTCGGAGCAGATCGATCCGGCAGGGATCCTGCCGGGCCACTGCATGACGCAGGGGACGCGGACGCCGCCCTCGAAGGTCGTCGCCTTCCCCTCGCGCAGCGGCCGGGCCGTGCCGGCGTGATTGCCGTAAGAGAGCCACGGGCCGTTGTCCGACGTGAAGATCACGAGCGTCCGGTCCTCGATACCGGTCTCCCGGAGCGTCTTCAGGATCTCGCCCACGGACCAGTCGATCTCCTCGATCACGTCGCCGTAGGCTCCCTGCCTCGACTTCCCCTTGAACTCGCCGGAAACGTGGAGCGGCACGTGCGCCATGGAATGAGGGACGTAGAGGAAAAACGGCCGCTCCCTGTTCTCCCTGATGAACCGCACGGCCCGCTCGGTGTACCATCCCGTCAGCCGCGTCTGGTCGGGGTTGAGGGCGATCGTCTTCTCTCCCTTCACGAGGGGAAGGGGCGGGTAGCCCTTGCCTCCCCTGGGATGGCAGGGCCACATGTCGTTCGAATAGGGCAGCCCGAAATACTCGTCGAAGCCGTGCCGCGTCGGAAGAAAGGGCGGCCTGTGCCCCAGGTGCCACTTTCCGAAGATCGCCGTGGCGTAGCCGCGCTGCTTCACCAGCTCGGCCAGGGTCATCTCGTCGTCATGGATGCCGTGGCGGGCGTTGTGGTTCGGCGCGCCGGTGAGTCCGATCCTGTTCGGATAGCAGCCGGTCAGCAGGGCGGCACGCGATGCGCCGCACACCGGCTGGGCCACGTAGAAGTCGGTGAAGCGGACGCCGGCCGCCGCGACCCCGTCGATGTTCGGGGTCCTGAATCCCTCGGCGCCGTAGGAACCCAGATCGGAATAGCCCTGGTCGTCGGTGAAGATGACCACGATGTTGGGTAGATCGTCACCGGCCAGACAGGCCGGCACCCCGTTCGCTCCGGGCAGCAAGAGCGCTGCCGATCCGATCCCGACTCTTTTCAGAAAATCCCGGCGCGATGCGACGTGCGTCATGGCTCACCTTTCCTGTCTTCTCCCTTGAAACGGATCTTTCCTCTGCAGATCTCGTCGTAGAACCGCGGCCTCCTGTCGGCGAGGAGGTCGTTCCTCGGCAGGATGCGCTTGTCCCGTGCCACTTCGAGGTCCCTCTCCTCGATCCGGAGCTCCTCGGTATCGGAGCCGCTCCGGCAGAGAATCGAGCCGTCGGGCGCAACGATCTGGCTCAGCCCGGTGAAGCGAAGCTCGCCAGCAGGCCGCTTCTCCAGACCGGTCCTGTTGGCTGTCACGGCAAAGACGGAGTTCTCGATGCACCGCGTCTTCATCGCCTCCTGGCAGAAGGCGAGAACCAGGTTGGCGGGGTGGCAGATCAGGTCCGCGCCTTTCAGGGCGAGGGTGCGTGCGACTTCGGGATAGATCCAGTCGAAACAGACCATCATCCCGATCCGGATGCCGCGAGCTTCGACAACGGCCAGCGGCAGATCGCCGGCATCGAAGATCTCCTTCTCCCCGTCGAAGAGGTGGAGCTTCCGGTAGACCTGCACGAGCCCCTCCGGACCGATCAGGAGCGCGCTGTTGAAGCATCGCTCCCCGCGTCTCTCCGCGAACCCGGTGACCAGGTGAAAGCCCCGCCTCGAGCAGAGCTGGGTCAGCCTCTCCACGATGAAGGAGTTCTCCGGATCGTCGCCCAGGCGAAGGAGCTCGTCGCGATCGCGGAAGCCGTATCCGGTGAAGGGAAGCTCGGGAAGCACGACGACGTCGGCGTCGGCCCTGTCGAGCGCTTCCGTCACTCGGGCCAGGTTCTTCTCCTTCTCGCCGAAGAGGGGGCAGAACTGGTAGTAGCCTATCCGCGCCATGACAGGTTATTCCGCTTTGCCGGGAACCGCCCGGCTTTCCCGATTCCACAGGCTCCCGCCTTTCCCGATCGTCCGGACCTTGCGAGGCCGCCGTTAGTCTACCCTTTTCCCCCGGAGAGATGAATGCCCCGGATGAAGTACTTCTGCGCGCAGAAGTAGACCGCGATGCAGGGAAGGACGATCAGCACCGAGGCGGCCATCAGGAGATCCATTGCCACGCGGAAGCTCCGGGCGAAGCCGGCCAGCGCCAGGGTCAGGGTGGCGTTATCCGGTGAGTTGAGGTAGATCAGCGGCCACCAGAGGTCGTTCCACACGTAGAGGAAGGTGAAGATCGCCACGGCGCCCACTGCCGGACGCGCCAGGGGAAGCATGACGCGCCAGTAGATGCCGATGGTGCCGCACCCGTCGAGCCTGGCCGCCTCGACCAGCTCCTTCGGAATCGTGAGGAAGAACTGGCGGAACAGGAAGATGAAGAAGGGGTTCCCGCCGAGGAGAGCCGGCACGAGGAGCGGCAGGAAGGTGTCGACCCACCCGAGCGACTGGAACAGCACGAACTGGGGGATCACCGTGACCTGCATCGGCAGCATCATCGTGGCCAGAACGAGCAGGAAGAGGAACTCCCTGCCCCGGAACTGGAGGCGGGCGAAGGCGTACCCCGCCAGGGAGCAGGTGAAGATCTGGAAGACGATGCTGGCCGCGGTGAGGAAGGTCGTGTTCAGCACGAGCCGCCAGAAGTCGCCCATCTTCTTCATGGCAACGGGATAGTTGTCGAACAGCTTCTCCTGGCCCTCCGGTCCGGCGCCCTCCCCTCCCGTCGCGCCGGTGAAGAGCGACTGCTCGAACATCCAGACGAAGGGGGTGATGAAGCAGATCCCGCAGACCAGGAGAAGCGAGACCACAACGACTTTGCCGCCTGTCCTCATGCCTCGCCTCCTTCGTAGTGCGCCCAGCGGCGCGACGAGGAGAGGATCAGGACGGTGAGAAGCAGCAGGATGGCGAAGAGCGCCCAGGCCAGGGTCGACGCGTACCCCATGTGGTTCAGCCGGAAGGCTTGCCGGAAGATGTAGAGAACGAGGAAGAGCGAGTTCGATCCCGGCCCCCCCTGGGTCATGATGAAGGGCTGGGCGAAGACCTGGAACGCGTTGATCACGCCGATGATCAGGTTGAAGAGGATCACCGGCGTGAGCTGCGGGATCGTGATGTGGACGAAGCGCCGCCAGGCCGAGGCGCCGTCCACCCGCGCGGCGTCGTAGAGATCGCGGCTGATACCCTGGAGCCCGGCAAGGAAGACCACCATCTGGAATCCGATCCCCCAGACGCCGAGGAGCACGAAGACGGTGATCAGCCAGAACTGGTTGTTCTTCCAGTCCGGCCCCTCGATCCCGATCGCGGCCAGGGCCTGGTTCACCATCCCCGAACCGGGGTTGTCGAGATTGAACATCCAGGTCCAGATCACGCCCATGGCCACGGGAGAGATGACGGCCGGTATGAAGAAGATCGTCCGGAAGACGGAGATCCCCTTCACCCTGCTGTTCAGGAGGCAGGCGAGGAAGAGCGCCACCGCGAGGCCGAGGATCACGGCGGGGAACGCGTAGGCCGTGGTGACGCAGAGCGACTTCCAGAAGAGGCCGTCGGCCAGCAGCCGGCTGTAGTTCTCGAGACCGGCCCAGCGCGCCTCCTCGATCGGCCGGACGGGCGACCAGATCAGGAGGCTCACCAGCAGGGAGACGAGCATGGCGCAGAGCACGAGGAAGACGAAGCCGATCCCCCAGGGCGCGAGGACCACGGCGGCCATCCGTTCCTCCCTGCGGCGGAGCGGGCCGGGACGCGGCCCCCGCTTCAGGAAGAAGAGCCCCACCACGAGGGCCAGCCCTCCCGCCAGCAGGCAGCCGGCCAGGCCGAGGGGCAGGGAGGGCCTGGCCTGATCCTCCTGGTATCGATCGAGGAAGTCGTTGGCCTTCCTCTGGATCCGGGCGCAGGCCTCCTCCGGACCGAGGCTGTTCAGGATGAAGCACTGCTCCAGCTCGTCCTTGGCCAGGAACTCGATGTCGCGCCAGTTGGCGAAGACCGGCTGGAACCGGGCGTTCTCGATCGCATCGAGAAAGACGTGCTCGCTCTCGGGCAGCCGGACGGGGCTGAGAAAGTCCTCGGACCGCGCCGCGCTCTTCAGTCCCGGCACCCCGTTGCCGATCTTCGCCAGGACGCGCTGGATCTTCCCGCTCGCCAGGGCGCGCACGAACTCGTAGGCGAGCTTCGGGTGCTTCGAGTGGCGCAGGACCACGTAGGAGCGGCAGGCGATGCACGTGGCCTCGCCGGCCTTCCCCCGGGGCAGGGGAGCCACATCCCAGCCGAAGGTCTCCAGGTCCTTGAACTTGTACGTCTCCCAGTAGCCCACCGGACCGTAGAAAGCCACCTTCCCCGCCTGGAAGAGCCCCTCGGTGAACTGCGCCTCGAAGGTGGCGTCCGACGTGGCCACCTTCTCGACGTGCAGAAGGCTGTGGATGAAGCGGATCGCGCCCACCGTGTCCGGATCGTCGAAGGCGACGCGCTTTGTCACGGGATCCATCAGCCGCCCGCCGTTCTGCCAGATCCACGGGGCAACGGCCTGGATCCACTGCGTCACCGAGATCCCCCACTGATCGGCCTCCCCGTCGCCGTCCATGTCCATTGTGACCTTGCGGCACGCGGCGAGAAGATCGTCCCAGGTCCACCCCTTCTTAGGATGGGGAAGCCCGGCGGCATCGAGGATATCCTTGTTGTAGTAGATCACGTAGGGCGTGAAGGTGGAGGGCAGGCCGTAAAGGTGTCCTTCCTTGTCGCTGAAGGCCTGGAGCGGGGCCTCGAAGTAGTCGTCCCGGTTCCAGGTCGGATCCTGATCGAAGTAGGGCTGCAGGTCGAGGAGAACCCTGTCGTCGAGGAACTGGGAGAAGTCGATCACATCGACCCACGTCACGTCGAGAGGCTGGCGCGCGGCCAGCATGATCTTCAGCTTCGTCAGGCTGTCGCCGCCGCCCGATTCGCTGAGGAAGGTGACCTTCACCCCGGGATGGGTCGCCTCGAACTCCTCCCCCACCTTTAAAAAATCGTTGTACGCCTTGAATGTGGGCTCCGTGATCATGACCAGGAGCTCGACATCCTTCTCCTCATCGGCGCCGCCTGCTACCGGCAGGCTGGCGGAAAGGGCCGCCAGGAGGAGAGGAACGACGACCGGTAGACGTCTCATGCGAGCCGCTCCCCGGTCTCGCCGTGAAAGAGCCGGAACCGGTCCTCATGAAGGGAGAGCTTCACCCTCTCACCGCGGTCGTGGGGGTGATGACCCGGCAAGGTGACGAGAAAGGGCGTGTCCTCGAGGAGGCAGTGGAGGTGCGTTTCCGATCCCAGCGGCTCCACCATCTCCACCACAGCCTCGATGCCGTCCCGGGGAAAGAGAGGCTGCGCAGCGGACCGGGCTTCGACGAGGGTGAAGTCGTGCGGCCTCACGCCGAGCACGGCCGGGCAGTCGGAGAGGGCGACGTCGAAGCCGATCCCCGCCGCGGCGAACCGGTCTCCCTCGATAGCGCCCTCGAAAAAGTTCATGCTCGGGCTGCCGATGAAGGACGCCACGAACCGGTTGGCCGGTTCGTGGTAGACGCTCATCGGCCTGTCCACCTGCTGGAGATCCCCCTCGTGGAGGATGGCGATGCGCGATCCCATGGTCATCGCCTCCTCCTGATCGTGCGTCACGTAGATCATGGTCGTGCCGAGGCGCCGGTGGAGCCGCGAGATCTCGGTGCGCATCTCCACGCGCAGCTTGGCGTCGAGGTTCGAAAGGGGTTCGTCGAAGAGAAAGACGCTGGGCTGCCGGACGATGGCACGGCCCAGGGCCACGCGCTGCATCTGGCCGCCCGAGAGGGTCTTCGGCTTGCGGTCGAGGAGCTCGGTGATCCCGAGGACGACGGCCGCCTCCTCGACGCGGCTGCTGATCACGGACTTCTTCTCCTTGCCCATCTTCAGGGGGAAGGAGAGGTTCTTGAAGACCGTCATGTGAGGATAGAGCGCGTAGTTCTGGAAGACCATGGCCACGTTGCGCCGTGCCGGCTCGACGGCATTGACCGTTCTGCCGTCGATCGCGATCGTGCCCGAATCGACCTCCTCGAGCCCGGCGATCATCCGCAGGATCGTGGACTTGCCGCAGCCCGATGGACCGACGAGCACCATGAACTCCCCGTCAGGGACATCGAGGGAGACGTTTCGCACCACTTCATTGGTGCCGAAGGATTTGCCTAGACTCGTCAGTTCGACTCGGGCCATCTCTTATCCATTTCAATAGAGCAGTGAATCGGGTGTTCTCGTGAAGTAGACAGGCCCCACCAGCCCGCCGCCGCCGCGCCAGTCGCGGACAAGGAAGGCGAGGGTATGCCGCCCCGCATCGAGGCGGAGAGGAAACTCCCTGGGGATGTCGCGCGTTCCATCCCACGTGCCGGTCTCGGGGCCGGCTCTTCCCCTTTCAGCGCCGTCGATGAACAGGGTGAAGCTGTCGCCCACGGCTTCGCACCTCAAGATCACTTCCTCGCCGTGCCACGACTCGGGCACCACGAAGCTTCCCTCGAACCGCGCCTCTCCTTCGAAAACGTTCCTGCCGTTGTTTTCGAGGGGCGTGCCGCATTGGACAGGCTGCCACGACGCGCCGTCAAGGGAGATTTTCCATTTGCCCGGAAAGAGGGAATCTCCGGCGAGGCCGGCGCCCGACTCGAAGCCCGGGGGAAGATCGCGGCCGCCGGAGGAGAGGAGACGGCGGTGGAGGGCGATGCCGGCCGGCCTGTCGGAACGCAGGGCCGAAACGAGAAGACGCCCCCGGCCCACCCGTGTCTCCAGCAGAAGGGGGCGCCGGACCACCTGCCCTTCGACCATGTGGGTGTCGAACACCTCCACCAGCGGTCTCGAGGATCGAGCGGCTTCCAGCACGCGGCCCGAGAGGAGGTCGAGAAGCAGGAGCTCCTCGACGCATTGCTCCCAGCCCGCGGGCAGGAGACCGGGCCGGATCCAGAATGTCGGGCTCCAGAACGTGTAGGTGGGGCATCGCCAGCTTCCCTTCCGCGGACCGGCGAGAAGGAGAAACGTGGCTCCCGACTCGAGAGCCCTCAGATCGGCCGGCGTCAGGCTCTCTCTCACAAGCTCTGCCTCGTCCTGCCTCTCCCCCCCCTCCCGGCCGCCCTGGGCTGGGCTCGAGGAAGGAATGACCCAGAGATTCCAGCTGTTCGACGCCGGGACGGATCCATCCTCCTTCTCGATCCGCGCCTCGAGCCTGATGGGAGCCGGCTCCGGCACGTCGGAAAAGCGGATCCCCCACTCCCCCGCCCTGGCCGTTGTGCCCGGATCGAGATCCGCGTTGAAGTCGCGGCTCTCTCCGGAAAAGGAAACCCGGACCGTCCCGGCAAGCCGCTCCGGGCCGAAGTGGGAGAGATCGATCCTCAGGCGAAACCCACTGCCTGCCTCGAAGCTTCTCTCATCGAGGTTCGCCAGGATCATGGTGTCGCCGTGCCAGTCGAAAACCCCCTCCCCGAACTTGGTGCGGCCATCGGATCTGTGCAGACCGAGCGGGCAGGCGGGGATGTCGCGCATCACGGTGATCATGTAGCCCGTGCCGGGCAGATCGCGGCGAAGCGTCTCGACCTGGTGCTTTCTCACGGCAGCGGCCATGCGGAGAGATCGCTCACCCACGCCGGTCGTGTCAACGCTCGTCTCCAGGGCTCGCTGGCTTGCCGCGAAGAGAGGCTCGATGCCGGTCAGATCGTTCCACGTGTCCACGGCCATGCTCTCGCCGAGGAGAAAGGGCTTCGGCTGAAGGGTCCCGAGCGCGCGGCGCATCCGCATCGCGTAGAAGCGCCACTCCGCGTTGTGGAGGTACGGGTGCTCGTCGTAGAGGTCGCCTTCCCTGCCGGTGGAGAGCCACGAGCTGTTCGCCACGACAAGGGACCGGGGGGCCAGCTCCCTGGCGTGGCGGCAGAGCCGGGCCTCCAGGGAGGGATCGGTGCGATGGTTCTCGCAGGTGAAGGAGCGCACGATCACGCACCGGTGGCGGCTGTCGCGCTCGACGAGTTCCTCCAGCTCGGCGGCCAGGCCGTCGCCGCGAAGGGGGCGGTTCCAGACCGGGTATTCCTGCCAGACCCAGATCCCGGCCTCGTCGCAGCAGTCGAGATACCTCTCGGGCGGCACGAAAAGGCAGAACTTCACCATGTTGAAGCCCCATCGCTTCAGCCGGTCGATCTCCGCCCGGATCTGCGCAGCCGGCGGCGCCGGGGCGCCGAGCTCGGGATAGTAGCCCCAGTGAAGCACGCCGCGAAGAAGGAGCGGCTTTCCGTCGAGCAGGATCCGCCTGCCCTCCACGGTGATCCCGGGCGGCGAGGGCGCGGGGGCCGCATGTTGCAGGGCCTCCCCGGAAAGAACGGTCACGTCGCCCCAGAGACCGCCGAACAGGAGCCCGATCTCGCCCAGGAAACCCTCGGTGTCGTGTCCGGCCTCCTGATCGACACGCACGACGATCTCGTTCTCGAGGGAAAGGTCGTCGAGGAGGTGCGGGGTGAGATCGACCTGGAAGGGGCTCCATGCGCCGCGATGCTTCCCGGCCAGGCTGCCGTTCACGAAGACCTCGGCCGACCTGGAGACAGCCTCGAATCGAAGGGCCAGAGGGGCACGGCTTCCCCGCTTCAGAAGGGTCCGGTACTCCCCCCTGCCATGGAAATCGGGATATCGCTTCTGCCAGGGAGCCGGGACCTCGATGGGCGCCCAGTCCCCGCCCTCTGCACGGAACTCCCATGCGAGCGGCGCGTTGGAGGCGGAAAAAGCGGAACTGTCCATGGACGATCTATAACACAGGGCGGGGAAAGGAGTCAAACCGCCCGATCGAGCACTCTCCCGGGTGGATTCGAGCCGTTCACCGCTGCTTGCAGCCTCCTTGAACAGACAGGAACAACCGAAAAAGCGATTTACCTATTGATTTGGAGGATTTTCGAAATAGAATTGAACAGGTTAAAGCCTGATTCTTCTTTTTATCGTGGCGTGTTTGTACATTTGGTCAAACTTCCGTTCATCATGGAGGCCTTAATTATGTTCAAGCTGAATATTCTGGCAGCGGCCTGCACGGCCGCCGTGTTCCTGCTCTGCGGGCCGCCGCTCGCTGCGCAGGACATGGTCCTCAATGGCTACTTTGACTTCGAGTCAACCGAGAAATGGACCGAATCCGGCGGCACCACCGGCTGCGATGTTGTTCAATACGACGTGACCGGCGGTGGCAGCCCCTCGTGGTGCTACATGCGCGAACCGGGTACGAACGGCGGCAACGGCAGCATCCTCCAGGATGTCCTGCTCATCGGCGGAGTGACCTACCAGTTCGATGCCGATGTCGCATACTACACCTGCTGAAGCAACTTCTCCGACGGCGGTAACTACGACGTCACGATCAACGGGGTGTTGATCGCCAATGATTCTTGCGGAACCATCTACGCGGCCTATCCCATGTACAGCCATATCACCGGGACGTACACTCCTGCCACGACGGGGGTCTACTCTCTCGAGATCTACAACTACCGCAACGCGACGGTCGAGGATCTCCAGAACTACATCGACAATATCACCATGGTGCCTCAGACCACGGACTTCTACTCCGATACGAACCAGTTTTCGGCTTCCGCTCCGTCGACGGCTAACCTGACGCTGGATGCAGGAGTGACGTGGGCGAACTGGAAGTATTTTGTCGGCATCAGCGTTTCCGGCAACTGGCCCGGCATGAACAGCCCCGGGACCGGGGTCTGGGCTCCCTTCAACTACGACTCCACCGTGATGACCTCATACAACCTGGCGAACGGCGGCATGCTCCAAAACACGAAATCGGTCCTGGACGCCAGTGGACAGGGCTCGGCGACAATCAGCCTTCCCGCCATGGGCCCGGGCTATGCGGGAAGGACGCTCAACGTGTTCTTCATTCTCTATGCCGGTGCCTTTCCGCAGCCCTGGGACTACGGTTCCATGCCTCTTTCCATCACGTTCCTGCCGTAGCAAGGATCGAAGAGAGGCACGATAGAAGGAATTGAATCGGCTTTTCCCGGTCTGTCACCTGACAGACCTTCGTTGAAGACCAGTAAAAAAGAAGCCCCGGATCCCGGGGCTTCTTTTTTGATTCATGATCCCGCGCCACGCGGGGTTCAGGGGTGGGCCGAGCTTATCACCCGCCGGGGCCGCAGCCCCCGCCTCCCCCGGCTCCGCCGACCATGGCAGCCGATCTCCCATCATCCTGATTCTTGAAATCGGACATGACCAGGAAGTCGCTCATCTCACGAGTCGTCATGGTGTCGCGCGAGACCTGGATCGCACAGAGGCCGATCGGTTCACCGTTCCGTCCCAGGTTTTCACGGACATACTTCGTTCGCGCCGGCTCGGCCAGAAGTTTCTCGTAGGCGTCGAAGAGCTCGAAGGCCGGAAGCAGGGAGGTCAGCGTGAACTTCTGGGCCCTTTCCTGATCGGTCATCACGAGCTCGGCCGAGCTGTTGAAGCCGGTCCGAACGAGGCAGTAGAGATTGAGCCTGTCGCCCGGCTCAGCGAACTGCCAGGATCCATCGTCAGGATCGAGGTACTGAACCAGGCCGGTTGTATTCAGGATCTCGAACTCGACCCGGTTTTCCGGATCATCGGAAGCCTGGTCGACCACACTGTCGCCGACTCCGGCGAAGGGCAAGATATTGCACCCGCAGAGCATCAGCGATACCGTAGAGGCGAGAAGTAGGAGATATAGATTTTTCATCACGGGAGAACATCCTTTCCGGCTATGGTTGTTCTGGGCTTATTCCGCTTTGCATAAATTCTATTAAATGTGTTCTCTTTGTATATAATCCCCTCTTTGAGTGGGTAACCAGGGGTTGTCAGGCTGGATCTTCGGCTAAACGCCTGTGTCCGGAGTTTTTCACACCAGAAACATGTAGAAAGTATAGCGCTCCTGCTCGATGGAGTCAATTTTTTTTATTTCGAGATCCAGGAAAAGGATGCAGGAGTCTAATTTGTCATTACTCTTTGATTTTCAACAAGATACAACCACTCAGCGGAGCCCCGCCAGTCCCGGCTTGTCCATCCTGAAGCAGTCGGCCTGCGCGAGGATATCGAGAAGCTCGACGCCGGAGATATATTTGTGCAGACTCCCGGTCCGGATGATGTCGTGGTACATCGCCTCCTTCAGGCAATATCGCTCGTTCGGGCCGAACAGATTCATCCAGAGTCCGCCGCGCAGACCGTAGGCCTGACAGATCATGTAGGCGATCCTGCCCTTGGTCAGCGGTGTGCGGTCGTCGATCCTCCACGACGGGTGCAGAATCTTGCGGTCATTGAGGTCCGCGATCAGATCATCGAGCTCCTCATCGTCCTCGACCAGGCCGGGCAGATCGACGGAAAGCGCCACGGCGCGCACCGCGTCCAGCATGGAGGCTCTCGTCTTTTTCTGCAGCCTCGTGAAAAAAGCCAGCTCCTCTTCCCAGGTGAGCGTGGGATCGCGGGGAGTATCCGCCACTACCTCTTCATGGGCTGCTCTGGCTGCGGGATCGTAGAAACGCTCGTGAACGAGATTGTTCCAGCGAGGCGGCGTGTAGGCGTGCTTCTCTTTTTTCGCCTTCTCCTCGGGCCCGGAGCAGCCGGCGACAGCTGCTGCCAAGAGCAGCAGAAAAATCCCGGCAGCCGTTTTGATCGCTTCGTTTAGCCTTGTCGTATTTATAACCATTGATCCTGATCGGAACAGAAACCGTACTTTTAATGCCGCCTATTAGAAATAGAGCATGAAACCGACCGAGGCATACGCGCGCGGTGTGGTGTCGGTGAACGAGGCGCTGTCCGGCCTGAAGAGGCCGTACTGCGCCGAGATCATGAAATCGGAGTAGGGCCGCCAATTGACCGAAAAGTCGATCTCGTAGCCGAGGTCGGAGCCGATCTTGTCAGCGGCGCGGTCCGAGATGCCGCCGGAAGATTGGTGGCGCCGGTACTTGAAATACTTGATTCCCGTCTCGATATCCCCCAGGACGGCATGATCCTTGATGGGGGTGTTGTTCAGCTCGATCTTCCAGATCTCGATGTTGGAGACAAGGGGAAAGAAGGCGTATCCCGTCTCGATGAAGCCATAGGAGAAGTAGGTGTTGTCCCTCGTCCCCGGCAGGTTGCCGCGCCTGGCGAGGCCTTGCTTGGTATAGGAGTCCGTGGTGATGCCCGAGTCGTGGTCGCCCGATCCGAATATGAACTGGACGCCGAGCTGCGGCTCCGTGGGCGTGGTGGTGAAGACATAGTCCGCACCGGCCTGGAACGCGTGGGCTTCGATCTCGTCCTTGGTCGACACGGTGATGTTCGCCGGTGTGGGCGGCGGAACGAAGACGCCCATGTTGGAGTACTGATCACCATACTGCACGGTATACTCCGTGTAGTAGGTGAGCCCGGCTCCGACCTGTCCCCGAAAGCCGGCGCCGTGATAGCGCGAGTCGTACTGGTACATCCCCGGATCGTCCGTGTTGGGAGGAAGCAGGCCCTGGATGTTGGGATCGTAGGAATACTGCTTCTTGTTCTTGTCCAGGAGCCAGACGCTGTAGCCGAAGACCTCCAGCTCGTCGGCGAACTTCTGCCTGAGCTCGAATCCGCTGAAGAGGTTCTTGTTGTGGCCCATGTCGGGGTGCGTCCGGTTGTAGCTGTCCTCGCTGTAGATAGACCGGACCATGAACGTATCGAAGGCGAAATCGCCCAGGCTGTATTCCATGATGCCGCCGTCGCCGCGGATGTCCATCGCGAGGCCTTCACCGACGGAGATATAGTCGCGGCCTGCCTTGAAGCGCAGCTGTCCGATCTCCGTGATGTTCAGCGCCCTCGTGATGTCGCCATAGTAGTAGCCCACATCGAGACGCGGCCAGTTCAGGTCGTTCTCCTCCATGGTGAAACCGCTCGTGTAGCGGTACTCGTCGCCGTTGTTGTAATCGGTGATATTGGCCATGGGCCGGAAATAGAGCTGGTGGGTGTCCTTGTAGACCAGGTTCGCCCAGAGCTTCAGATCGAACATCCTGAAGACCCTGGTCTTTTCCGTGGGATCGATGGGATCATTCGCCACGTTGGCTTCGAAGGAGCGATCCTCTCTCAGGTGATAGTAGGTGGCACTCAAAAAGCCGCCGAAATCGAACTCGACGTCCTGGAGAGCCCCGTCACCCGCATCGGTCAGCCCTGCCTCCGTTTCCTCTTCTCCTGAGATCTCTCTCGTTTCCCTCTCCCTCTGCTGGGCACGCTCCTGCGCCGACTGCGCGGGAAGATCGGGAGCGGAGAAAATCATCAGCAGTAATGCGAACAGCAGGCAGGTTACAGGCCGGCAAGGGCGGATGGTCAAATTATGGAAAAAGATCAATGTACTCAAACCTCCAATAATCTGGAGTCTCGGCAGCATCCCGGGGGAAACTGGGCGCCGCAGCCGCGTGGCAAAAAAAGCCGGGAAGGAACGGATCGACCGGCCTTCAGGAAAACCGGCCCTCTGCGGTGAAGTGCCTTATGGCACTGCCAAAAAATATGGTGCGAAAGTCTATCACAGATGGAGGTAAATGAAACGAAAAATTACGAATGGGACGCCTTCATCGCCTCCTCTGCTTTCCTACCATTGCGGTATGGGAAGCTCCAGGCTCTCCTGCCGAGACGGCGCGCGTCCTCCATGATCATGTAACCCGACGGCACAAGCACCAGGGTGATGAAGGTGGCGAAGATCACGCCGAAGGCCAGCGACACGGCCATGGGGATGAGAAACTGCGCCTGCAGGCTCTTCTCGCGCATGAGGGGCAGAAGTCCCGCGAATGTGGTGAGAGAGGTCAGGAGGATCGGCCGGAACCGGACCACGCCGGCCTGCCGCACCGCATCGGGGATCGTTTTCCCTTCACGGCGCCTCCTGTTGATGAAGTCCAGCTGGGATCGAGGCCCGCGCCCGGTTCGGCGGTTCCGGATTCCGCGTACCAGGCCGGGGGAAGATCGAGCTCGTGATCGCCGGTTTCCGCACGGGGCGGCGAACCGCACCCTCCGACGAGAAGAACCAGAGCAAGGCAGACGGCGAGCCCCGTCGTCCCCCGCATCAGAGCCTGCCGGCGTTGTCGATATCCAGGGAACTGCATCACGATTTCTCCTCCATCGTGCCGCCGGCGGCGTCATGATAGGGAGCCGTCATGCCGGCAAGGGAAAACTTGACCAGCTTCTCGAGCAGGACGTCGGCCTGCGGAAGAGGATGGGGAAAGTCGTCGGTGTTGGCGATGTTCCGGCACCAGACCAGCGTGTGCGCCATGGAGCCGATCACGAAGTGGGTGCGCCAGAAGACCTCTTCGACGGGCAGTTCGGGAAGCGCCCGGTTCAGGGCAGGGAAGAACCGCTCCTTGATCTCGGTGAAAAGTTCCTCGAAATGCATCATCATGGTCTCGTCAGGCTCGGTGTGCACCCGTCCGAAGAGCTGCAGGAAGCGCCTCGGCTTGCCCTCCACACCGAAATGGCGGATCGCCGGGCCGAGGAGCGCCCGGAGGAGGTCCTCGATCCCCGGTCCTGCCTCGCCGGCCTTGGCCTCCAGGTCGTCGAGAAGCCTGAGCCGGTCCATGTTGATCGGATCGATGCAGCGCTTCAGGACGGCGGTCAGCAATCCCTCCTTGTTGTTGAAGTGGTAATGCACGGCAGCCAGGTTGACACCGGCATCGGAGGTGATGTTCCGCAGCGTGGTGGCGGCAAATCCCTGCTCGGCAAAAAGTCGTTCCGCCGCGTCGAGAATACGGGTTTTCGTATCGAGATCGTTCAAGAGATACTCCTCAATCAAACGTATGTTTTAAACGAACGTTTAATTTATCATCTTTCGCCGTCCAGTCAAGCCCAAAAAAGGAAAAATCCGCTCTTTATTCACTACCGAACTGACGAGTGAATGAGTAGTCTGCCACGATTTGCGGAACAGCCCCTTCGGGGCAATTTCGCGAGTCGTTCTTACGGAGTAATTCTCTGGCGCGGACTCCGACGCCCGCCTTTCTTGTGGAGCAATGAAGAACATGAAGAAGATCCTGGTGCTGGGTGCCGGACTTTCGTCATCGAGCCTCATCAAGTACCTCCTGGATTCCTCGATCGAAGCAGGCTGGGAGATCACTCTCGGCGATATCGAGCTCGAGCTGGCTCAGAAGAAGATCGCCGATCATCCGAACGGCCGCGCCATCGCCTTCGACGGCGGGAACGAGGAGCTCTGCAGCGAAGTGGTCCGCAAGGCGGACCTGGTGATCTCCATGCTTCCGGCAAGGATGCATCACAGGATCGCCCTCCACTGCGTCGAGCACGGAAAGGACATGATCACCGCCTCCTATGTTTCCAGGGAGGTGAAGGAGCTCGATTCGGCGGCACGCGAGAAAGGCATCCTGCTGCTGAACGAGATCGGTGTGGATCCCGGAATCGATCACATGTCCGCCATGGAGGTGATCGAGCGGATCCGGGAGATGGGCGGCAAGCTGAAAAGCTTCGAATCATCCACGGGCGGCCTGATCGCTCCTGAATACGACAACAACCCCTGGCAGTACAAGTTCACCTGGAATCCCCGGAACGTGGTCACTGCCGGCCAGGGAGTTTCGCGCTTTCTGCACAACGGGCGCATCAAGTACATCCCCTACCACAAGATCTTCAGGCGTACGGAGATCATCTCGGTGCTCGACGTGGGCGACTTCGAGGTCTACGCAAACCGCGACTCGCTGAAGTACAAGGAGATCTACGGCCTCGAAGGCATCGAGACGCTCTTCCGCGGAACGATGCGCCGTCCCGGCTACTCGAAGGCGTGGGACATCTTCGTGCAGCTCGGCATGACCGAGGACAGCTACACGATCGAGGATTCGGAGAACATGACCTACCGGGATTTCCTCAACTGCTACCTGAAGTACGAGAAGAACGTCCCCCTCGAGACGAAGCTCTGCAGCTATCTCGGGATCCGCGAGGATTCCGAGGAGATGCAGAAGCTCACCTGGTCCGGCATCTTCGAGTCGAGGAAGATCGGGCTCGCGAACGCCACGTCCGCCCAGATCCTGCAGCACCTCCTGGAGCACAAGTGGATCCTCGAGCCGGACGACAAGGACATGATCGTGATGCAGCATATCTTCAGGTACGAGTTCGACGACCTGCAGAAGCAGATGACGTCATCGCTCGTCGTCAGGGGCAAGGACAAGGTTCACACCGCCATGGCGATCACCGTCGGCTACCCCGTGGCCATCGCCGCCAAGCTCCTGCTCACGGGGAAAATCCAGGCCAAGGGAGTGCAGGTTCCCTTGAGCCGTGAGATCTACGAACCGGTGCTGGCCGAGCTCAAGGAGTACGGCGTCCGCTTCATCGAGGAAGAAACGGTCATCAACGACTGATCCGGACCATTCGGGCGGAGCGGTTTTCATCACACCCCTTGACGAACCGTTGAAAAAGAGGGCGGTTCGATTTGACTTTTCCCTATTATATATCAATATATACTAATACCACAAAAGGGCATTGACGTGGACTACGGCTCCCGGTGTGGAGCTAATCCCTTTTAATATCTTTACTTCGGAGCCACGACAACGGTTTTTCCTTGGGGGCCACGATGATAATCCGGAAGCTGTCCTGTTTCGTTCTCGGTTTCCTTCTGGTTTTTTCGCTTGTTCCTGCAGCGTCGGCTCATCAACCGCACGACAACATCCATGTCATTGCGGTGAGCCCAGGCTACGAAACCGATCGGACGGTGTTCTGCTACCTCTGGCACATCAACAACTTCATCCTGAAGTCCACTGACGGCGGCGAGACCTGGTATCCCTCCCAGATCGGGATACCCGACTCCATCATCAGCGGGCTGGCCCTGTCGCCCGCCTTCACTGCCGACAGGACGGCGTTCATCGTCACCGAGCAGGGAGAGCTGTACAGGTCCATTGACGGATGTGCAACCTGGGAGCCTTCGGGCAGCGGGCTGCCGGGCGCGAAGTTCAACTGCATCGCCATCTCTCCCTCCTTTGCCAGTGACAGCGTGCTTTTCGTCGGGACGGAGACGAGCGGCATCTTCAAGTCGATCGATCGGGGAACCACTTTTTCAGCCTGCAACGCCGGTGTGACGGACCTGCACGTCAACACCCTGGCCGTCTCGCCCGCCTTCGATCTCGACGGCACCCTCTTTGCCGGAACGGACTCCGTGCTGCTGAAGTCCGTCGACGCCGGCGCCACCTGGTTCAACCCCACACCGCAGTACTCCGGCTACGACGTGATGACCATCGCCCTTTCTCCCGCATTTGCCGCGGACCAGGAACTCTTTGTCGGCACCTGGGGCGCAGGCGTGTTCAAGAGCACCACGGGAGGCAGCACGTGGGTGTCGGCAGGTAACGGCCTCACGGACCTCTTCGTCATCGAGCTGGCCCTTTCGCCCTCTTACACGAGCGACAGGACCGCCCTGGTGGCGACCAAGGAGGATGTCTTCAAGACCATGAACGGCGGCATCTCCTGGTGGGAGCTGAGCAAGGGTCTCGACGTGAAATCGCCCCAGACCGATTATCACTACTTCGCCTTCGGGTTCTCTCCCGGATTTGCCGGGGACCGGACCGTCTTCCTCGCCTCCTGGGAAGGCGTTCACGTATCGGAGAAGGATGTGAGCCAGTGGCGGCATCTCGATGTCTACAACCAGAACCTCGTCAAGAGCCTGTCCCTGAGTCCGGATTTCGCGAGCGACGGAACTCTCTTCGCCGCGGCCTACGGCGGCGGGATCTACCGCTCCACCGATCACGGCGACACGTGGGTTCCCGCTTCAACGGGGCTGAGAAGCACGTTCAACGGGGGCGCGATCGCGGTCAGCCCGGCATACTCCCAGGACCATGCGGTCTTCGTCGGGATGTACGGAGACCTGACGGCGACCACCAGGAACGGAAATGCCTGGTTCGCACTCCAGGTGAATCCCCAGGACACGATCTTTCCGAGATCGATCGCGATCTCTTCCGACTTCGCCAACGACGGGACCCTCTTCTTCACCAGCGGCATGCACGGCACCTATCCGGTGTACAAGAGCGTGGACAGCGCCGCCTCCTTCACCCCCATCGATCCGGGCTTCACCAATCCCCGCTGCATCGTCGTCTCGCCGGACTACTCCACCGACCGCACCGTCTATGCAGGCGCCTTATCCGGCGTCTACCGCTCTCAGGACGGCGGAAGCACATGGGAGCATCTCGGCATGGACGGGCACGGGCTATTCACCATCGACATCTCGCCGAACTTCACGGCAGACGGAGTGCTCTTCGTGGGAACGCTGGACGACGGTGTCTTCAAGACCTCCGACAGGGGCCTCACCTGGACCGAGGCCAACAATGGACTTGATGAACCCGTGATCGAATCGCTGAGCCTTTCGCCGGCTTATGGAACGGACGGAACCCTCTTCGCCGCAGCCAAGAGCCGCGGCGTTTTCAAGTCCACCGACGGGGGCGGTTCATGGCAGGCCATGGGGCTCGAGGGGACATTCCTTCGCGCCGTGGAGGTTTCGCCTGACTTCCCGACCGATCAGACCGTCTTTCTCGGAGCCTGGGACGGCGTCTACCGCTCCGTTGACGGCGGAAGCAGCTGGAGCCGCGTGCTGAAAACACGCCGCTACGACGACAGGAGCGAGTTCATCCACTGCTTCAAGGAGTGGATCATGTCCACCGACACCCTCTGCAGCGGCATCTCCCTCAAGTACTCCACTGTCAAGGACGCCAGGGCGGGGATGCAGTTCCACGGCGACTCGATCGCCTGGATCGGAGCGAAAGCCTACCATGGCGGCATCGCCAACGTCTACGTGGACGATGTCTTCGAGGCCCAGGTGGACCTCTACTCGGCATCGCCCAAGTGGCAGGAAGTGCTCTTCTCCAGGTCCGGCCTGACTCCGGGGATCCACACCATTACCATCGAGGTGACGGGAACGAGCAACCCGCTCTCGTCGGGAACGGCCGTCTACATCGACGCCTTCGACGTGGGATATTGATCGTTCGCCCGGAACAAAGCAGGGACGGCACCGTCCGGTGCCGTCCCCTTCTCGCAGACTGGTGAAGGATTTCGACTCGACGCGCGGTCAGCGCTTCTCCCTGCCGGCCGGCGCGCGCGGCGCGACAGTCAGCTTGCTCAGGGCACGATCTCGATGGCCACGGCGTTGGACTGGAAGTCGTAAGGGCCCTCCGTCGTGAAGGCGAAATGCAGGGTCGAGCCTGCCGCGAGGGCGAGGGGCGTGTCCTTGTAGATCTCGGCCACGGCCTCGCCGTTCCCGTCGAGCTGGTCGCGGAAGTTCGTGAACACAGGCGCGCTGTAGTGGGCGATGATGTAGTTCATCACGAAGTCGCGGTTCAGGGGCAGTATCCCGCCGCCCGGGAGATTGGTGCCCGGCGAGGTTCCGCTGGCGCTGGCCAGCAGGAAGTAATCCCTGAATGCGTAGGAAGGTCCGGCATCGAGGAAGAACTTCACCCATCCGCCATCGTCCCGCGACAGGGCAAAGGTTTCCGTTTCCAGCGGATCGTTGAACGAGTTGATCTGGAACTCAGGATATTGATCGCCGCCGCTGTACCAGTTCATGGGTATCAGGAGCCCGATGTTCGCTCCATCGACGTAGCAGGTGTAGCCGGGAATCGACGGCCAGGGGCAGGGGTCGATGCTGAACCAGGCCGGATTCGTGTCCGTGACGAAGAAGTCGAAGGTCAGGATGCAGTTCGGGTCGTCGAAAGGCTTGGGATACTGATAACCGACGATGAAGTCCGGAGGCGTCCCGATGTTCAACGGATTCGTTCCCTGGATGTTCCAGTTGTAAGCGACCACGTTGCTCGAGTAGGAGATGGTCATCTCCCATCCCGCAATGCCCGCTGCCGCCGAGCCGTTGAGGAGGCAGACATAGAGGGTGTAGGTCGGTCCCACGATGGCATCCATGTGGGACAGGCCCGTACCGTCGTCGCTGGTGAAGATGCCGATGAGATCCTCGGTCCCCTGTCCCAGCAAGGGCGCTGCACCGAAAAGAAGAAGGAAGGATAAAGCTGCTGCCGTGATCGTTGCTCGTCTATTCATCGCCAGGTCCTCCATTTAGAGCCATTCAGGCCACCAGTCACATCGAGATCAAGCAGAAGAAAACCGGCGCGACCGTTCCGGGAGGCTCGCTCGCACCGGTATAAGATCCGTTTTTTCTGGCGAGACTCCCTCAAAAAAGGGCAAAAAAATGCCCCTCCCGCCGCTCCTCTGCGCTTCCTTCTCCGGAAAGATTTCTGTTCGCGTCCACTCCAATCAGGACGCCCGTTGCCTGGACTTGGATCCGGAGATCTCAAGATGAGAATTTCCTGCAGCCCGACAAAAATCGTGCTTTCGACAGGAATCATCCTGTCACTTCTGCTTCTCATGGCCTCCCCGGCCGCTTTGGGAGAGATTTACGAAGACACCATGCTCTATTCCGCCGACAGGCAATCGCATGATCAGCTGGGATGGTCCGTCTCGGCTTCCGGATCGACCGCTCTCGTCGGCGCCCCCTACGATGACGACAACGGCTCCGACTCCGGATCGGCCTACATATTTAGGTATGACAGCGTCTCCGAGGCGTGGATCGAGGAAGCCAAGCTGCTCCCGTCCGACGGCGCTTCTCACGAGACCTTCGGCTGGTCGGTCTCCCTGTCTGGCGACGTGGCCCTGATCAGCGCGCCCCATCACGACGGCTTTTTCAACAGCCCCGTGCCGGGCTCGGCATATATCTTCCGCTACAATCCTGTCACTGCGACCTGGATCGAAGAGGCGAAGCTCGTCGCTGCGGGAGGTCGGCAAGGCGATGAATTCGGCTATGCCGTCTCCCTCGACGGCGGCGTGGCTGCCGTTGGAGCACCTTACAGCGACACTCACGGTAATAGGTCGGGCTCCGCGTACCTCTTCCGGTACGACGATCCCTCCGGATTGTGGTTCGAGCAAGCCGAGGTCCTGGCACCTGACGGCGAGGCGGACGACCAGTACGGCACTTCCCTCTCCGTTCTCGGCAACCGGGTCGTGGTCGGGTCACCCATCGCGGACGGCCTCACGGACAACGTCGGCGCCCTGTACGAATACCTCCACGATCCGGGATCCGGCCAGTGGATCTACGCATCCAAGATCGTTGCCTCCGAGATGGAATCGGGGGGAGGATTCGGATATTCCGTCGCCATGACCGGGGACACGATCGTGGCCGGCGCTCCGTTCCATGTCTTTCCCGACGGCGACTGCGGTTCGGTCCACTTCTTCCGCTGCGACGCGGCGGGAATCTGGAGCGAGACCGCTGTCCTTCGCAACGAGGAAGGCCACCACAGGGACTGCTTCGGTTTTTCCGTGGCCATCGACGGCGACGTCGCCTTGATCGGAGCCAGGTGGTCCGAAAACCCGTACACGAGCGCGTGGACGGGAGCGGCGTTCAAGTATCGCTACAACAGCGGCACGGGCACATGGATCCTGGAGGACAAGCTGCTCGATTCGGTCGGGCTGTTCGAAATCTGGCTGGGCTACTCCGTCGCACTCTCGGGAGAAGCGGCGCTTGTCGGAGCTCCCCTGAAGACGCCGCCGGGCATTGCGATCGAACCGGGCGCCGTCCTTGTCTACGGGACGCCCGACGACGAACCGGTCATCCGCGTGCCTTCCGATCATGCCACGATCCAGGCGGCGATCGATGCAGCGCCGGAAACCTACACGATCCTCGTCGAACCCGGCACCTACGTGGAGAACATCGACTTCAAGGGCAAGTCAATCATTGTCCGTTCCACCGAGGGGCCGGACAGGACAGTGATCGACGGCGGCCAGGCCGGGCCGGTGGTCACCTTCACGAGCCCGGCCCGGGAAGGCGCCTGGCTCGACGGATTCACCATCACCAATGGCAGCGCGGCCGAGGGCGGCGGCATCCATTGCGACGCCGCCTGGACGATCATCACGGGCAACATCGTCATTGGCAATACCGCCGCGTATGGCGGCGGCATCTACTGCACCGGCTTCGATCCGATCGTCTTCGGCAACGCCGTCATGCTGAACTCGGTCACCCGGGACGGCGGCGGCATCTTCTTCAGGTTCGTCACCGGCGACGCCTCCCTGATCTCCCACAACTTCATCCTGGCCAATGCAACGGACGGAGCTGCCAATCACGACGGCGGCGGCATCGCTTTCATGGAGTGCGTTGCGCCGGTCATCAGCAATCTCGTTGCGGGCAATTCGGCCTATACCGGCGGCGGGCTCTACTACGATTTCGGCCTGAACAGCGTCGTGACGAACAACACCTTCTTCGGCAACACGGCGGTATCGAGCGGCGGCGGGATCCACTTCGGTCCCGAGGGGGCCACGGGGGTGATGACGAACACGATCGTCTGGGACAATACGGCTCCAACCTGGCCGGAAATCGATATGGGCAGCGGAAGCGTTTCGGTGACCTACTGCGACGTCAAGGGCGGCTGGAACGGGGAAGGCAATATCGACGCCGACCCGCTCTTCGCCGATGCTGCTCTCTGGGACTTCCACCTGACCTGGGACTCGCCCTGTCGCGAAGCTGGAACTAATGCCGCAGCCGGCCTGCCTGAATTCGATTTCGAGGGCGATCCCCGCTCCGCCTTCGCCATGGTCGACATGGGTGCTGACGAGTTCTACACCCACCTCTACCACGTGGGCCGGGTCATGCCCGGAAGCGTGGTCGAGATCAAGGTCGTGGGATCCATCGACTTCCCGGTGATGCTCTTTCTCGGAGCCCGGGTGTACGATCCCCCCTCGCCCACCCAGCACGGCGGCTACTATCTCGACTGGCCGCCGCTCTGGCGGGGACAGGTCGGCAGGATCTCCGCCAACGGCCTGCTGGTCGCTCCCACCACGGTTCCCCCGACGTGGAGCAGCGGCGAACTCTATCATCTCCAGGCCCTGGTCGGTCCCTGGAACGGTTCGCAGACGCTGTTCACCAACTACGATGTCCTGGCCGTCGAGTGACCGGCGGTGAGCGCGCCCTGCTCGAGTGAGGGAGATCGTCGATTTCGCCCTTAGCAGCCCGTTGAAGAAGTGCTTCGGGAATGACTTCTTCGACGGGCTGTTCCATGCCCAATAAAAAAATGCCCCTGAACCCCACTGGGGGATGACAGGCCTGACCTATGTGCTATAAACAATATTTTAATCCCCGTTACCGGAGAAGGCCATGCGGTTCCCCCTTCTGTTCCTCGTTGCAGTCGTGCTTTTCGTCTTCTCGCCCACAAGCCATGCAGGAGCGCCCGATCTCGAGAGCGGCGTGAAGATCGACGACGGCGGCCAGCCGCTCGATCTCGACCGGTATCTCTCTCCCTGCGTGGTCGACTGGAACAACGACGGGAAGAAGGACCTCCTCCTCGGGCAGTTTACCGATGGCTGGATCTGGCTCTATCTCAACCAGGGCACCGACATCAATCCCCTCTTCAACAGCGGCAGCCTTGTCGAGTCGGGGGGGCAGCCGATCACCGTCACCTACGGGTGATGCCAGGGCGCGACTCCACGGGTCGTGGACTGGAACAATGACGGCAAGAAGGACCTGATCACCGGCGAGCACGATGGATTCATCCGCATCTACCTCAACACCGGTACGGACTCCGATCCCCTCTTCAACGGCTACTCGCTGCTTCAGATGAACGGCGCCGATTACACGGTGGGGTACAAGTCGTCCCCCTTCATCGCGGACTTCAACGACGACGGGAAGAAGGATCTCCTCTGCGGCGAGGATTTCGGGAGGATCGCGCTCCTCGTCAACATCGGGACCGATGCGGCTCCTGTGTTCGACAGCGCCGTCTTCATCCAGGACGGCTCCCAGGACATCAACGTGGGGCTTCGTTCCTGCCCGGTGTTCGTGGACTGGAACGGCGACGGGAAGAAGGACCTCCTCGTGGGCTGCTACGAGGGCGTTATATTCTATTTCGAGAACCAGGGGACAGTGACGGATCCGCTGTTCAACGGATCGACTTTCCTCGAGGCGGGCGGCAGCCTTCTCGATGTTTCCTTCTACTCGCGCATCGATGTGACGGACTGGGACAACGACGATGTGCTCGATGTTGTCAGCGCCGGCTACGACTTCTTCGGCATGATCAGATCGCCCGTCTGGTACTTCCACGGCAAGGGACCGCTGGCCGCCGGCGGGAACAGCCTCTCCCGGACGGCGGGCGGAACGATCGAATTCAGCCTGAACGCCGGGACCGCAAACGGAGGCAGGAACTACTTCCTGCTGGGAAGCGCGTCGGGAACCGAGCCGGGCCTGGCTCTTCCGGGCGGCGGCGTCCTGCCGCTGAACCGCGACGCCCTCTTCGATTACATTCTCGGCAACCACAACAGTCCCATGCTCGACAGCTTCAGGGGAATCCTTGATTCGGACGGAAAAGCCCTGGCAACGCTGAACGCGCCGTCCGTGACTCTGGCCGCCGGGTCGACCGTCCACTTCGCCTACACGACGGAGAGTCCCTACGACTTCCAGTCGAACGCCGTGCCCGTGGAGATCATCCCTTGATCGGCGAGTAAATCGAGTGGTACCCTTTTCCCCTGCATTCGTTTTCCAGCTGAGAAGAATGGCGGCGATCCTCGATCTGCCGCCGGAAACGAACTTCAGGAGGAAAGCATCACGATGACGCGACCTGAAATACTCCCCCCCGACAGCGGGTCGCTGGCCAGGCTGGCGGCGATCCACGGCCAGGACCGGTGCGTTCTGACGGTCTATTTTCCCGGTTCACTGATCCCTGAAACGGGCGAGGCAGGAGACGTTGCCGATTTGCCGGGAGAGCTCCTGCCCGCCGCAGGCCTGACCCGCGACGAGGTCGAGCACCGGAGCCGATCCGTCTCTCTCTGGAAGGCGGCCGCAGGCGCGGTCACTCTGCCGCCGGCCCGGGGTTGGGTCGGCGTCGTCTCGTGGCTCACCGACGAGGCGGCCTTCGTGCAGCTGCCCGACAGGGTGGAGAAGGCGGCCTATCTCGACAACTCGCCGTTCCTGCTGACCGCTGGAAGGCTGCTCGACGACCGGGCCGCCTATGCCGTCGTCTACGCCGACCACGCCCGGGCCAGCATCTACCTGGCCGCCCTGGGTAAGCTGCACGACGAGGCGAAGCTGCGCGGCGAGATCAAGAACCACGTCCGCAAGGGAGGATGGTCTCAGCAGAGATACGAGAGGCGCCGCGACAAGGAGATCCATCATTACTGCGTGGCCATGGTGAGCCATCTGAAGGAGCTCGTGGAGAGCGAGAAGCTGAAGCGGATCGTCCTGGCCGGCGACAGGATCCTTCTCAATGAGCTCGAGAAGCGGATGCCCGTTGACATGCAGGGCCGGATCGTCTGCCGCCTCCCGATGGAAGGCAAGAAGAGCGACCACGAGATCTTCAAGGACACATTGACCGCTGCAGCCGAGGAGGAGATCCGGGAAGAGAGGCAGCTCCTCGAGCAGATCGAGAGCGCCTGCGCCTCGGGCGGGCAGGCGGTCGCCGGACCGGAGAAAACGCTTCTGGCCCTGAAGGAGAAGCGGGTCCGCCGCCTGCTCCTTGGGCCGATGGAGGATGTGGCGTTCCGGCGCTGCGGGTCGTGCGGCTTCTTCGGCCTCCATGACGAGGCCGCGTGCCCCGACTGCGGGGAAGAGGCCTACGAACAGTCGGCCGCGAACGAGTTCATGGATCTCGCCTTTTCAGGGGGCAGCGAGGTGGAGTTCACCCTGGACGATCTCGACGAGATCGGCGGAGTCGGCGCGCTCCTGCGCTGGTAGAAGTAGGAGAATCGTTTCGATGGAAACCCTTTCCCTTCGCGAAGCCCGACGCCTCGCCCTGGCCCGGGCCGGCCTTCTGAAACCGGAGTGGACCGGCTTTCCCCGGCGCGCCGCGGGCCGCGGCAGCCGGGCGCGGGAAGCCGCCTTCTCCCTGATCGGGCGCTTCGGCTACCTCCAGCTCGACACCGTGTCGATCGCCGGCGCGCGAAGCCACGCCCTGGTTCTTCTCTCGAGACTGGCCGGGTTCGATCCCTCCTGCGGCGAGGAGCTCCTTCAACCGGGAACGCCGCTCTTCGAGTACTGGGGCCACGAGGCGAGCTGGATCCCCATGGAGCTCTACCCCGCCTTCGCCTTCCGCAGACGCGCCTTCCGCCGCCATCCCTGGTGGGGCGACCTCATCAGCGAGCATCCCACGGCGGTCAAGAACCTCATCAAGCGGATCCGCGACGAGGGGCCGCTACGCTCGGTCGACATGGAAGGGCGGGGAAGCCGCGGATGGTGGGATCTGAAGATCATGAAGCGCGTCGCCACGGCCCTCTGGTCGAGCGGCGAGCTGGCGATCCGCGAGCGGCGAAACTTTCAGCGCACCTACGACCTCGCGAAGCACGTCATCCCCGAGGAGATTCTCGGCCAGTCGCTGTCGGAGGGGGAAAGCCTCGAGATCCTGATCCTCAAGGCGCTCGACGGGCACGGATGGGCCACGGAAGGAACGATCCGGGCCACGTGGCGTCTCATGAAGATGAAGAAGGAGGTCGACGCCGCCCTGAAGCGCCTCGAGGAGAAGAAGGAGGTCGCGGCCTGCGGCCTCGAGAACCAGAGCGGTCAATCGACACCGGGCTGGATCCGACCCCGCGACCTCAAGCTTGCCGCCCGACTGAACCGTGTGAGACCGCGCCGCGACAGCGGTGTTCTCCTGTCACCCTTCGATCCTCTGCTCTGGGATCGGGCGCGCGTCAAGCGCCTCTTCGGCTTCGACCAGGTCCTCGAGATCTTCAAGCCGGCCGGGGACAGGATCTACGGCTACTACTGCCTGCCCGTTCTCGCCGGCGAGCGCCTCGTGGCCCGCTTCGACTTCAAGGCAGACAGGAAGATGGGCCGCCTTTACGTTCTCTCCTCTCATTTCGAGAAGAAGGGACGATCGTCTCCCGATGCGAGCCGCGACAGGGAAGCGGCAAACACGGCACTCCTTCGATACGCCGGTGCGTTGAACCTCGAGCCGACCGGCTGGACGATGCGGTGATGACTCAGTCCTCAGCCCCCGAACAGCAAAGGGCTGAATCCGTGGGAAAGGAAGCTCACCGGCAGATCAAGGCGTTTCGACAGCGAGCAGCATCAGGTTGGTGAACTCCGAGCCGGGGACGAAGGGCCCCACGAGAGCCTGGAAAGGGTATTCTTCACCCGGCTGCCAGGCAGAGGGCACCTTGGCGATTTTCCCGATGTAGCCATCGCCCGAGAGGACGCCGAGCGAGGTCTGGGACACCATGGGGAGTTGAAGGTGGAACGGCCCGCAGCTTGTCTGGAGAGGCGGATCCTGGACACCCGAGCCCTGCGCCAGCACCACGGGTGCTCCGGGAGGCCCGATGACCTTGATCGTGATCGAGTTGCCCGCAACAACAGATCCCAAGGCATAGAGATGGGTGTGGAACTCATCGGCGCCCATGTCCACCGTGCTGTCGAAGATCCGGCGGTCGCCTTCGATATCTCTCAGAAGGGCCGGCGGCACCACGCTGTTGTCGCCCTTGTTCCTGCAGGGCGAGTTGAAGGTCAGGTGGACATCTCCCTTATCGGGATCGACGAACAGCGGATCGGCGTCGATGTTGCCCGTTCCCGTCCAGCCGCCCTTCACGTCGCAGTAGGAGACAATGGGATCGGCGCCGGGATTGTGCTGGATTTCCGGTCCTCCCGGAGCGGTGTTCTCCCAGACGATCGTGTTCCTCACGATTGGATGATACTGGTCGCAGAAGATTCCACCGCCCTCGTGGCCCGCCCTGTTCCGCGTGATCGTGTTGTTCGTGATGGACGTTTCCCTGGCATCGCAGAAGATCCCGCCGCCATCGCGGACGGCTGCGTTCATCGTCAAGATGTTGTTCACGATCGTGGTTCCGGAAAACCCGGAATGGTAGATGCCGCCGCCATCCAAAGAGACCTTATTCCCGGCGATGATGTTGTTGATGATAATCATGGAGGAGGAACCGCTCGACCAGATGCCGCCGCCGCGTTCGCTTTCATTTTGCACGATGACGTTGCCCGTGATCTCCGGTGAGCAATCCGAAAGGACGGAAATGCCGCCGCCGTGCCATTTGGCCGTGTTCCCGATGATGGTGTTGTCCGCGATCACCGGTGAGGAGGTTAAGTTGACGCAGATGCTGCCACCGCTGCCATCGAGGTTGTTGTTTAACGTGATGGTGTTGCCAGAAATCGTCATGGAGGAGGATGCACAGTAGATCCCGCCGCCGTCGTCCCTGGCACTGTTCCCCGTGATGATGTTGTTCTTGATCGTCGGGGAGGCGACGCGGCAATAGATCCCGCCTCCGTCCATGTGAATGCTCATGCTGTTCCCGTTCCTGATGGTGAATCCTTCCAGAACCGCGGCGGAATCCTCCCCGGTCACGAATCTCACGACAGACCCGTAGTAATTTCCATCAATGATCGTCACACCCGGCCCGTTTTCACTCTTCACGGTGATCGACTTGCCGATGAAATTGATTCTCTCGACATAGATCCCCGGACGGACGATGATGCTGTCCCCATCCACGGCAACAGTGATGGCATCCTGGATGGTCGGATGGTGATCGGGGACGTAGATGTCGGCGCCATGGCCGGCGGCAGTGCAAACAAGGACAACGGCAAGGATGGCAAAGAGCTTCATGGTTCTCCTCACTTCGAAACAAGCATGAGAGACGACAGGTCTGCGAGATATCTGCATCGATTATCTGGTCAGGTGCGGCGTGAATCCGGATGCCCTATCATGTCAGGTAAGGGGAAATTTATACTTGTTTCCTGTGCGGAACAAGAAAAAAAGCAGCGCTCCGGGACGGCGGTTCGCGCTCAGGCCTGTTGAACCGCCGCCCCGGGAGCCGTACTGCTTACTCGTGGACCACCATGCTCAGGTTCAGCCTGGAGCTTCTTGCAGAGGAAGGAGTGCCGAGCCGCTGCACGACCAGGGTTGCATCGAAGGAGCCCGTCTCGGACGGTACGCCGACGATGTGGCCGCTCATGGCGTTCAAGCTCAAACCGTCGGGAAGACGGCCGCTCTCCACATGCCAGAAGACCCTCAAGCCACCCGTCCCCTCCACGTCGCAGCGATAGAGGACGGGAACGCCTTCATGCCACTCGATCGTCTCCTCCACGGGGATCGCGCGCAGCTTCGGGTTGCAGAACGTGACCTTGTCGTGCCGGTCCCAGAACCAGAGGCGTCCCTTGTACTCGATGCCCAGGACGGCCTTGGACCTGTTGTTCTCATCGAAGACCAGGTCGCGGACGATTGCGTGTTTCCCGTTCAGCACGAGACGCCCGTACTGGCTGCCGCCCGAAGCCTTGCCGAGCGAGTAGTCGATCAGGAGGTGGGAATCGAAGACGTTGAACGCCGCCTCGCCCATGCGGCCCGTCGGCTCGAGGCCGAAGAGCGTCCAGGCTCCGGTGTCCTTGTGCTCCTTGTCCGACTCCGGTGAAGGCCGCGAGACGACGCCGGGATTCGTCGAGGCATAGAGGCGCTTGCCGAATTCCGCGTAGTCGTGAATGTGGAGCGGCCGCTTGTTCTTGGATCCTATCTTGTCGGGCAGATAGCCCACGCCCCAGAAACCGGCAGCGTTCCGGTAGCAGTAGTACTCCTCGGCCTCGCCCGACCTCCAGGCCTGGCTGCCTGAATCCCAGACTCCGATCTTCGAATCGGGCTGCATGCAGAGGAGCTGTCCGTTCGCGGACTTCAACCAGCCGCCTCCCTCGCCCCACCAGGTCTTGTCCCCGATGTGGCCGGGAATGCGTTCATGGTAATCCTGACCCTCGACGGAGAGGAGCCCGGCTTCATAGTCGTAGAAAGCGTAATCGCCGCACTTGCAGGCCGTGTGGTAGGTGGAAACCCAGCCGGTCCGCATGGCGAGCCCCTGTTCGATGGCGTGCATGGTGCCGATGGCCTGGTAAGGCCAGCTGCCCTCACCGAACGCCCGCCCGACTTCGCGCGGCGGGTTGCCTTCGATGGTGGGAGGTATCTCGCGGCACCAGTCCGGCACCTCGACGCAGTGGGGTTGAAAAACGAGGATCATCGCAGTCTGGCCGTCCGCTTCCTCCTCGTTGGCCAGCACCACCTCGCCGGGACTGTGACATGTAAAGATGTCGTCCGTTTCGTACATCTGGCCGGAGTTCCAGTCGTGATCAACGACAAGAGGGCCGTTCACCGTTTCCAGCGTGACCGAATCGAGAACAGGCGATACCCGGCTGTCCGTCGTTTCCAGGATCACCTTGTACTGGAACCAGGTGTGGTCCAGCGGGAAGTTCAGCGCGAAACTCGACGTGCCGGAAGGATCGAGAAAACAGGGATCCGAGAAGGCTGCCGACTCGAGCTCCGATTCGGAGATCGCCGTCCGGACCATCACGGAGATCGACGTGGGATCGGGATCATGCAGCTGGCCGGGAAGGTGCGGCTCTGCCGGCAGGATCCCCTCGATCGTCAGCACGGCGCCGGCCAGGGTGTCCCCCCGGAAGGGGCGTGAGATCCCCTCGCCGCTCGTCACGGACTCGGTGACGTACAGGAGCCTCCTGTAGGTATCGTCGGTCCCGAAGGTGCCGTTGCCGTTCTCGTAAGGATCGCGGGCGTTCGTGCCCGCGTAGAGCTTGCCGTGCAGGACTGCCAGGCTGGCCAGGTCGAGGCGCTGCAGATCGTCGCGCGACAGCTGCCCGTCGACCGTCAGGACGGTGGCCCAGGGTGTGCTCCCCTTCTTCTTACCGAAGCTCGGGGGGCCGATCTCTGGCACGATGCGCAGGACGAGATCCTCGTCCAGGGGATTCGACGGATCCCCGAGATCGTGACGCAACACCTCGTCGGCATAGACGATCCCCTCGGGATAGTAGGCCACCCAGCTGGTATAGTATTCCCCTGCCAGGATGACGTTTCCCATGAGATCCAGGGTGACGTTGGTCTTGGGAATCTTGACCTCATGCCAGGTATCGAAGGACTCCCCTCCATTGGCAACAGAAAGGTGGCCGCTTGTCATGCAAAGCATGAAGATCAAGGCAGGCACAACAAGATGTTTCGTTTTCAATCGCCTCATCGCTTTCTCCTTTCTCAGGTGTGCGGCGTTCAGTCGCTCCCTCGGCCCCGGCAGTACAAGAGGCTCCGGGCTGCCCTTTGCACAAAACCGGTATCCCCGCATTTCTCTTCTCTGGAAGACAACGGATTTCGAGCCACAGACAAGGGCGAAGGGAAGAACGCTCCCGGAAGGAGATTTGATTCAGGAAACCGGGATTATTTGAAGATTACGAGGCAGCCCTCCCCCTCGACATCAGTGACGGAGATCGCGACGTCGACGAACTCTCCGATCACCGCGATGTTCGTGCGGGCATGGCGCGACAGGGGGAGAGTCCTGAACGATCCTCCGCCGGCCAGGGCGAAGGGGATCAGGAGCTGGTCGGCCAGGTGGCGTCCCACCGGCACGCCGGAATCGATGTAGCGGCGCGCCTCCTTCACCACGGCATTGGCCACCGCCTCGGCGCGCACCCCCTTCTGGCCGAATCCGGAAAACACCTCGACAAGAGCCTCGCTCTCGATCTCCAGCAGCACGGCGTTGCCCGGTCCGGGCGAGCCCTCGACCTCCTCGATCTTCAAATCGTCGCTGTCCCAGCCCGTCTTGCGCGCCACGACCTTGATCTCCCGCCTGGCGATGCTCGCCGGGATCGAAGCCACGAGCGCTCTGGCCCGGTGGGAGATGATCTCGCCGCGATCGACCAGGTCGAATGGTGTAAGAACCGAAGCGGGCTCGACCTCAACGTGGAATCGGCCGCCGCCGGCGGGATAGAAGCCGGGACGTTCCAGCCTGGCCGCCACCCTGGGCCCCATCCTGTTAACCAGGGGCAGGAAGGCCTTCTCGAGAAAATCGAAGGGAGGCGCCCAGGGATTGTGCGTCCCCCCCTCCAGCACGAGGCGCGACGGGCCGTCTGCCAAGAGCAGGGCAGGCAGAACGGTCTGGAGCACCAGGGTGGCGCTGCCGGCCGTGCCCACGGCAAAGGAGAACTCGCCCGGCCGGGCGCCGCGCGGCTCGAAGACGAGCTCGTCCGAACCGATGCTGTCCCCTTCCACGCGGGCGTCCCCCACCCGCACGGCAGCCTGCACGGCGGTGAGGTGCTGACGCATGAGACCGGGCTTGCGGCGCTGCGATCGGATATTCTCGATCCGGAACGGCTTGCCCGTGACGAGGGAGAGTCCCAGCGACGAGCGCAGGATCTGGCCGCCCCCCTCTCCCATCGATCCGTCGATAACGATCATCTGTCACCTCTCCTCTCGAGCGACCTTTCCTCTCGGAGCGCCATGCCCGCTCAGGCGGCCCCGCCGTGGCTCTTGTCCGAATCCTTGATCACGAAGCGAGCCTTCAGCCGCGCCACAGTGCTGGCCAGCCCGGCGCGCTCCACCGACTCCACCACGTCATCGAAGTTCTTGTACGCCGCCGGAGCCTCGTCGCGCGGATAGCGGCGGCAGTTGGTCAGCACGTCGTCCTCCTCGAACCGGGCATCGACCTCTCCCTGGTCCAGACTCTTCGTGGCCTTCTTCCTCCCCATGGCACGTCCGGCGCCATGGTTGATGGAGAAGCAGCTCTTTGCGGCATCGGCCTCGCCGACCATGACCGCAGACCCGTCCAGAGGATTTCCGGGAAGCAGGATCGGATGCCCCGTCTCGGCGAAGGGCGTCCCCTTCAAGGCGAAGTGCCCCCCCGGATAGGCCCGCGTGGCTCCCTTGCGATGGACCCAGGCCGGCCTCTCGTCGATCACCTCGAGGCGGGCGAAGTTGTGGCTGATCAGGTAGACGAGCCTTCCCGTCACGCCGGGCAGCACCTCCTGGAACGCCTCGAGGACGAGGGAGTTGATCAGGAGGTGGTTCACGGTGGAGAAGTTTCCGCCGAGCGTCATGTCATCGAGGTACGCGTTGGCCTCCGGCGTACCCAGGGGGGCATAGACGAGCTGGCGGTCGCCGCCGGGGTACGGGATTCCCCAGGCCTCGAACTTCGCCTGCAGCGCCTTGAACTGGCCGTAGGCCAGGTGGTAGCCGAATCCCCGCGAGCCGCAGTGCGACAGGAACGCCACCCGGCCGTCCTCGAGCCCGAAGGCCGCTGCCCGATTCCTGGCGCTCTCCGTTTCCGCCACCTGCACGATCTCGCACTCGCCGAAATGGTTGCCGCTGCCGTAGGAGCCGAGCTGGCGGATCTTGGCGGAGAAGTTCGAGAAGGCGCCGGTGGACCGGAGCTCGGCGAGGCGGCTGTCCAGCGAATCATGCGTTCCATCGTGCCCGGTGAGACTCGCGTCCTCGCACCGCTCCGCCCAGGCGAGCGGAATGGCGAGCGCCTCGCACACTTCCCTCGATGCGCCTTCCACCGCGGCCTTGCGGCCGAGCTCTTCATCCACGCGGCGCGCCTTCCTGACCGATCGCTGGCCCTTGCCGGCGCCGGTGGGCGTCCGCTCGAGGATCGCGTTGATGATCGCGCGGCGGACCTTGCGGTCCTCGATCTCTCCGGCCTCGAGGTCGAGCTGGAGAAGGCTCATCGAGCACTTGATGTCCACCCCCACGGGGCCGGGGTAGATGTGGGTCGGCGAAACGAGCACGCAGCCGATCGGTGCGCCGTAGCCCCGGTGGGCATCGGGATTGAGCACGAGATCGACCACGCCCGGCGCGGAACGGGAGTTGATCGCCTGGCGGATGCACTCGTTCTCGAATCCGTCGCGGATCGCCTGCGTGCCGATCACCGTGATCGGCTTCCCGCCGACGCCGTCGCATGGGATGATGCCCGTGGCGTCGCCCGTGGGAATGATCTGTCCGTTGTTCTGTGTATTCATCGTCATGGTCCTGATAACAGTGCGGCCGCAACGCGGCAAGTGGTGGCGAAACGATTGCTCTACCATTGAGCTACAGCCCCGTGAAGGCCGCCCTGGGAGGCTCCATGACGAAGGTCTCCCAGGACGGCCGGATTTCTGGTGGAGCTGCCGGGACTTGAACCCGGAACGCATGTAGTTCCGCCGGCATCCGCGTGCAGACCGCTGTTCCATAGATGTCAAAGAAAGGCGCCGGGACAACAAGAGTGACGAGACATCCGCCGAAGCGGCTCCGGAGTCGAACCGGACAAAGCCATGTAGTCCCGCCGGCATTTGTCCCGGCGGCTTTTCGAATACAGTTTGTCAAATTACCTTTCGATCGCAGGTTCATCGGGCATTGAAAAACGGGACGCCCCTTGAACCTGTATCACACTTCCACGGCTCCAACAACTCCGGCCCAGTGCTCGGCAGTCAGCTTCCCCTGCGCGAACAGGGCGATCAGGTCGAAGACGCTGTCGGAGAAGCCGCCGATGTTCAGGATATCTTCGCGCTCCTTCGCCTGTGTGGTGTCGTCGGGCTGGATGTCGACGCAGACCAGCCTTGCCCGGGGATTCCGGATCTTGAACTCGTTCCACTCGGCCATGAGCGCCGTTCCCGAGCTCGCATCGGCATCGACCCACGACTCGTTGTCCGAGAGAAAGACCACCAGGTCGCCGCGCGCCTTCTTCCTGTTCAGCATGCGGAGAGGAGCGCTCACGTTGGTCCCGCCGCCTCCCACTGCAGCAAGCCTGTCGGCATTGGTCATCACCGTGTCGCGGGGCAAGAGCCTCACGGGCACCACACCCTGCTCGAAGGGAATCACCTCGGCCTCCCGGTTGGAGCGAAGGATCGCCGCCGCGTAGAGGGCGGCCAGATCGATGCAGCGGATCACGCTCGTCGCTCCCTTGCGATATCCGGTGAGCGACGACCAGGTCATCGATCCCGACACGTCGGGGCAGATATAGACCTTGCCTTCGATCCGGGGCACTCCGGCCAGGGAGATCTCCATCGCCTCCTCGAGGGCGTCGAGGATCCGCGACGGCACCTTTCCGTCCGCCGACCGCCAGGCCACCATGATCTGGTGGGGAAAGGCACCGGCCCGGGTTATCCTGCCGGGATCGCGGAGTCGCCGTGCCACCATGTCCACGGCCTCGTCGCTCTCGAACACGCCATGCCGCGCGAAGGTGTTGAGATTCATGCGCAGCATGTGCCAGGGCGCGTGGGAAGCCAGCGCGAACCACTCCTCCGTTCCGAGCGGAAGGGAGGTCAGCTTGCGAAAAGGCACGTCGGGCAGATCGCTGCGCGTCCCCTCCCTGTACTCGAGATAGTGTCGCACGAGAGGTGGCAGACGGTCGCTCTCCACCGGCCGTCCCAGGAGGAAGCCGTAGAGCGCTTCGCGCTGCCGGTTCGCCGGCTTCGGGTGAACCATCTTCACGATGTCGGTCATCGACGGATTTTGCCCGATCGAGTCGCGAAAGAGTGCGTCGTCACCCCGCTGCTCGAGCCACCTGCGGATCAGACGCTTCGGCCGGCTGCCGAGCGACTTGCGTCCCACCTGGCCGGAGCGGACGATCTGGACGAAGTTCCGGAGCATCCTGGCATTGTCCAGGACCTTGAAGAAGATCCTCTCCATCAGGTCGAGATCCCGCACGGAGAGTGCGGCGCAGAGCAGCGCGGGCATCTCCTTCATCCGGCCTTCCCTGCGGGCGTAGAGAGCCACCTTGGCGATGGTCTCGGGCTCGACGCGATCGCAGAGGGCCAGCACTTTGTCGAGCTGCTGTCGGTCCGTTGCATAGAACGTGGAGTTCAGGCACCCGGTAACGGCGAACTGGGCCAGGGCGTGCTCGGGCGGCAGACCGTATGCCGGCGCATTCGCGTCGTTCCTGCAGTTCGTTCGAGGTAGAAGCTTGCCGCGAATCGATCGGAACAGGTTCTTGCTCGCCATCTTCGCCTCCTGACCTGGGGGCCGGTTTTCTTTTTTGTTTCTTGTTCACGACGGAGGGGAATAAGGCACACCTCGTGCCGGAAGGAACTTTTATTCGCAATAATCCTTTAACACACTTAATAACAGCGCATTACGACAGATATCTTCTTCGGAGGTATTTTTGCTTCTCGAAAGGGATTTGCTTTTCTTTATCCATATTTATAGTTTATTAGAATAATGACTAAGAGTCGAAAAGGATGTGTAGTAATCGGACTTCTCGGCTCCCAGCTCGACGCCGGGCAGGGTCCGGGCCGCTGGGAGAAGTGGAGGCCCACGTTATCGGTCTGCCAGCACGACGAGCTGCTGGTCGATCGCTTCGAGATCCTCCTCCAGGAAAAGCACACCGCCCTGGCCGAGACGGTGAAGGAGGACATTGCCACAGTCTCGCCCGAGACCGAGGTGCGGCTGCACTGCCTCGACTTCGATGATCCCTGGGATTTCGAGGAGGTCTACGGCGCGCTCCACGACTTCTCGCGCTCCGTCTCCTTCGATCCGGACCACGAGGACTACCTGGTTCACATCACCACGGGATCCCACGTGGCTCAGATCTCCCTCTTTCTTCTCACCGAGTCGCGTCATTTTCCGGCGCGCCTGCTCCAGACGTCGCCGCCGCCCCGCCAGAGGAAGCCGGTGCCGGGCGAGTACCGCATCATCGACCTCGACCTCTCCCAGTACGACAGGATCGCGTCCCGCTTCGAGCTCAAGCTTCGCGACGATCTCTCCTTCCTGAAGTCGGGGATCGAGACGCGGAGCAGGCGGTTCAACGAGCTGATCGAAAAGATCGAGAGGGTGGCCGTGCGCTCGCGGGCGCCGATCCTGCTGATGGGCCCCACCGGAGCGGGCAAGTCGCAGCTGGCGCGGCGGCTCTTCGAGCTGAAGAAGGCCCACGGCCAGGTGGAGGGCGGCTTCGTCGAGGTGAACTGCGCCACGCTGCGGGGCGATGCGGCCATGTCGGCTCTCTTCGGCCACAAGAAGGGGGCCTTCACCGGTGCGCTCCACGATCGCAAGGGCCTCCTCTGCACCGCCGACCGGGGAATCCTTCTTCTCGACGAGATCGGGGAGCTCGGCCCTGACGAGCAGGCGATGCTGCTTCGCGCCCTCGAGGAGAAGTCCTTTCTGCCCGTGGGGTCGGACAGGGAGGTGCAGAGCGACTTCCAGCTGATCGCCGGGACCAACCGCGACCTGGCCAGGGAGGTGGAAAGGGGGAAGTTTCGCGAGGATCTTCTGGCCCGCATCAACCTCTGGACCTTCAGGCTTCCTCCCCTGCGCGAGCGGCCCGAGGACCTGGAACCGAACCTCGATTACGAGCTCGACCTGTTCACCCGGGACACGGGCACACGCGTGACCATGAGCCGGGAGGCGCGGCAGCTCTTTCTCCGCTTCGCAGCCTCCCCCGAAGCGGCCTGGCGCGCCAACTTCCGCGACTTCAACGCGGCCGTCACACGGATGGGCACCCTGGCCCAGGGCGGACGGATCTCGAAGAGCGTCGTGGAGGAGGAGATCGAGCGCCTCCGGACACTCTGGCAGCGGATGGCCGACAGAGACACGGGAAGCCTCCTCGAAAGGGTCCTCGGACGCGACAGGGCGGCGGCGCTCGACCGCTTCGATTCGGTCCAGCTGGCCGATGTTCTCCAGGTCTGCCGCCTAAGCGCCACGCTCTCCCAGGCGGGACGCCTCCTCTTCTCGCAATCGCGCAGCAGGCGGAAGAAGGTGAACGACGCGGACCGGCTGCGGAAGTACCTCTCCCGCTTCGACCTCGCCTGGCAGGCCGTGCAGAAGGGCTGCCGGGAATTCCCCGACGATAATTGAAGATTCAGCATCTCCGGGTTTCTGGTTTAATAGCCGTCTATTCGACCTGCAGATCGGTTTGTCGAAGGAAGCCCGGGCAGCCGCCGCGGACCTGCATTCAGGCAGAGGATCTCGAGAGCTCCGTCCCGGCTTTCCGGCTCCTGAGGGGAGAGAACGATGGAGATAAAAAAGGCTGTGATCACGGCTGCCGGGAGGAATCAGCACACGCTGCCGATGCAGATGCTGATCGACTGCGACGGCGAGGAGAAGTCGGTGTTCCGGATCCTGATCGAGGAGGTGCTAAGCGCCGGCGTGGAAGAGATCGCCGCCGTCGTGGCTCCCGGTCATGATAGGCCCTATGCCGAGGCGGCCGAGGGGCATGCCGGACGGGTGGAGTTCATCCCTCAGGAGAAGCCTCTCGGGTACGGTCATGCCGTCTTCTGCGCCCGCGACTTCGTGGGCAGCGAGCCTTTCCTGCACCTCGTGGGCGATCACCTCTACGTGAGCGGCACGGGGAAACGCTGCGCCCGGCGGCTCGTCGAGACGGCGCAGAACGAGGAGTGCACCGTTTCATCCGTCCAGGCGACGCGGGAAAACCTGCTCTCCTACTACGGCGTCGTCGGCGGGATGAAGGTGCCGGGGCACGACAACCTCTACGCAATCGAGAACGTGGCCGAGAAACCGACTCCCACCGAGGCGGAGCTCCGCCTCATCGTGCCGGGCCTCAGGGCGGGGCACTACCTCGCCTTCTTCGGCATGCACGTCTTCACCCCTGCCCTGATGAAGATCCTGTCGCAGCAGATCGAGCAGGCCGGACCCGGCGGCGGGACGACGCTCTCCGATGCCCTCGCCGTTCTGGCCACACGCGAAAAGTACCTGGCCCTGCAGGAGTCGGCCCTCAGATACGACGTTGGCGGGAAATACGGCCTCTTCTTCGCCCAGCTGGCCCTCGCCCTGAACGGCAGCGACCGCGACTCGGTGCTCTCCCGCCTGCTGGAGCTGGTCGCCCAGCGCGAGCTGATCAGACCGGGGGAAGGGGCATGAAGAGCGAACTCGTCCAGATCATCACCTCCCGGGATTCCACGGTCCGCGACCGCTCGCTCGACGCCTTCTGCCGCTCGGCCTCGTTCGAGAAACTAATCGATGAGTGCGACGGCCTCGAGCGCTTCAGACGGAGCAGCGACAACCTCTACGAACGGGTGCGCGCGCTCTTCTTCCTCTACGCCGTGCATCGTTTCCACCTGCCCGGAAAGAACGGCAGGCAAAAGCCGAGCCTGGTCCCCTACACCGGCTACATCTACCTCCTTCAGCGGCGGTTCGAGGAGGCGATCAACCTCTTTCTGGCAAGGCAGAAGGAGGACGGCCCCAGCGACGGCATATCGAGCGCCCTGGCCCAGGCCTACCGGCAGCTCGGCTTCCAGACCCTGGCCGATCAGGTCCGGCGCAGCGTCCGGTCGGTGAAGGGCAACCAGTGGATGTTCCGCACCGGCCATCCGATGGATCATCCGCTCAGAGTCCGCGACGAGCTTCTGGAACGAACTCCCGACGGCCTCTATCCGCTCCTGCACGAGAAGACCCCTGTCCGCATGGACCTGAGCCACAGCGCGTGGAGCGACATCTTCTTTCTCGGCATGGATTATCCTGAAGGCGCCCGGGTGATGAACGTTTCGATCGACCTGGCCGTGCACGGCCGCGATCCGGAGCCGGAGTCGCCGGTGCAGGCCTACTTCCGGGTGATCGACGAGCCCGTTCTGCGTCTCGCCAGCGTGGACCTGAAAACCGCGGCCGAGATCCGCGATCTGAGCGAGGTCTTCGACTATGCACGCGACTACCTCGGTCTTCTCAAGGCGGCCGTCATCGCCTCGGGGATCGTTCCCCCGGGCATGGAGGGCAGCGGCGAAGGGCTGGAGGATCTCCTCTCCCGCCTTGCCGGACCGGGGCGCGGCCTCGAGATCGTGAGCCACGTGAACGGAATCCCGAAGGGATCCCGACTGGCCGTATCTACCAGCCTCCTGGCCTGCCTGATCGCCGTCTGCATGCGCGCCACGGGGCAGGCAAAATCGCTCACCGGGCCCGTTGCCGAGGAGGAGCGCCGCCTGATCGCCGCCCGGGCGATCCTCGGCGAGTGGCTGGCCGGATCGGGCGGCGGATGGCAGGATTCGGGCGGCGTCTGGCCGGGGATGAAGCTGATCGCCGGGGCGCTGGCCGAGGAAGGCGATCCCGAGTTCGGCATCAGCCGGGGACGCCTCTTGCCCACGCACCGGATCTTCGGGACGGAGCAGATATCGGAAGAGACGCGCCGCAGGCTTCAGGACAGCCTGATCCTGGTTCACGGCGGCATGGCCCAGGACGTGGGCCCGATCCTGGAAATGGTGACGGAGAAGTACCTGCTGCGCTCCGAGACCGAGTGGACGGGACGAAAGGAAGCCTGCCGGATTCTCGACGAGATCCTCGAGCTGCTCCATGCCGGAGACGTGCACGGCATCGGCGCGGCGACGACGCGCAACTTCTTCAATCCCATCCAGGCGATCATCCCCTGGGCCACGAACCTCTTCACCGAAACGATCATCGATCAGGTTCGCGGCCGCTTTGCCGACGACTTCTGGGGATTCTGGATGCTCGGCGGCATGTCGGGCGGCGGGATGGGATTCATCTTCGATCCTGCAGAGAAGAACAGGGCCCGGACCTTTCTCCACGAGACGATGAGCCAGGCGAAGCGGAAGCTCGGCGATGCGCTTCCCTTTGCGATGGAGCCGGTGATCTACGACTTCGCGATCAACGGCGTGGGCACGCGGGCCGACCTCCTGGTCGGCGACGGCGCCCTGATGCCGCCCGGCTACTACACGCTTCACGTCCCGGGACTTCTGCGAACAACCCTGCGGGACCTCTCTTCGTCGCGGCGAGCCGAGCTGAACCGATTCGGCAAGGCCTGCCGCACCCGCCCCGAACTGGCCGGGATGGTCCAGACCCTCTTCGACCGCATCATGCCGCAATCGACCCATGGGAAGGACGAGGAGAACAGCCTGGCCGCTCTGCTCGACGAGCTGGGCTTCGATCATATCCAGCACGAGCAGATCAGGGCCGACCTGCGCGGCGGGCGCATCGGCCTGGCCCAGAACCGCTATCCGGCCAGCACGGTGATCAACGACGTCGCAGACGGCGATGTCCATTCGATCCCCGATGAAGCGGATCCCCTCCGCGCGAAGCTCGAGGAGAAAGGGCTCGCGGCGCTTGCCGCCGGCAGCGTGGCCGTGGTCTCCCTGGCCGCCGGAGTGGGCAGCCGCTGGACGCACGGCGCCGGCGTCGTCAAGGCGCTCCATCCCTTCTGCAAGCTCGGGGGGCGGCACCGCTCCTTCCTCGAGGTGCACCTGGCCAAGAGCCGGAAGACGGGGAAGCTCAGCGAGAACTGGCTGCCTCATATCATCACAACGAGCTACCTGACGCACGAGCCGATCCGCTCCGCCCTGGCGGACAGGGCCAACTTCGGTTACCCGGGAGACCTGATCCTGTCGCCTGGCCGCGCGGTGGGCCAGCGTCTGATCCCCATGACGCGCGATCTCCGGTTCGCCTGGGAGGAGACGGCGACGCAGCTTCTCGACGAGCAGGCCCAGAAGGTCCAGGACAGCCTCCATGCCGCGCTGATCGGCTGGGCCCGTCAGATGGGCGAAGGGGCCGACTACATCGACAACGTCCCGCTGCAGTGCCTCCATCCCGTGGGGCACTGGTTCGAGATCCCGAACCTCCTCAAGAACGGGGTGCTGGCCGACCTCCTGTCGAGGCGTCCGCAGCTGCGGACACTTCTGCTCCACAACATCGATACCCTGGGAGCGGACGCGGATCCGTTGGTTCTCGGCTCGTTCCTCGACTCGGGAAAAACGATGATGGTGGAGGTGATCAGCCGCTGGGTAGAGGACCGGGGCGGCGGACTGGCGCGCGTCGACGGCCACCTCCAGCTGATCGAGGGAATGGCCCTGCCGCGCGAGGAGGATGAGTTCAAGCTCTCCTACTACAACTCCAACACGATGTGGATCGACGTCGACAGGCTGCTCGATCTCTTCGGCCTCGGCCGCGGCGACCTGACCGATGCCGCCCGGGGCGCCGGGGCCGCCCGGGTCGCCGAGGCCGTCCGGACCGCGGCAAACCTCGTCCCCACCTACATTACGATCAAGGACGTGAAGAAGCGCTGGGGCCACGGGCAGGAGGACATCTTCCCCATCGCCCAGTTCGAGAAGCTCTGGGGCGACATGACGGTCCTGCCCGACATGGACTGCCTCTTTCTCGCCGTGCCCAGGAAACGCGGCCAGCAGCTCAAGGAGCAGGCGCAGCTGGACGGCTGGTTCCGCGACGGCTCGGCCAAATACATCGATTCGCTCTGCGACTGGAGTTGAATCCCGTGCCGTTCTCCACCGGGCTTTGCTGGCCGACGCCTCTCGGCGCAGGGGAGAGAAGCACCCCTTCGGGAGAGAGGAGAGGCGCGGGACGACCGGTCCTGCCCGGCTCTGCTACCTGATCGTCATCTCGAGAACGCTCGTCGTCTCTCCGAGCTGGACTCCCTGTAACCAGAGGCTCCTCCCGGCAGTCGACGGAGGGATGACCGCCTGCCAGTCGACTCTTCCCGCACCGTCGGTCAAGGTGGGGCCGAAAGCCACTCTCGGCATGAAAAGGTCGATCGTGACGTGCAGAGCGGGCATCCAGACAGATCCAGGGCCGTGGAAGCTGTAGGCGAGCCACGTCTCGGCGTCGGGCTGGAAATCGACGATCTCGATCGTGCCGGGACTTCCCGCCTCGAGGGGAAAGGGCGCGGTCGAGAGGGTGGGGAAATAGCGGTTCACCTTTGCGATGAACACGTCGGAGAAGCCGTTGTGGGTGAGGTCGGGACCGACAGCCACCGGAAAGGTGAGTTCCGAGGAGCGTGTGGTGCCGAGCACGTAGGCGTTGCCCGATCCGTCGAGAGCCACCCCTGATGCGTCGTCGCCTTCCTCGCCCCCGATGTAGCCGCAGAAGTCGAGCCCCGAAGCGTCCGGCAGCACCCTGGCGACGAAACCGTCGCTGCCCAACGGCCAGTCTCCGTTGTAGGTGAGATCGGGGCCCACAGCCACTGGAAAGGTCCATTCGGCCGATTGCACCTCTCCCGCCAGGTAAGCGCAGCCCGTGCCGTCGACAGCGATGCCGAAGGCCGAGTCGTGCTTGCCCCCCCCGATGTAGCCGCAGTAGACGAGCCCCCCTCCGTCGGGCGCCACCTTGGCCACGAAAGCGTCGTCGGCTCCGTTGTGGGTGAGATCGGGGCCCACGGCCACGGGAAAGGTCGTCTCATCGGACATCGTCCGCCCCGCCACGTAGGAGTTGCCGCCGCCGTCCAGGGCGATCTCGCAGCCGTGGTCGCCGAGGATTCCTCCGATGTAGCCGCAGTAGACGAGAAATGAGCCGTCCGGCGCCACCTTGGCCACGAAGGCGTCTCCCCCCGATGCCGTTCCGCCGTTGTAGGTGAGGTCCGGCCCGACGACAACGGGAAAGCTCGATTCGGAAGAATAAGTGGTGCCTGAAAGATAGACGGATCCCGCGGCGTCGACCGCGATGCCGTGGCCGAAGTCGGCCCTGTTTCCCCCGAGATAGCCGCAGTAGACGAGACCGGAGCCGTCGGACTCGACCTTGGCCACGAAGACGTCGTCGTATCCGCTATGGGTGAGATCGGGGCCCACGGCCACGGGAAACGTCAGCTGGTCCGAGTTGGTGCTTCCCGTCACGTAGGCGCAGCCGGCCCCGTCGACCGTGATACCGTCCGCGTCGTCCGCACTGCTTCCACCGATGTAGCCGCAGTAGAGGAGAGACGAACCGTCGGGCGCCACCTTGGCCACGAAGGCATCCATGCCACTGCCCAGACCGTTGTGCGTGAGGTCGGGGCCCACGACAACGGGAAAGGTCGTCTCTTCCGACGAGGTCCACCCCGTCACGTAGGCGCAGCCCCCGTCGTCCACCGCGATGCCGTAACCGCAATCGTTGGAATCGCCCCCGATGAAGCCGCAGTAGACGAGGCCGGAGCCTGCCGCGTTCACCTTGGCCACGAAGACGTCGTACTGTCCGTTGTGGGTGAGGTCGGGACCGGCCGTCACGGGAAAGGTCGCCTCGGTCGAGTAGGTGTATCCCGCCAGGTAGGCGCAGCCCGCATCGTCCACCGCGATGCCGCGGAAGCTCACGTCGTAACCCTCTCCGCCCAGGAAGCCGCAGTAGACCAGAATGCAGGGATCGATGACCAGGGGGAGGTCGGGATCGTAGTCGCCCAGATGATAGCCGAAGGAGAAGAGGCCGTCCCCTCTCCTCTCCCTCAGGTCGTAGCGCGTCGCGACCGCCTCCTCCTTCCCGTCCCTCGTCTGAAAGGCTCTTGGACGGCCGTCCCTGATCGGTCCGAGGGGCGTTGCCGCTTCGAGCTCTCCCCCATCGGTCACGCGCAGATCGCTCGCCCCAGAAAAGGTGAGGCCGATCAATCCCGGGTCGACTCCGGGCTGAACGATGAATTCGTACTTCAACTCGTGGACACCGCCCGAAAACCGCAGATCGATTCCAGGCCAGAGATCCTCGTACACGATCGATCCGAAGGTGGGGACCGCCTTCTTCCACTCCTCTTCCCTTCCCCTGAAGTAGCTGAAAACCGCCTCCTGCCTCGCTTCGCCCCGGGGCTCCAGGTCGCGGTCCGTGCCATCGAAGGCGAGCGTCACGTTCCAGCGCCTCTCTCCGTCGACGAGCGAGAAAACAACGCCCTGCGAGGTGAAGTAGAGCGTCTTCCCTGCCCCGGGCACGAAGTAGTCGACCTCCTCGGCCAGCTGCCCCCTGTTCTCGATGAAGAAGAGCGGGATCTCGCCAAGGGAGAAATCGATGTCCTCTCCCTGCCCGGCAACACAGGTCGACGCCGCGACGACAAGAAAAACGGCGATGCGAAGCATGGTCCTTCTCCTGCAGATGGGCGAAAGCTCCTGCGGTCGGCGGCAATTCCTCTGTCAGGAGATTATACAGCAAACCGGCCCTTTCAGGGCGAATTAACGGTCAGCACCTCGTGATTCGTGAGGAACGACGCCGGATTGCCGATAGGGCCGATCAGGGCCTGGACGGGGTGCTCCTCCCCAACAAGCCACGCGGCCGGGACGGCAGACGCAACGGCGAGAATGCCGTCGGTCCCGATGGAGCCGAGCGGAAAGGACTGCACCGGACCCTGGAGATAGAAATCGCCGTAGCTCGTCGGCAGGGGTGGATCGAGCACGCCCGTGCCGAGGCCGAGGGTCACCGTCTCGCCCGGCGGACCGATCACGCGCAGCGAGATCAGGGCGCCCGGCACCACATCGCCGACGTGATAGAGATGGGGGTGGTTCTCGTCGGCGCCCATGTCGACCGTGCCGTCATGGATCCGCGGATCGCCCTCGAAGTCCTCTGCCGGCAAGCCGGCAACCGTGCTGTCCCCGCTGTTCCGGCAGGGCGAGGCCGGGAGAAGGTGGAAGTCGGCGATCCCGGAGCCCGCGAAAAGCGGATCGGCGTCGATCATCCCCTGCCCCCAGTTGAGAGTGCTGTTCTGCCCCACGTAGGTGCTGTTCAGACCGCCCTCCACATCGGAGAAGCTGATGGTGAGTGATGCCTGATAGGTCCACATCCCATCGACGAAGAGCTCCTTCCCCTGGGGCGCAGCATTACCCCACAGGATCGTGTTGACGACAATGGGGTCGGCTTCCGCGTAGGCGTGGATCCCGCCGCCTTCCGAGGCGGAGTTCCGGGTGATGGTGCAGTTCACCACCATGGGATTGGACTCGTCCCTGAACCAGATCCCGCCGCCGCCGCGGCCGGCCTCGTTCCAGAAGATCACGTTGTTCGAGATCGTGGCGGAGGACTCGAAGCTGTAGATTCCGCCGCCGTCGCCCACCGTGTCGTTGCCCTTGATCGTGTTGCTTACGATGGTCACGGGAGACTCGAAGCAGTAGATCCCGGCACCGCCGGAATTCTGCGCGCTGTTCCCCTCGATCATGTTGTCCCGGATCAGGGAGGATGAGTAGACGCAGGAAATCCCGCCGCCTTTGCTGTAGGCATTGTTTCCTTCGATGCGGTTGTTCAGGATGTCCGGTGAACAGTCCCGGCAGTAGATCCCGCCGCCGCCGTAGCCGCTACCCGTGTTCTGCACGATGACATTGTCCACGATGCTGGCCTCTGCCTGGTTCCGGCAGCAAATGCCGCCGCCGGCATACGCGGCCGTGTTGAGCATGATTGTGTTTCCCGAAATGAGCGGGGAGCTTTCGTCGCAGTTTATGCCGCCTCCATAGCCGTCGGCGGAGGATCCGCTAGCCCAGTTGCTCGTGATCACGTTTCCCCTGATGACGGGCGAGGAGCCACCGGAGCAGAGGATGCCGGCCCCGTTCGGCGCCTTCCCGTTGGCCAGGGTGAAGCCCTCGATGATCGAGCCTGAGCCCTCACCGCTGACGAAGGAGACCACGCTGCCCGCTGCGCCGCCGTCGATCGCTGTCATTTCCGGACCGTGGCAGCTCTGCAGGGTGATCGCCTTGCCGAAGAAGTCGATGTTCTCCGTCCAGATCCCGGCCCGGACGAGGATCGTGTCGCCGTCGACCGCGGCGTTGATCGCATCCTGGATCAAGGAGTGGTCGTCCGGAACGGTGATCACCGCGCCCCGGGACTGGCTGCAAAAAATCAGGGTGAACAGGCAGGTCAGCAACAGTGTCCGGTTCATCGAACTGCTCTCCTCAGGAAATCGGGGGGAAACAGGGTCGTAATGGTTTTGTTTCAGACTGAGAAGCGGAAAAGGAGTCTCCTCTCGAACAGGAAAAACCTGGAACCTGGATCGAACTGATATATCTATAGAGGTATGGAGAGTCCGGGCGCAAAATCGGGCTCACCCGATCCCAGGCAACCTGAAAGAAAGGACAGATCGATGAGAACAGGAACTGCTCTTCTACTCCTGTCGCTCTGCTGCTTCCTCGATCCCCTGCCTGCCGCGTCACCCTCGGAGGAGGCCCAAAGGCCGATGTCCGGCGAGGTTGCAGCCGCGAAGGGCAATGACGAGAAAGATCTCTTCTCCAAGCGGTGGATCGTCCGCGGCCGGGCCCTCGACGAGAAGGGCAAGGGGATCGAGGGGGCCGTGGTGAAGGCCAACTGCGGCTGCGGCACCCTGATGCCCACGGGGAAGACACTGACGGGCAAGGACGGCTCCTACACGCTCAGGTTCGGCCCCGGCATGGGGATGGTGAACGAGAAGACGGGCAAGGAGGAGGTCGGCCTCCAGGCCGCGTCGATCTTCGCCCTGAAGGACGGTTTCTTCGAGAAGAACCTGAATCGCCAGGGCGATCTCTACATGGCCGGTACGAAGCCGCGAAAGAAGGTGCTCCGGGACGCCGGGCCGGTCCGCGTTCTTCTTCCAGGCAAGCCGGTCCGCCTCGACTTCGTGCTGAAGCCGGCTGCCGTGCTGAAGGGGACGGTGCTCGACGAAGCGGGGCTCCCCGTTGGCGGTCAGCCGATCTGGATCAGCGGCGACGAGCTGCCCCCCTCGTCCAGCGTTCTGGCGCAGGCCAGGACGGACCGGGATGGACTGTTCTACTTTCGCGACGTGCCCACCGGCTACGCGTGGCACCTGGTGATGAGCCATCCGAGAGCGGGAAAGGACGAGACGACAGCCGCCTTCCGCCTTGCAAAAGCCTGCAGCCACGAGGTGAGCCTGATCTGCCGCCGGCCCCACTCCTCCGATCCGAAAAGTCTTCTGATCCTCTCCAGCGGCCCGAAGCCTGTTCCGGAAGAAGAACGGAGAGGGAAGAAATAACCCCTGTCCCGCCCCAGCAGATGGTTCCTTGTATCAGATTCAAGGTGTGTTATCTTTTTTCCGAAGTTCTCATGAGGCAGAGCCTGCCGGCTTTCTTGATCCCGGCAGGGATCCCGGAGCTTGCATCGGAATACAGAGGGTACAATAGTGAATGTGATCATCCTGGTCCTGGATGCCTTGAGACCCGACCACCTGTCCTGCTACGGCTTCGACAAGGAGACCTCCCCCAACATGGACAGGCTGGCCCGGCGCGGCCTCCTGTTCCGGAACGCCATCTCGCAGGCAGGCTGGACCCTCCCGTCGCATGCGTCGCTCTTCACCGGTCTCTACCCGGCCGAGCATGGCGCCACCGATGAGCACCACTTTCTCGATCCGCAGATCCCCACGCTGGCCGAGATCCTGACGCGTAACGGATACGACTGCCTGGCCGCCACATCCAATGCGTGGATCAGCGAGACCACGGGAATGACGCGGGGATTCGGCGACGTCTGCCAGCCTTCCCTCTACAGCGGCTTCAAGAAGATCGCCATGGCTGCGCGCAAGAGGTATCTCGACAAGGACCACGGCGCCGCCACGATATGCAGGTACGTGAAGAAGTGGCTGCGTGGGCGGAGCCCGGACCGCCCCTTCTTCCTGTTCATGAATCTTCTGGAAACGCACACCCCCTATCATGTTCCCGAACGGTTCTTCAGGCCTTATCTGCCCCAGGGGACGACTCCGGCCAAGGCGCTCTCCGTCAACCAGGACTGCGACGCCTTCATGGCCGGGAAGGCTCCCATGTCGCCCTCCGACTTCGACCTGCTTCGGTCGATCTACTGCGGAGCCATCTCCTACCTGGACTGGTGGCTGGGAGAGCTTTACAGGTATCTCGAGTCGCTGGGACAGGCGGAGAACACGCTCCTGGTGATCACGGCGGACCATGGAGAAAACTTCGGGGAGCACGGCCTGATGGGGCACAGATTCTGCCTCTACGACTCGCTCATCAAGGTGCCGCTCATCGTGACCGGTCCCGGAGTCGCGGCGGCGAAGGAACCGGTGGAATCACAGGCCCAGATGATCGATGTCCCCTGCACCATCCTCGACCTGGCCGGTCTGCAGGATATCCCGGAACGGAAATCGATGTCAGGCCTGAACCTTCAGAAGATCGCCGGCAGCGAGGAAGAACACCCTCATGTCATCTCTCTGCAGTCGCTGCCGAACCTGACCGTCTATGAAAGAGACTACCCCGAATTCGATCCTTCAACCTTCAACCGTCGCATCCGCTCGGTCCGGACTCTGGACTTCAAGTACATCGCCTATTCCGACGGTTCGGAGGAACTTTTCAACCTAAAGAAAGATCACGCAGAAACCGAAAACCTGATTGAGAAGGAACCGGAGAAGGCAGGGCTCTTTCGCAATATACTGGACGAGTGGTCGAAACGATATGTGTCGCGCAGCCAGGAAGACGGTCCCGAAATGGACGAAAAGATGAAAAAAAGCCTGGAGCAACTGGGATATATCGTGTAATTTGTGTATGAAAATAAGTCCATGTAAGGGATGCTACTTAGTTTAAGGGGACAGTCCGCAATTGCCTGCGATAAAAGAGACGACATTGATATCCGAGAGCCGGGACAAGATCAGAGAGTATATTCTGAAGAGCTTTCTGTTTTCAGAAGAGGTCTTTCCCTATACCGATGACGATTCCCTGATCGAGAACCGGATCATCGATTCTCTCGGGATTCTGGAACTGGTGACATACATCGAAGAGACGTTCAACCTCGCGGTCAGCGACGAGGACATCGTTCCGGAAAATTTCGATTCGATCAATAAACTGGCTAATTACGTTTCCCGCCGGACTTCGACTTGAATCAGATTGGGCCGACAGAGGGATCTTCCAAGCACATCGTTCTTGTTGGCGCATCCGTTGGCCGGCAATGGGACCTGAAACGACTGCCCGAAAGAGAAGGTATCAACCGGTATCGGCTCGAGTATGCCGGGCTCTTTCGATTTGACAAAAGCGCACTGATCCGGGAAATCCTGGAGCGGGACGGCAACAGGCCGGACGGCTTGATCATCAAGGAGTGTGCCGCTTACTTCCCGGGGCCGTTGCCTCGATACAGGGACCTCGTGACCGGCTGGGTGGATGCCTGCTCGAACAGCGGCGTGAAGCCGATTCTCGCCACGGTGGCGCCCGTGGTTCCCCCGGTGACGATCGCCCAGAAGGCGCGCGCTTTCGTGAAAAAACGGATCCTGGGGAAGGGCGACAGGCTCTTGGCCATCGGGGAGTTCAACGACTGGGTGCGGCTCTTCACCGAACGAAGAAACCTTCCCCTGCTCGACCTGGAAGCTGCCCTCGGGGTGAGCGCTGAGGACAGGAGCCTGCGTCGCGACCTGCACAGCGGCGACGGGCTTCATCTCAACGGGAGTGCTTATAAAATACTCGACAGGCTTGCTCTTCAAGTTCTGGATGGTATAGATTGGCGTTGATAGCGGGAATCAGACGGTCTCGAATGGAACATTTGCTGAAACGGGAAATGACCGATGGCTTTGTTCCCGAACTTTCGTGAGGATGTGAAGCGCCACTTCCGCCCCGGCCAGAAGCCGGGATTCTGGAAGATTCTCTTCAAGATCGTCTCCATCGAGGGGATCTGGGCCGTCTCCATCTACCGTTTCCTGAGCTGGTACCACCGCCGCTGTCCCATGGCGATCAAGTGGCTCATCTTCCCCGGCTTCGTCTTCTTCTACTACTTTTCCAGGCTCTTTCTCGATGTGCATATCAGCCACAAGGCGAAGATCGGCAAGGGCCTCTTTCTCGAGCACACTGCCGCGATCTACGTGGGTCCCATCGAGATGGGAGAATACTGCAATATCAATCAGGAGGTGACGATCGGGCAGGGCCCGCCGCCGGAGCAGGACAGCATCGCGACATTCGGCGACCGTGTCTGGATCGGCGCGGGAGCCAAGATCTTCGGCAACGCCTGCGTGGGAAACGACGTCGTCATCGGACCGCTCACCCTGGTCACCAAGGACGTGCCCGACGGAGCCACGATCCTGGGCAATCCACCGCGGATCTTCCAGAACCTGCCATCGGGCGACAGGATATCCGGGATCAACGACGGGCTGGCCCATCGGCCCGACTATCCTCCCAAGGAATAGCATTCCCGAGAATCGAGATCATGGAAGACTCGGATTTCACGCGCGAAGAGTTCTACGGCATCTGCTTCCCCTGGTTCGCCGTCGACCGGGAGGGTCGAATCGGCCTGTTGACGGCCGGCTACTCACCCGTTCCCCGGATCATATTCGACGGCGGAGAAGAAGTTTACGAGCAGGTCCGGGACACGCTGCTCGATCTGCCGGAAACGTCGGGAGCCCTGCTGAGCGATCGCTGCCGGAATATCCTCGAAACGCAGCCCGGCGTGGACTTCACCGAAAACGAGAAGGAATCGAGGAAAGGCTTCTTCAGCTTCGAGGAAACGGGCCAGGGCGGCCCGTACATCCTTTACTGCACCCCCATCAATCCCCTGCACGTCGGAGATCTTCCGCCGGAAATCCGGAAGGAGCTGCGGAAGCTCACCATGGATGCCGTCCTGTTCAGGGAGGACGAAGAGATCGACGTCGCTGCCCTGTTCGACTGCTGATTCCGCTCTCCCGATACAGACAGGAATCTGCCCCGAAAGATCCGGTCCAGGACCGGATGAGTTCCGGGGCAGACTGCCGTTCCAGATGCGCAACTACGGACCAAGGCCCTGTCATGGGCCGGATCAGAAGTTCTTCGCTCTCACTTCGAAGTAGGACTGGGGATGCAGGCAGGCGGGGCATTTCTCGAGCGCACCCGTTCCTTCGTGGACGTAGCCGCAATTCCGGCACTTCCACTGAACGGGCTGATCCTTGGTGAAGACCTTGCCCTTCTCCACGTTGTCGAGCAGCTTGCGATAACGTTCCTCGTGCTCCTTCTCCACCTTGGCTATCATGGTGAAGGCTGCCGCCACTTCGGGAAATCCCTCCTCGTCGGCCTTGGCGGCGAATGCCGGATAGAGCTCGGTCCACTCCTCGTTCTCGCCATCCGCCGATGCCTTCAGGTTGCCGGCCGTGGTATCGATCACGCCCGCCGGGTATGCGGCCGATATCTCCACCATGCCGCCCTCGAGGAACTTGAAGAACCGCTTGGCATGCTCCTTCTCGTTCTCCGCCGTTTCCATGAAGATCTCCGCGATCTGGAGCATCCCCTCCTTCCGGGCCACGCCTGCCGCGTAGGTGTACCGGTTCCGAGCCTGGGACTCGCCGGCAAATGCTGCCAGCAGGTTCTTTTCCGTTTCCGTTCCTTTCAAAGACGCCACTTTCTCTCTCCTTTCGAATGAGCTCTCGATCACTGAATGACAGGCTCCTTTTTCGCTTTTCATCGTCGAGAATGCAAGAGTCAGATCCTTGATCTCAGGGCCTGTCGCTTGTAGCGGCGTAATATATAATATTAAATCCTAACTACAAACTATTCTTATTAAAAGATGAAAATCTTGCGCGTGCCGGCTCGCGGCCTCGTCAAGGAAACACGATTTCCAGCCCGTTCGTCATGGAAACGCCCTGCACGGCTCCGGAATCGTTCAGGAAAGCCTGCAGGTACACCGATTGGCCCGAGTAGTTGGTGGTCCGGCTGATCGTGCACGAACCCTCGCCCGGCTGGCCGGGCGTACCGTCGAGCACGATGGGAATTCGGGCGAAGAGAGGATAGACCAGGAGCGTTCCGCCGTAGATCGGCAGGTTCGCCTGGGTGAAGCCGGCGAGCAGCCTCCCCTGTGCCCCTCCCAGACCGCCGGTGACCTCCACCGTCACCTCGCCGCCCGGGACAGCCTCCCCCCAGCCGTTCAGATCGGGGACGATGCCGCCCGATCCGGCAAGCCCGGAGCCGTAAGGCTTGAACTCCCCCGCCTCGATCGAACAGGAGAAGAAGCTCCTGCCGTAGGTCCCGGCAATGAGCTCCTGGTTCGTCTGGTCGAGCGCCAGCGCGGGAACCACCACGTGGGGCAGCCCGGTGCCGAGCATCCTCCACGTTTCGCCCCTGTCGAAGGTCTCGTAGACGCCCACGTCGGTGGCCACGAAATAGCGGCCCGGGCGGTCGGGATCGGCGATGAAGTCATTGACCGGCGCCTCGGGCAGGTTGGCGGCGATCGCCTCCCACGTCGCTCCCAGGTCCTCGGTCCTGAAGACGTGGGGCAGCGGTTCGGACCACCGGAAGCCGGAGACGGTCACGTAGGCGGTCTCGCGGTCGAATGGATCCGCCCGAACGGAGGTGATCCACCGGTCGGGGAGCGTTGTGGACACGTCGATCCAGGTCGTGCCGCCGTCCACGGTCACGTGCACGTAGCCGTCATCGCTGCCCGTCCAGATCACGTCGTTGTCCAGGGGCGAGACGGCCAGCGTGGTGAGCGTGCCGTAGACCTGCCCCTGGTTGCCCGAGTGGGATCCGCCGGTCAGGTCGGGGCTGATCGCGGTCCAGCTCGTGTAGCTCGCGCTGCGATAGACCTTGTTCGTACCGAAGTAGCGCCGCTCCGTATCGAGAGGATCCTGGATGAGCGGGCTGTTCCAGTTCTTCCGATCCGACCAGCCGATCCCGGACGTGGCGCTGCTCCAGCTTCCGCCGTTGTTGCCCGAATAGGAGAGCGAGCCGTACTGGTACTGCGCCCAGATGCGGCTCGAATTGGTCGGGTGCACGAGGGGCTGGAATCCGTCGCCGCCATAGATGCTGCCCCAGTTGTCGAGAGCACCGGTGAGCGTCCGGCAGGTGCCGTTATCCTGCGCGCCGCCGTAGAGGGCGTTGGCGTTGCCGGCATCGAGCGCCACCCTGTAGACCTGGAAGACCGGGAGATCGTAGCACTTCGACCAGGCGGATCCGCCGTTCGTGGACCGGTAGACGCCACCGTCGTTGCCGTTGTAGATCACGGGGTTCGCACCGGGACCGAAATCGAGCCCGTGATGATCCACGTGCATGATCCCGCTGGCGTTCGAGTAGGAGGCGCCGCCGTTCGTGCTCCTGTAGAAATAGAGCCCGAGAACGAAGATCGTGTCCGGATCCACGGGATGGGTGCGCACATTGCCGAACCACCAGCCGTAGGAGGAGAAGACGCCCGAGAGGGAGCCGTCGTTGGTCCGGCTCCAGCTGCCGCCGCCGTCGAGGGATCGGTAGAGCCCGTCGAAGTAGCCGGTCTTGTCGGCGTAGATGGCGTGCATCACATCGGGCTGGGAAGCGCAGAGGCTGAGACCGATCCGTCCCCCGGAGGCCGACGGCGCGGGGAGGCCGCCGCCCACCAGGCTCCAGTTGTCGCCGCCGTCCAGGGTGCGATAGACACTGCAGCTCGAGCCGCCGTAGCTGTAATACTCGGGCTGCCGGACCCGCTGCCACATGGCGGCCAGAAGGACATCGGGATCGTCGGGCCGCATGATCAGGTCGACGCAGCCGGTCTCGTCGTTCAGGTAGAGCACGCGGCTCCACGTGGCGCCGCCGTCCCTGGTCCTGTAGACGCCCCGCTCGGGATTGTTCTCCCAGAGGTACCCCATGACCGCCACGAAGATCGTGTCCGGATCAGCGGGATCGATCCGGATGCGGCCGATGGAGCCGCTATCCTCGAGCCCGATCAGCGTCCACGTTGCCCCGTGATCCAGGGACCTGTAGAGCCCCGTTCCGCCGTAGGCGACGCTGCCGCCACCGGGATTCACCTCGCCGGTCCCGGCGTAGATCACCTGGGTGTTGGCGGGATCGATCGCCACGGCGCCCATCGAGAGAGAGGTCTGGTCGTCGAAGAGAGGGGTCCAGCTCTGCCCCCCGTCGAGGGTTCGGAAGACACCGCCCTCCGCCGCGGCTGCGAAGACGATATCCTCGTCAAAGGGATCCACGGCGATGTCGGTGATCCGACCGCCGATGTTGGTCGGGCCGCGAGGCGTCCATGCCGCGGCCCGATCCTTGCCCGCCCTCTCCAGGAGAGCGGCCTGCTCCTTCGCCAGCTCCCACCTGTCGAGAGGAATCCGCCCATGAGGATAGGCGCGCTCTGTGAAGAACCAGGAGTTCGGTGCACGAGGCGGCAATCCGTCGTCGTGGATACGGGAGTGGGCCGCCTCGGCAAGTTCGCCTTCCGAAGCCAGGGCGGCGATCATGCCCCCGCCGGCGTGACAGTCCCGGCAGGAAGCCGACCCCGCAGGATTCGCCAACCCATCGCCCTCCGGGCAGCACGATTCGTGATGGATCTCGAAGAACCAGATTCCCAGCAGTGCGACGGCGATGAAGGCCGCAGCAGCTCCTGTCTTGCGGAGTAGGGAAAAATCGAAAAGTCGCCTGGAATTGACAGTCATGACATCACCGTTCCTTCACTTGACCGAGACTTTGCCTCTCTTGTCGATCCATCATCTATTTCGGGACGGCCGGGCGGCCGTATCACTTCCTGTCGAAGGGAACCTTCACCCATCTCGGGCGCTCGCTCTGGGGATCCTTCATGTACCAGATATGCTTCGTGTTCTCCACGTCCCACGTGTCCCAGAGGATGATCTTGTCGTGATCGGTCCCCTTGGTGATCCCTCCGCTGATCCGGTACCGCTGCTTGTCTCCTTCCACGATCACGTCGCCGCCCGAATCGCCCGACTTCGTCCGGTCGGTATACTGCTGGCTGGCAAAGGCCCAGGAAGCCACAACAACGATGAGCGCCGTGAGAAAAACGATGCTGGTCAATCTCCAGTGCGATTCTTTCATTTCATCGACTCCTTGAAGTGAGACTTTCGTTACACAGGAAAAGGGACACGGATGAAAAGCAGCGAGGCTTCTATTGAACCTCGAGAACCATCAGATTCGTGAGCCTCGACGTCGGGACGCCGATCGGCCCGACGAGAGCCTGAAGAGGGTGCTCCTCGCCCGGATTCCAGAAGGAGGGGACCGTGCCGATGGTGGAGAGCACGCCCTCTGCCGGAATGAAACCGAGCGACAGCTGCAGCACGGGCGGAAGCAGCAGGTAGAGGTCGCCGTACATCGTGGTCATGGGCGGATCCTGGATCCCGGAGCCGAGATAGAGGCCGACAGGCTCGCCGACCTCGCCCACGACCCGGACGGCGATCGGCGATCCGGGTGTCACGTCGCCCACATGGTAGAGGTGCCGGTGGAATTCGTCCGCCCCCATGTCCGGATTCCCATCGTAAAACCGATCGTCCCCCTCGAAGTCGGTCAGGGGAAGGGCGGGTGCCAGGCTGTCTCCCATGTCCTTGCAGGGCGAAGAGAGCTGGAGATGATAATCGTTGAAGTCCGGTTGCACGAACAGGGGATCCGCATCGAGAATCAGGAAGCCTCCGGACCACCCTCCCTCGACATCGCAGTAGGAAACGGTGGGCGGCGCGGTCCAGTCGGTGCCGATCTGGCTCGGGACGTTCGCCCACAGGATAGTGTTCGTGATCATGCCCGAAGCGTTTGTGCCGAAGAAGACGCCGCCGCCGGTCAGGGCCGTGGTGTTGCCGTAGAACGTGTTGTTCGTCAAGGTCATGTAGGAGCTCTGGTCGGCGTAGATCCCTCCCCCATCCCAGCCGGCCGTGTTCCAGGAGATGATGTTGTTGACCAGCGTTGGCGTGGAGCCTTCCGAGCAGGCGATGCCGCCGCCCTGATGAATCGACTCGTTCCTGGTGATCACGTTCCCCTTGATCGTGCCGAGCGACGTGCTCCAGAACTGGATCGCCCCGCCGCTGGTGGCATCGTTCTCCGTGAAGAGATTGTCCTCGATCAGCGGATCGGAATCCCGCATGGCGATGGCGCCGCCGTAGCCTGTCAGGTTCCGCGTGAAGAGGTTGCCCCTGATCGTGGGAGCGGCAAAGGATCCGAGATGAATGCCGGCTCCGTTGTAGTCCGTGTAGTTGTCCGAGATGACATTGTCCTCGATCAAGGCCTGGGAGTTGTTCACGCAGCCGATGCCGCCGCCTCCCCCCCACGGTCCTGACGTGGCATTGCCGCTGATGATGTTGTTGATGATGGTGGGGGAAGCCCCGTCGCAGTAGATCCCCGCTCCCACATCGGCGTGAGTCCCGTTCGTGATGTGAAATCCATCGAGGACGGAGGAAGATGTCTCATTCGTCCTGAACCGAACGACACGTTTCAGCTGATTGCCGTCGATGGTCGTGACGAGGGGCCCCATCTCGCTCTGGACGACGATGTCCTTTCCGATGAAGTTGATGTTCTCGAGATAGGTCCCCGGCCGGACAATGACAGTATCCCCATTCGACGCCGCATCGATCGCATCCTGGATCGTGGCGTAGTGATCGGGGACATAGATGGTGGCCGCCATTCCGGGATTTACAATGAAGAAACAGCCGATCAGGGAGAGCGCCGCAAGAGTCCTGAACATCACGAAGCCTCCAGGGAGGGGAATCGACAACCAGGATCCGAATAAGGTTTGTAATCAACAAAATCATATCAAAAAACAGTGCTAAATGAAACCCCGCCGAATTCCCGATGCCCCGAAGGGGCGAGCAGGTGTGATTCGAAGCTCCCAAATACCCGATGCCCCGAAGGGGCGAGCAAGCGCAAATCAAAGCCCCCCAAGGCCTATACCCCGAAAAGTCAATCCCCACAAATCCGCACGATGCCCCAAAGGGGCGAGTGCGTCCCTCAACCCCCAAAAGAAGTCTGTCCGGTCCTCGCACAACCCCGGGAAAGGGAGGCGCTGCCGTGCGGGTATCGGGATCGCAGGCGAGTTCCGCAGCACGTCGGCCCGAAAGGCCGACGGCGAGGATGTCCGAGAAGGCGATCCCGATGCCCGCGCGCCAGCGCCGTCTCTACCCCCAAAAAAAACGTCCACCGAAAGAAGTAAGGAAAGGAAAGAAGAGGCATCACCCCAGAATGTCATCAACAGACACAGAGCTCAAACTCTCGGCCCAGAGCTCGACATCAGGATACCGTTCCCGAGGCCCAACGGCAAACACAGCCATGCCGGCCCGGCGTCCCGCTTCGACTCCGGCCGGTGCATCCTCCACAACAAGGCAGTCGCCAGGCTCGACGCCGATCCTTTCAGCAGCCAGAAGAAAGACCTCCGGATCAGGCTTGGAGCGTGAAATCTGGTTTCCATCCACAACCGCGTCAACGGCCTTGTCGAGCCCCACGCGAGCCAGGATGAGCGGCGCATTCCGGCTCGAAGAGCCAACGGCAAGAGCGATGCCCCGCTCCCGCAGTGCGGCAAGCAGCTCGCCTGCTCCCGGCAGGACATCGGCTGGAGTGAAATTCTCGAGCAGAGTCCTGTAGTAGCTGTTCTTTTGATCGGCCAGGGCCTTCCTCTCCTCCGCCGTGTACGATCGCCTTGCCCTTTCCAAAACGATCTCGAGGCACTCCATGCGGCCGACGCCGAGTAGACGCAGGTTGATCTCCCTGTCGAAATGGATATCCTCCTGCCGGGCGAGGACCTTCCACGACTCGTAGTGCAGCTCGTCCGTGCTGACCAGCACGCCGTCCAGATCGAAAATCACTCCTCGAATCACGTTTCGTCTCCCTCCTCTCGACCGAGACAGGATCTGCTCTTTCGATCACTCTTCATTGCCGCGCATGGAAAACTGATCCGACCGCGGGCCGGCAGCTTCTCCCGTCTGCCCGAGACTTCCACGTCAAGATCATTGCCGCCGCGATGGATCACGAGGCACGTCTCCCCGTCGATCTCGATGTAGAGGCGGCGCCCTCTCCAGACAACAGGAAAAGCCAGGCGCGTCCACTCGTCCGGCAGCTTCGGGTCGAGGGAAAAGACTTCGCTCTGCACCGCCGTGCGCATGCCGGCAAAGCCGAGCACGGCGACCTGCCAGACGCCTCCGCAGCCTGCGATGTGAATACCCTCGCCAGCGGCGCCGCCATTCGCGTCGAGGTCCACGGCCAGGCTCTTCTCCCAGAAGCGCCGCGCCAGGCCGCGCTCCCCGAGTCGAAGAGCCACAACGGCGTGAACGCAGGTCGAGAGCGAGGAGTCGTGGGTGGTCAGGGGAAGATAGTATTCCCAGGCCGCGCGCACCTCCTCGTCGCTGAACTCGTGGGGGAAGAGCATCATCAGGAGGATGACATCCGCCTGCTTGATGCACTTCATCCGATAGAGCCTCTCCTGCGGAACCTGTACACCCAGGGGAACGCTCCTGTCCTTCCAGAGCTCGTCGAACCGAGGTTCGGTAAAGGAGTCGAATGCCTCGCACTGGAGAACGAGCTTACCGTCCGGGCTCCGGCAGAGGGGCAGCGCGGCCGCTGTCTCTGCGAAGAGCTTCCTCTCCTCAAGGGTCGCGCCCCCCTCGCCGCCCCAGCGAGCCGCCATGTCGAGGTTGAAGGCAACGAGCCTGTTGGTGAAGGCGTTGTTGTGGGCGATGGGTGTGTACTCGTCCGGCCCCATCACCCCGAGAAGGCTCGGATGGCCGTCGCCCGGCCGCCGGTCGAGCCGGTCGAGCCAGTATCGCGCCGTCTCGACGATCATCTCGGCGGCCCTCCCCGCCGGCGGCTCCCCGCCCGTGGCGAGGACGTGATGCGCCAGGCCGTAGACCGCATCGGCCGTCACGTGAACCTCGTGGTCGGCAAACTGCCAGCAGGCGCAGCATTCCCTTCCCTCGCTGTCCGATTCCCAGGGATAGCGGGCCCCGCCGTAGCCGGAAAGCCGGGCGTTCCGACGCGCTCCGTCGAGCGTGCGGACACGGAAATCGACCAGCGTCCTCGCCCGCTCCGGATCGGTGTAGAGGAAGAAGGGTAAAAGATAGATCTCCGTGTCCCAGAAGAAGCGGCCGAAGTAGGCGTCGCCCGAGAACCCCTTGGCATCGATGGCGACGCGGGAATCATGCTCCACGTGGGATCGGAGCAGGTGGAAAAGGGCGAAGCGCATCGCCTGCTGCGACGGCAAATCACCCTCGATGACCACGTCGGAGCGCTCCCAGCGCGCCGCCCAGAGGTCGCGGTGCTCGGCGAGGAGCTGATCCCACGTGCTGCTCCCAGCGGCATCGAGCACGGTTTCGGGCTCCGCCCTCTTCAGATCGCGGCTCGTGGCAACAGTCGTTCGCTTCTCCACCACGCAGGGGCGCCCCGGCAAAAGGCGGATCTTTGCAGAGAGGCGGCCGCGCCGCGCCTCCTTCGCGAATGACCAGCCGGCCGCATCCGTCGAAACCAGCCGGGAGATCATGGAGACATCGTCCCCGCCGTTCGTGCGCACCCGGCAGCAAAGCCCGCTCTCCGACTCGCGGATCATCTCGACCGATTCGAAGTGGTCGAAACCGCTGGTGAGCACCTCGGCGTCAATGCCGGCGCGCACCGTCGCGACGGCCTCCCCGTCGCTTTCGAGCGTCAATCTCTGGAGGCAGAGGGAAGGCCGGGCCAGGCTCACGAAACGCTCGAACCGGACAGAGACCTGCGGGCCGCTCCGGCACTTCCAGATCAGGGTCCGGCCGAGCACGGCCCCTTTCATGTCGAGGACGCGCTCGCACCCCTCGACCCGGCTCGCGGCCATGTCGAGCTTCTCATCACCCACGAAAGGGGCAAGGTCGAGGAACCAGGGAAGGTTGATCATCTCGTCGTTCAGGAGGGGATGCGGGCCGAACAGACCGGGAACGTAGGTGCCCCACTTGGCCGGCTGGTCGGGAAACTCCTCCGCCGTCACCGTGGCGGGCTTCCGGTCGTAGGGCCTGTTCTGCGGCGCGCCGTCGAGATGCTCCTCGAGAGAGCCGCGGATCTGGAGATAGCCGCTCCCCAGGGTGAAGATCCCTTCGTAGGCTCGCGCAGTGTCGACAGAAAAGGGCTTCTCGCGAATCTCCCACGGGCTTTTCATGGCGCGCAGTCTAACATACGATCGGGAAGCGGACAGGCATCTTTTGATTGCGCTCTCCTTTCTGATAGAGTTGATGAAGATGCGGCGCGAATCGGAACCGCTCGACGATACAGACAGCACGGGGAAACCGATGACCGGAACGGTAACAGCGGATCAATCATCATGCCCCCCCTTCCTCGCCGGATGGCGGCCCTATCTCCTGATCGCGGCCGCGGGGGCGCTGCTCTTCGGCCAGTGCGCCTTCTTCGACTTCACCCTTTGCGACGACTACAGGGATATCGTCGAGAAGCGGGAGTACAACGAGAGCCTCTCCAGGATCCCGGGGACGTTCTCGGAAAGCTTCGGCAGCCTCTACCGCCCCATCCTGCGGATCAGCTGGATCGTGGACGCGTCGATGGGCGGAACGGATCCCTTCGTCTACCATGTCACGAACGTGATCTATCATCTCGCGGCATCGTGCCTGGTCTTCGCCGCCCTCGTCGTCCTTCGGCAGGGCCGGCCCCTTGCCTTCTTCCTGGCACTGGTCTTCACCCTCCATCCCATCGTGGTGCAGGCCGTGGCCTGGATTCCCGGGCGAAACGACTCGATCCTCGCCATCTTCGTGCTCCTGAGCCTGCTCTTCCTGGTCCGCGCCAGGAGAGGCGGGTCATGGCTCCTCGCGGCGGCACACTTCCTCTTTTTCGCGCTGGCCCTCTTCACCAAGGAGAGCGCGGCTGTCTTCCCTCTCCTCGGGCTCTTCCTTCTCTGGCTCGATGAAAGGGAAAAGTTCTTCTCGAAGAGCACCGCGATCCTCGTCGCCGGCTGGGTCGTGATCGGAGCCGGCTGGCTGCTGGCCCGGGGAGCCGCCGTCTCGACCACCCATGATCCGGACGTGGTGGGCCTTGCGCCTCTTCTCGAGAACGCCCTCACCCTACCGGCGCTTCTCGGCAAGATGATCGTGCCGTGGAAGCTCTCCGGTGTGGCCACCTTCGACTGGATCTCCATCGGCGCCGGATTCATCCTTGCGGCTGTCGTGGCCGTTCTCTCCTTCCGCCTCGACAGGACGGATCTGCGGCTCGTGGCCTTCGGAGCTCTCTGGCTGCTCCTGTTCCAGGCTCCCGCCCTCTTCTACAGGCTGCCGCACGCGGACGATCATTACGACTACCTGGAGCACCGCGCCTACGTGCCCCTCTTCGGCCTCCTCGTCATCGCGTCGCGCCTGCTGGCCCGGTTTCGATTCTCCTTCAACAGCAAGGCGGCGAAGGTCTGGGCCGCCATCCTGCTGGCGCTCCTGGCGGTCCGCGCCTTCGCCTACAGCACGACATTCAGGGAAAGGGAGATCTTCTGGGAGAAGGCAATCGCCTCCGATCCCACGCGGGCGACCTTTCACGCCGTCCAGGGAGAGCTCTACTGCTCCAGGAACGAGCTCGGAAAAGCGGAGAAGTACCTGCTGAAGGCCCTCGAGGTCTCGGTTCTCGAAGACCCGGACAACTATGCCAACCTGGGTGTGATCTACAGGAAGATGAATCGCCACGCCGAATCGCTGAAGTACTTCGAGAAGGCGGCCGCCATTGACCCGAAGAGCTCGCGATTCCGCTGCTCCCTGGGCCGGGCCTTGGACCTCTGCGGCCAGAGCGACGAGGCGGAGCGGGAGCTGAAGAAAGCCGTGGAGCTCGATCCACGCAACAAGGACGCCTACCTCTTTCTCGTCGGCCTCTACTCCGCCCGGAAGGAAAACGAGAAGGCCTCGCGCGCCTGCTCCGAGGTGTTGCGGATCGACCCCGAGAACCACGTGGCCTGCTACATCATGGGACGGCTCCTCGCCGAGCGTGGAGAGCACGAAAAGGCGGCAAAGATGTGGAAGAAGGCGATCGCCATCGAGCCGGGCTACCTGGCCTCCTATCCGGCCCTCATCAACTGGCTGCTGGAAAGAGATAGATTGGACGAGGCCCGCCGCTACACCATGGAGTACCTGAATCGCGGAGGAAGCATCCCAGCCGAGGCTCTCCGCGCCATGGGCCTCTGACGAAGCCGGATCTACCGCCGCGAGGCAATGAACCGGACCTCGAGCTTCTCACCCTTCTTCATCTCTCCTGTCACGGGCAGGAGGATGAAGTCGTCGGTGATCAGGGAGGCCGGCCCGTCGTTGCCCTCGACCGTCATATCGGACAGGCGGAAGGGGAAGAGGGCGGCCGGCGGACGCTGCGGCGGGCCGTCGATGTTCGCCGTCACCTCGAAGACGAAGCGGATCCTGCCTTCCTCGAGGGCGGTCCAGGAGAGCCTTCCCTGCTGATCGGGATCGCGGACCCCGGCGACCCTCGCCTCCCAGGCGGGATCGCCGTAGAACGCCACCGTGTCCCTGTCCCACTGCAGCCCCAGCTCGTCCCTGGACCGGACCTCCAGCTCCATGGCGATCCGGTTGATCAGGTTCTGGTCCTGCTCGATGTCGTACTGGTCGATCACCTTGCCGAGGCTCCCGGGGTACTCGCGATGGAGACGCTCCAGCAAGGCCTGGTTGTTCAGGAAGAACGACTCGGCCAGCGTGTGCTGCCCCTGCATCCGGATGAAGTACGACATCACCCCGTGTCCGCCGTAGCCGAACCACGTGGACACGGTGTAGCCGAACATCTGGCGCACGCCGCCCGTGCGCATCCACGCCGCGGCCATGGCGTCCTGGGTCTCGATCCGGCCCATCAGGCAGTTCCCTGCCGCGCAGTAGACCTTCGGGTTGGGCGACAGGACATCGAAACGCTTTCCCTCCCTGTTCTGCCCGAAGAGCTGCCCCTTGTCGCAGAGGAAGCGGCCGCTCTCGAAGGCATAGCCGATCTGCCAGTCGTGCTCCGTGGCGTGGCCGCTTGTGGCGAAGAGGTCGGGCTTCCCTTCCCCAAGCGTCCGGACCAGCGCCTCCGTGGCATCGGGAGGGCAGCTCAGCTCCTCGGGCTCCTTGCCCGGCTTCCGGACCCGCACGAGGCTCTGCTTCGTCTCGGAGTAGCAGCGCCCTTCCGCGAAGTAGTCGAGATCGAGGTTGCATCCGGCAGCGGCGCGCCTCACATCGAGGGGAGTTTTCTCGCGGGCGATGCGCAGGGCATCCTCGGCCTCGTAGCCCGTGAGGATGCCCCAGATCACGTCGCCGAAGGGATCGGAGTCCAGTCTGCGTGTGATCCTGTGGACGGCGGCCACGAAGGAACGCCCCGATTCGGACGGAGTTGCCACGAAGCAGGCGTACCGGGGAAAGAGGGCTTTCAACTCTTCCAGCGATTCCGTCACATCGAGAGGATAGAGGATCACGGCAGCGTCGTGCTTTGCCGCGAGGACGTCCACCACCTTCCTCCAGCCGGCGTCCTCGTAGACTGTCCGGCGCACCACCACCGCGTAGTCGCTCTTCTTTCCCGCCGGGATCCTCTCGACGCGGCCTGCATCGAGTTTCGTGCCGGCCGGGAAGCGGCACGACAGGCAGATCCTCCGGAACCAGTAGCAGGTGGATCCCTGATCGAAGCGGAGCGACAGCTCGTTGCGGCCCTGCTCGAGATACTTCGTCACCAGGAGCCGGTCCATGTCGAAGTGGTGCGTGCCCACATCCCACCTTGCCACAACCGGCTCGTTGTTGATCAGCAGGGAGATGACCGACGTGCCGCCCAGCTTGCCCGCTGCGCCGGAGGAGAGGTGCTCGATCCCGAGGACGGCGCGAACGGGAAGCTCGGGCAGATCGAAGGACCAGGAGATCCGGCTGCCGCCCGCCGCATAGAGGACGAGGCTGCGATTCGCGTCCTGCGGATTCGGCTGGGTATGCACGAGCCGAGGTGGTGTGCCGTTCGTGTCAGGACCCTTCCCGCTGCTGAAGTCGAGAAAGAAGTCCTTCTCCACCCAGGTCTCCTCCCCATCGGAGACTTCCCCTTGCGACAGGTCTGCGGCACAGAACAGAAAGATCACGCCGAAAAGGACCGAAAGTCTCATCGCCTGCCTCCATGGCCGATTCTCTCTGCCAGATAGGCAAATCGGGCAGATTTTGATACAGTGTCGGATGCGCCTGAGATCGGTCTTTTCCTTGAACGACGACCTTGACACTACCGGTCCTTGGCCGGCAGGCCGCAGACGCTCTTCGAAAAGGAGGTTCTATCATGTCCAGGGCCAGAATTCCTCTCATCGTCGCTCTTTTCTGTCTCACCGCCGGGGCGGCATTTTGCAGCACGATCTACGTGCCCGACGATTTCGCCACGATTCAGGGGGCGATTTCTGCCGCGGCCGACGGCGACACCATCATCGTGCGGCATGGCATCTATCATGAAAACATCGACTTCCTCGGCAAGGCCGTCACGTTGAAGAGCGAGAAGGGCCCTGCCGCGACGACGATCGACGGGAGCCAGGCCGGTCCCGTGGCGATCTTCCAGGGCGGCGAGGGGACCGGCTCGATCCTTCAGGGATTCTTCCTGACTGGCGGCAGCGCAGCCGAGGGAGCGGGGATCCTGTGCCTGAACGGCTCGTCGCCGCAGATCCTGAAAAACGTGATCACGGAGAACACGGCCAGCTGGGGCGGCGGAATCTACTGCTCCACATCCACCGCTCCGGTGATCAAGGACAACATCATCTCCCACAACTCGGCCCTATCGGGCGGCGGCATCGGCATCTGGCTGGCCGACCCGGAGATCACGAACAACATCATTATCCACAACACGGCCACGTCGGGAGGCGGACTCAACTGCGAGGTCTCGTCCCCCTTCATCACGAACAACACGATCACGGATAACCAGGCCACGTCGAACGGCGGCGGCATCCGCTGCATCCATTGCTTCTCGCAGATCACGAACACGATCATCTGGGGGAACCAGGCGACGACCGGGCCGGAGATCGATCTCGATTCCACGAGCGATCCCATTGTCGCCTACTGCGACGTGAAGGGCGGATGGCCCGGCACGTACAACATCGACGCGGATCCGCTCTTCGTGGAGGCGGCGATCGACGACCGGCACCTGACCTACACCTCGCCCTGCAGGGACCGGGGCGACCACTACGCCCCGAACATTCCGGAAAGGGATTTCGAGGGAGATCTCCGCGACCCCTGCGGCATTCCCGACATCGGCGCCGACGAGCACCGGACCCACCTCTACTGCATGGGCGACATCGTCCCGGGTGCTCCGTGCAGCGTGAGGCTCACGGCAGTTCCCAACTGCACCGCCTGGCTCGTTGCCGGCTCCGGGCTGCTCGATCCGCCATACCCCACCCAGTACGGCGATCTGTACATCCTGCCGCCCTTCCGGCAGATCCCGCTCGGCCTTGTTCCGTCCAGCGGAGTGATTTTCTTTCCGGCCCAGGTGCCGTCATACTGGAATTCGGGCGAATCGCACTACTTCCAGGCCCTGGTGGAGTTCGCGCCGCCTCTGAGCTATCTCTACCTGTCCAACCTGATGGCGCTGACCGTGGAATAGAAGACAAGAGCTACAGCCACGACTCCGTGCCCTTGAGTTGATGGCGGTACTTCCTTGCGATCTCGGAATCCGCCCGGTATCGAGCGAGGCGCTCCTGCACCCTCTTCTTTCCGTCGCTGTCGGCGAGGTAGCATCGATCCCGTACAGCGAGACAGGCATCGATCGCGCCCTTCAGATCACCGCTTTCATGGTATTGATCCGCCGTTTCCGAAAGGGCGTCGGCCTGCTCGTCGTGTTTTGCCTTGCGATCGAGATACGCCTTCTTCACCTCACCGTGATACGAGGTGCCGTTGAAGTCCCTGTCGAAATCGTGCCACTGCCGAAGCCACTTCGCGTTCCTGTCCGCGTCGATGAGCTTCTTCACCTTTCTTCCTGCCGACACGCTCTTCTCCTCGATCTTCCTCAAGGTCGAGGCGGCTTTCCGGTACCACTTCTTCTTCTCGTGCTCCTCGATGCAGATCCCGGAAAGGGCCTGGAACGCCCGGGAGTACTTCTTGTCCCCGTACATCTTCATGCCGTACTCGAGATAGTCCTCCGGCGTGTTCAGGGCCTGCCCGTTGCTGTCGAGCCAGTCGAGCGCCTCCTCCATCGTTCTCCTGTCCATCCGGTGGGCGAGGCCGGGCACTCCCCTGAAGAAGAGGAGATCCTTCCATCCCGCCTTCTCGAAAGCCTCCCTGGCCTTGACCCCGTAGCTGTAGGCCACGACGTCGTCGGCATCGCCGTGGATGATGACCACGGCGACCTTGTCCGCATTCTCATTCTTCACGAGCCCGGTGTTCGGCAGGCCGCCGGACACGCAGAGGAAGCCGGCAAACCGGTCGATTGCACGAAGGCCGAAACCGAAGGTGTAGAAACCTCCCCGCGAGAATCCGCCGATGAACGCCCTGCGGACGGTGTAGCTCTTCTCCACCTCGTCGAGCACATCGATGATCCTGTCGAACTCGCGATCCTGCCAGCTGCCGTTCTCCCGGGCGTCGGGAAAGACGACGATCCAGTCGGGCTTGAATCGCTGGCTGAGATAGGCGCGCGACGATCTGCTGTGGCTGCCGCCGGCTCCGTGAAGCCAGATGAGCAGGGTGGCGCCTTTTCGCCGATCGTACGACTCGGGGACATGGATCGTGTAGACGGCGCCGAGGGGGGCTGTTCTCACGAACTGGCCGCTCTCCGCCGACATCGCGGATCCCGACGCGTCGCACGTCGCGACGGAGAGAGCGCCGAGAAGGAAGACGAACGGTAGAAAGGAAGGAGCGGGAAACGTCCTGGGCATGAGGCCTCTCCTTCTGTTGCAGATCGATGATGCTCGCGGCATCACACCCGTGCTCGATCCGGGGATCGATAATGGCTCGGGCTATCTCCCGCCCCCGCTGTAACCGAGTTCCTGGAGGCTGCGCCGCAGGTCGTCGGGGATGTCGTTGCGCTGGGCTCCCTCTTCTCCCTTCCTCGAGGCGGACGACGCGGCCCTCTCCAGCAAGACCTTCTTGACCTCGAGCATCCGTTTCACCGTCGCGGCCTTGGCGGATGAGATGTCGCTTTCCTCGCCGGGATCCTCCCCGAGGTCGAAGAGGCGGATCGTCTCCTCGATCACTCGGTCCCCGGCGGAGAACGGATCCGCGGGAGCCCACTCTTTGGTTTCCTCGCAGATCAGCTTGTAACGGCCGTGGAGCAGGCCCGTCCTTTTCAAGTAGGCATCGTCTTTGGGTATGCCTGTCAGATCGAGTAGGGCAGGCAGGTTCTCGACATCGTCTCCCCTGATGGCCGGCATAAGAGAGCGGCCGAAGGGGGCGTCCCGGCCTTCCATGTCAAGGAGATCGATCAGTGTGGGAAAAATATCGTAGATCGTTGCGCATGCATCCACCGTGACGCCTTTTCCGATCCTTTGCGGTCCGACCATGAGCAGGGGGATGCTGACCGAGCTCTGAAAGAGGTTCTTGCGGTGGCCGGAAAAGCCGTGCTCGAAGAACTCCTCGCCATGGTCCGAGGTCACGATGATCAATGTGTTCTCGATCACGTCGGCGTCCAAGGAGGCGATTCCGCGATAGAGACGCTCGATGTTGCTGTCCACCCAGGCGATCTCGCCGTCGTAGAGGGCTCGGAGGCGGTCGAGGTCTTCGGGCTGCATCTCCTCGTTGTAGCGGGAATCGCTCGTCACCCCCCTGCCGTTCACCCAGCCGTGGTAGGGCGGACCGAAGCGGCTGTCGAAAGGCGGCGGAGGCAGGTAGTCGTTGTGCACATCGAAATAATGAAGAAAGAGAAAAAACGGCTTGCCCGAGCCGCGCGACGCCCAATCCTTGACGAAGGCGAGCCCCTGCTCGCTCACCGTCTCGCTGGTCACCATCTCGTGGGCTGCAAAACGGGTGCGCGGACCGTCGCCACTGTTTCCGCTCCCGGGACGCCTGGCGCCGGCCGCGTCGCGTGAAGGCATGCACGACGTGTAGACATCGAAGCCCTTGTCGAAGCCGAAGACCGGACTCAGGTACGAACCCGAGTAGTAGCCGGCTGTGGCGTAACCCTCGTCGCGGAGGATCTCGGCCAGCATGGGGATCCCGTCAGGAAGCGGTACGCGGTCGTTGACCATGCCGTGTGCCTGGTCCGGCAGACCGGTCATGAGCGAATAGTGAGCCGGCAGGGTCCACGACGAGGTGCTGACGGCATTGGAGAAAAGCGCGCCGTCCCCGGCGAGCTCGTCGAGAAAGGGCGTGGTGCTGCGCCCCATGGGCCGGTGGCCGTAGACGCCCATCCTGTCCGGCCGCAATGTATCGATGGAGATCAGGATGATGTTCGGCGGACGCTCGCGTTTGAACACGATCCAGGCCGCCGCACCAAGGACGACGGCAACGACAACGAAAATCGCGAGCCTTGCTGTGATGCTGCCTTTCCGCATGCGTGACACCAAAAAGGGAATCGATCGAACGAGTGAACGGCACTATAAACCGTTTCGACGCGGTCCACAAGACGCCAGATCGATGCCCACCCAGGCTACTCGGTCATGATCAGACAGAGGTTGCTCAGCTCCGTCCCCATCAGGGCCTGGACCGGGATGGTCGTGCCGGGCGGGAGTGCGGCGGCCACGGTTCGCGTGATGAGGCGCACACCGTTGTCCGGTATGGGATGGAAGTGGATTCTGTGCTCCCAGGGCGGCATCAGCCAGAAGTCGCCGTACACCGTGGGATCCGGTGCCGGCCGGATGCCCGACCCTTTCGTGATGAGAAAACCTTGCAGGACAGATCCCGGGCCTTCCCCGTTCTTGAAGAGCACGACGCTCCCGGCGTCGTTTCCGTCGATGGTCGTGGCATGGGGACCGAACTCGCTCTTCACAATGACGGCTTTTCCATTGAAGTCGATATTTTCCTGATAGGTTCCGGGTCAGACGATGATCGTGTCACCGGCAACGGACGCGTCGACCGCGGCCTGGATGGTCGAATGGTCGTCTGGCACGTAGATCGTTGCCGGGATAGCGGGTGCCGCGAGAAGGAAACAGATCGAAGCAAAAAGGACCGAACTCATGGGAGCCACCTCCATCAGAATCGCTGACATCCATCGAGGACAATTATTATACATTGAACGTCCTCGATCTAAAATGGGATACATAGCCACGTGGTCGCAGCGGGATTTTCTTTTCACCCACACTATTCGATCTCGATTCCGTATATCATGGTGAAGCCGCCATGCTCACGAATCGAAGACTGTCCGATGAGGGATGAATCCATGGAGAGAGAATGAAGCTGATTCCAGCTGCCCTTGCGCTAATTGCGGCGATCACGGTGCTCTGGTTCGCTTTGTTCACCGACAGGTCCGATCCTGTCCTTCGGGAGGAACATGAAAAGGTTTCATCCTCTCTCCCGGCCGCAGATGCTGTGAAGGCCTGCTCCGATCAGACCGAACGGCCTCCCGATCCTGCGCCTCTTCCACCGGAAACGGATTCTCGCGAAGATCAGAAAACACCACCAAGGGAGAAGATCGATCCGGGCGACTGCGCCGAGATCGCTGGAGTCGTGATCAACGGCAACACCTATCTGCCCTTCGAGGCGGAGCTGGCCAGGAAAGCGACTGTAGAGCTTCGCAGGATCCTGCCGGACGAGCGGACGGAAACGTGCCGTCTCGACAGGACGGCGTCTTTCCGATTCACGAAGCTCTCGGCCGGGACTTTCTCTCTCGAGGTCAAGAGCCGCGACTTTCCAGATACCTCTGTCAGGGATATAGTTGTCCGCAAGGGGGAGATCATCAACGATCTTCGGATCGTTGTTCCGCCTTTCGGCAAGCTGTCGCACCCTTACTACACGGGCCTGGATTACAACGGCTATCAGATGACACTCACCCGGGAAGGAGAGAGCAAGCCATATTTCAGCAAGCACTGTCGTTATGTGCCGAACATTGGCAGCTACGGCTTCAGCTCGAACAAGGTGGTCATCCCTCTCCCTGCCGGAAGATGGACGGCCCGTTTCACATCCGAGGAGATCGGGCAAGCCGTCCGGCGCTTCGAGATCTTGCCGCAGGTCCTGCTCGAGCTTCAGCTCGAAAAAAGCGATTTCATGCACCAGCCCGGCTGCGTCACCGTTGAAGGACGCCTCCTTCTTCCCGATGGTTCGCCATTCCAGGGCTATGCAACTCTCGAGATCACGGGAACCCAGACGGCGGAGTGGGGATCATTCGACAGAAAGATCAAACTCACGACGGGATTTCACGAACCGGGAAGTTTCACCACGGACTACCTCACACCGGGGAACTGGAAGGTCACCGTCTGGATCCTGCCTGACTATCCCAACAAGAGAAGCCGCCGCCTCCACACTTTCGAGCTGACAATTCCCCAATCTCCTCCTGATCCATTCCCGTGCGATCTGGTGCTGACCAGTGGAAAAGTGACCGGAACCCTGATCGATGCCAGGAGCAAGATACCGATACCTGGCGCCCCGATCATGCGGATCCGCCTGGAGGACAAGTGGAAAGGCGAGATCGCAGTCGAAGCACTGAAGGCCTGCACGGCTCCCTCCTTCGAGCTCGAGAACGTGCCTCCAGGAGACTACCGTCTCGTCATCCAGGCCGTTCCGTACGAAAACCTTACGGATATTTGCTTTTCTCTCGGCCAGGGAGAACGGCTCGATCTGGGTAATATTCTTCTGCAGCCGGCTGGTGTGATCGTTGTCAATGTCAGGGGAGCCGGCGGCCGTTCTCTCCGAGGGTTGGGGCACGGTTTCCCGGACAGAACCGAGCTGACTTGTCCGCAACGTTATTCGATAAAAGGAAGAAGTGGATTGATATTCAGCATCCCTTCTCCCGGAGCGGTGCGGATGATTGTTTCTTCCGGTGGATTCAAAAACAAAACCGTTACCTTCGAGGTGCCTTCCGGGATTGTTCAGGAATTTGACGTTGTTCTCGAGCCTGAATGATATTTACTTGAATGGTCCGTTTTCCCGTGAAGTGGATCATTTTGGCAGGCCTCAGCCTCGGGCTCGAAGACTCCACAAGGAGCGCCCCCTCATGCCCCACGTGGGCCGCAAATCAAAAGGCACTCCACGACCTACATGGGCCGCCCCCCCATGCCCCACGTGGGCCATTGATTCAGAACGATCCCGACGCCCCACGTGGCCGTGAACTCTGATCTCCCCACGCCCCACGTGGGCCATAACAGAAAACGGCCTCCCCCGCCCCTGGAGGAGCCTTCGAGCTCGAGGCCGAGGCGGACTTCGAAATTGGATTCAACTATCCAGTTTTCGTGAACCCACTGAGTTCTTCAAAACGCTCAATTTACTCAAATGGCTCAATAACCGCGTAAGAGAGCGACAACCGACTCTGTCCATTGCCGTCATCTGCCTCATTCGAGATTCGTTCCCAAGGAGCAGGATTCCGTAAAACATGCCGGAGGAGCAAGAAACTCATGATGCAAAAAATCGCCATTTTCACGGCTGGTATCATTGTTGGATGCTCTGTCCTGCTCGCCGTTGACTTGTACACCGAACCACCCAACAAGCTGCCAACCATTTCACTCCTTCCAGAAGAGCGCGATACCGTCGAAAGCAATGCCGACCTTCCGGAGATCCTCGCAAGGATTTCCAGGCTCACGTCTGCCATCGAGAGTCTGGCCTATGCCGCCAGAGACGCGCAGGGCACGACCTTGCAGGATGCAGCGCTCAAATCACCAGACGAAAAGCGCCTATCAGAAAGCTCCACTCCTCCCGAGAGGGTGAAGATCGCCCCCACCCCGAAATACGAAAGGCTCGACACGAAAAAAATGGCGCGTTCCGGCTTCGGATGGGCCGAGGTTCTGGACGAAAGTCTTGCCCGCAGGCTTGTGGAATGCGGATTGACTCCCTACGACAGGGGGGTGCCCGCCCTTCTCGTGAAGGCGAGCCAGGATCTACGCGACGCGAGAAACCGGCGCAGCGAGTCCCTGGATAAGCTCAAGCAAAGATACCCCCAGGTGAAAACCAGGGGAAGCCCGAGCTACCAGGCCTACAAGGTGGAATCGAACGCCATCTGCCAGCAAAACGATGAAGAGGTCTCGAAGATCCTCGAGACCTTTCGCACCAGCCTTCTTCAGCTGGCCGGCTTGCCGTCTCCCGGGAAATAACGCCTTGCCTCAAAGAAATCTGAACCCTTCTCCCTGCCTCGGGGAACACTGATAATGGATGCGGATGATGTTCATCCGCCGCCTCATCGAGTTCGGACCAAGGTACCGGATCGACACTCTTTCCCGAGGAGGCTCGAGCGCATGACTCCCCGATGGAACCTGGATCAGCTGCTCGGCAATGAGGAGTTCGTCTTCGGCCTGGCCCGCGCCCTCGTGGCTGACAGGCAGACGGCCGAAGATGTCTCGCAGCAGGCCTGGCTGGCTGCCATGAAGACCGAACCCGGGACGATCCGATCACCGCGCGCCTGGCTGCGAGGGACGGTTCGGAAGATCGTGCTCCGCATGCGGCGCGACGAATCCCGCCGCCGCACCCATGAACGGGCCGCGGCTCCGCGCGAGGCCATCCGGTCAACGGAGGAATTCATCGAGCGGGAGGAGATCCGGGGACGCGTCGTGAAAGCCCTTCTCGACATGGAAGAACCGTACCAGATGACCATCCTTCTGCGGTTCTACGAGCAGCTGTCTCCCGGGGAGATCGCGGCTCATCTGGATATCCCGCTGGAAACGGTCCGAACCCGCCTGAAACGCGGCCTCGCCCGGCTCCGAGCCACCCTCGACGCAGACTGCCGGGACGGCCGCATTGCCTGGCGGCTCGCACTGGCACCCCTGGCCGGCATGCAGGTCCTCGCACCGTCGGGCGGCACCGGAGCGGTCGTTGCGGCTGCCGCCCGGACAACCGCGTCGAGCAGCCAGGCGTCCGGCTGGACCACACTCCTGTCAGGAACATCGTTCATGAGCGCAAAAGTGAAGATCGCTGCGACCCTCGTTCTCGTAATGGCTGCTGCTGCCGTGATCGTGGTTTTGCAGCCCGATCGTTTTCTTCCGGATAGGTCAGTACATCCCGCCGTGGGAACCAACGACTCGACAACCAATGAACCGCCGGCCGCCACGGTTGACGAGGATCCCTCGCGCCGGATCGAACGGCAGCTGATCGATCCTGCCGATGCTGCTTCTCACACCTCTCTCTGCGGGCGGATCACCGATTTCGCCGGTCGCCCGCTTGCCGGTGTTTCGATTTGCACGACATCGTGTCGAAGCGTCAACAGTTCATTCGATCCTCCGATAGACGCTGCATGGTCAGACACGAATGCTTGCACGGATCCTGACGGCTTCTATCGTATTGCGCTTGTTCGGGACGAGCTGCCTCTCTCGTTTCTGCAGTTCACCCATCCCGACTTTCAGACAAGAACCGTTCCCCTGGCTCTGGCCGTACCGGGCTACGACGGATCGTGGATCATGGAGGAGGTCTCCTTGACGCCATGCTTCTCCGTACGCGGCCTGGTCAAGGGGCCGGATGGAGAGCCGGCGCCGGGCTGCCGGGTCAGCTGGGCCACCGGACGCTGGACGCTCGAGGCGTCTCGCACGCTCGACCGGACGGACACCGGGCCGGACGGCTGCTTCAGGCTCACGCTCCCGAGAGACAAGCCCGTGATCGTGACCGCCTATCACGAATCTCTCGGTTCGGGATGGAGCAGCAAGATCAAACCGGCAGCGGGAAAGAACGCTCCGGCCGTGACGATCCTCCTCGAGAAGGGCGGCAGCCTGTCGGGGCGGCTCCTTCATTCAGACGATCGCCCCGCCCGCGGGGAGAAGCTGATCGCCCAGGCCGAAATCAACGGCTTGTGGATCGAGCGCTCAGCCGTGACGGATCGGAAAGGGCGCTTCCTCTTTTCTCGGCTGCCTGACGGTCTTTTCCGGATCGTTTTCAAGGGCTTCGGAGTCCGGGGCAACATGGGCGGGAAGTACAGCGGCAAGTCGTGGCTGCGGGAGTCCGACTTCATTCTTGCCGAACAGGCCGCTCCCCACACCGACAACCTGCTCCTGACGCTGCCGCCGGCATCGCGGCTCGTCATCGAGCTCAAGGATCATGATAACCGTCCTGTTGCAAGGAAACCGACGATCCGGATCGACCAGCTTGTCCGCGAAAGTCCCGATGAAGAGAATTCCTGCCTCCACTCCTTCGGCTGGATGAATGAAATCGAGAAAGCCGGTGAAGGCCGGATCGTGCTCCGGAACATTCAGCCCGGCACCTATCAGATCACCCTGCTGGTCCCGGGATTCGCCGACCGATACTTGAGGGACGTGATCGTCCCTAAGCCGCCTGAGCAGGGCCGCGTCACCTGTCTACTCGAACCCGAGCGACGGATCTGTGGGTATGTCTTTTTTAGTGAGGGTGAGCCGGCTGCCGGAGTGGCTGTCACCTGGGAGCTCCCCTGGGGAACAGAGCCCGGCACCGATCTGCCGCGTGCCGGTTTCCGGGGCGACGGGACACGCTCCCGGCCGGGCATGTACAGCGGCGACAGGGTCGTGACCGATGAGAACGGATTCTTCAGATTCTCCAATCTCGATCGAGGGGAATACAGCCTCTGTTTCTCGAAGGACGGCCATGAAGTATTTCGTCAATCGCCGGTGAGCGTATCGGACGACAATCCGCAGGTGGAGCTGCAGATCACCCTGCCAGGTCTGGATAACACAATCGAAGGCTGTGTGACGGACTCTCGAGGAAAGCGTCTTGCCGGAGCCACGGTCATGGCCTGGAACGGAGCCGATCTCTTTCTTCGCTCGCGGACGGACGGGGAAGGACGCTATCGTTTCGCCGGACTGCCCGACGGAAGCTACCTGGTGGATGCACGCGTTCTGGCAAAAGCGGGTATGGACACGTTTCTGCTCGGAAGCGAAGCTCCCATCAAGGACAGCAACAAGAGCTCCGGGCAGCTCATCATCCCAAATGCCGCGGTGAACGGTGGAACGACCTGCCGCCTCGACCTTCGGATCGACGATCCCTGGAACGGATGCATCAAGGGGCGCGTGGACAATGGGAGCCGGCCATTGCCGGACGATTTCCGGATCCGGCTGAGCCTTCACAGGGAAGGCCCTTACGATTCCAGGGCGAACGATCCCCTGCCCGGCGACCTCTTCCGGCCGCCGCATGAGCTGCGCGGATGCAAGGATCTCGATCCCCGCATGACCCACTTTCTTTTCGAAACCCTCCCCGCCGGACAGTACCGCGTTGCAGTCGTGTGGGATGGTGCTCCCGCGCATTTCAACATCTCCTCCAAAGTGATCGAGCTCCCCGCCTCGATGCGGCGGGATCTGATCCTGAAAATCGGCTTCGCCTCCCTGCAGGGTAGGGTGATCGATGCAGCGACCGGTCTCGGTGTTCAAAATGCGCGTGTCGTTCTCATGAAGCGCGGCAACGATCGGCCGCGTCGCACGTTCCGGTTGAACACCGGAAAGGACGGCTCATTCACCGGCGAAAACGTTCCGGCCGGCATCTACGACCTCGTCGTGCGCCATGACAGGTACAGTCCCTTCCTGATGCAGGACCTCGAGGTGCGGCACGACATCGACCAGTTCGGCTTGCGCTTCGAGCTGGTGGAGGGCTGCACCCTGCATGGCCGGCTGAACGTTGACGGCGACCCTTGCGAGAGACGGCACTTCTACATCTATCCGTCGATGCCGCCCCTGGGAACCCGCTGGGATAGCCGGGGCGGCCGCGTCGCCGAGGACCGAACTTTCCAATTGAAGGGACTGCCGGCCGGCGAAGTCGTTCTCGTGGTGCAGGTGGGTTCACAACCGATTTTCGAGAAAAGCGTCACTCTTCCTCTCCCCCAGAACGACACCGTGACAATCGAGCTTCCAGCCTCCGTACTCGAGACGGGTCGAGAAAAAAAATAAAGCACTGATGGCTGCCTCCAGGAGAGGATACGCCCGGAATGCGCCTCTATCCCCACACACCCGTTTCCAATTTCCGACAATCCCAGTATAATATCACCCACAAGCACGAGCCTGAAAGGATGGCCGGCGCCGCCGCCCTCATCCGGAAGCCTGAACACTCGGATCGCAACAATAAGGAGAACGTCATGAAAAACCGCAGATTGTGGCCTTTTCTCTCCCTGTTCATCCTTTTGACTGCCGGGCCGCCCCTCGCGAAGGGTCAAACGATCCACGGAGACGTGGTCCCGGTCTTCGAGCCGGAATTCACCATCGGCTGGAACGGCGGCGGGATTCATGACGACAACTACGGCGCCGTCCCATACATGGTGGACTGGGACGGCGACGGCCGGAAGGACCTCCTGGTCGGCACCTACTATTACGGGAACATCTACTTCTACAAGAACCACGGAACGAACAACGATCCCCAGTTCCAGGACCGGAGCAAGCTCCAAGCCGACGGCGTCGATATCGCCCTCTCCTACGGGTGATGCATGGGCGCGAGTCCACTAGGCGTGGACTGGGACGAGGACGGGGACCTCGATCTGCTGTCGGGCGAGAACAACGGAAAGGTGACCCTCTTCACCAACATCGGCAGCACCATGTTTCCCCTCCTGACAAACAGCGGTACCATCAAGAGCAGCGGCGCGGACATCGACGTGGGATCGCTCTCCATTCCCGAGGTCTGCGACTGGGACGAGGACGGCAGGAAGGACCTGATCATGGGATGCGACGCCGGCTATGTCTACGTCTACCTCAACGTGGGCACCGATGCCAAGCCGTCCTTTGCCGGCAGCTTCAGGATCCAGGCCAATGGATCCAACATCCAGAAGATGAAGAACTGTGCGAGAATCGCGGACCTCAACGAGGACGGAAAGAAGGACCTGGTCCTGGCCTGGATCGACGGCAGCTGCCTCTTCTGGCCGAACAAGGGAACGAACGCGAGCCCGCTCTTCGAGGAGGAGTACGAGCTGTACGACTACACCGATCCGATAGACCCAGTTCCCGGGAGCTACACCTGGAGCCACTTCTGCGTCACCGACTGGAACGAGGACGGCCACATTGACATGATCTACACCCGGTGGGAGAGCGATCTCCGCGTCCATATCCACGGCTCGCACAACCTCCTCTGCGACGCGAACCCGATCAATCCGCCGATCGTCATCCCGTCCCAGGGCGGCAGCTTCCAGTGCCGGCTGACCCTCGCCAATACGAGCAGCCACGACGCGGTCATCGACGCCTGGACCGAGGCGGTCCTGCCCGGCGGATCGCTCACGGGACCGGTTCGTGCGGTCTTCGACCGGCTTCTCACAGCCGGAGGCAACATGTCGGTGTTGACAACGGAGAACGTCCCGGCCGCCGCGCCGCCGGGGACATACACCTACCGGCTCTGCATCGGAATGTCCGGAAACGGCTGCTTCGTTTCAGACAGCTTCGAATTCACCAAGCTGTGATGCCGGCTCGGCCGCGCTCCGCCGGACCGGGCGGGCGCGGCAAGACAAAACGACCCTTCGCGGAACAAACGATCGAAAGGAGAACCTGTTGAACAGAATCGTATCGCTCCTGCTCCTGGCGCTTCCCGTCTTCTCCATCTCCTCGGCCGGCGGGGAGAGCACGGACGTGACCTTTCTCATCTCCTCGGACACTCATTACGGGCTCGATCAGTGGTCCACCAACGAGGCGCTGAACAAGGAGTGTATCGACAGGATGAACGCCATCCCGGGAACGAGCTATCCTGCCGAGATCGGCGGGAAGGTGGACACGCCCCGCGGCGTGGTCGTCACCGGTGATCTGACCGACTCCGGGACGTGGGACAACTGGTTCGGCTACGGCCTCCTCTGGTTCTACAGGGACGGTTTCGTGGACGACTACGGCGTGAACGGTGACAAGCGCGTCGACTACCCTGTCTACGAGGGGTACGGGAATCACGACATCCACAACGTCTCCTCGTGGGTGGTGCCCGACGGGATTGCCGACCGCACGCTGCAGCGCCCCGGGATCGCAAGCATCTCGAGCAACGGGTATCACTACTCCTGGGATTTCGACAACGTCCACCTCGTCCAGCTCAACGTCTACCCCGGCGGCGCCGGCGATGCGGCGAACAGCCTCGACTTCCTCAGCCAGGATCTGGCCGATCACGTGGGCCAGAGCCGCAGGCCGGTGATCCTCTTTCATCATTACGGATTCGATCCCTTCGGAACCGACTGGTGGACCCAGGAGGAGAGGCAGGCCTATTTTGACGCCATCGAGGACTACAACGTGATCGGCATCTTCTGCGGCCACAACCACTCCACGTCGCGTAGGATCTGGAACGGCATCGACACCTTCACCCTGGCCAACGCGTCGAGCCAGCGTTTCTTCGTGGTGCACGTCACGGACAACGAGATGGTGGTGGCTGCTCGGTCGAGCGACAGCTGGGGACAGACGTGGACCCTGGACATCACGGCCGAACCACTTCCCTCGATCACGGTCAACGGAGGAACAGGCCACGTGACCGTGCCGTACTCGATCGGCGTGGAGGTGAGGATCTCCCTCGACCCGGGCACCCATGCGGGTTACTACTACGACCACTGGATCTTCGCCGAGTACAACCCCACCGCTCCAGTCACCTGGTGGTGGCAACCTCCTGGTTCCTGGACGAAGAGCAATACGCCGATCCGCGCGAGCGGCAGTCCCTTGACTGTCATCGACAACCACCTCGTGGGTGAAGGCAGGATCCCCGTGGGCGAGTGGAAGTTCACCTTTGCCGTCGATGCCCTGGACAACACCTTTCAGGGCACCTACCAGGCCAGCGTGGAGGCGACGATCTTCTGATCTGGACAAAAGCGGGGTGGCAGCAAGGGTTGATTCGATCACATGGCCGAGGTGCGCATCTCCATCGGCTGCTTGAGAAGCCAGAGGCTCATGATGCTGAATAGGATCATGGCGATCAGCATGGGCAGCTGGCTTCGGAACGTGGATCGCGAATCTCCGAAGATGGCGCCTGCCGTGCACCGCGCGGTCCAGAGGCTGTAGACGTGGCCGATCATGACGAAGAAGACCTGCAGGATCCAGAGAGTCTGGAGATCGATCAGCGGCTTCAGCGTCCACTCCGCCGTGCCGAAGATGTTGGATCCGTTCCCGAAGGGATCGGATAGGAGGGCGATCACCTTCTGCCCCTCCATGAGCAGGTGCTCCGAGTTGTGCGCCAGGTGGTAGAACAGCGCGATCGGCAGCAAGGCATAGGCATACCGGATGAAGTACTCGCGGAAGGTCACACCGCTGCTCGCTCCGGCCATGGCGCGCGAGAGCGCAACGAGCAGGGCGTAGAGCACGATCGGAGCTACCATGATGCCTGCCATGCCGATGGAGAACGAGGCGATCTCACCGAGGCCGAGGCCCGTTTCCACCCAGTTGACGATCTTTCCCCAGGCGGGCGTCATGGTCAGACCGTGAAATCCGGTGAGCGACAGCATCATCAGGGCGAGGTAAGCCTCGTCGGTGCGCGGCCGGTTGTGCACCGAGAGGTCTGTGCCCCAGGGGCGGAGCCGGATCGCCACGTTCTTCTTCTCGCACGTCTTGAGACACTCCATGCAGGTGATGCAGTACGTATTCTGGCGCATGGTGCCGAGGTACTCGAAGGTGGGGCAGGCCTCGCCGTCCTCGTTCCCCTTGAAGCACGACCGTGTGCGGCAGGAGCGGCACGCGCCCTCCCTGTCCCGGGCCCGCACCTCCACCGGCGCGAAGAGGGCATAGAGCCCGCTGATGCGGCCCACGAGGCAGCCGTACCGGCAGAAGGAGCGGCGGTCGAAGACGAAGGCGCTCACGAAGGTCAGGCCCAGGATCACGAGACCGAGCCACGCCGTGGCGCGCGGTATCATGGTCACGCCGAAGCCGAGCTCGATCCAGGTCAGGCCGACGAACAGGATCGTGGCGGGCCAGATGTTGCGCATGAAGCGCGGCCACGCGAGTCCCAGGCTGAGCCCGGTGCGTTTCCGGCCAAAGAGGCGGAGCCCCTCGGCCCAGTCGGAGATGGCGTCCCAGGGGCATACGTAGCACCAGGCCTTGCCCGCGTAGGCCACGAGCCAGATCAGCCCCCCCCACCAGATGGTCCAGGTGAGGATCGGAGCGATGTTCTTCGACGGCAGCTGGCTGCCGAAAAGACCGGCCGCGATGATCAGCAGAAAGATCACGACAAAAAGAGACCGGCAGACGAACCGTGTGAGAGTGTGCCGCAGCAGGCGGCCGAGCCATTCGAAGCGGAGCAGGTCGAAGCGACCCGTTTCATCGCCACCGGAGGTCTCGGCCGCATCCTCGCCCGGATTCCCGCCTCCATCCCGCCTCTTTCCGGCGCGCAGCTCGATGATGACGAAGGAGATGAGCAGAACGAGGGCGATGCTCGTGTAGTAGAGCCAGTTCGGGATGCCCCACATGGTGTGCATGAAGTAGCCGGCGGGATCCTCCCTGAAAGCGTCGCGATGCTCGGAGGAGCAGAAGTTGTAGGTCTTGCCCTGCCAGGTGGCCTCGAACTCCCTGTTCATCCCGAGAGGGGTGAAATCACCGCCCACCCGGCAGACGAGACAGACCTCGGCCAGATAGCGCTCCGGGTCCTCGTTGAAACGCTCGCGGCAGATCTCCGTGCAGAAGAAGTACGATTCGTCGCGATAGACCGACTCGATCTTTTCGCCCACCTCCATGTGGCAGACGGGATCGAGGTGCGCCATCTGCCCGGGTACACTCTCCTCATCGTGCCCGATCATCCCCTTCTCGAACCGCTCAGCGCAGCCCTCGCAGCAGAAATACCTGACCTTTCCCTGCTCGGTCTCCCTGCTCGGCGCCGTGGCGGGATCGACATCCATGCCGCAACCGGGACAGATCTCCACGGCCGCTTCCTGCGCGATCCCCGTTTCGGTTGTTTCAACCTTCCTGTGGCCGCAAACGATCACGGCAAGGACCAGGGCACCGCATATGTAGGGGAAGAGCAGGGCAAGACGCGAGATCATGATGCGACTCCTTGGGCAAGCGATTCGGCCGTTTCGGAGGCCGCCCCGGACGCCTGGCGGCGCCTCATCTTGATTCGGATCGCCCGGATGACCACGAGGAAGAGCACGAGGCCGGAGAAGGAGCCGATGGCAACCGCCCAGGGAGAACCGGGCTCGCCGACCACCACGGGGAGGTCGATGATCCAGGGAGCGCCTTCCGCCTCGTACTCGATGCGCACCGTGTAGTTCGCCTCGTCTTCGAATTCGGGGAAGAACTTGTACACCGCCTGCTCGAGGCTCGCCTCGACAGGACCGTAGATCACCCTGTCGGATCCGAAAAGACGGTCCCTCATCACACTCATGGTCACGCGGCTGTCAAAGAGCTCGCCGCTGCCGAGGTTCTTGATGTAGACATGGTAGGTGCACCGCTCCCCCGGGCACGGGATGCCCGGGTAGCCCGTCATCTTCACCTCGTGCGGTCCGGCGTTGACCCTGTAGGTCAGAACGGGGGTCTGGGGATACTGCTCGTCGTAGGCGTAGTGAGGGATCCCCAGGATATGGTGGGCGAGGAGAACCGGCGCAAAGACCGCGGCTCCGATGGAAAGGAAAAGAACGATCCGCGCGAAAGGGGATCGCAGGCTCTTGAAGAGGCGATTCTTCCTTTTCACGACTCTCCTCCCGCCTCATCGACTGCCTCTCCGGCGAGATCCGGAGTTTTTTCTTTTCCTCTCCCCATGCAGGAGCTGTAACCGAGGACACCGCCGGAGCAGTGGGAGATGCAAACCCCGCAGTTGTCGCACTCGATCCCCATCTTGTCGGTCATGGGGCTCAAGCCCATGGTGCACGACGTGATGCAGGTACCGCAGCGCGTGCACCCCTCTTTCTTCCGCCTGACGCGCACGAGCCGCGCCGCGCCGAGGAGGGAATAGAGCGCTCCTCCCGGGCAGATGTAGCGGCACCACCAGCGGCGCGACACGGTGATCTCGACGGCCATGATCACAACGAGTACGAGGCTCAACCAGGTCAGGCCGTTGATGTTGAATCCGTACTCACCGATCTCGGCTGAGTCGAACAGACCGAAAACGAGATCGTGAAGCTCGCGACCCACGATCGCGGGCGGGTAGACGTAGCCGAGTACAGGCATGGCAAGGAAAGCGGCCAGGACAAGACCCGTGGCGAGCAGCGTGTGCTTGATCCATCGCGAGAACCGGATGTCGCGAGGCTTGAGCTCGAGGAACCGCAGGACCTTTCGCAGCTTGTCGGTGAACTCGAGGAGAAGGTTCACCGGACAGATCCAGGAACAGAAGACGCGCCCCAGCAGGAGGGTCACGATCAGGGGAAAGATCAGGCTGATCAGGAGAACCTTCTCGGCCGTGCCGCTGGCCGCCACGCTCTCGGCCGCGGCAAGCGGATCGGTGATCGACAGCTCGCCGATCTCGGCCGACCACATGCCGCCGCGCACCTCCTGTGCGTAGTCGAGAACCTGTCCGCGGTTGCGTACGAGCTGGTCCATCCGCTCGATTTCACCGTCCGGCATGGCGCGGAATACCCGGTCGAGGCCGACGAGCGCGTCGCCCTGCAATTCTCCGTCCCACTTCTCGATGTTCTTGTCCAGCTCGCGCGCGGAAAGATAGTTGACGTAACGCGCCACGGCCGGCACGGCAATGATGTAGACCACGACCAGGATCTGGACCAGGCGCCGCGCCACCTGCAGCTTGTGGATTCTTCTCCGTTCTGCAGTATTCGCCGTCATGACGACGACTCCTTTTTAGCCGAGGGCCACAGACGGTCGGTGGCCACACGGATGGCGCGCCGGTCGCGGACGATACACGTTTCCTCGCAGAGACCGCACCCCGTGCATTTCTCGTCGTGGATCACGGGCGCGTTCCGGAAGTTCTGCGTGATGGCCCTGTTGCGCAGGGGGCAGATGGTGTGGCAGGCGCCGCAGATCCCTGTCCCGTTGTGCGAGACGCAGAGCCTCACATCAACGACAGCCACGCCCATCTTCGCTTCTTCCTTCTCGACCAGGGGATTGATGGCGCCGGTGGGACATGTTTCACCGCACCTGAGACAGAGGTTGCATCCCCGCTCCCCGGGAATCAGGAACGGCGTTCCCTGCAGGCTGCCCGCTTCCGGCCCGAAGAGCTCGATGCACAGGACCTCGCACGAGTCGGCGCAGCGCGTGCAGCGGATGCAAAGCGAGAGGAACTCCTTCTCGTCCCGCGATCCGGGCGGCCTCACCATTCCGAGACCGCCCCGCGCGCCGGCCGGCATGGAACGGCTCCGGCGGAGACCGAGAAAGCCGGCCAGGAGCCCGCCCAGAACGGCTGTTCGCGTCACGGCACCGCCCGAAAGGCTGAAGAAGGAACGCCGGCCGACTCTTCTCGTTCTGTCCTCTTGCCGCGTCATCACGTGCTCCTCGGTTGAACGCGGATCGCCTGCGGATACCGGATGCAGGCCCGCTCACAGAGACCGCAGCCCACGCAGTTCCGCTTGTCGAGCAGCGGCTTCTCCCACATCCCGGCGCGGAGCGCGAATCCCTCGAGCGGGCAGGCGCGCACGCACGCCCCGCAGGAGGCACCGTTGAAGGAGTAGCAGAGATGCTTGTCGAGCACGGCTGTTCCCATGCGGACCTCGCTGCGGATCGTGTCGATGTCCCGGCGCGTGGTCCTGAGTGCGCCCGAAGGGCAGGCGGCCGTGCAGAGGAGATCGTTTCCCCGGGCGCCGTTGCAGAGGATGCAGGCCTGGCGTCGCGGGAAGATGACCGGAGTCCCGGGCTGCCCGGGGCCGGGCGACATGGAGAGGTCCTTTCCCGTTTCATCGGAGAAGGCCACGATGCACCGGTTCGGGCAGGCGTCGATGCAGCGGCCGCAGCGGATGCACCGGGCGAGGAATTCCTTTTCAGGCAAGGCGCCGGGCGGGCGGAGGCACGACGTCCGGCCGCTGGCGCTGCCCCGGGAGATCAGCCAGCCGCTTCCGGCGGAAGCCGCCACGAAGAGCAAGCCAACGGGAAGATGTTTCAGGAAAGAGCGCCGGCCTGCACGGGCAACGGTCCCGGTGCAAGATCTCTGCGGCGTTCTGTTCCTTTCCTTCATCATCGCGATCGTCTCGAGCCTTCCTCTTCAGTCCGCTATATCCTCTCGATTCGGGCGGCGAGCTTCTTGTAATCAGCCTGTCCCGAAACCGGGTCCCAGGCGCGGTGGCTGACGGCGTTCACGAGCCAGCGGTTCTTCCGCGGATCGGCGCTGTCCGCCACGGAGAGGTTCCAGGGGCTGAAGAGGTACCCCTCGGGCACCTCGTTGCGCGCGGGGCGGACGATCGACATCGTTCCCACGGATACGCGCGCCTCGTAGTGGCCGCGCCGCGTGACGACGCGCACCCGCTCGCCGTCCTCGAGACCGTAGCGCTTGGCATCGGCCTCGTTCACCTCGACGTACTGTTCCGGAACGAGCTTCAGCGTCGTGGCGCCGCGGATCGTCTTGGAGGTGTGGAAGTGCTCGTACACGATGCCGAGGCCGAGCCAGAAGGGGTACTTGTCCCCCCTGATCGCGTCCTCGAGAGACTTGGATCTGTTATCGTAGAACTCGAGATCGGGCAGCTCGGGCACGAGGCCCTTGTCGCGGGCCAGCTTGAGCAGGTCGGGGTTCTTGTAAAGCCAGGGACCCTCCCCTACCTTTGCACCGTACTTGCGGAACTGATCGGTCACATCCTTGATAATGCTGTTTCCGGGACCGTAATCCTGCTCGCAGAGCTTGAACCTGGCCTTGCCGTCAGGGTGGCGGAAGTTGGAGTAGGGCTGACCCTTCCACTTCTCCTGGTGCATGTAGCGGCGAACCGTTCCCCCGCGGCTCGCGATCTCGGCCGTGGGAGCCGGCCACTGGATCCCGCGGAGCCGCCTCAGCTGCTCGTAGAGGCCGATCCCGTCGCGGTCGCGCACATCGAGCATGCCGGAGAGGTCGGCGTCCGATCCCTTCGATGCCTTGACGATATCCTCGAAGATCTCCTCGGGATCGTAGAATTTCTGGCCGTATTCGTTCTTGAGCTTCTTCTTGTACGGGATGATCCTGTCGGCGTCGAGACCGAGCTTAATGGCGATCGACTTGCACTTGTCGATGGCCAGGTCCATGTCGGGCAGGGCCTCGGTGAGCACCTTGCCCTTGTCGTCGCGGCCGACACTCACGCCGTCGCAGACATAGACGCGGCGCTCCGACTGGATGTACGTGCCGCCCGTCCACTCGCCCCAGGTGATGGCCGGGAAGATGACATCGCCGTAGAGCACGTTGGGAGCGTGGCGGTAGATTTCCTGGACCACGCAGAAGAGCTTGGTGAGCGCCGGCCGCACGAGCGTGTTCACGTCGGGCAGGTGGATGTGCGTCGTGTACATCCAGAACATCGCCTTGAGGTCGCCCTCGCAGGCCCGCTCCAGCATGCCGAGCGCCATGGGATTCTTGAGCAGGCTGGTCTGCGCGAGGCGGTCGCGCGGAACGCGCCAGCAGTCGGCGATCCAGTCGCGCCACTCCTCGTTCTTCAGCGGCTGGTTGAAGGGGAGGCGCCCGGTCAGACCTCCCATCAGCCGCTCGCTCATGGCGTTCGGCTGGCCCGTCTGGGAGTGGGTCCCGCAACCTCTCCGGCCGAGGTTGCCTGTCAGGAGGTGGAGGTTGATGATCGAGATCGTGTTGTGCTGGCCGTGGAGCATCTGGTTGTACCCGATCCCCCAGTAGGTGAGCACGCCGCCCCGTCCCCTCTTCTGCCCCTTGACCGATGCCTCGGCCCAGCGGGCGGCCACCTTCTCGATCTCGTCGACCGTCACCCTGCCGCGATCGAGGAGCGCGAGCCGCTCGATCACCTGCTGCGGCGAGTAGCGTTCCTTGACCGCCTTGACGTACTCGCGCCACCCGTTGGTGTTCTCATCGAGCCACTTCTCGGGCATGACGGCCTCGGGATGCTTGGTGACGATCACGTGGGCGATGGCGTTCAGGTAGGAGATGTCGCCGTTCAGGGTGGCGAAGTGGAACGAGTTGCGCGGGTTGATGTTCTCCAGCCCCTGCACCGTTCCCGTGCGTCGCGGGTCGGAGACGAGGGTGGGGATGTCGGCCGCCTTCTTCCGGTCAGCCACGCGCCAGAAGAGCACGGGGTGCGCCTCGCGGGCGTTGTGCCCCCAGAATGTGATCATGTCGGCGTCATCGATGTCCTCGTAGCTGGTCGGCGGCGCGTCCGAGCCGTAGGACGCGAAGTAGCCCGTCACGGCCGACGTCATGCACATGCGTGCATTGGCCTCGATCGAGTTGGAACCGATGATCCCCTTGAGCAGGAGGTTCTCGATCCACTGGGCCTCCATGGTCAGCTGCCCCGACCCGCTCAGTCCGACGCAGTTGCCGCCGTACTTCTTCACGAGGGACGCGACCTTCTCGGCCACGAGCTCCTCGGCTTCCGCGTAGGGCATCTTGTGGAAGACATCGTCGTCGAACCGTCCCTTCGATGCGGACACGTGACCCGTATCGGGATCGCTCATGTCCTTGCGCACGAGAACGTGGGTCAGCCTGTCACGGTAGACCGGCTCGTGGGCATTGAGGCCCTTGATGCACTGGATCCCCTTGTTGGTGGGGTGCAGCTTGTCCGGGATGATTCCCACGATGCGGTCCCCTTCACAGGAAATCATGGTCCCGCAGCCCACGCCGCAGTACGGACACGCGGCCTGAAGCGTATGCCGAGCACCACCAGCCAATCCCCGTGACTCCATGGCCGCAGCATGAGCGAACTCGCCAGGGAATATGGGAAAAGCGGCCGCAGCGGCCGTGACTCCGGCCGACCACTTGACGAAATCGCGACGGTTCATAAGAGGCTTGGTGGGTTTCTTCATGGGATCCTTCCTCCTTCAGAGGTTTTCTTTTCATCTATCGAGGGGCTCCGCTCATGCCAGGTGCGAATGAACGAAACGATGTCGCTGATCCGTTCCGGAGGCAGCGACGCGATACCGCCAGATCCGATGCCGAAGGGCCGCATGGGCGTGCCGCTTCGCCCGCGGGCGATGGTTGCCAGGAGGAAGCCGTCCGAGGCCGCCTCCAGGAATTCGGGATTGTTCAGGGAAGGGGCGAAGTAATCGCTCCCGTCCTGCACGCCCCGTCCCCGCGGTCCGTGGCACGAGGAGCAGAATTGCGTGTAGCTCTCGCCGCCCGTCAGGATGGCGCGCTCGCTCATCTCGGCCACCACACGCGGCTTGCGCCACGCTGTCGGGATATCCCAGAGCCTCATGTGGGCAATGATGTCCTGGACCATGTCGGGCGAGATCTGACCCAGCCCCTCGTGGCCGTGGATCATCGACTGCATCGGCGTGCCCGACCGTCCAAGCACGATCGTGGCGGCCAGGAAACCGTCCGAGGCCGATCTGAGGAAAGAGGGGTTGTTCAGCTGTGGTCCCGATGCACCTTCGCCTTCCGGACCGTGGCACGAGGAGCAAGTGCCGCTGTAGAGCTGGGCGCCGAGGGCGGGATTTCCCACACCCGAGCGGAGCAGGGGGCGCTCGGCGGCAAAGCTCTCGCGCCTCAGGTAGGCGATGATGTCGGCAATCTGTCCGGTGTCGAGGCGCGTCAGGCCCTGTTCGCCCGAGAGGAAGCTCATCATGGCCGTGCCTGACCTTCCTTTTCCGATCCAGCGGTGGAGGACGTCGTCCGACACGGACGAGAGCAGGACCGGGTTGGCCAGCTGCGGGCCGATGCCGCCCCTCCCGTTCTCCCCGTGGCACCTGAGGCACGATGTCTCGTAATGGATCTTCCCCACGGCATAGTCTCCGGGATGGAGAGATCTGCCGGATTTTTCAGAATCACCCTGCTGCCAGGAGCGAAGGTAGGTGATGACGGCGCCAGTATCCTCGGCGGACAGGTGGCGCCAGGCCGGCATCGCTGTGGAGGGGCGCCCGAGAACAATGGTCTTGTAGTAGAACTCATCGTCCACGACGCGGAGCACGTCCTGGCAGTCGAGCCTCAGACCGATTCCGCCCTCCCCCTTGCGACCGTGGCAGCCGACGCAGTTGGCCTGATAGATGTGGCTCCCGATGCGAGCGTTCTCCTTCTTCGGGACGGATTGCATGGATGCCTGGACCCTCTCCCACGATGAACAGTCGGGCTGCCACGCTCTCATGTAGGCCAGGATGTCGCTGACCCCCTGTGCGGGAAGGTGCTTCCACGACGGCATGGCGGTGCCCACCCGCCCGTTGATGATCGTTTCGGCCAGGAACGGATCGGAAACAACCGCCAGGAAGCTCGTGGAATTGAGAATGTTGCCGATGCCGCCCTCTCCCCTTCTGCCGTGGCAGCTGGCGCAGAGCCCCTGATAGTAGGCTCGCCCGTTGCGCTCGCTGCCGAGGCGGGAATGGACGTCCCCCACAGGGGCCCCTGCGGGCTCCCACTTCCGGATCTCCTCGACGATCCGATCGATCTCGGAGCGCGTGAGGTTTCCGCTCCCCTCCTTCCACGGGGTCATCATCGACCCGCTGCGTCCGTTGGATATGATGAAGCGGTAGTAATCGTCATCAGCCACGGCCAGAGAGTCGAAGTTGTTGAGAGCCGGTGTGCTGATCCCGGGGGCTTCCGTCTCCCGTCCGTCAGACCCGTGACAGGCGGAGCAGTAGAGAGAGTAGAGTTCCTCTCCTGTCGGCGCTGTTCCGGTTCGCCGTGTCGACTTCTTTCGGTACGCGGCCGGTGCCCCGCTGTGGAGGGAGAGCATGTAAGCTGTCAAGGCATCGGCGACCTCCTCCGCCGGCCCGGTGGAGGACATGACCGTTCCGGGCGACACCTCGGCCGGTTTCATGAAGTGCTTTCTGTGCCAGTAGGCCGTGTCGCGCGGTTCGTGCTTCTCGAAGTGGGAGAAATCGAGCTCGTGGCGCGTCTTGTCTCCCTCGGTGGTGATGTCCACGCTGTAGGTGCCGCCCTTTCCGCCCATGGCGTGGCAGCCCAGGCAACCTTGTTCCCGGAACAGATCCCTGCCCCGTGCCAGCAGGTCGCCCGCCTGGTCGCATGCGTCGTCACGACCCGAATCGTCGGCCCGGGTGAGATACGACTCGCTGCCGAAGAGCTCATCGTCGCTGTGGCATCGCGAGCAAGTGGTCTTCGAATACCTGGCCTCGAGAAGGGGATGATCCCAGAACGGCACCTTGCCGTGGGCGTCGGCCGTTTCTGTGGCCCTTCCCTGCCCCTCGTGGCAGATGGTGCAGCCGAACCTGGCCGGATCATGGAATTCGAGGTACTTTCCCGGGTGGGTCGTAAACGGCTGGGGCTGGTCAGCCATGCGGGGATCTTCCATTCCCGTGTGGCACGTCGTGCACCGGTCGATCCTTCCGAGTCCGGACAGAAAATACTGATCCATGTTCGGGGTGAACTGGCGGGAGATTTCCACACCCCTGTCGTCCACCGCCTTTTCCTCGAGGATCCCGGCATATTCGAGGCGGTACTGCTTCCAGTCAGCGAACCGGTTCTCCCGGAGCGCCGCGGTCACGAGAAGGACCAGCGACGCCAGGCTCACGACGAGCAGCACCCACTTGACGTGCCTGTCCCGTGATAAGGCCTTTTCACTTGTCTGCGGCATGCGCACTCCCCTCTGTCTTGAGGTTCCGTGTGTCTTGTTGTTCCTTGCGGCGGACCGGAAAGGCGGCAGCCGCACGTTATCGTCAATGCACAGGCCAGTCGGCCTGGCTCCAGTAGAAATCCCAGTTCGGTCCGCGGAGGTACGTTCCCACGATGGTCATTATCACGAAGCCGACAAGGAAACAGGTGAACAGCGAGATCGCTGCCATGCGCGTCGACTGCGAGCGCTTGAGAACGTAGATCGACCAGAGGGCGTAGGCGGCCGTGAGCAGCGTCGCCGGATTGACGAAGATGACGACGAGCTGGGGAATATCGGGGAACCAGTTCCTGAGCCAGCCGAAGTTCACGGGAACGGCAACGGCCAGGACAGCGGCGACGGCACCGAAGATCAGGCTCTTCAACGCGACCACCTTCCCGCGCGATCCGCTGAAGTAGACGCCGGCCTTCTCCTTCTCACGGTCGAGATAGGGAATGAGGCCGAGCCCCAAAATGATGATCATCGGAATGATCATGCCCCCCATGAACCCCGAGTAAGAGGTCATCTCCTGGACGCCGAGGAAATACCAGGGGGCCTTGGCCGGATTCTCGGGCACGTCCGGATTGGCCAGTTCCTTGAGCGGAGCGTCGAAGGCGAGACCGAGCACGATGCTGAGCATCATGAAAAGAAGGAAAACCAGCAGCTCGGCGCGCAGGAGTGTCGGCCAGCTGGGCACGGTTTCAGCCGGATCGAGATTCACGGCCGGCGTCCTGCCGAGCACCATACACATCAAGCCGTAGGACTTGCTCGGAGCGTCGGATGGCTTGGCGGGCCGGGGATCGTCGCCCGCTCCCTTCCCGGCCGTTGTGGGTACGCTCTCCGGCCTGCCGAGGCCGCCGTCCTTTCTGATGCGCCAGAAGTGCACCGCCAGGAGAACAGTCAGGGCCAAGGGCAGTACGATGCAGTGCAGGATGTAGAAGCGGAGGAGAGCCTCCTGTCCTACCTCGCTGGCCCCGAGAAGGAGCTCCTTCGAGAACCTGCCTGGATCGAACAAGGCAGTGATCCCCAGAGCATCGGTGAACTCCGTCGGCGAGCCGGCGATGTTGGAGCCGATCGTGATCGCCCAGTAGGCGAGCTGGTCCCAGGGAAGCAGGTACCCGCTGAACGAAAGGGCCAGCGTGATGATGAAGAGAGCCATGCCGAGCAGCCAGTTGAACTCCCGCGGAGCCTTGTAGCTGGCCGTGTAGAAGACACGGCATATGTGAAGAAGCACGGTCACCACCATGAGATGCGCGGCCCAGCGATGGATGTTGCGGATGATCCTTCCCGTGGGCACGACATAGTGGATGTCCTTGATGCTGTTGTAAGCCTGATCCACGTCCGGCTTGTAGTAGACCATGAGCAGGATTCCCGTGGCGGTCAGGATGACGAACAGGGCGAAGGAGGCCATGCCCAGCGCCATGGTCGTGCTGAACCGGAGCGTGCGGCTGTGCACCCTCGTCGAATGAACGTGCAGGAAGAGATTCGAAAAGACCGTCTCCGACCGCGCGCGGTCGGAGGTGGCCGGGCCATGGCGAAAGAGGGAGTTCTTGAGGTTCCGCGGGAGATCTTTCAAGTTCTTCCTGAACGCCTCGAATCCCGTGCTGCTCATGGACTCCTCCTGTTTCGACGGGCCGTGCAGGCGCCTCGCCATCTTTCTCTTCTCAATGATTCCGCTGAAAGGGCCATCTCTCTCTTCCTCACGCTGAGTAGAACGTCCCCGGCGGGACTTCACGCTGGCCATCCACCACGAGGCGGCCGTCCACGGCCGTGCTGACCTCGAGCCAGCGCAGCGCTCGCGGTGCCGGCCCGGATATCGCCTCTCCCTCGGGTCCGAACTTCGAACCGTGACAGGGGCACGAGAATCCCTCATCCGTCTTCGTGACGATGCAGCCGAGGTGGGTACAGATCAGGGAGAGGGCTGCGATCCCCTCGTCGCGCGACAGGATCAGAATCTTCTGGCGCGGCAGCACGGTTGCCGATGCCGGCTGATAGTCGGCGGGCCGACCGATGCGGATCCGTTTCCCCTCTTCCGGTAGGAGGGCGGGTTTGGTGAGGCGCGCCATCCCGATCACGCTGCCGAGAATGGCAAGCCCCGCGGTCCATATTCCGGCGAGACCGAGGAAGTCTCGGCGAGGAACCTCTTCCTGTGTCAAGCGGTCGGGCATCTCGGAATCTCCTTGAAAATGAAACGTTCCATCGTGATGGCTCCCGCGGGACAGCGCTCGGCACAGAGTCCGCAGCGGATGCAGGATGTCTCGTCCTTGAGGATCGCGGAGCCTCCCTCGGGCAGGCTCGCGGCGAGTCGACTGTCGACAACCTTATGGAAACAGGCATCTCCGGATAGGCGGTCGTGGGAGACGAGGCGGAGGCAGAGCTCCGGACAGACGTCGGCGCAGCCTCCGCAGAGAATGCAGCTGTCGCCGTCGAAGATCGTGTTCACCCCGCAGTCGAGGCAGCGCCCGGCCTCGACCACGGCCGATTTCTCGTCGAGGGATTTCTCCACCGGTGTGTCCTGCGAACGGAGCCGCTCGGCCACCGAGGTCGTGGGGATCGAGATCCTCTTTGTCATCTCGAAGCCGATCTCGCGTTCGTAATCGGGAATCGCCAGGTGAAGCTCCACGTCCTTGTGGGTGATCGTCCGGCCCACCAGGCTCTCGTACACGGCGCGAGCCACCTTCTTCCCCGAGGCGAGGGCGTGGATCAGGAGCTTGGGGCCGTAGGCGAGGTCCCCGGCGATGAAGAGGTCCGGGGCGCTCGTGCGGCCTGTTTCTACGTCGCACGGTATGACGCCTCTCTCGGTCTTCTCGAGGCCGTCCCTCTCCGGATCGACGAAGGAGAGGTCCACGCCCTGCCCGATCGAAACGAGAACGTTGTCGCAGGGGATCGTCTCGCGCACCGATTCGTCGAAAATCGGAGCAAAACGGCGGTTTTCGTCAAAAACGCGCAGGCACTTCTTCACGACAACGCCCGACACCCGGCCTGAATCGTCCTTGAGGATCTCGGCCGGTCCCACGCTGTTGCGGCGGACGATCCCCTCCTCGTCGCCCTCGATGATCTCCACGTCGTCGGCCGGCATCTCGCCCAGCGATTCGAGGGAGCAGAGATGCACGGCAGCGACACCCGATTCGCGCAAAGCGGTGCGGGCTGCGTCGATCGAAATCTGGCGCAGCACCGTGCGTCCCACGTCGTACGCCACGTTGCCGCCTCCGATCACCACGACACGCCCCCCCAGGGGCGACGCATTGCCGAGCGACACGTCGCGCAGGAACTCGACGCCTCCCATGACGCCTTTGGCCTCAATACCCGGGAGCGCGAGTGGAATGGAACGCTTGGCACCAGTGGCGATCACAACGGCATCGTGCTGCTCGCGCAGCTCTACCAGACTCACATCCTTTCCGACCTCGCAGCCGGTCCGGGCAGTAACGCCGAGCTCGAGAATGATATCGACCTCGGCCTGGATCAGTTCGCGTGACAGCCTGTATTCGGGAATACCGAGGGAGAGCATGCCGGCCAGGACCGGTTCGAGTTCGTAGACGGTGACATCAAACCCGAGAAGTGCCAAGTCGTGGGCAGCAGAGAGGCCGGCTGGCCCGCTACCGATGATTCCCACCGATTTACCCTTTGCTAGCTGCACCTCACCGTTGATCAAAGACTGCAGGAGCGGGAGAAGTTCTTCGCGACCTTCGCATGTCCGGGGAGAGTGGCGTGAAGCTGCTTCCTTCAGGAATTCGACGAGTACTTTTCCCCGCCCCGGCCACGATTCCGGACCGTATTTCTCGCAGACGAAGCGCTTGAGAGCGCGTATAGCCACAGGCTTGTCGATCTCCCCACGGCGGCAGGCTGCCTCGCAGGGCGCACCGCAGACCCGTCCGCAGATCGAGGCGAGCACGTTGGGGCCCCTGGCGATCAGATAGGCCAGCTCGAAGTTGCCGTCCGCAACAGCGCGGACATATCCGCGCGCGTCGGTGTGGACCGGGCAGGCGTCCTGGCAGTTTATCTGGGATTTCCAGTATTCCCGATCAGGGATTCGGACTTTCTCGTTGTTATCAAGATAACCTGCAGCCAGAAGCTCACGAGAGATCATTCAAACCACCCCGAGCATCCATCGCGCTCATAATTGTATTATTAATAAGAGATTGGATTGACAAGCGGATCTATTGTTTCGAAAAAGGACACCTATCCGGATCAACTGGCAATCTATTGAGAGAGAGCCTGGCAATCACCGGAGCTCTCATATTCCACTCTTCAGAGGCATGAAAAAAACATGGATCCCCTTCGGGTCTGGGCGATCATTATACAATAATAGATATTCATACCTTTTTTATATATTTAAGACCCAATAGCACTTTTTCTCTTGGCGGTACAAAAAAAATCGCCGTGCCCTAATTTTCCCCTCTCACAGGCGGGCTGATCTCAACTTCCCCTGTTCCCTGATGAATTGCAGACCCACGGTGAATGTACAGCCGAGTAGCAGCGACAGCACAATTCCGCCCTATTCGAGCGTCATCTTGAAGATGCAGCGCTCGCCGCCCCGCAGGATCGTCTTCTCGAGGTCGACCTTGACCTTCTTCCCCGTCACCGTCTCGAAAGTCTGCTTCATCCAGCCCTTGGAGCAGAGGCAGTAGGTGGTGGACGAGAGGGTCGTCTTTCCCTGGACCATGGGGCAGTAGCACGATTTCATCTTCTTTCCGATGATCCGGACAACGTTCTTCTCCTTGTCGTGCTCCACATCATCGGCCCACTGCTTCTTGATCGTCTTGATCAAGGTGCCGAGGTCCCCGCGGCACGCCTTAGCGACCTGCGAGTAGCCCCTGTCCGAGCAGCCGCGGCCGCAGGCCTCCATGATCGCCGCTCTTTTTTCCAGCGGCAGGCTCCTGTCCAGGACGACCATCAGGTGCTCCGTCCAGTCGCTGATGAACTTCTGCCTTTGCTCCGCTTCCTTCTTGGCCGCATCCTCTTTTTTTGCCTCGGCGGTTTCGTCGCCCGCCCTTGCCGTTCCGCACAGGAGGAAGGCGGAGCAGAGGCACGCGCCCCTTTTCAGAAACTCTTTTCTGTCCATGAGGGTCACCTCGATTACGGTATAGCGATCCGTTCTGTCGATCCGTCGAAAAAATTATGCGGTCCAGAGGGTCCGCCTATCAGCGTCGATGCGGGGTGCCGTCACCTCTCAACGATTATCGAGGGGCCCCAGCCTGAAGTCCTCCGTATCGGAATCATCGCCCAGGTAGCCGAGGCTCTTCATCCTCTCGATGAACTCGCGGTCCGCCTCGGCGGACGAGCGGGAGGGCGTGGGGAGACGGAATCCCTCGTCGTGCGTGTCCAGGTACTTCACGGGCCGCGCCTCGAGAAGATCGGCCTCGAGAATCCCCTTCAGCACCTTGCCGACACGCATGTCCCGGCCCACCGGGATATCGAGGAGGTAGAGCAGCGTGGGAGCCACATCGAAGATCGTGGCGATCTTCTCGATCTTTCGCGCCTCGAGGAAGCCTTCCACGCCGCCCCCCTTCCGGATCCCGGGACCTTTTGCGATGAACATCCCGGGCGGCCCGTCCAGGTGGTGGGCGGAAAAAGCCGCCTTGGTGCCGTTCGGCTTCTTTCCGTTGAGGTAATCGGCGTGCATGCCGTGATCGGACATGACGATGATGCGCGTCCCGCCGGGGAAGATCGCCATCAGCTCGCCGATCATGTCGTCGGCCAGCTTGTAGTATCGCTCGATGGAATCGCCGAAGGCGTCGATCTCGGCCTTCGCGACGGGATAGGAAAAGGCCTCGGGCTCCATGTACCGCCAGAACCTGTGTCCCACCACGTCCGTCCCGCCGAAGTAGATGATGTTCAGGTCCGCCGGGCTCTTCTCGAAGAGGTGCCTGCCGGCGGCGAAATAGGCCTTGTCCGTGGCAAAGGACCAGTAGCTGCTCGTGATCAGCTCGCGGACCTCATCCGAGGGTGCCGGCTCCATGGCGTTCACATCGCCGAAGACGGGCTTGACGACGGTCTCGTAGAGCGCATCCGGGGTGTTGGCCTTCTCGACGAAGGGCCAGATCTCCTCGATGAACCCGGCCGGATGGGTGATGCCCTCGATCTCCCGGAAGAGCATCCCCTTCTTCTGCTTCTGCAGCTCGCCCTGGCTCTTGCTCGAGATCTGCGACACGACGACTCCGTTGATCTCCTCGGCCGGCCAGGTGATCCAGTATCCAACGACGTTGCACGTTTTTCCGTAATCGCCGGTGATGTTCCAGAGCGCCTTTCCCCTGCGGGCGTTGGATGTGTAGGCCCCGCCTGACGCCCGGTCCGTGAAGTTCATGATCCCGTGGCTCCTCGGCGCCTTTCCCGTGGCCACGGTGGTCCAGACCACGGGCGAGAGAGCCGGGGCGATCGTCTGGATATGGCCGCAGACCCCGCTGTCTATCAGGGCGGCGATGTTGGGCAGCTTTCCCCGGGCCACCATCTCGCGCACGATGCTGCTCTCCAGGCCGTCGAGGCCGATCAGGAGGATCGGACTCTCCTGATCGGACGAGCCGCATCCCGGAATATCGAACACGATCGCTGCCAGGATCGCTGCCGCGGCAAGAAATACGACTGGCATCAATAATCGTCGCTTCATTTCGGCTCTCCTGTACCCGGCGCTGCCGCGAAAGACTTTCGCTGGACGCAGGGTCGCGGCCCGTCGGGGCCGCATGCTTCGATTCTAGCAAAAATAATCGGGAATCCCTGAGCAACTGCCTGTTCTTTTTTCGCATGAGCCATCGGAGGGCCGGGACGCGCTGCCGCGTCCTGACACCTCCAGGTCATGAATACGACGTGCCGCATGCGGCAGGACAGGTTTTGAGGAGGTATAACGATGAATCGCGAATCACGATATGACAGGAAACAGAAGCAGGCTCCCGGGCTGCCTCCGGTTCGGCATCTCCCTGCCATACTGGGAATTGTCGCACTCGCCCTTCTTCTCCTTTCGGGAACGGCCCAGGCGCAGAAGCGGGTCAAGCCCGCTGAAGTCCACACCACCATTGCGGGAGAGCGCAGCGCCCTCCTGCTGAATGGAGAAATTGTGACCGGGGGCCCGCCCGATCATGGCGGAACGATCTGGGACAATGCGGCCGTGACGGGCTGGTGGTCCGGGCCGGAGACGGGATACGTCAACCTCGACTGGGGAAGGCTGGATGACAACCCGAACAGTCTTCCCGACTGGGTGGTGGACGGCTTCATGTTCTCGTACGCCACCAACAACATGGAGTCCCAGGGCGAGGACCTTGCGATCTTCTTCTACGACTCCTGCACGGGTTGGGGAAATCTCGGCGTTCAGGAAGCCGGTTTCCAGTACGGTGGTCTGCCGAACGGTGCGAACCTGCCGCTGCTGCCGCCGGGATCCGCCTGGATCTGGAATCTCACAGTCGATCTCGAGGACACGGGCTACGAGTTCCTGCTCGGCTACGATCACGGGATCGGCCTCAGCCGGATGAGAACCCCCACGATGGGCGCCACCGGCCTGGCCCTCGGCGACAGGCCGAATGCAGGGGGCAACGGCGCCACGGGCACGAAGAACTTCTATGACATCTACTACCCCAACGGAATCTACAACGGGACATGGTTCTTCGGGACAACCACCTGGGCCACCTGGCCGACCCGGATCTACGGCCACGAAGGCCTCGCTACCGGCATGGAATTCCCCTTCGGAATGGGCGCCCAGGGAAACGACGCCGGTCTCTACTGCACGGGCGACTTCATCCATGGCGAGACGACGCGCTTTCTTCTCAGATCGAACGGCGCGACGATGCAGGGGAGGCTGGCCGTTTCGATGGGTCATGAGAGCATCTACATCTCCTCCCTCGACATAACCCGCCTGATCGGGAATTTCACCGGCGGTTCGCCGTGGGACATGTCGCGGCCGCCGATCGGCGACTTCTGGGTCTACGACCTCTACATCCCCTCGAGCGTTCCCGGGAACCTCACGCTCTACTTCCAGGGCGTGCTCAGCGACTCGCCACTCCAGGCTCCCCCGATGGATGCGTCCAACGGCCTCAGGGGATTTCTCCCATCCCTCCCCCCGCCTCCCGACGTCTGGTTCGAGGAGGACAAGATCTGGGCTCCCGGTTACACAGGCAATGAGATCTTCGGTCATTCCGTGGACATGGACGGCATCTACGCCGTGGCCGGTGCGCCGGTCCTCAACAGTGACGGCAAGGGTACGGCTTACGTCTTCGAACAGGTCGGATACTCCTGGGTCCACATCGCAACCCTGACACCGTCGGACAGCGCCACATACGACCAGTTCGGCGAATCGGTCGCCATCAGCGGCGACTACATCATCGTCGGCGCCCCCTGGGACGGCCTGGTCCAGGATGAAGGAGCGGCCTACATCTTCGAGAAGCCGGCCGGCGGCTGGGCGACGACAAACCAGGAGGACATGAAGCTCATGGCTTTTGACGGCCATGCGGCGAATCGATTCGGCTGCTCGGTGGACATCGATGTCACAACGGCTGTTGTCGGCGCCCTCGGCGACCAGGTCGCCGGCACCAACTACGGAGCGGCATACGTCTATGTCAGGGAGTCGGGCGTCTGGAGCGCGAAGTCGAAGCTGATCGCCTCGGATCAGAACAGCCAGGAGGGCGGCACTCTCGGTGAGTCCGTTGCCTTGAGCGGCGACTGCATCATTGCCGGAGATCCCAACGACGACGACCATGGCGACGGCGCCGGAGCGGCCTACATCTACGAGAAACCGGGCGGCGGCTGGTCCTATCCCGCCCAGCTGACGGAGACGGCCAAGGTCACGGCAGCGGGGCAGGGCGCCTCGGAGGGCGACTGGTTCGGCACCGCCGTGGCGATCGAGGGATACACGGCCGTCGTCGGTTCACCCAACGATGACAATCATCCCATCAACCAGGGCTCGGTGCACGTCTTCGAGAGGATAAGCGGCACCTGGACAACGGTGCCCGTGGCCAAGCTGATCCAGAGGAATCCCATCGGAGATGCCGATCTGGGCTCCTCCGTTGCGATCAGCGGCGACTGGATCGTGGCCGGATCGTGCTATGCTCACGGAAGCGTGAACAGGGCCGGCGCAGCCTGCTTCTACAAGAAGCCTCCCGCGGGCTGGAAGAACGCGTCGGAGACCGACATCGTGGAAGCCTCGGATGGAGAGACTTACGACGCCTTCGGCCGATCGGTCTCCATCGACGGCGACTACGCCCTCGTGGGCGCCGATCTGGACGACGATCCCGAGTTCGGCTCGTGGACTCCATCGAGCGCCGGATCAGCCTACATCTTCTATCTGGACGAGTAGGGTTCGAGGTCGATTCAAAGCTCCCGTTCCCGCTCCCGTTTAGCAGATTGCTATCGGGGAGCGGGATCGGGAGCGCCGTATGTCACGGCACGACCTGAAAGCTGAAGCGATCTTCATCCCAGACAACCGGAATGGGACCGACCCGCCCGTTGTAGACGTAGTCCCCGATGGGCGCCGCGGCGGGAATATCATGATCCACCACACCCGAGCGCGATCCGTAGGGCCCCAGCACGACGGGAACGGGCGGGATCAACGAGCCGCCCGGAGGATAGGTGCTCAGATCGGGTAGCGTCACATCGCACCAGTAGAAGAAGCTCTGCGGATTCGGCGAGCAGTTCAGGACCGACGCCCTGTAGGTCAGCCGTTCTCCGGGGCTGAAGACCGTTCCCTCCGGCACGCAATCGACTGCCACCGGCTCGGGTCCTTCCACGATGGCGCCGCCCTCGTGGGGAAGATAGTCGGGATGCGTGACCGTGACGTGCATCCATCCCGAGGAAGAGGGAGCCACCGTGAGGGACACGACGCCTCCGGCCCCCGTTGTCCCGACCTCGAACACCTCGTCCTCCTTGAGGAGGCAGACCGCGGCTCCGTCGACGGGAGCGCCCTGCTCGGCAACGTAAACACCGAAAGCCTGCTGGCCCGTGCCGATCGTCGGATGATAGGCGCACTCGAGATCCGAGGGAGTGTCCAGCCAGACGCGCATCGCCGGATCGCCGAGCCAGAGATACATCTTCACGTTGTCGACCGCGTATCCCCCCATCCCGACAAGATGGTTGTCGGCGAAATCCAGCATCCCGCCGATATCCCTGACTCCCAGGGAAAAGAGGGCCTCGTAGAGCTTCTGGTCGAAGACGTGGTTCGGATCGGTCCAGGACCCCGTGGTCGCACCGAGGGCGGCCACCGCGCCTCCCGCGGCGTCGAGCCAGGCCTCGCAGAGACAGTAGCTGAAGATGTTCGCGTTCGTGCAGCAGATGTTGAACACCACGGGACGTTTGTCATTGTTCTGAAGGGCCAGCACATCGGCATTGAAGTAGCTTTCCCCGGGAACATTCCACTCCCACCACTCGTCCGTGGTGCCGTGGCCGCGGTAGTTGAGAAGGTTAACGCCGCTCTCGACCTGCTGCGTGAGAGCCGTGTTGGTCACGCCGCTCTCGACGCCGTAGAGCTTCACGATGGACCAGTCGCTCCACCGGGCCAGGTTGTCCGCAATGGTCTCCTTGCAGCCCGTGTACTTGTAGGGATAGCCTTCCTTGTGAGCCACGAGGAGGGTCTTCTTCAGCCAGCCTCCCGTTGGCGGCGCTTTCTCATAGGAAAGGATCTTGTCCACCTGCGGTGCGATGCGCGCCCCGTCGGAGCCGCAGAGGCGTCCGATGGAGAGATCGGCATAGAGATCGGGATTCGATCCGCCGGTCGTGCAGGCGTACCAGTGGTCGCCGAATATGCCCGACCAGCTGCTCATGGAGATATCCCTGGTGTCGCCCGCCAGGAGAACGTACTCCACGTCGGGATACTCCAGGATGATGTCTTTCGTGCTCTGCGGCGCGGCGGTGGAGACGGTCCTGAGCTCGGTCCGGAAGCCTGTCCTGTTTCTCCACTCGACCAGGGGCTGGATCGCGGCCTCGAGGTAGGAACGCGTGATGACCAGGTATTCGGCGTCCCCCCTCCCGGCCGGAATCAGGGGAACGTATTCGAAATTGATCACCGAGGCGGCGCACAGAGCGGCGCGATGATCCGATAACGGAACGGGCGGCCATGCCGATCGGGCGGATCCATGATGCACCGTGACAACGAACCGCGAGGCAGCGACAAGACGGCCTGTCGCTCCTTCCATGCGGAAGGGGTTGATCTCGATCGATGACACGGCAAGGGAGGCGATCCGACCGGGAATTCCCGGTTCGGCGACGAGAGCGGGATAGAAACCCTGCCACGTCCCGACCTCTCCGGCCTGCGGCGCGGCGGCTCGATCCTTCCCGGGTTCGCGGGCGCGGCGCACGGCAATACCATCGAACACCCTCGAGTCGCTGACCTCGGCTGCCACGCTAATGGGAACCGTTCCCGGAAGGGCAACGAGAAAGGAAGTGCACGGCAAGGCCGGCAGATCCGTCTTCCAGGTCTGCCGCCAGCCGGGAACGCACAGGACGGAACCTTCGGGAGTCGGCTCAACACCGAATCCCGGAATCTTGATCTCGACGCACGTTCTTCCTGCGTCGCAGGCGATCACGCTGATCTCGGGCCGCGAACCGGGCGGCTTGTCCGGATCGAGGGATATCCATTCCGATGCCGCAATCGGGCAGACCGGCAGCAGCACGACAAACAAAACGAGAACGACGGCTTTCACGATGTTCTCCTCCCGGGCCCGCAGGCCCGATCGATCGGCTCCATGCCTGTCAACGGCGCTCGAGCACCCTGGCCTCGACGGGAAGAAGCTTGAATGCCTTGAGACCCCAGACGAAGGCGAAACCGGTGAATCCAAGCACTCCCAGGGCCTGGACGACCTCGACAAAGCTGATCGTGTAACCCGTGACCCCTTCCTCGAAGAGGGAGTCCACCACTTCCATGCCGGGAAGGAGATGGGGAGGATGCGTCAGGCCGGGGATGACGATCACATACCTCTCGCAGAGAACGCCGAACACCACCATGATCGAGGCGATCACCACCCAGCGGATCGACCTTCCCGTTTTTTTCCTGAACAGGATGTACATGGGAACGAAGCATCCCACGATGACGAGGCCGCCCCAGAAGAGGAAGCTGTGGAAGCCGCCGAAGAGGTAGTAGACGGCCGCATCGCGCAGCTCGACCACGTAGGCCCGGTAGGCGTTCTCCACGAGCAGGAAGTAGACGACCACGAGAAGGCAGACGGCGAGAAACTGCCCCAGCCAGAGCACGAGCTCGTCGTCCACGTGCCGTTTCGTGACCTTGAAGAGCGTGACGATCGCCAGGATCATCAGCGCCGTGCCCGAGGCCATGGCCGCTGCAACGAAGCTCGCAGGAAGGAGGGGCGACTCGTAGAGCACCCGCGCGCCGAACCCGAAGATCGCGCCCGTGCCGGTGTGGACGCAGAACGCCCACCCGAAGGCCGTGGTGGCCACGATCCTGGTGAGCTTCTTCTTCTCCTTGAAGAGGACCCAGAGATAGATCACGCAGATCAGGATGTGGCCGCTGTAGAGCAGCGGATTGATCGAGAACATCGACTGGAGATTGAAGTGGACGAAGGGCTCGACGAAGACCCGGTCGATCCTTCCCTGGTCGGTGAGGATCGAGAGAAGGCCCGCGATGAGGAAGAGCATGGCCACGTAGACCGCGATCCTCGCGAAGGGCTTGTACTCAAGCTTGCCGAAAACCCCGTAGAGCCCCGAGATCACGAGCGACCCGGCCGAGAGGCCGATGTAATAGACGGCCAGGGAGATCTGGAATCCCCACGGAACGCGCGTCGTCATTCCCGTGACCGCGATCCCCTTCTCGCTGACCCACCAGGTGGCGATCAATCCCGCGAGGGCGAAGAACCCCAGCACGGCCAGCAGAAGATAGTACCGTACCGACCTACCCTCGATGCTCTCGAACTTGATCTCCATGCCGACCTCACTACAAGCCGATGTAGAAAACCTTCGGTTCCGTGCCCAGATCCTCCTTGAGTCGCTTGACCGAGTTGCTCGCGATCAGCCTGGCCGCATCGCTTTCCGGGTTGTTCAGATCACCCACGCAGAGTGCGCCCACGTTGATCTTCCTGCATTCCCTGACGCAGGCCGGTTCCTCGCCGATCTCGAGGAGGTGGGCGCAGAGGGTGCATGCCTCGGCCACGCCGTGCGATCTCCTGGGAAAGTCCTTGTTGTGCCACTCCTCGTTCTCCTTGAAGTTGAAGAACCGCGCGTTGTAGGGGCAGGCGATCATGCAGTAACGGCACCCGATGCACCTGTGGTGATCCACGATGACGATGCCGTCGTCGCGCTTGTACGTGGCCTGGACGGGACAGACCTGCGCGCAGGGCGGCTTGTCGCAGTGGTTGCAGAGGAGAAGCACCGATTTCTCGGCCCTGTCCCCGTCCAATTTCTTGAAGCGGACCTTCCTGATCCAGTGGATGTCCCATCGGCTGTCGTCGTGGAAGGCCACGTTGTTCTCGTGACGGCAGGCCTCGAGGCAGGCCGTGCAGCCGGGAACGCACTTGGTGAGATCGATCACCATACCGTACTTCCGCTCCGTCGGATGCGGCCCGGCGCTCGCCTTGCCCGCCCCCTCGGTGATCAGGAGCCGGGTCGTGACGGCGCACGACCCGCCGGCCAGCACGAGGCCGCCGGCCACCTTCAGAAACTCTCGTCTTTCCATCCCTCACCTGCCCTTCAAGGGATCAATCGCTTTCCTTGCGAGGATCACGGATAGTAATGACAGTCGAAGCAATCGGGAAAAAGGCTCACGGCGTTGTGGCACCGGTTGCAGAAACGCTCCCGGCTCTTGTGGCAATCCCTGCATCCGTCCAGCTCGATCTCCCCTCGCTTGCCGTATCGCACCACGTCCTCCCGGATTCCTCTCAGCAACTCCCAGTGGCGGTAGCGCATGTACGCCTTCTCCCGGACGCAGCTCTTGTGCTTCTTGTCGGGTTTCTCGAGAAAGACCCCCGTGGAATCGACCTCCCCGACGAAGAGAGGCGACAGGGCGCCGCAGAGGAGCGGCAAGAGAAGAACCGCGATGGGCACGCCGACAAGAAGAAAACCTATTCCGCCGCCCGTCTTGATCTCAGCCATCGTTCCTCTCCTCCTCAGGACCGCGTTCCTTCACATCCTGCACCAGGGCACCCGCCTCGTTCTTCCGGCCGATCGAATCGGCGAACACCAGGGCCGTGAAGCGATAGGCCAGGTGGGCGAGCTTCGAGTAAGGCAGATAGATCAGGACGGCGAAAACGAAAACGAGGTGCACGAAATAGGCGATATGCCTGTGGGGTTCGAGGCGCAGGTAGTGGAGCAGCTCGGTGGCGAAACCGGTAAGCGCCGCCAGCAGAAGGGCCGCGATCAGGGCCCAGTCGAAGTAGGAGCCCGTTCCCTCCTGCTCGTTGCTCTTCAGGCGCTCGATCATCATCAGCACCAGACCCGCGACCAGCGCGGCCCCTCCCACGTTCGCCAGGATCTTGATGGGATTCCAGAATCCGAAGGGATAGATGAAATCGCCGCGGATCAGCGGATTGTACCTGGCCGTGATCACCCAGAGTGTGACCAGGGTGAGGGCCAGGAATCCGAAGAAGACGCAGACGTGAGCCGCGTGCCGCGGCCGGGCCGAGGTGCATTCGGAGAAGTTCTCGTGGGTGATGACGCTCTTCAACGCCCGGGCGAAACTCGAGCCCAGCCCCCCGGCCGAGGCGTTGACCCGGTCCGGGGGAAGGGCCGCCTTCATGGCCCGCCAGAAGCGGACGATCCCGCAGGCGAGGGCGAGAAAGGCCAGCAGCGTGAAGAGGCCGAAAAAGGCGTTCAGCAACCAGTGGGGAAACATGTGGGAGTAGGCGAAGACGATCCTCTCGTCCACGCTCTTCGTGATGCCGAGGGCGTTCTCCAGGGGTTCCCGCAAAAGGAGAGCCGCGGTGAGCAGCGCCGCCGGGATGCCGAGCATGAGCGGCAGCGCGGCCGGCTCGTTCACCCAGCGTCCGAGGAAGCGCGGGACGGCATGGTGCTGCACGCACTCCTGGCGGACGGCCGCCATCACGTCGCCCGGCCGGGCGCCGCGGGGGCAGCGGGTGGAGCAGTCGTTGCAGTGATAGCAGAGCCAGACGTCAGGATCGTTCAGCAGGGAGTCCTTCATCCCGAAGAGGGCCCAGGCCATCTCCTTTCGCGGAAAGGGAGACCGGTCCGGCGAGAGGGCGCACGTTGCCGAGCATGTCCCGCACTGGATGCACTTCTTCAGCGTCTCCCCGCCCTGCCGTTGCAGCGCCTCGATGAACTCGAGATCCGGTTCGATCCTTCCATGGAATTCCATGACTCTCCTCTGCCCCTTCCCCCTGTTCGTCTCGAGAGGCAGAAGTCCGGAAACCTCAAATCGTTCGTCACATCCCCTTGAAGGGATTCATGCCGAACTTCTCCACGACCTCGGCGGCATTCTCGAAGATCTCCGGGAGCCTCTCGAATTCGGAGATCTCGAGCTCGTGGATCGCCACTCTTTCGTTCTCCATGGCCATCTGTTCCAGCTTCTCCCTGATGTTCTCGCCTCGGGCCACGGCCAGCTCGCTTCCCTTGATGAAGTGGCATTGATAGTCGTCCCCGTACTTGCACCCGATCAGGATCACGGCGTCGTATCCCGAGGAGATCGCCTCCTTGATCCACTCGGGATTGGTCGATCCGAGGCACCGGACCGGGAGGACACGCACGAAGGGGTTCAGGTTGAGGCCGTGCCGGCCGGCAAGCTCCAGGGCCGGCATGGCGTCGTTCTCGCAGAGGATCGCCAGGATTCTCGGCTTCTCCTCGTAATCTTCCGGGATCTCGACCGCCTTGATCATGGCCGAGACGATCGGTATCGAGTAGTCCTTGAACGACACGATCCGCTCCGGGCAGGCGCCCAGGCAGACTCCGCACCGCCGGCATCTCGTTGCAAAGAGCTCGGGCGTTCCCTTCTCGTCCTCGTTGAGCACGCCGAAGGGGCACTCCTCGGTGCATCGCTTGCACTGGGTGCACCGCTGGAGAAAGAGATCGGGGTAGGCCCTGTCCCCGGAACGGGGGTGAAGCGCCTCGCCCCGCGACGTCATCTCCACGCACTGGATCGCCTTCAGCGCAGCGCCGGTCGCATCCTCGCGACTGCCCAGGCCGTCCATCGGCTGGCGCAGGCAGCCCGAGGAATAGATGCCCGTCCTCCGGCTTTCGTAGGGGAAGCAGACGAAGTGCGAGTCGGGAAAACCGAACTGGAGAATCGGCAGGTCGGGGCCCTGGCGGTACTCCAGGTTGAGAATTTCCGTCCCCTCGTGTTGCCTGAGCTCTTCCACCTTTCCCGCCGCTTCCTTGCGCTGCACGTCTGAGTCGCCCTTCTCCACCGTGACCTTGGCATCCTCCAGCGCCCGGATCGCCTCGCCGTCCGCCGAGTTAGGCTTCATCCCCGCGGCCAGGACGACCAGGTCGACCTTCACCTCGATCAAATCGCCGGGCATGGTGTTGCGGGCCTTGACCACGAGCCCGCCGTCCTCGTCGCGTTTGATCTCGGCCACCTCGCCCCTGGTGAGGAACACGCCGGGATCGTCCTGCACCCTCCTGTAGAAGTCCTCGTACTGGCCCGGCGTCCGCATGAACTTGTAGAAGATGTACGCCTTGTTCGCGTCGTCCTGCTCCCTGAGGTAGAGAGCCTGCTTGAGCGACGTGAGGCAGCAGATCGACGAGCAGTAGGAGTGGTGCTCCTTCTCCCTGGATCCGCCGCACTGGATGAAGGCGATGCTGGACGCCTCCCTGCCGTCCGAAGGGCGGGTGATCCGTCCCTTCTCGCGCATCATCTCCTCGAGATCGACGTTGAGGATCACGTCGTCGAGCTTGCCGTAGGGCAGCTGCTCGCGGGGATCGGCCGGTTTCCAGCCCGTGGCCTGGACGATGGCGCCGGTGCGAAACTCGGCCAGCGGATCGCCGCCCCCGTCCTTCGAGCCGGCAGCCCTCAGCGTCACGTCGAACAGTCCGGGCCCGCCCGATATGCCGGCCACCTCGGCGGACTTGTGCACCGTGATCCTCGAGTGCCCTTCCACCCGGGCTGCCAGGGCTTCCACCCCGGTCTCTTCCAGATCCCGGTATGGCGGCTTCAAGGGAACCGATCTGTGCTGCCTGCCGAGCCAGCCGCCCAGCTCCGCACTCTTCTCCACCAGGGTCACGTCGTAGCCTGCCTCGGCCGCTTCCAGCGCCGCCGTCAGGCCCGTTATTCCGCCGCCGACGACGAGGATGCCCTTGCTGACCGGTTCCTCGGGCTGGAACGGCTCGGGGATCTCCATCTTCTGCACCTTGGCGATGTACATCCGGAGATAATCCTCGGCCAGCATCTGCGTGTCCTCTTCGCCTGCCGGCTGGGACCAGACCACGTGCTCGAGCAGGGCGACCTTCTCCACGATCACCCCCTCCGGAAAGGAGCCTTCCTCGTAGCGCCGGGGCGAAACGCCGGCCACGACAACCCGGGTCAGGGCTTCATCCTCGATGTCCCTGGCGATCGCCTCGAGACCGGCGCCTTCGCAGGAGTCCACCTTCTTGCAGAAGGGCGCCTTGAACTCGCCGGTGGCCACCTGGCACAGGGCGTCCACGTCGAGGGTTTCGGCGATTCCGTAGCCGGTGCAAACAAAGACGCCCAACTTGTCATCCATGAGCTCATTCCCCTCTGTTCAGGCACTGGATCGCCTTCAGCACGGCCGCCGTCGAGTCCTTCGTGGCGCGCGAAACGTCGCAGGGATGCTTGGCGCAGCCGGCCGCGTACACACCGTCGATGCCGGTCGATCCATCGATAAAGCCGTAGTCGTCGTATTGCAGCTCGAAGGGTATCTTCAGATCGGCGGTGCTGGGAACGATCCCCGTCGCCAGGACCGCCATGTCGAAATCCTCGTGCCGTTTCTCCTGCGCAAGCGTGTCTTCCACGTCGAGGATCAGGTTGCCCGAATCCGGTTCCTCGTTGATCTCCGCCACCTTGCCCTTGATGAAGGTGATGTTCTCGTCCTCCAGCATGTCGAAGTAGAACTTCTCCAGGCTGCCCAGGGTCCGGATGTCGATGTAGAAGATGGTGACCCTGGAGTTCTCGTTCTTCTCCCTGATGTAGCGGGCCTGCTTCAGGGATCCCATGCAGCAGACGGCGGAGCAGTAAGGCAGGTGGTTCTCATCCCTCGATCCGGCGCACTGGACGAACGCCACGTTCTCCGCCGCCTTGCCGTCCGAGGGGCGGACGATCTCGCCCTGGGTGGGCCCCCTCCCGGCGGCGAGCCTCTCCATCATCACGTTGGTGATCACGTTCGGGCAGCGCCCGTATCCCAGGTTGTCGAGATTGGCCGCATCGAAGGGCCGCCAGCCCGTCGCCACGATCACGGCGCCGGCTTCGATCTCGATCGTCTTCTCCTTCATCTCCAGATCGATGGACGATGGCGGGCAGACGTCGAGCAGGGTCTGCGCGTCAGCGGGGGAAAGAGCCTCGCGATCGACCACCGGAATCTGGGGATAGGCCATGTCGTGGGGTATGTAGAGCGCCTTGGTCCGGCCCATCCCGTAGTTGAAGTCGTCGTCCCGTTCGGAGGAGATCTTCTCGGTCAGGCCGACATCCAGCGGCACCTTTCCCGTCACGTACCTCGGCTTGACGGAGATCGATGCCTTGAAATGGCCCGGACTGCCCCGGATCTCCTCCACCGTGGCGAGGGTATGGACGGTTATTCTCGGGTTCTGCCGGATCCTGCGGACATTGATCTCGTATCCGCAGGTGGGCGGGCACATCTTGGGAAAGTAGCGGTGCATCCGCACCACGCGTCCCCCGAGATAGGCTTCCTTCTCCACGAGGACTACAGGAACGCCCACCTCGGCCGCTTCGAGAGCCGCCGTCATCCCGGCGATGCCTCCTCCGATCACTAGAATGGGTCTTGCTTCAGCAATCATGAAACCGCCTCTCGTCAAATCTCGCGACGACTGACAGCCCGTTGACAAGGTGCATCGAATCCGGAATGAAAGCTTTCCGGATCGAGCAGTTCGCGGAGCGGTCTGAAAAGTGGAATCGTGTAATGACCAGGGCCGGGATAGATAAGAAGACATTGACGCGATGTCGTCATGTCCATTCCCTGCTCCCTTCGGCATGATCGATATACGTCGTGCCATAAATGGAAGTATGATCGTCGAGACTAGCCCTTGCCGATTTTCCTGTCAAGGCCGGCTCGGTAATTTCACCCTTTCAGATATGAAGAAGCCATTCGCCTTTCATCATCGAGATCCGCTTGATCCTCCCGATAGGGATGAACTGCTTGACCGGCTCCTTGCGGCCCTCCTTGCCCGCGCGAAAATACTCGGCCACCACGATCAGGTAGTCTCTTCCCCGGCCGATCAGCTTGGCGCGGTAGAAGCCGGCTCGGATCTGCTGCCCCACCGAACCGTCCTCGTACGATTCGGGGTTGATCATGGTGACGGTCCTGCCCATCAGGCTCTCGAGGACATCGAGGAACGTGCGGTCCTCGACGATGGGAGCCGGTGATTTCGGGCTCTCCTTCCTGTTGAGCGGTTGATCCATCTCCTCGGTCATGTTCCTTTACCTCCTGTTCCCGTCCGGCCCCGCCACGGGCAGGATGATGTGAAAAGCGGATCCCTGCCCCGGTTCGGAGACGACTTCCAGGCTCCCGCCGTGCAGGTTGACGATCCTGGCGGTGAGCGCCATCCCCAGACCGGTCCCCCTGTTCTTCTTCGTGCTGAAAAACGGGGTGAAGATGTTCTCCCTCACGTTGTCTGGCATGCCGATGCCGTTGTCGCGGACCTCGATGGCCAGCTTCTCGGCGAACTCGTAGTGCGTCGTCAGGAGATCGATCTGCGGAGCCAATCCATCCTCGTACTCCTTGGACGTGCAGGCGTCGAGTGCGTTGGAGACGATGTCCATGATCGCCGAGTGCAGGAGCCCGGAATCGCAGAAGACCTCGGGCAGCTCGGGGAGGACGAGGGTGTTGAACGCCACCCCCTGGTCCGCGGCGGTCTGGGTGACCACGCTGTCTATCTTCTCGATGATCTCCCCCACCGAGATCCAGTCGAGCGCCGGTTGCCAGTTCTTGATGTACTTCAGCATATCCTTGGAGAGATCGGTGATGCTCGTGATCCCCTCCTCGACCATCTCCCACCCGTCGGCGAGCATCTCCTGGTCGTTTTTCTTTATTCCCGTCTTCACCAGGTACGAACCGCCCTTCAGAGCGTTCAGCATGTTCTTCATCGTGTGCTGCAGACCGGTGAACGACTGGCCGATGGCGGCGAACCTCTCCGACTGGATGAGCTGCTGCTGCAGCTTCTTCACACGCGTCAGGTCCTTGCTGATCCCGAACGTCCCGATCGCGTCCCCGTCGGGATTGCGCAGCCGCGACAGGGTCATCAGCACGTCGCGGGCCTCGCCGTCCTTCGTGAGGAACCGCGTCTCGAAGTTGACGACGTGATCGGACTGCTTCAGCTGCTCGATAGCCATGTCCCTCTGCTGCGGATCGGCAAAGAGCATCTCGATCCTCTTGCCGATCACTTCGCTCCTGTCGTATTCGAGAGCGGCCTCGGCCCCCTTGTTGAAGGTGCGGATCAGCCCATCCGGGTCGACGGTGATGATGATGTCCGCGGAGTTCTCCACGATCCCCTCGAGGTAGTCCTTGATCTCCCTCAGCTCGTCGAGAGACGACTGGAGCCTCACAGTCATCTCGTTGAACGAGGCGGCCACGGTGGTGAACTCGTCGTTCCGGCGGATATTGAACCTGAAGCCCAGGTCGCCGTCGGCGACGGTCTTCATCCCCTTGATCAGGCTGCTGACCGGCCGCTCCAGGATCCGGCCCACCATCACACAGACGCCCACAGCGCCCAGCACCAGGGCGATGATGAGCACGACGGCCGTCTGAACGTTGCGCTCCAGGGCGAGGGCGTCGATGCTGTCCAGCGAGTAGTCGGTCTGCAGGAAACCGAGGACAGGGGGAGCCTCGGGATCGTCATGGCATCCCGTCGTGCCGCACGATTTCTTCTTCCTGATCGGCGTGATGATCGAAAGCAGCCGCTCATTGTCGGGAGATTCCACGACCCCGTCGTGGTTCGGGATCCCGGCGCCCTGCAGGGGATCGTCGTGCCTGTGGCATACCTGGCACGACCTCGACTCCTGCGGCAGCGTCTCCCCCAACGACTCGAAGGGGGAGGCCACGACCTCGCCGGTGTGAGAGACGAGACGGATCTCCCTGTATCTCGGATCGTTCCTGGAAAGGCCGTCGAACAGCGCCTTGACGCCGTCGTTGTCGCGGGTCATCAGAAAGTGCCTGATGCTCTGCTCGATCGTGGTGGAGTTGAAGCGGCAGAGGTTGCGCGCCGCCGTGAGGGAAGAATTCTGATCCGCCAGATTGTGGACGTACCCCAGGATGATCAACAGGACGAGCATGATCACGATGAAGACGGCGCTCAACTTCCAGACGATGAGACTTCTTCGAAACATGACCGGCTCGAATTCTGATAGAGTCTTCCGAAGGTCGTTGGTGTGGGGCCAGGGATGTAGATAATCCGAAAGAGATTATAGACCGAATGATGCCGCATGGCAAGCAAATCCGTCACCCTGGACGGACGCGACGCGCCATCGAAAAAAAACGATGTGAATCGCGATGTCAATTTTGGTTAACTTGATCGCGGTGTTGTTCGGTGTACCCCCATATCTTCATCCAGGAGTCACCTCTCATGACTTCTTTCCGAACGATCGCCTGGTCGTCCGTCGGTAAGAAGGTGATCACGGGACTCACCGGCCTTATGCTCTTCGCATTCGTCTGCGTGCATCTGGTCGGCAACCTGACCCTTCTGATTCCCGATGACGGCGAGGCGTTCAATCATTACGCCCATTTCCTCGAGACGGCTGCGCACGGATGGCTCGTCTACGCATTCGAGATCGGCCTGATCACTTTGCTCGTCTTCCACATGGCGGCCGCGATCTACGTGGCCTGGCTGGACAAGCGCAAGGCGCGGCCCGTGGGATACAGCGTTTCCCGCAACGCCGGCGGCCGAAGCCGCAAGACGATCTCCTCGCGCACCATGATCTACACGGGAGTGATCATCATCGTCTTCATGATCATTCACGTGAAGATGTTCAAGTTCGCCGATCATCCCCACGTCGTCTACGGCGGCGAGGAGATCAAGAATCTGCACGCCGTGGTGGTCGAGGCGTTCAACGAGGCCTGGATCATGGCCGCCTACGTGGCCGTGATGATCCTGCTCGGCTTTCACCTGCGGCACGGCTTCTGGAGCGCCTTCCAGTCGCTGGGGTGGACCAACGACAAGCGGCTTCCCCTACTGACCGGCGCGGCTCTCCTCATCGCCATCGCACTGGCCGTCGGATTCCTGATCCTGCCGCTGTACATCTTCTTCTTTGTCGATCCCGCGGCCGGAGCGGGGCTGTCGGGAGGTGCTTGATGGTTGACAGCAGCAAGATCCTCGACGCAAAGATCCCCAGCGGCCCCCTGGCCGTGAAGTGGGACCGGCACGAGATGGAGTGCATGCTCGTGGCCCCGGCGAACCGCCGCAAGTTTACCGTGGCCGTGGTGGGCACCGGTCTGGCCGGCGGAGGCGCCGCCGCCACCCTCGGCGAGATGGGCTTCAACGTCCTGAACTTCTGCATCCAGGACACACCCCGCCGCGCGCACAGCGTGGCGGCCCAGGGCGGGATCAACGCGGCCAAGAACTACCAGAACGACGGCGACTCGATCTACCGTCTCTTCTACGACACGATCAAGGGCGGCGACTACCGCAGCCGGGAGGCCAACGTCTACCGGCTGGCCCAGCTCTCCGTCGCCATCATCGACTCCCTCGTTGCACAGGGCGTTCCCTTCGCCAGGGAATACGGCGGCACGCTGGCCAACCGTTCCTTCGGCGGGGTGCAGGTCTCGCGGACCTTCTACGCCCGCGGCCAGACCGGCCAGCAGCTGCTGCTCGGCGTGTACAGCGCCCTCTCGCGGCAGGTGGGCGCCGGAACGGTCAAGATGTTCCCCCGCCACGAGATGCTCGATCTGGTGGTGGCGAACGGCAGGGCCCGCGGCATCATCGCCCGCGATCTCGTCACCGGCGAGCTCAAGCGCTACGTGGCCGACGCGGTGATCCTGGCCACGGGCGGCTACTCGCCGGTCTACTTCCTTTCGACCAACGCCGTGAACTGCAACGCCACGGCCGCCTGGCGGGCGCACCGGCGCGGCGCCTTCTTCGCCAATCCCTGCTACACGCAGATCCACCCCACCGCCGTCCCGCAGATGGGAGACTACCAGTCGAAGCTCTCCCTGATGAGCGAGTCGCTCCGCAACGACGGCCGCGTCTGGGTGCCGATGAAACCGGGAGACAAGCGGCCGCCGGCCGAGATTCCCGAGGACGAGCGAGACTACTATCTCGAACGGCGGTATCCCGCCTACGGCAACCTGGCGCCGCGCGACATCTCATCCCGCGCCGCCAAGATGGAGTGCGATGCCGGGAAGGGCGTGGGGGCAACGGGCTACGCCGTCTATCTCGATTTCGCCGACGCGATCAAGCGGCTGGGCCGCGACGTGGTGGCCGACAGGTACGGCAACCTCTTCGCCATGTACGAGGAGATCACGGCCGACGACCCCTATCACTCGCCGATGATGATCTACCCCGCGCCCCACTACACCATGGGCGGCCTCTGGGTCGACTACAACCTCGAGTCCACCATTCCCGGCCTCTTCGTGGCCGGCGAGGCCAACTACTCCGACCACGGCGCCAACCGTCTCGGCGCCAGCGCCCTGATGCAGGGCGTGGCCGACGGCTACTTCATCGCGCCGCGCGTGATCGCCAACTACCTCGGCGGCACGAAGCTCGACGACGTCTCCACGGACCACGACGCCTTCGCCGAGGCGGAGAACGACGTGCAGAAGCGGTACGACAGGCTGCTCGGTGCGAACGGCTCGCGCACGGTGCGCGACTTCCACTGGAAGCTCGGCAGGATCATGTGGGACGCCGTGGGCATGTCCCGCGAGAAGGCCGGCCTCGAGAAGGCGATCGAGGAGATCCGCGCCCTGCGCGAGGAGTACTGGAACGACGTGAAGGTGCCGGGCGAGGGACGGGACTTCAACAAGCACCTGGAGATGGCCGGCCGGGTGGCCGACTTCTTCGAGCTGGGCGAGCTGATGGCCAGGGATGCGCTGGCGCGCGAGGAGTCGTGCGGCGGTCATTTCCGGGAAGAGTTCCGGACCGAGGACGGCGAGGCGAGGCGCGACGACGACAACTTCATGTTCGTGTCCGCGTGGGAGCAGCTGGAGGACGGCACCTGGCAGCTGCACGAGGAGCCGCTGGAATACGAGGATATCGAGGTCAAGACCCGGAGCTACAAGTAGGAGAAGAAGGGCGAAGTCATGGGCAACGAGATGACCATTCATCTGAAGATCTGGCGGCAGGCCTGCTGCGAGGAGAAGGGCCGCTTCGTCTCCTACACGGTGGAGAATGTCCTGCCGGAGATGTCCTTCCTCGAGATGCTCGACATCCTCAACGAGCAGCTCGCCGCCAAGAGCGAACAGCCCGTCGAGTTCGACAGCGACTGCCGCGAGGGGATCTGCGGCACCTGCGGCCTGGTGATCAACGGAATCGCCCACGGCCCGAATCCGGCCTCCACCACTTGCGAGGTGCGGATGAGGCACTTTCGCGACGGCCAGACGATCACCGTGGAGCCGTGGCGGGCCAGGTCGCTGCCGATCGTCAAGGACCTGGTCGTGGACCGCACGGCTCTCGACAGGATCCAGCAGCAAGGCGGCTTCGTCTCGACCAACGTGGGCTCGGCGCCTGACGCCAACTCCGTTCCGATTCCCAAGGAGGCGGCCGACAAGGCGATGGACGCGGCGGCCTGCATCGGCTGCGGCGCCTGCGTGGCCGCCTGCCCCAACGCGTCGGCCTCGCTCTTCGTGAGCGCCAAGATCTCGCAGCTCTCCTACCTGCCCCAGGGCATGGCGGAACGGCAGCGACGGGCGCTGCGCATGGTGGCGCAGATGGACACCGAGGGTTTCGGCGACTGCTCGAACCACGGCGAGTGCGAGGGGGTCTGCCCGAAGGAGATCTCCATCGAGAACATCGCGCGCATGCGGCGGGAGTACGTCAAGGGCGCCTTCTTCGAGAAGTAGCCGATCAAGCCCGGCCCGAGGGCCGATCCTCAGTTGCCCGGTTCATGGGCGACGTCGAGGAACCTGATCTCTCCTTCCCCATTCATCTCGAGAAGCAGCGACTGGCACGGCGCAAAGCAGAGGATAACCTCGCGGCTCCTGCCCTCTCGCGTCACGCGCACCTTCCTCGTCACGCTCCCCGCCTTGTCGGCCTGGCCGAGCGATAAAGGAAGAGCGAGATCGCGGGCCGCCGGATGGGAGAAGTACAGGTAGAGTGTTTCTCCCTCGAACCGGCACCAGTGGTCGGGCAGGTCCTCCCCGCTCACGAGAGGGGGATTCACCGCCACCTCCGTGAAATCGCCGGACACGTTGTCCAGCTTCTCGAGGCGATCGAGCCTCGCCTCGAAGGTGCCCGACTTCATCCGTCCCGGCTCGGCGGGGCGCCGCTTGAGGCAGACGGGAAAGCCCTTGCCGGCCAGAGCGAGGATCGCGTCGAGCGCCGCGCTGTCCAGGTAGTCCACGTCGACGTAGAGCGACGAGAAGGAAGCGCCGCCGCAAAAGAGCGTCTTGTTCCGCAGAACGCCCTTTTCCAGAAAGGAGCGGTTGATCCAGAGCGGGTGGTAGCCGCGCAGCTCGTCCGGCATGGCGACGTAGCGCAGCTCGTAGGCGCCCCAGGCCCAGGGGAACTGCTTCTCCTTCGGGTACTCGCCCGCTATCCAGCCGTCCTCGATCGGTAGGTAGACGGCCACGTCGGAATAGGTCCTTCCCTTCCGCATCGCCGCGGACACCTTCTCCATGTATCGATTGAAGGCGGGTAGCTCGGACGCGAGCCGCCCCTGCCGCCCCACGTGCACCGTGGCATAGAACCGGTTCGAGTCGTCGCCGGTGCGGTTGTACGGCATGCCGTGCCAGACGATCTGGTTGACGCCGTTGGCGAAGAGGGCATCGGCCACGAGCTTCAGGTCGAGGAGGCGCTCGTCGCCCAGGTGCTCGCCCGGAAAGCCGTAGAGGCAGGTGAACGTCTCGGCGCTCACCAGGGGCGATGCGGCCAGAGCCGCCGCCGAAGCCGGGATCCTGGCGAAGCTCGGCTCGTAGAGCATCGCCTCGCTCTCGGGCACGTCGACCGAGGCAAAAGCATCGATCAGATCGGTGGGAGAGCCGCCGCACTGGACGCGGGAGAACGCGCCCGCCTCGCGGCTGATCTTCGTGAACGGCTCGAAGAAGTTCGCGATCACGGTCTCGGAAACGAGCTTCATGTAATCGTAGCGCTCGTCGCCGCGCCCGGGGTCGTAGATCTCCTCCATGAAAGGCCGGATGTCGTAGCCGAACCGATCCTGGAACATCTCGGAAAAGCCGTCCGTCCAGATCCGGCGTGTCTCCACCTCCCAGGAGTCGCAGAAGAGAGCCGACCGCGATCCTGAAAGAGCGCCGGAAAGAGCGTCCAGCATGCGGCGCGAGTAGCGCTCGAGGGCGCCGCGGTCCATGTGATCGATCACGTTTCCGATCGTCGGATGCTCCCACGATAGCCGCAGCTTCTGCTTGAATTCAGGCTCGCCGAAGACCCGCGTCCTGTCGCTGTCCGGCACGAAGCTCCCGCCGAACGGCCAGAGGGTGCCGAATGTGAAGTCGCAGTGGAGCTCGATGGAGTCGGCGTACTCCTTGGCGTGCCTCACGGCCTGCGACCACGCCTCGCCGAGCCAGGGATCCCGGACCGCTTCGGGATCGCGGCCGACGGGATAGATCCACGCGATCTCCACGCCGCCGAAGTCGTTGGCCTTCACCCAGTCGAGCTGTTCCTCCACGTCCTTGACGCCGATCTCGGCGGCGAACCACCACCAGCGCGTGAGGGGCTTGCAGGACCGGTAGTACGATGCCGCTGTTCGATCTTCAGGCGAACCGGGATCGAGGGGAGCGATGCAGCCGGTGAGAACAGCCAGGCAGGCCAGCGCGAGAAGAGGCAGGACGTTCATTCTCTTCCTCCGAAAAACAGACTCTCGCCTTGCTGAGATACGCTCTGGATGAAGGAAAGGCAACCCCCTGCAGCGGCGGCGCGGGAAGGAAACAGGGAAGAGAGGTTTGTCTCGAATGCCGCAGGGCGGTATTCTGCAGGCTTCGCGTGCCACGGAATGTTCCCGATGATCTCCGGCACCCCGGTCTCGAAGGAGTACCCGATGAACCGTCCTCGCGTCTTCTCCCTCCTGTCTTCTATTGCATATCCGCCGGGAAGCGGCAAGGTCCTGCCCCTGGCGGCTCTCGTCTCCCTGGCGCTGCTCATGCCCCTCCATGCCGACGACATGGACAACCTGGCAAAGCCCCAGCAGGGCCGCAGCATGCGCTCCACGTCGACGGCCGTTGACGAGAAGGGAGACTGTGCGCACAGCAACAGGGACAACTCGCGCGTGGCGCCTGGTGCGGTGAAGGTCGTTCTCGATGCCGAGGGTCCGGGCGTCATCACGCACATGTGGTTCACCTTCCTCGGCCCCGAGCCTCACGCCTGGGCCAAGGAGGGCTCTGCCAATCATCAGGAGATCGTGCTGCGGATCTTCTACGACGGATCGGAGCGTCCCGGTGTGGAGGCGCCGCTGGGCGACTTCTTCGCCAACTCCTTCGGCCGGCGCAGCGAGGTGATCAGCGTTCCCGTGGTGGTGGAGGATGCGGACTCGTACAACTGCTTCTGGCGGATGCCCTTCCGGAAGTCGGTCCGCGTGGAGGTCCAGAACGAGAGCGAGAAGAAGCTCAACCTCCTCTACTACAACATCGACTGGATCAAGCTCGACTCTCTTCCCGAGGACACGCCCTACTTCTACGCCCAGTACCGCCAGGAGTACCCGGTGAAGCAGGGCAAGGATTACGTGATCCTCGAGACGGAGGGAAAAGGACATTACGTCGGCACGGTCCTCTCCGTCCGGACGCGAAGCCCCTCGTGGTTCGGCGAGGGCGACGAGAAGATCTACATCGACGGCGAGGCGAAGCCGTCGATATGGGGCACGGGCACGGAGGACTACTTCCTCTCGGCCTGGGGGCTGAAGACGACGAGCACACCCTACTTCGGCACGCCCTACTTCGATCAGTGGGGCATCGTGGGCGGGCACACCTCGGCCTATCGCTGGCATATCCACGATCCCATCGTCTTCAAGAAGTCGATCCGGTTCACCATCGAGCACTGGGGCTGGATCTCGCCGGACGAAAATCCCGAGGGCAAGACGCACTCCTGGAACGAGCGCCAGGACGACTACTCGAGCGTGGCGTTCTGGTACCAGACCGGCACGCCGACCTTCCAGGCGCGGGCACCCCATGCCTCGGAGCGAAGGCTGCCCGACCTCGACCTGATCTTTCTTGCCAAGCCGTACGTCGACGGGAAGCATCACGGCGTCGGCCGGGCCGAGGTCCAGTCGAACCTTGGGTTCTATCCCGGCGGCCAGCTCTTCTATCGCCCCGGCCAGCAGGAAGGCGCCTGGGTGGAGATCCCCTTCAAGGTGGAAAAGAAGGAGCCCAGGCGGCTCCTGATCAAGGGGACGCGCGCCAATGACTACGGCACCTATCAGGTCTACCTCAACGGCAGGAAGATCGGCCGGCCGATCGACCTCTATCACGCCGACCTTTCCGACTGGGAATGGCACCTTCTCGACTTCTGGCCCGATCCGGGAGAGTACACGCTCCGCCTCGAGTGCATCGGCAAGTCCCCGCGATCGACGGGACACGCCCTGGGCATCGAGTCGATCCGTCTCCGCGAGCGCCGGCCGCGAGTGGAGGAGTGGGCGTACGACAAGGACAAGGACTGGCAGGAGAAGCCGATTCTGTACCGGTAGCAGACCGCCGGAAGGCTCCGGATCGATCGGAACCGCGTCACTCGTAGAATCCGAATTCATGGGCCGCGTCGAAGAAGGCCACGATGTTCCCGGCCGGCACGTTGCCCTGGATGTTGTGCACCGAGTTGAACACGTACCCCCCGGACGCCTTGAAGATCTCCATGTTGCGGCGCACGTTCTCCCGCACCTCCGACGGCGTGCCGAAGGGGAGGACGTTCTGTGAATCGCAGCCGCCTCCCCAGAGGACAAGGCGACCCTTGCTCCTTTCCTTGAGATCGGCCGGATCCATGTCGCAGGCGCTGATCTGCAGGGGATTGAGTATATCGATGCCGTTGTCGATCAGGTCGGGAATGAAATCGGCGCAGGCACCGCAGGTGTGGTACCAGATCTTCGCGTCGGTACGCGACCGGATCATCTGGACCAGACGCTTCTGGCGGGGCTTCACGATGGTGCGATAGATCGAGGGATTGAAGAGCGGCCCTCTCTGACCGGCCAGGTCGTCGCCGATCATGATCACATCGACTACGTCCCCCACCTCGTCGAGGAACAGCCGGAACCAGTCGAGCCAGAACCGAAGGGTCCGGTCGAGCAGGGCCTCGCAGAACTCCCTGTTCGTGATCAGGTCGCACAGCCACTGCTCCAGGCCACGCATGTACCAGCAGATCTCGTAGACCACGCCCGAGATCCCGCTGACCACGGCATAGGGTGTCTCGTTCTTCAACGTGAGAGCCTTCTCGCGCAGCCCGTCGAACCGCGTGGGATCATCACCCTTCGGAAAGGGATAGCGATCCAGATCCGCGATCGAGGCCTTGGCCAGGGGATGATGGGAAATGTCCATGTAGAGCGGTGTGTCATCAGGCATCGACCAGGTCACGCCGAACTCGTCCGTCAGGTCGTGCCAGAGCCGGCCTCCCCGCTCCCGCTCGACGACCCCTCCTTTCCAGATCGCGGGCGGGCCGGCGGCGATGTAGCGGGTGTCCACACGGAAGCGCTCCAGGACGGCCTCGCACGGTCTGGCAAGCTGCTGCACGGCATCCATGATGACGATCCTGTCGTCGATGCCGAGATGGTCCAGGAGCTTTTCGTAGGCATCCTTGTGGATGCCCGTCTGATTCCCGCCCAGATCGATGGGCACACGGTCGGGGATCTCGTGCCGGATCGCCGCAAGCACTCTTTCGCGCGGGGTCATGGTCTCGCGGTTGCTCAATGGTTCATCCTTCTTTCAATCGCCCCGGCCGGCAAGATAGTTTCCCAGGCCGATGATCAGGGTCGAGACTATCACCACGACGATACCGGTAACAACGATCCTGACGGTGCGCCGGCTCGACCCTTTCCACTCCCGAAAATAGAGCCCCCAGATGTTGCTGAACACGATGATGAAGGCCATGTGGATCGACCAGCTGGCAAAGTCGTACTTCCCCATGTTGGTTGTTCCCATGCCGTAGAACATGAACTGCAGGTACCAGGTCACGCCGGCCGCGGCGGATAAGAGATAGTTCCGTGCAATGGGGCTCTTTCTCGAATCGAGGTAGTTCCCCCCCGACCGGTTCCTGATGTTCAGCGCAACGCAGTAGATGAAGTTGGTGGTGAAGCCGCCGGCAAGAATAATGACGAGGATGGCTCCCTGCTGCCAGAGTGGGTGGACGCCCTTCTCCACGGCCAGGGCGGCGATCGGCTTCCCGGCGCGGAAGCCGAAGGCCATGCAGGCGCTCATCACACCGGCGAAGAGCGCCACGAGATAACCCTTGAAAAGACTGAACTCCTCGATGCTCTCCCGCGTCTTTCCTTCGGGTAGCTCCCTCTCCTTCCTGATGCCGGCGAAGCCGCAGAGGGCGATTCCCGCGAGACAGACCAGAACACCGATCAGCGTTGTCCGTCCCGAAACCGAGCCGATGAGCTCATCGAGACGGCCGTCATAGAGCGGCGGGATGAGCGTCCCGAACGCCGCGCACAGCCCCAGGGCCACGGCGTAGCCGAGGGACATGCCCAGATATCGCATGGAAAGGCCGAACGTGAGGCCGCCGACGCCCCAGAGCACACCGTACAGGTAGCACCAGAGCAGGCAGTCGCCCGGTGCATCGGCAAGGATTTCCTTCAGATGCGGCACGGTCAGGAATGCCACGACCCAGGGGGCGATGATCCAGGAGAAGACGCCGTTGACCAGCCAGGCGCTCTCCCAATTCCACGATTTGACCTTCTTCAAGGGGATGTAGAAGCTGCCCGCTGCAAAGCCGCCCAGTGCATGAAGGAAAATCCCGAAGGCAATCATCGATCCCTCCGTCTTGAAGAAATCGCGGAATAAGAGTCAAATTCAAACATCATAGGTCTGCGCCGCGAAGGATGCAATAGCACCGGAGTGCGTGCCCTTCGCAGTCTGGGAGGAGTTCAATGATCTGTCCAGCCCGCCCCTTGAGATTCTGTTCTCTGCTGCATCTGTGCACCCTCTTCTGCGTCCTGTCGGATCCCGGCCTGATCGCGGAGGAGGGCCTGCCGGAAAAAGTCGACCGGCTTTTCGCCGATTACGACAAGCCCGGTTCCCCGGGCGCGGCCGTTGCCGTTGTCCGTGACGGCCGCGTGCTCTACAGGAAGGAATTCGGCTGCGCCGACCTCGACCACAACATCCCGATCACCTCCGAGACGGTCTTCGACATCGCCTCGGTCTCGAAACAGTTCGCCGGCATGGCCGTGGCCATGCTGCTCGAGGAGGGCAAGCTCTCCCTCGACGAGAACATCGGGACATACGTGCCCGAGGTGCCCGACTTCGGGAATACGATCACGCTCCGCCATCTCGTGCATCACACGAGCGGGCTCAGGGACTGGCCGGGCACCCTCTTGCTGGGCGGATGGCGCTTCGACGACGTGATCTCTTTCCGGAACATCATGGATATGGTCCGGCATCAGGAGAAGCTGAACTTCGAGCCGGGTTCCGAGTATACCTACAGCAACACGGGCTACAACCTGCTGGCCGAGGCGGTGGCGCGCGTCTCGGGGATCTCTTTCCGCCAATGGACGGACCGGAGGATCTTCGCGCCTCTCGGGATGAAGGACACCCATTTCCACGACGATCACGAGGAGATCGTCAAGAAGAGGGCCACGGCCTACAGGCCCGACGGCCGGGGCGGCTTCAAGAAAGTGGGAAACAGCCTGACGGCCATGGGATCGAGCTCCCTTTTCAGCACCGTCGACGACCTTGTCCTGTGGGCCAACAACTTCGACAACCCCGTCGTGGGCGGCAGCGTGGTGATCGAGAAGATGGAAGAAAGGGGTGTGCTGAACAGCGGCAAGAGGATCGACTATGCCTTCGGCCAGTCGGTCTCGTCGTACCGGGGCGCCAAGTCGGTGAGCCACTCCGGCGGATGGGCGGGGTTCAGGACCTACCTGATCCGCTTCCCCGACCTTCGCTTCAACGTCATCGTGCTGTGCAACCTGAGCAGCCTGAACCCTCGCGAGAAAGCGCTGCGGATCGCGGATCTCTACCTCTCGGACCATCTCGAGAGCGAGAAGAAAAAGACGGCGGAGAAGGAGGTCGAGCCGATCGATCCCGGGCTCCTCGACGATTACCTGGGGACGTGGAAGCTCGGCCCGGGGTGGCTGCTCACCATCACCAGGAAAGGCAACAGCCTCACGGCCCAGGCCACGATGGAGCCCGCGTACCCCGCGGTGCCCGAGAAGGAGGACAGGTTCTTCGTCAAGGCCTACGGCGCATCGCTCGTCTTCGAGAGGGACTCGTCCGGCAACGTCCATGCCCTCCACTATCGCGGCATCCGGGCCGGGCGGGTGGTTCCTCACCAGCCGAGCACGGCGCGCCTCGAGGAGTATCGAGGCCTCTATTGGAGCCGCGAGCTCGACACCGTCGCTTCCATCGAAGTCCAGGGCGGCAAGCTGCAGGCCCGACAGAGAAAACATGGCAGCGTGGAGCTCGTCCCCACCCAGAGCGATCAGTTCCGGACCTCTCAGGGACGAATCGACTTCGACCGTGACGGGGCGGGAGCGATCTCGGGCTTCAGGTTCTCGCAGCAGCGCAGCCGGAACATCCTGTTCCGGAAGTTGCCGCTCAGCGACGAGGAGCTTGCGGAAGCGCGGCTCGAGGCCCGATTCCGCAAGCGGCGGATAATCATGAACAACGACGGGAACGACAACCCGTCGGGAGAGGTGACGGCCCGGTCCTTCCTCGACCGCCGCACAACGGCGCTGGCGGACAGCCAGGTCGATGCGATCTTCTACTGCACCGGTGTGAACAACCTCTACACCCATCGCAGCGACGTGTCGGAGCAGATGTGCGTCGATCAGGAGGTGAAGAACAAGGAGTGGGTCAAGCCGCTGAACGATCTGGACACAGATTCGCTGGAGATCATGATCGAGTGGGGCAAGGACCACGGGAGGGAGATCTTCTGGTCGATGCGGATGAACGACCGCCACGACTCTTCGTCGAAGAACGCCCATCTGTTCTGCCGCTGGAAGAAGGAGCACCCCGAGCTCCTGATGGGACAGCCCAAGGATCGCTGGCCCTGCGGCGCGGGGAGCTGGTCCGCCCTGCGCTATGGTCGGTTCGAGGTGCGGGAAAAAATGTTCGCCATACTCGAGGATGTCTGCACGCGGTACGACGTCGACGGCATCGAGCTCGACTTCTTCCGCCATCCCGTCTACTTCATCGAGGCGATGGAAGGCCGGCCGGTGCCGCCCGAGAAGATGGCGGCCATGACCGCTCTCTGGCGCAGGGTGCGCGCCATGGTCGACGAGACGGCACGCCGGCGCGGCCGCCCCATCCTGATCGCGATCCGCATCCCCGACTCGCTCGACTACTGCCGCGCCATGGGGCTCGACGTCTCGAGATGGCTCGAGGAGGGCCTGATGGACATCGTCGTGGGTTGCGGCTACTTCAAGCTCGAGCCCTGGGAGAACCTCGCGGCCCTGGGAAAGAAGCACAACGTCCCGGTCTACGCCGCCCTGGTCCGGAGACGGATCGAGCCGAACGCCCCGGAACCCGAGGGGCCCACGGCGATCGAGATCTGGCGCGGCGAGGCGATGAACGCCTGGAAGGCCGGGGTCAACGGCATCTACACCTTCAACCGCTTCGACCCGAAGGATCTGATCTTTCGCGAACTGGGCGACCCGGCCCTGCTCGAGACACTGCCGAGGAAGGAGCAGACCGCCTTCGACGAGAACTGCACCTGGTCAAAGCCCGGGACGTGGGTCAAGGACGGAGGCCGGTACGTGAAGAGATCGGTCGAGCAGCAGAATGACGACGGGGAAAGGCGCCCCTGACTCGGCCCTGGCAGGCCGAATGACCTGTTCGACGGCCTGCTAGCCCCCTCCCAGGGGCGTCGGCTTCGCCCGATCCTCCTGCATCTTGCGGGGAAGCCGGAACACCTTGCCGTCATGATCGCAGAAGTACAGGTTCGATCTCCAGTTGAGGCCCTTGCCCTCGGGATGATAGTTGAATGCCGCTCCGGCCCGTTTCCGGCCGGCGGCGCTGATCTGGTAATGCCCCTTATCGATGGCTGCCAGGCGCTGCCACTGTTCCCACACGATGCCGTCGGAGCTGGTCATGCAGCAGATCGTCCGGTCCGCCGGAAAGTCGTACCTGGTGAAGAAGCTGATGAAACCGTGATCCCGGACATGCCAGGCCTGCATGTACGAGAAGTTGTCGATCGGAACCGTCCTCGGCGGAATTGGAAATGCACTGAAACAGGATGACGAACCAGGCGATCATATTTCCTTCCATCTTGCCGCCTATCGTATCGATCGCCCGTCTTGGGGGCAAATCATTGAGGTCTTTCAGGTTGTCAGCCGAGAGAGAACAAGAGGCCATGACGTATTACTCAGTGATTGAGTATTTTGTTCGTTGCAGCCATCCACAATATATGAAAACAAAGGAGCTCAGGCATCATAACTCCTTCCTCAGCGGGCGAGAGGCACTCTTTCTCGACAGGCACTCCCAGTAACCTGGAAATATTCAGTTCGAGGATCGCTCTTCAGGTCGAAGAGCCGCCAGCCCTGCGGGTACCGGGATTCCGCTATGTCCTGAACAGATGCTGCGTCCGCAGGCAGATTTTCACCAGCATCAGCATCACGGGGACCTCGATCAGCACGCCGACCACCGTGGCCAGGGCTGCGCCCGATGAAAGGCCGAACAGCATCGTCGCCGTGGCGATGGCCACCTCGAAGTGATTGGACGCGCCGATCATCGCCGAGGGCGCGGCATCCTCGTAGGAGAGCTTTAGCAGGCGCGCCAGGACGTAGCCCAGTCCGAAGATGACCGTCGTCTGGATGAAGAGGGGAACGGCGATCCAGAGAATGGTCAGGGGATTCTCCAGGATCACCTCGCCCTTGAAGGAGAAGAGGAGCACCAGGGTGATCAGCAGGGCGATGATGGTGACAGGCGTCAGGATGTGCAGGAACTTCTCCTTGAACCAGGCTTCCCCCTTGGCTGCGATGATCCACTTGCGCGAAAAGTAGCCCGCCACGAGGGGAAGGGCCACGTAGATTCCCACCGAGAGCAGCAGGGCCTGCCAGGGAACGGGAAGGCGGCCCACGCCGAGGAGCAGTCCTCCGAGGGGCCCGTAGAGGAAGAGCATGGCCAGCGAGTTGATGGCCACCATGACCAGCGTGTGGCCGTCGTTCCCCCGGGAGAGGTAGCCCCACACCAGGACCATGGCTGTGCACGGGGCGATGCCGAGGAGGATGCAGCCCGCCAGGTAGCTGCGCCAGAGGGGGACCTCCAGCACTTTCTTGCTACCGTCCATCACCACGGTCCCCACGCCGTAGGTGTCGCCCACGGCCAGGTCGAGGCCGAAGGGCATCTTCACGTGATCGATCGCATCGGGGCCGATGAAGGTGCGGAACAGCGTGCCGAGAAAGAAGACGGCGATGGCATACATGGTAAAGGGCTTGATGAACCAGTTCAGGACGAGGGTCAGGCCCACGGGACGGATGCTCTTGCCGGATTTGACCACCTCGGCGAAGTCGATCTTCACCATGATCGGGTACATCATGAAGAAGAGGCAGATGGCGATGGGGATCGACACGACCGGGGCGTCCCCCACCGTGATGGCCATGCCGTCCAGCGACGTGGCCACGCCGGGGGCGATCTTCCCGATCAGGATGCCGGCGCCGATGCACAGGACGACCCAGAGTGTCAGGTAGCGCTCGAAGAAACCGAGGTCGCGCGCCTCCTTCGTGATGTTTGCTTCCTTTGCCATTCCGTTCTCCTCATTCCGTGCAGTTCATGGCCATCAGAGCAGCAGCTTCTTGACCTCCTCGACGGAAAGCACCCTGCCGGACGACTTGACCTCTCCGTCGACCACGAGCGCCGGGGTGATGATCACGCCGAACCGGGCGATGGCGTTCATCTCCTTGACCTTCTCGAACCGGAATTCGAGACCCAGATCGCGCGCCGCCTTGCAGACGTTCTGTGACAGGTTCTCGCAGTTCGAGCAGCCCGGCCCGAGGACCTGAAGAAGCCTCATCGTTTTCCTCCTTTTGATTCGCCGTCATCCGGTCAGAGCTCCGAAGACCATGCCCACGCCCGTTGCCATCACGACCACCAGCACGATGAACAGGAGCGTCTTCCTGTTGCCGATGACCGATCGGACTACGAGGATGCTCGGTATCGACAGGGCCGGGCCGGCCAGGAGAAGCGCCAGGGCCGGTCCGGAGGCCATGCCGTTCTTCATCAACGCCTCGAGGATCGGCACCTCGGTCAGGGTGGCGAAGTAGAAGGCGCACCCCACGATCGAGGCGACGAGGTTGGACGAGAGGCTGTTGTCCCCCACCAGGGCGGCCACCTGCTTCTCGGGAAGAAGGGCGCCGAGGAAGCCCACGACGAAGACGCCGCCGAAGAGCAGCGGGACGAGCTGCTTGGCGAAGCTCCAGGTGCTGCCCATCCACTCGATGAACTCCCGTCTTTCCAGCCAGGCCAGGGAGAGGATCAGCACGAGAATCCCCGCAGCAGCCGCCAGGTACCACCGGGCGTGATGGATCCGGACGACCCAGGTGTCCCGGTCCTCGATCGAGGCGATCCGTGACTTCGCGATCCTGACCACCTCGCCGGTCTCGCGATCGAGAGCCGGCTCCTTCAGGCGCAGGTCGTATTCGCGGGCCGTCTCGTACTGCAGTGCGGCCTCGAATCGGGTCCCGTCGGCAAGCCGCACCTCCTTGTCTCCCGGATTGAACCAGTCGCTGAAGACCAGGAACAGGATCATCGATCCCAGGAGCAGCACGTTCTTTCCGAAGGATCGCCTGGAAGCCGGCGGATCGGGCATCTGCATCACCTGCTCCGCGCGCGACTTCTCGCTCCTTCGAAAAACCCAGGCCAAAATCAGGCCGATGACGATGCCGAAGAGGATGGCGCTGATCACCCGGGCGAGACCGAGCTCGAGCCCGAGCACGCGAGCGGTGAGGAAGATCGCCATGACGTTGATGGCCGGTCCCGAGTAGAGGAAGGCTGAAGCCGGGCCGAGGCCGGCCCCCACGTGGTAGATGCCGGCAAAGATCGGCAGCACCGAGCAGGAGCAGACGGCCAGAACGGTGCCGGCCACGGAAGCCACCGTGTAGGCCTTGACCTTGCCGGCCCTTGGCCCGAGGTGCTTGAGCACGCTTTCCTTGGAGAGGAAGGTCGTGATGGCGCCGGCGATGAAGAGAGCGGGAACGACGCAGGCCAGGGTGTGGTTGCGGGCATACCACTGGACAAGCTTGAACGCCTCGATGATGGCTCCGGTGATATCCTGATCGGCCAGGGGAAGGAAGTAGACCGCGAGAAAGAAAAGAACGAAGGCGGCAAGGATCTTGAGCTCTCGCTTCATTAACAGACTCCGCAGCGCCCGGGAAATCCCACCTGTGGCCTATTGGCAAAATCACCAAATTCCATCAAAAAAAAAAGGCGCCCTACTTGGCCCACTTGATCTGCTCCCTGGCGTTCTCCTTCAGCACAGCCTCGACGCAGGAGAAAAAATTGAGGATGCACGTGACCCTGAGCTTGTAGAAGACCTGGGATCCCCGCTTCTCGTCCACGACGATCCCGGCGTTCTTCATCACGGAGAGGTGTTTCGATACCGTCGAGATATCCGCACCGATCATGTCGGTCAGGTCGCAGACGCACCGCTCCTCCTTCGCCAGCTCCTCGATGATGAAGAGCCGCGTGGGATGCGCCATCGCCTTGATGATCCTGGCGCGGGCTTCGAAGCGGGCTTGTACTTTCGGTTCCATGTTCTCTCTCGATCAAGCAATGCGAATTATTTGGCATTTTAGCCAAATGGCCAAATACTTCAAGATAGAATGCAAAATAAGAAGTTGCTCTGCTGTGGTCCACCGCTACCAGGCTCTCCGGCTTGCATCAGGCATCTCGAGAGGGGCCAGGCGCATCGTCTCGATTCCCGAAGTGTCGAGGCCCTTCACCGTGCCCCGAGTCAGGAAGTCGCGCTTGATCCGCTCGACCACCGGGCCGCCCACGCCGTGAGCTCCGGGCACGACGAGATGCAGGCTGTTCTCGAGATGCCTGGCCGCCTCTGCCGCGAAGCGGGGTGGCGTCACGGGATCGTGAGTTCCCGAAAGGAGAAGAACTGGCACGCTGGAGCGGACGGGTTCTCCGTAATCAGCCGGGACCTTCCCCCTCGGCCAGATCGCCGCAACGGCCATCTGCCGGCGGACGCGGTCGTCGCCGAGAAAGGTGTTCCTCGTCAGCCGCGGGATGGAAGCCGGATCGATGCGCGGGATGTCCTCGCTGCCGGTGACGCACATCAGCATGCCGAAATGAATGATGCCGCGGATCCCCCTGTCGCTCATCATGCCGGTCTGGGCGAAAGGTGCGTAGTCTCCCTCGTAGGCCTGCAGGACAAGACGCGGAACCTTCCGGTTGGTGCTCATGTAATACATCATGATCCGCAGCGCCTCGGCGAAGGCGGCGCGCGTCAGCTTGACCGTGACACGCTCCTTCGTGACCGGATGCTCGATCGCGACGTCCACAGGCTTCTTCTCCAGGCGCCGGAGGATGCTCCACAGCTTCTTCTCCAGGTTGGGAAAAGCCCTCCGGTATTTAGAGCTGTCCGAAATCTCCTTGCAGAGCGTCTCGAAACCTTCCTGCGCCGCGCTGGCATGATAGAGCGGATTCGTGAACGAGATGGGAGCGACGCCGTCGAGAATGGCGCATCGCACCGTCTCGGGATGGCGGCGGATGTAGACGAGGGCGGCGCGCGTCCCATAGGAGCCGCCGATCAGGTTTATCTTCCTGTAGCCGAGGGCCGCCCGCACCTCGTTCAGGTCGTCCATGGCGATCGGTGTGGTGTACCGGGCGAGATCCGCAATCTTCTCGAGCCGCGGCAGGGCAGCCCGGAACGGCTCCACCTGGAAGACGGGATCGAGGTATCCCTGGATGTTGCCGTCGCTCCCGGGCAGCGGCACGTGCAAGGGATTCGACCCACCTGTCCCGCGCTGATCCACAAGGACGATGTCGCGATCTCTCCGCATCCACGATGCGGCGAAGGTCCGGACGCTCCCCGTTGCGGCCACGCCCGGTCCCCCGTGAAGCCAGAAGATCGGGTCCGGTCGAGGACCCGGGCCCGTGGCCGGCAGGACAACCAGATTCAGGGCGATCGTTCGCCCCTTGCCGGCTTCCCTGTTCTCGAAGACATCGAGCTTCCCTCGGAGGATCCTGGTTCCCGTCGCCCGATCGATGCAAGGCTCGAGAGTCAGGCGCGAATCGCTCTGCTCGACTGCCGGAGGGGCTGCCGGCGATTCCTGGGCGAGGCAGGGAGCCGCACCCGGGAGCCACGCAGCAAGCATCGCAGCAAGCAGAAACCCGGCTCTCCTTCCGTTCGCTGCAGTCACGCTCTACCTCCGTACGGCCGCTATCTCCGCTCTTTTCGGAGAGTGCGAAGCGCGGCCCGGCAGGCGTCGAGCTCCCGCTCGAGCTCGGCGATCCTCTCCTCGAGATCCCTGATGCGTCTCGCCATGGCTTCGGGATGGTCGATCTCCGTCCCCCTCTCACGAGCGGCCATCTCCTCGGCCAGTCCGCCGACGGCCCGCGCCTTCTCGACCTCGCCGAGCTCGCGGAAGATCCGCGACGCCAGTGCGAGGATCTCGATCTGCTCCTTGAATCCGGGAGCCCGCTCGCGGACCAGGTCCGCTTCAGCGCCGTTTCTTCCTTCCAGGTCCACGACACGTGCCTGAATGGCATACTTCAGCATGTCCGCGGCATCGACCTTCCCCGCCTTTCGCAGAACCGGCATCGCCATCCTCATGACCTCGACCTCATGCTCGACCAGCTCGCGCTCCTCGCCGCGAATAGCGCCTTCGCCTCTTTCCTTCCTGTGCCGGAGCCTCCCCGCGAACTCCTCGGCAAGCTCGTGCACGGTTGCGGCCTTCTTCTCGTGGCCGAACCTGTGCCAGAGGTCGGCGGCATGGAACAGGATCTCGGTCTGGACTTCCAGGCTGGGCGCCGACTCCCGGATCTTCATCGCCTTCTCGTTCCTTTTTCCCTCGAGCGCCAGCTCGCGGGCATGAATCGCGTGCTCGAGCAGCTCCATCGTGTCCTTCCGATCCGCCTCGCGAAGGGCGTGCATGGCAAGGCGCATCACCTCGAGCTGGTGCAGCGCGTGCTCGCGCTCTTCATCACCGTGCCGTTTCTCGCGGTGACGGCCTTTCATCTCCTCGCGGACCTGCCGCGCCACCTGCTGGAGGATCTCGAGCTCCTCGCGGCGTCCCAGCCTCTCAAGGGCTTCCATCCCGAGCTCGAGCCCGTGGAGGATCTCCTCCAGCTCACGAGCCTCCTGTGGGTGGACCTTCTCGGGGCGGCTCCCCTCGATCCGCTGATGGAGTTCGGCGAGTTTTTCCCTGAGGGCTTCCGCCTTCTTCACGCGCTCGCGGGCTTCCTCGGCCCGACCAGCCCGATCGAGTTCCTCGGCCTCCGAGAGAAGCACCCGGATTCGCTTCTCAGTGATCTCGATCCTGGCCTTCACTTCCTCGTCCTGGGCCCAGGCCGTCAGGACGGGAGAGAGAAGGAAGATGAGCACCAGAACAGCCATCTTCGCGGCCAAAACCACTTGGTGGACGCTTCTTTCCTGCCCGTTCATTCGTACCTCCCGCATCTTTCATCTCGATGAACCTGCCGGATCCATCTCGTCGTGACCTGCCCGAAAACAGCAGCCGAACTTTGCCGTGTCGCCGCAGATCTATTTCTGTTCCTCAACGAGAAAGTGAATCTCTCCATCCAGAACACCTGCGGCTTCAGGGAAGTATATCGTTCATCGAGCTTGCCAGCAGAAATAATAATTCATAGAAAGGAGACGGCAAAGGAAGAGATGACTCCTTCACTAATACAGCAAAAGGCTTGACCGAAGGGGATCGGCCGGCAGCCGGGAGCTGCGGCCGCTGAACCTCGGTGCCGGGTGAGACCGCATGATTCCGACAACCTCTCCATTTATTCGACACATCGGGTGCTGGAAAGAAGCGCCATGGCTCAAGGCCGGGATCCTGGCCCTCGTTTTCCTCGGACTCCTCTTCAACAGTGCGCCGGCCATGGGCGACGGCTTGGACGCTTCGCCAGCCGTATCTGGAGGGCCGGAGGAGATCGAGATCGACATCTGCGCCGAAGGATACCAGCCTGATCGCGGCAGCGACGCCGTGCCCGCCGTCCGCCAGGCCCTCGAGAAGGCCCTGCAGATATCGGAGAAAGGCCATCCTGCCCGCCTGGTCTTTCCGAAGGGCCGGTACGACTTCTTCGCCGAGAAGAGCGACAACCGGGAGTACTTCGAATCCAACACCTTCCTGAGGGATACGAGGGTCTGCCCCATCGTGATCGAAGGGATGGCCGACCTCGTGCTCGACGGTCGCGGAAGCGAGTTCGTGTTCCATGGCCCGATGCAGCCGATCACCATAGACAGGTGCCGGAACATCGTCCTGAAGGACTTCAGCGTGGACTGGGAGATCCCTCTGACGGCCCAGGCGCAGGTCGCGGCCGTCAGCGACGACTACATCGACATCCGGATCGCCGAGGAGTCGCCCTACGTCATCCGCGAGGGCAAGATCGTGTTTCGAGGCGAGAACTGGGAGAGCGGCTGGTGGGGAACGATCGAGTTCGAGAAGGACTCCCACCTGATACCCCTGCAGTCGGGCGACGGCTGCCTTGGCCATGGATGGCGCGATCACCGGGCCGAGGAGCTGGAACCCCGCCTCGTTCGCCTGCACCGCTCCTTCGGGCGAAAGCCAGCCACGGGTAACTATCTCGTGATGCGCCACAACGCGCGTCATCACGCCGGGATGTTCTTCTTCCACAGCAAGGATATCGTGCTGGAGGAGATCGACGTCTTTCACACCGGCGGGCTCGGGCTGCTGGGGCAGTACACCCAGAACCTGCGCTTCGAGCGGGTCCGGGTCGTTCCGAATGCAAGGAAGAACCGCTACCTCTCCGGCCACGATGACGGTATCCACATCTCCAACTGCCGGGGCCTCGTGGAGATCAGGGATTGCATCTTCGGCGGGCTGATGGACGATCCCATCAACATCCACGGAACGAGCGTGCGCATCATCGATCGGCCGGCAGCCGACAGGCTGGTCTGCCGCTTCATGCACGGCATGAGCGTGGGCCAGCTCTGGGGGCGCCCCGGCGAGAAGGTGGGTTTCCTGCGCGCCTCCAGTCTGAAGACGATCGGCTTTGGGACCATCAAGTCGTGGAAGCCTCTGAACGTCACCGATTTCGAGATCTCCTTCGAGGATCCCGTTCCCGGCGGGATTGCCGACGGCGATGCGCTGGAGAACCTGACCTGGGCGCCCGAGGTGCGCATCAGCCGCTGCACCTTCGACAGCTGCCGGGCGCGCGGCGTGCTGCTTTCCACCCCGCGGAGGTCGATCATCGAGGACAGCCTCTTCCGCTCCAGCGGGGCTGCCATCCTCATCGCAGGCGACGCCAACCAGTGGTACGAATCAGGCGCGGTCGCAGACCTGGTCATCCGCAACAACATCTTCGAGTCACCCTGCCTGAGCTCTTCGTACCAGTTCTGCGAGGGGATCATCAGCATCTTCCCGGAGATCCCGCAGAAGGATCCCGACGCGCCTTTTCACGGCAACATCCGCATCGAGGGCAACGTGTTCCACGCCTTCGATTATCCGGTCCTCTACGCGCTCTCGACGGACGGCCTCTCTTTCATTGACAACACGATCCGCCGCAGCCACGACCGGACGCCCTGGCACTGGAACCGGAACATGCTCAACTTCACGGCCTGCAGGAACGTGAGCATCGAGGGAACGAGGCTCGTCGGCGACGTCCTGGGCCGCGACATCAGGCTGAGAGAGATGGATCGGAACGAGCTCACAGTAGCCCCCGGCCAGGATCTGAAGATTGCGGAGTAGAGATGAAATTCTTCGCTTTCTTCGCCTTGCTGATGATTGCCGCAACCCTTTCTGCCAGGGAATCGGACCGCAAGAGCGTTCGCGTCCCCCTGATCAGGAACGGTCCGGTCATCGACGGGGACATCTCGGATCCGCAGTGGAAAGAGGCCGTTGTCGTTGATCAGCTGACGCAGGTCGAGCCCGTGGAGGGAATCCCGGCCGACCCCCCCACCCGCATCCTCATCCTGAGAAACGACGACTTCCTGTACGTTGCCTTCGAGTGCTTCGAGCCCGATCCGGAAAGGATGATCGTGCAGGACATGAGGCGGGACGGAACCATGTCCGAGGACGAGTCCGTCAAGGTGGTCCTCGATACCTTCTGCACGGGGAAGACGGGAATCTTCCTGGTGCTGAGCGCGGCAGGCGGCAGGCTCGATGCGCTGGTCACCGACAACGGCAAGCGGGTGAACACGAGCTGGGACATGGTGTGGGAAGGAAAGACGCGCATCCTCGACGACAGGTGGATCGCCGAGATGGCGTTTCCATTCAGCGCGCTCACCTTTCCCGACAGCGACGTCTGGCGCGTCAACTTCGAACGGTATCATGGCGCGAGGAGAGCCTACTACAGGTGGTGCGGCGCCAGGCGCCACTTCAGCGTCACCACGATCAGCGAGCTGGGCGAGGTCTCGGGCTTCAAGGGGATCAAGAAAGGGCTCGGCCTGGAGCTGACACCCTACATCAAGGCGAAGCGGCACTCCTCGCATCCCGAGGACAGGAAGTACATGCGAGGCGATGCCGGCGGCGAGCTGAACTGGAGGATCACCTCGCAGCTGAACGCCACGGTGAGCCTGAACACAGACTTCGCCGAAACGGAGGTGGACCTACAGACCGTGAACCTGACGCGCTTCGGCATCACGTACCCGGAGAAGCGAGACTTCTTCCTGCAGGACTCCAACCTCTTCGAATTCGGATGGGAGAGCGGTTTTTCCGGGGGAGCAAACATCGTCCCCTTTCGCAGCCGGCGGATCGGCCTCGCGCCCGACGGCAGCGAGATCCCCATCGAGTACAGCGCGAAGCTCGCCGGCAAGGCGGGGCCGTGGAGCCTGGGATTGATCGGAGCGCACACGGGAGGCCTCTCTTCCACCAGCACGCCCGAGGGAGAGCTCTTCGTCTTCAGGCCGGCGTACAGCTTCACGGAGAAGCTCTCCGTGGGAGGCATCTTCACGCACGGCGATCCTGCGTCGGATCAGGCCAGCTTCACCAGCGGCCTCGACATGTCCTACTCCGACTCCGATCTTCTGCCCGGTCTTTTCCAGCTGAACACATGGGCCATGAGGACGGACAACGAGCAGGAAGGCAAGGATGCCGGCTACGCCCACGGGATACGCGGAATCCTGACCACGGCTGACTGGAACTTATCCCTCACATCGCTGGGCAGCGAGAGCTCCTTCGATCCCGCGCTCGGCTACGCGAGGCGGCCGGGCGAACACCTCCATTCGGCCGGCGCGACCTGGACTCCGCGGCCCGAGAACAGTGCGATCAGGCACTACAGGTGGTCCCTGTCGCCTTCCATCTGGACGGGACCGGACGGGAGGATGGTGTCGAGCTCCCTGTCCACCACTCTCTTCGGTCTCTCGATGCACTCGGGGGACACCTTCTCCATCGTCCACCACGTCAACACCGACGACCTGGAAACGGGTTTCGAGCCCGTCGAAGGCTCCGTCGTTACCGCCGATGAATACACCTGGCACGACCTGTCGATCAGCGCGAGCTTCGCGCGAACGCGTGATCTCTCGGGCTCTGTCTCCGCCAAGGTCGGGGAGTGGTATGACGGGAATATCATCGGGTGCACCGTGGCCGCCAGCTGGACTCCGAACTCGACTCTCAACTTGACGACGAGCTATTCGGAGAACAGGATCAGCCTGCCCGGGAGCCGGTTCCGGACACACCTGGAGAAGGTGTCGGCCGGAGTGAGCTTCTCTCCAAAGGTCCGCCTCGACACGCTCGTGCAGCACGACAACGTGTCCGACAACTTCGGTTTCCAGGGGCGGATGCGCTACACGCACAGCGACGGGCGCGAGCTCTTCCTCGTGGCCACGATGAACTGGCTCGAAGAAAGGGACGGAACCATCGTCCCTCTCGAGCAGGATTTGATCGTCAAGGTGCAGTACGCCTTCCGCTTCTGATGCGGAGCGGAACGGAACTTTCATTGCCTCTCTCTCGACAGTGAGCCATACTCGCCAGGACAGCCGTCTTCTGCTTCGAGGAATTTTTCCGATGAAACGAACGATCCTGCTCTTCCTGCTTACCCTGGTCGCGGTGGTCGGCAAGGGGCAAACCTCCGCCGCTCCGCGCGAATCCGACCTGCTGCCGGAGAATCTCCGCTGCGAGTACCGGAAGGATCCGCTCGGCATCGACTCGAGGAACCCGAGATTGAGCTGGACCCTGAGCTCCCGATCGCGCGGCCAGCACCAGACGGCCTATCGCATCCTCGTCTCCTCGACCGAGGCGGCGCTCGCGCGCGATGAAGGCGACCTCTGGGACAGCGGAAAGGTCGACTCGAACCGATCGCTGCAGATCGTCTACAAGGGCAAGCCGCTGTCGAGCGGCCTCGCCTGCTTCTGGAAGGTCCGCGTCTGGGATGTGAAGAAAGCCCCCACCCGATGGAGCAAGCCGGGCCGGTGGGAGATGGGACTTCTCGAACCGGGCGACTGGACAGGCTGCTGGATCAACGACGGCAGGCCGGTCGCGGAGAAGGAGGCGGACCTTTATGAAGACGATCCCGCACCGCTGTTCCGAAGACCCTTCTCCCTGAAGGAAAAGGCCGTGCAGGCCCGGCTGCACATCAGCGGCCTGGGCTACTGCGATGCCTCGCTCAACGGACAACCCGTGGGACGCAGGGTGCTCGATCCGGGCTGGACCGCCTATGACAAGCGGATCTTCTACAGCACATACGACGTGACCTCCCTGCTCGACAAGGGGGAGAACGTGCTGGGTGTGACGCTGGGCAACGGCTGGTACAACCCTCTCCCGCTCAGAATGTGGGGGCATCTCGACCTGCGCAAGCATCTGACCTGCGGCCGTCCGCGCTTCATCGCGCAGCTCGAGATCGAGCTCCTCGACGGAACGCGCCTCTCGATCGCCAGCGACGAGTCGTGGAAGGTCACTGGCGGACCGCTCCTCAGGAACAACATCTACCTCGGCGAGATCCATGACGCCCGGAAGGAGATCGACGGGTGGGACCGGCCTCGATTCGACGATTCGGAGTGGCGGTCCGCGGCAAGGGCGGCCGAACCGGTCGGCCCGCTCCAGGCGCAGCCCCAGCCTGCCGTCGAGGCGACAAAGGAACTGAAGTCGATCGCCCTGTCCGAGCCCGAACCCGGCGTCTACATCTTCGACATGGGCCAGAACTTTTCCGGCTGGGTTCGCCTGAAGTTCACGCTACCTGCCGGGACGCGGTTGAAGCTTCGCTACGGCGAGCTCCTACGCGACAACGGTACGCTGAACCCCTTGACCAGCGTATGCGGACAGATCAAGGGAGGCAAGAGAGCAGAGGGCAACGAATCGGCCGAGACTTCCTGGCCGCCGCCCGTGGCCTGGCAGGAGGACGTGGTCATCGCAAGCGGCGGCGGCGAGGAGACCTGGACCCCGCGGTTCACCTTTCATGCCTTTCGCTACGTGGAGGTGACGGGATTTCCCGAAAGGCCGGGGCTCGACGCGGTGACCGGCCTCAGGCTCAACGCGGCCGTGGAGGATGCCGGCTCCTTTGCCTGCTCCGATGAGATGCTGAACACGATCCAGCTCATGTGCCGCCGGACCTTCCTCTCCAACCTGTTCAGCGTGCAGTCCGACTGCCCCCACCGCGAGCGTTTCGGCTACGGCGGCGACATCGTGGCGACCTGCGACGCCTTCATGCTCAACTTCGACATGGCGGCCTTCTACGCCAAGACGGTGCGCGACTGGGCCGATGCCGCTCGGGGAGACGGCATGCTCACCGACACCGCGCCCTTCGTGGGCATCCAGTACTGCGGAGTCGGCTGGGCCATGGTTCATCCCCTTCTGCTGAACAAGCTCTATCAGTATCACGGCGACTCCCGCCTGATCGAGGAGCAGTACGACGTGTCGCGCCGCTGGCTCGACCTGGTCGCTGCCGAGAACAAGGACAGGATCGTCAAGAAGGGGCTGAGTGATCACGAGGGCCTGGAACCAAGCCCCTCCGGACCGATGGTGACGCCCCTCTACAAGGAGAGCGCGCGTCTCGTCGCGCGGCTCGCCTCGATCACTGGACGTGGCGACGACGCGGCGAAGTATTCCCGTCTCGCTGACTCGATACGTCAGGCCTACCTCGATAGATTCCAGGTCGCGGAAACGGGCAGGTTCGGTCCGGGCACGCAGGCCGGCCAGGCCTTCGCGATCCACCTGGGAATGACTCCCATGGAGGAAAGGGATGTCGCGGTCCGCTTTCTTCTCGAGAAGATCGGCGAGCGCGACGGCCATCTCTCGACCGGGATCCTGGGAACGAAGTACATGCTCGACCTGCTCTCCCGCGAGGGGTACGCCTCGACGGTGTTTCGCATGGTGACGAAGAAGACCTTCCCGGGCTGGGGCTTCATGCTGGAGAACGGCGCCACCACCCTCTGGGAGCACTGGGCGCTCAGCGACAACACCTTCTCGCACAACCATCCGATGTTCGGCTCGGTGAGCGAGTGGTTCTACTCCTGGCTCGGAGGCATCCAGCCTCACCCGGAGGCCGTGGGTTTCGATCGCATCGTCATCCGGCCGCAGATCATCGACGAGCTCGACTGGGTAAAGGCGTCGCATCGCTCCGCCCGCGGCCCGATCGTCTGCAGCTGGAAGCGGTTCGGCGGGAAAGTGGCGATCGAGGTTTCCCTTCCGCCCAACACGAGCACCACCGCTCACCTGCCCGTACGGCGTTTGGAGGATGTGCGGGAAACGGGTCGGGACGGTGAGGACAGTGATCTTCCTCTTCTCGAGGCCGAAGGAGTCCGTGCCGCCAGGATGGTCGGACGCGAGGCAATCATCGATCTGGAGCCGGGCCGTTATCGCTTCGTGTTCAGCCGGCTGTCAGACGAGATCGAGGAAGAGCGTTGAAAGGCGAGGTTCATCGACCTTCCCCTCGCGTCACCGCGGCGGCCTCGGCTCGTGCCAGAGGGAGCGCCAGTACGCCTCGTCCGTCAGGTAGGGATCGACGAGCTCCCCTCCGGGCCGCCTGACCGGCTCGACGCCGTAGCGCCGAATCTCGCGGAGGTAGGCTTCCCGGGGCTGGAAGCCCGGCATGTCGAACCGCTTGATCTTCTCGAGGTATTGCCTTCCTGCCGAGACCATCTGCAGCAGCGCCTGGTAGTCGGGATCGTTCGTGTCTGCGAACACGATCGCACTCTCCCCCTTCGAGCCGCAGAGCTCGAATCCGCCGGCCGAACGCGAAAGAGGCGCCAGGAGGAGCAAGGACTTCTCCGGCCTGGTGAGGTTGAAGAGGATGTGGCGGCTCATGCGCTGGCGCGGATCGTCCAGGCTGAACCTCCAGAACGAGAGGCCGATCTCGTCGGCCATCGCCCTGGGGAGCGCCGTCTTGCCCTGGTGACAGCTCGCGCACCGTCTCTTGATCACCTCGTGCCCCTTCCGGGTGCTCGGCCAGCCGAAATCCGTGTGAACCTGGATGTTCTCGGCGTAGCCGCCGATCGATCCGCAGCCGAGAGCGGCATAGGTCCCGGGGTACGGCGCCCCCGTCTCGATCCAGAGGCGCATCATCTTCTTCTCATGGGCCGTTGCACGGACGTCGTGGTGTCCCTTGTCGAGCATCGGCAGGATGCGGCTCGCCGAGGATCCGATCGCGCGAGGCGGATAGTTGCTCTTCGCCAGGTTGCGGCCGTCTGAGAAGAGGCGCTTGACTGTCATGGTGTAGTAGGCGTGGGAGAACATCGGCCCGCGATCGCCGGTGAGGATCACGCGGCCGGCGTAGGGCCCGCCCGCTGCCGTTTCCTCGTAGCCGTGGCAGGCGACGCAGTGACGATCGAGGATCGGCTGGATGTCGCGGGGGAAGTCGAAGACCTCCGGGCAGTCGGCGATCGGCTCGATCCGGCTCGGCGGGCGGCGGGCCGCTTCGGGCCTGCCGGGTCGGGCAAAGGCTTCGGTCCTCGATTCGTGGCAGCCGATGCACCCGGTCGTTTCACCGGGCTGCACGGTGAGAAAGCTCTGCATCCGCTTCACGGCCAGATCGTTCTCGTCGAGGGCGACGAAGAAGAGCCCGCGCAAGGCGGGCAGCTCGACGTGCGCCGAGCCGTCGGCTTCCACGGGCACGGTTCCGAGGATGCGCTCGAGGGTGAAGGAGCCGCCGTACGTGAGAGGATCCATCCCCCCGGTGAAGTTGATCGGCTTGGGAAGCGTCTCGAGAACGAGGAGCTTCTTGATCTCGCCGCGGCGGACTCCGGCCATGTTCCGCCCCTTGTAGACGTCGGCCAGTATCACCCGGCCGTTTCTCTCCGTCCCGTTGGAACGGACCGGCACGACGTGCTCCCTTTCGCGGGGCATCACGGGCCGTGGCTCATGACACTGATAGCCTTCCTTGATGTCCGCCTCGGGCAGGCGGAAGAGCGGGGACGTGCGGCCATGCCCGTCCATGACCTGGATCTCCACGCCCGACGCGACAAGGAAGGATTCTTCATCGAAGGCCCATGGATCGCGGAACCTGTTCTCGCGCGACACGTAGCGGGCGCTCGAGCGGTCGTCCGGACCGTTGCCCGGATCGAGAATCACGATCGCGCCGTCATGCTCCCGCATGCCATGCCCCGGCGAGAAGATTGCCGCCACCTTGCGCGATGCCGGAACAGGCTTGGCATCGATCATCACGATGCCGGGATGGTGGTTTCCGTAGAAGACCATCTGACCGGAGCCGTCCGGATTGGCGGTCCAGAGGTGGTGGTAGTCGACCTGCGAGCGGTCGACGTACTCCCAGCGCTGGTAGAGGAGCCGGCCGTCGGGAAGGACCCACGGCGTGTTGTCGTGCTCGATGTTGGCCGAGATCGGCTCGATCGCGCTGCCGTCGGCGTTCATCCGGTGGAGAGTGGCCACCTGCGTGACCCAGCAGTTGACCCAGCGCTTGGCCCGTGTCGAGACGAAGACGATCCCCCCGTCAGGCAGCCAGCACGGTTCGAAGTCGTCATACTCTCCATCGGTCAGCTGCACGAGGTCCGTCCCGTCGGTCCGGATCGTGTAGAGGTGATAATGCTCGCCGTTCTCCCGCCGCCAGGAGAAGAGGATCGTTACGCCGTCGTAGTGGAGTACGGGATCCCGCACGCCGCCTTCCGGGTCGTCGATGAGATACGTCACCTCGCCTGTCCCGATGTCGAGCTTGCCGAGCTTGCCGCCCATCCGGTATGTCACGCGCTTGCCGGCATGGGTGTGGACAGGTTTGTAATGAGGCTTCTCGAGCTTGCTGTCCGAGTAGTAGCTGATGTTGGCGTACCAGTGCGAGTCCGACCCGCACTTGCGGACGGCGAACACGATCTCGTCGACGGCCGCCATCGGGCCGTCAAGGATCGGCCCGGCGATGTTCAAGGGCTTGATGGGAAGAGGCTGCGCCACATTGCGCAGCGCCACGTAGTCGTAGACGATCCAGCTCTCGTCTTCCAGACGGATCGACAGCTCGTTCATGCCCTGCCGCACGTACCCGGCCGGAATGGTGAAGACGATGCTCTGCGGCCGCCTGGGTACCGCGGGCGCGAACACCGAATCGCTTTCGCCCGCCGGCGCCAGGCGATGGGGCAGATCGTGCCCGTTCATCGAAACCACGACCCGGGAGCGCTCCTTCGGATGAGCGCCCGCGATTCCGATCACCAGGTAGAGCGGAGACTCGCGCTTCTCCCGGCAGGGGAAGGTCACGCCGAAGGTGTGCACCCGCGAGCCGGCCCACCTGTCGCGCGGAGCCGGGTGGATGAATGGCCAGTCGATCGCCTTGCTGCGACCGACGGCATAGACAACGGGCTCGGAGAAGACCGTGTTGAACTGCGCATAGCCCTCGCGAACCAGACCGAACTCCGTGGCCGTCGCATCGGCTTTCCCGATGCAGAAGATCGTGTCGTCGCCGGCCGGTTGCGGAGACTCTGCAACAGGAGCTCCGTCTGAATCCCTGGAAGAGGGGACTGTCCCATGACCTTCGGCGACACTTCCGAGGAGAAGGAATATGAAGAGTATTTCCGGTACGGGCGTCCTGTTCATCATGGCTTCAAGGAAAGTGTAAGAGATTCGGGGACATTGGAAACTCAAAAAATCCTCTTCCCGGAAGAACCGGCGGCCGGTATCCAGGGTGGCTATCCCGGCGAGTCACTCGAGCTCGAATGGACAATCGTCCGGCACTTCGGGTTCTTGACCTTCGCCTGTCTTGTCGGGGGCTCGCGATGCGGTCCCCAGCCCGGCCGGCAAAACGAGCCGGCCGGCGCCGTCAAGGTAGTGGACCTCGAAGGTACCGTCGGGCTTGTCCACGATCAGGCGATCGCCCTGGATTCGCCACGTGAAGCCTCTCCAGGCGTCGGAGCGCTTGTTGTCGATGTAAAGATGCGCCTTGCCGTCAGGGAGAAAGCGCCGTTCGTAGGCGTTCCCTTGATAGGTGTACTGCCAGACGCCGCCGCCCTCGAAAGCGGTTCTCGCTGCTTTCACGCGAGCCGCTTCACGCTCGGCGCAGGCTTTCCGGTAGCCGCCGGCATCGTGGATCGGCGCATCGGGAACAGCAGCCGCCTCGAACACCAGCACCTCGAAGGGCTCGAGCTCGATGCGATGCGATTCGATCGCCGAACAACGAATCCCGTCGATCCGCTGCTTCGGGCGTGGAGAGGTCAAGGTGTAGTCGGTGAGATACCGATCAAGCAGCTCCAGGTCGCGGGCCAGCTCCAGATCGAAGAAGCCGGGCCTGTCCGCCGGATTGCGCAGGACGACGATGCCGCCGCGCGGTTGCCAGGACGCCCAGCCGTAGACGTCGCCCGAGGCCGGATCGCCGCCGAGCCAGTGCGTATCGACCAGCACGTCGCTCGAGGCTCGCGACCAGCTTGCCGCCGCTGCCAGCTCGTCCCACATCGCCTCTGTCAGGAGGTGCGGGCTGATGTAGAGCTCCTGAAGATTCGTGCCCGAACCGAAGAAAGTCCAGATCTCGTCGGCCACCGAACTCTCCTCGCGGTCCATCTTCGCCGGATTGCTCCGCTCGCCGATGCACGGACCGTGAAGCATCAGCGAGTTGAGAGGATACAACGGCCCCCACCGGACGATGCAGCGGTAGCAGAACATGTCGCGATAGGTGATCCACTGCCGGCGTCCGCTCCCCGATCCGTGAAAGCCGGTGTCGCCGCCCTGCCGCCAGATCGAATCGGCATGGAGCGTCCAGAAGGGGCTGGCCCAGGTCCCGACCGTGGCGCTGATGAACAGATCCGGATTTTCTTCGCGGAGCTCGCGGGTGAGGGCCAGCAGGTTGTCGACGTCGTCGGCCAGCTCGCCCGCCGCTCCGGTGCCGCCTCCGCTGCCCATGCCGTCGAACTTGAAGAACACCACGTTGTGGCGGCGCATCATCTCCAGGCAGACGTCGCGAAAGGCGGCTCGATACTTCGGTCCGGCCATGGAGAAGCCGTTCCGGTTCGTTTCATAGCCCTTCGACTTGCCGTAGGCGATGCGCTTCCGTTTCGGTTCGCCGTAGCCGCCCCACGGCGACATCCAGACTCCCTGCGCCGCACCGTACCTGGCGGCTGTCCTGTCGAGATCCCTGAAGCCCCGGGGGAAGTCGCTGTGAAAGCCCCACAGCGAGTCGAAGTCGTCCCAGCCGTCGTCCCACACGAAGGCGTCGATCTTCACGCCGCGCTTCTGCACCAGCTCGCGTCCGAAAAGGTCGATCGTTGCCAGGCACTCGGCCTCGGTCATGTGGTTGTCCGGGCGGGCGATGTTCAGGTGGTACCAGCTGTTGTAATGCAGGAACGGACGGTAGGGATGGGCCCGGCGCCACTCCAGGTAGTCCAGGAAGCCGCGCCGCAGCTGGCCCGGCTCGACGGCGCCGAACACGGCCGTGTACCGCCACGTCTGCGCCTTCTTCAGAACGTTGCCCCGGGGCAGGCTGCAGATCACCCGCGAATCCCTGCTCACGATGTTTCCGGCCAGGGGATGCTCGACAGCCATGAATATGTCGCCGCAGACGACGACCGAGCCGGCGACCTGCCCGACCTGCTTCGCTCCGTCGAGGCGCGCATCCACGAACACCAGTTCCTTGATCACCCTGTCACGCCGGGCGGTCACTGCGAGAGATTGAACGAGGTAGTTCGCCCTGTCGCGCAGCTCGGCCGACCAGACGATATCCAGCCCGGACGCCTCGTCGCAAAAGGCGGCTGTCAGTCGATAACCGGCAAGACGTCTTTCGGCGGGCAGGCCCTGGGGATCGCTCGAAACCCTGTCGAGGCGAACTGGCTTCACCGGGCTCATGCTGGCAAGATCGATTATCCTCTCATCCTCCAGCACGATCCGGGGCATGAATCCGCCGGTCAGGTGCAGGCTCTGCTTCGTTGCATGGTTCGTGAAGGTCATCGAAAGGAAATGCCCGCCTTCCTTCTGCCAGACGGCTCGAACACCATTGTTGGACAGTTCGAGACGATCTTCGGCCGCGGCTCCATGCGCCTCGTCTTCGGCGGCCGAGGCGATGGGATCCCGAATCAGCACGATCAAGACGGTCAGGATGATCGAGAAGAGATACAGCCGCATTGGGAGTCCTTTCAGCTGTTCGACAATAGCTGGGATCTTCCGTCGCACGATTATAACGCCCTATCTTCCGCTGAACCATGAGTCGCCACGGCTTTCGGCTGGTTGTATAGCCGGACTCTGCGTTATAGAACCCCCGGTTTTCCGAACTTTCACTGTCATTGATGTGCGGAGTGCATAATGAACTCCTGTCTCCGGCTTCTTGTTTTCGTCGCTCTTGCTGCCGCATGCCTGCCGCATCTCGGCGGCGCGCAGGCGCAGGATCGAAACCGAGCCTGCCGCATGGAGTGGCGGCAAGATGGACGGACCCTGGCCAGCCCCGATACGTTCGCGACCGAGACGAAAGGCCCTTCCCAGAAGGAGTTCGCCAATGGTCCGCACCACCCACGGACTCACCGCAGCCTCAGGAACTTCGATTACGGGCTGGTCGTCATGGTGGGCCTTTTTCCGCGGCTTCAGCCGGAAGGATCTCGATCAGCTCTCGTGCGGATCAACAACCCAGCCTGAACAGAGCCCATGAAAGAGATGCCCAAAAAACGGTTCAAAGGGACCTGAAAAAAACATATCATCCCTACCAATAACCTAGGATTCTGATTTCAAGAAGCGGAGCTCGCCTCCGGGAGATGAACAATGAAGTTGCCTGGTCCGACTTTTTTCCTGACCTTCACGGCGGTCTGTCTTGCCGCTGCCGGGTGTGTCGGAACCAACACCGGTAGCGACTCCGACACCGACCTTGTCAAGGACATGGTGATGAAGCGCTACGACGGTTTCGCGGCAACCGGTGGCGAGTGCAGCGAGAAGTGAGTGGAACTCGTGCGGGAGTCCGAGGCGGGCTCCGAAACCAGGCGTATCTTCTATTCCGAGGAAGATGTCTCGAGGGCCCCCATGACGGCTCGCATGCTGGCCAGGGGTGTCGGCAATCCCAACGGCTTCGCCGAAATCGTGCCGGGCGAGGTCGTGGTCGATCTGGGGTGCGGATCCGGTCTAGATGTGATCATCGCGGCTTCTGCAGTCGGTCCGAGTGGAAGGGTGGTCGGCATCGACCTGGCTCCCAACATGATCAAGAAGGCGAGGCAGGCCGTGGTCGAAGCCGACCTGAAAGAGATGGACATCGATCTGCATGTGGGCGACATAGAGAACCTGGACCTGCCCGACGCCTTCGCGGATGCGGTCATCTCCAACGCCGTGGTCTGCATGGTGCCTCACAAGGACAGGGCGTTCAGCGAGGCTTTCCGCATCCTCAAGCCGGGCGGTCGGCTCGCTTTTGCCGATCTCGTCCTTGCAGCGGATATCGATCCCGGTGCCAGGGAGCGGCTACGCTCCGCATGGCAGGGCGGCCTGGGCGGAGCGATTCCACAGGAAGAATACCTCGAAATCGTCCGGAATGCCGGTTTCGAGAAGATCGATGTGGTCAGCAGCGATGTCCTGTCGGCTGACGAGATCGCAGGGATCGCCATCTGTCCAGGAAAGAAATACGTCACACCGGCGGACAAGGCAGATCTCGAACTGATCGAAGGCAAGGTCATGAGCCTCAAGTTCATGGCGAAGAAGCCGCTCGATTCGGCAGCAGGAGAAATCCTCTAGAAACGGTCTGGCCTGCTGTATAATAGGCAACCATGGCCCGTTTCCTCATCGAGAGGCATTGAGAATGCTCGACGACATTATCATCTCCCACGTACACCTCATCCACTACGTGAACCGTTTCAGCGGCCTGTAAGCCTCCATTGCGGCATTTCGATTCTAGGACTGCCTCTCGTTTTCGTGAGAGCAGGCGTTTTTGCATGACTGCTGCGCTTGGAGGTAATAATGAAAACCATCGTACTTGGCGGAGGACTGGTGGGCGGCCCCATGGCCGTGGATCTGTCCCGCGACGACCGCTTCGACGTCGCCGTGGCGGACGTCAACGAATCGCTGCTGAACAGGATCAAAACCGATCATCCCCGGATCACCTGCATCTTGAGAGATCTTTCCGGTCCGGCGGAAGTCTCGGCACTGGTCTCCGATTTTGACTGGGTCGTCAACGCCGTTCCCGGATTCATGGGCTACCGGACCCTGAAAGCGATCATCGAGGCGGGCAAACACGTGGTCGACATCGCCTTCTTTCCCGAGGATCCCTTCGAGCTGGATACGCTGGCCCGGGAGAAAGGGATCGTTGCCGTGGTCGACTGCGGCGTGGCGCCCGGCATGAGCAACGTCCTTTGCGGCTACGCGGCCGGTCTGCTCGACGAGACCCGTTCCATCCTCATCTATGTTGGCGGCCTGCCCGAAATCAGGGAATGGCCCTACGAGTACAGCGCGGTATTCTCCCCCATCGACGTGATCGAGGAGTACACCCGGCCCGCACGCTACGTGGAGAACGGCAAGGACGTGGTGCGCCCCGCCCTCTCCGATCCCGAGCTCCTCAACTTTCCCGGCATCGGGACGCTGGAAGCGTTCAACAGCGACGGGCTCCGCACCTTGGCGCGCACCCTCGACGCCCCGAACATGAAGGAGAAGACCCTTCGCTACCCGGGCCATATCGAAAAAATGGCCGTGTTGAGAGAGACAGGCTTCTTCAGCGAGAAGCCCATCGCGATCAGCGGCGTCGAGATCCGCCCCATCGACTTCACGGCCAAGCTCCTTTTTCCCAAGTGGGAGCTCAAGGAGGGGCGGGCCGACATCACGGTCATGCAGGTGATCATCGAAGGCGTCGAGCAGGGCCGGACAGTGCGCTACGTCTACGACCTGTTCGACAAGTTCGACAAGGCCACCAGGACCAGCTCCATGGCCCGGACAACGGGCTACACGGCCACTGTAGTGCTCAGGATGCTGGCCGAGGGGATGTACACCCGGACCGGTATTTCACCTCCCGAGTACATCGGCAGGCAGAACGGCTGCGTCGACTTCATTCTCGAGGGCCTCAAGGCGAGGGGCATCGAATTCAAGCTGAAGAAGGAAGAGCTCGATTGACGGGAGGCCTCGGTCTATCAGCCCCTTGATAACGCCGGGCATGCGTGGGCGCCGGTGATGCTGGCAAACCATGTTGGCCCCCTGTAGAATCGAGCTGAGACTTCAACATTCGCTCGCAACATTCGTTGACGATCTCGCGATGGGTGATGTCGGAGCCTATGGATGCCCGGATCTGGCAACCCCGAATATCGATGCACTGGCGAGATCAGGCATGAAGCTGACGAACGCCTACACGATCAATGTCCCCTGCAGCCCGAGCCGCTGCGGGCTCATGATGGGATGGAAATGGGCATGCATCCGCCGCGCGTCGAGGGAAAGGCATACTTCGGCGGCGGCTCATCCTATGTCGGTGTGGATGGTTCGTACCTGACGGAAGTGGAAGGAGGGTATGCTCTCGAGTTTCTCGAGCGCCACGGGAGGAAGCAGGACAGGCCTTTCTTTCTCTACTTCACGCCGCTCGCCGTACACGTTCCCCACGAGGAAGTTCCGGAAAAGTACCTGAAACGACTCTGCCCGCGACATCACGGCGAAAGCTACTCGAGAAGGCAGTACCTGGGTGCCACGTTGCTTGCGCTGGACGATCAGGTCGGCTTTGATCATGAAGAAGCTCGAGGAGCTTGGCATCGAGAATAACACGTTGATCCTGTTCAGCAGCGACAACGGCGGAGATCCGGCGGCGGACTGCAGGCCTGCCCCCTTTCGCGGCGGCAAACGAGGCGCCAACATGCAGTGGGAAGGCAATTTTCGAATGCCCTTGATCGCGACTTTTCCCGGCACGTTGCCCGCGGGCAGGCAATACCACGGCATGGCGAGCACGATGGACTTCTATGCAACGGCAGCCGCGGCAGCCGGAGTTTCACGTCCCGGGCATTGCGAGGGAAAGGACCTGCTGCCCCTGCTTCTCGGAAAGAGGTCGCCGGATCCCGATGAGGCGCTTTTCTGGAACACCAGCGGGGTACAGGCAGCCCGCTGGAAAAAGTGGCGGCTGGTCAAGTACGGGAAAGAGGCGTCCTGGCGGCTCTAGGACATCGAGAACGATCCAGCCGAGACGACCGATCTTGCGGCCAGGCATCCGGAGAAAACCAGGGAGATTGCCGGGCGGTACCGGACCTGGCTGAAGCAGATGCCGGAACCCCGCAGACCGGTCAAGCCGCCGGAGGATCTGCTCCCCCATACTCACGGCGGCAACCACGCCCGTCGCCCGTTCGGACGCGGGTGGATGACCGTCGAGAAGGGGAACGAGATCAAGAATGATCCAACCTTGTGGAGCGAGAAACACATGCGCCGCAGGATGCTGTATGCGCAAGAAGAGAAGTGACCTGCCACTGAAAGGGAAAGCTCCACGAAAGAGCATTCCGTGTATCCGGATCGACTACGCCTTCGGCCGTCGATCAGCCCAGGGCGGCGATCAGCTTGTCCACCTTCAGCTTCTGCCCGTTCCTGCTGCTCTTGACCTGTTCGAGCAGCGCCTCGAGGGGGAGCAGCTGCTCTTCCTGCAGCAGGGTCATCACGCTGAACAACGACACGTCGCGGGCCTTGACCGGGCCGCGTAGGTCCTTCCTGACGATCCGCGAACCGTTCTCGGGGAGGTCGAGCGAGGCATCGGCCACCACCAGGCCGTTCTTCATCCGATTGACGTAGGGCAGGGCGAATCCCAGGCCGTCCTCGGAAGTGATCACGATGATATCCGGGGTGGTCGAACCGGTGAACATGATCGGGCGCGGACTGATGATGATCTCCGACGAGGAAAACCCTATCCCCACGGTCACCGGATAGCTGCCTTTCTTGGTGACGTGCAGCCCGGCGGAAATGGCGCTCATGGCCAGAAGGTTGGCTGCCGTCTGGACGCCTTCTCCGGCCGAGCCCGCGATCATGATCCTGAGGGGCCTGGTGATGTCGCAGTTGAACGACCTGTCTATGACGGCATCGTTGTCGAAGAGCGACGGCAGCCCCTCCCTGGGTCTCTGGCTGTAAACGGGCTTCTGATCGTCGGCGAACAGCTTGACATCCAGCCCCGACGCCTCCACCAGCTTCGCCAGCTTCATGCCCGGGTTGGCCTTCATGCCGTAGCTCGGACAGATCTCCAGCACCTCGACGAGCGAGAAGCCGGGCCGCGAGATGGCGGTGGCCAGCTCGTCGGAGATATCACCGATTCCCATGACGCGGCGAACGTGGTTGCCCCCGGCGGAGGTGACGATCTCGCAGATATCCTCGGGCGGGTTCTCGGCGCCTTCAGGCAGAGTGGGAGTCCTGAAGCCCTGAGGAGTGAGCTCGCTCGGCTGCCCGCCGGTCATCCCGTAGAGGAAGTTGTTGTGGACCACCACCGTCATGTCGTAGTTCTTGTGGGCCGCGTGAACGAAATGCTGCATGCCGATCGACACGCCGCCGTCGCCGATGAAGACGATGACCTTCTGACCCGAGTTCTCTATCGCCGTGCTGATACCCGTTGCCAGCGCCACCGACCGTCCGTGCAGGCCGTGAACGGTATGGGTGTGCAGCGACCTGTCGATGATCCCGTGGCATCCGATATCGCTGACAAGGATCACATCGAGGGGCGAGAGCCCAAGCTTCTCGAGAGCCCTGTCGGTGCTCTCGGCGATGTTGGTATGGGTGCATCCCTTGCAGAAGGGCAGGTTCTTGTCCTTGAGGAAGATCCTGTCACGCATTTTGCACTGCCTCCTGTATCGACTCCGGCGTGATCATTTTCCCGAACTCGTTGATTCCCCTGATCCGCTCCGGCGGGGCGGCGCCGAACATCAGCTGCCTGTACTGGCCGGTGAGGTTCTCCTCGGCAAAGAACACCCTGTCGTACCTGGCGCAGATCTCGTAGTAGATCCTCGGTACGGGAAGCAGGGTCTTGGCGATCAGGAGGGACGCCTTCCCGCCCGACTCGCGAATCCCTTCCACCGCTTCGCGGGACGCCTGGGCCGTGATCCCGAAGGAGACGATCAACGCGTCGGCGTCTTCCTGCTCGTCCAGCTCGTAATGGGTGTATGCCGGCAGGTTCTCGACGATCTTCCTGTGAAGCCTGACCGAATTGCTGAGCCCCTCGGGGCTGGCGCTCTGGATGATCCCGTTGGCGTCATGGGTGGAAGCGGTGAAACGCACCTGCCGATCCTTGCTCGTGACGGGGTGTAACGGAGGAACCAGGGAATCCCCGTTTCCCCCTGCACTGCCGGATCCGTTGACGCCAGATCCGGAAGGCGTCACCCTGGGAACGGGCTTCAGCATGCGCAGGTCGAGGCTGTACTGGGTCATGACCTCTTCCTTTGAGGTGAAGATCACCACCGGAGTCCTGTACTTGACCGCCACCTCCACCGCCTCGGCCGACAGCTCCCAGCAGTCGAGTGGGCTCGAGATGCTGAACGCCGGCAGTGCCAGGCCTCCCGAGATCGTTCCCTGCAGGAGAGAGATGTCTCCCTGCGCGCCGAGGGTGGCCGTGCCCGTGGCCGGCCCGAGCCTCTGAACGAGAACGATCACCATGGGAAGCTCCATCATGACGGCCATGTTGATGCCCTCGATCATCAGGGCATACCCCGGAAAGGAGGTGGCCGTGACCGGGATTCTTCCCGCTGCCGCGTAGCCGCTCATCAACTGCAAGGTCGTGATCTCGTCCGGAGCAGCCGAGAAGACGCGGAACCGTTTCGAGGCATAGAGGTAGAGGAGATTGGCCGGGGTGATCGGGTAGCCGACGAACGAATCCGCCCCTGCCCGGGCAAGGCTTTCCACGATCAATCTGGAGCTGTTGGTGAGTACGACCGAAGGATAGTCCTGGGTGTTCATATAAATGATCCTCAATGTAGGAAGGAGCCAAAAATAACAGATTTTGCGATCTTTGGAACACCATGCCCCGATTTTTTGCCCCTTTATCGGACACTCATTTGGGCTTCCCGGACCGGTCGGCATCACAGCTGACACAGACAGCTTGTACAAAAGGCGTTAGGGCGCGCCTCCCTCATCGGACCTCAAAAAAAAACGACAAAATATTTTGGCCGATTCGCTCCGTTTCAGGCCTAGCCCGGGCTTGAAGGATTCGACCTCTCTTGGTTATGCTGCAATGGAGATTCGAGAGAGGGAGTTCATCTCATGAATGATCAGATGTTGAAAGATCCTCGCCGCAGGGATTTCATGCGGCTCGTCTCGGCCGGCCTGATATCGGCAGCGATACCCGGGTGCCTCCTGCCGCGGCATGAAGCCGGCCCGGAAGATGGAGCAGCGGACGAGGGACGCCGGCCGAACGTCCTTTTCATCGCCGTGGACGATCTGAGGCCCGAACTGGGATGCTACGGGAACCCGGAGATCCGGACGCCCAGCTTCGACAGGCTGGCCCGGCAGGGAATCGTCTTTCGACGGGCCTTCTGCCAGGCGGCCGCCTGCGCCCCCTCCCGGGCGAGCCTGATGACCGGGATGCGTCCGGACTCGACCCGGGTCTGGAGCCTGGGTGAGGAATTCCGGAATACGATTCCCGATGTGGTGACCATGCCCCAGCATTTTCACGAGTTCGGTTACCACACCGTCTCGATGGGCAAGATCTTCCACAATCACATGCCGGACAGGATCTCCTTCGACGAGCCCGATCTGCGCCCGCCGGAATACATGACGCCGGAGCTGATCGATCGCGATCCGGAGTCGTTCTACCACGACGAGGGATTGAAAAAGGAACTTGCACTGATGCGGCAAAGGCGCCTCGAGAAAAATCCCAGGGCCTACGCCGGCGGCTGGGCCTACGGCCGGGCCGTCGAGATCGCCGACGCGCCCGATGAGGCTCTCTACGACGGAGCGCAGACCACCCTGGCCATCGAGACGCTCGAGCGGCTCGCCAGGATGGACCAGCCGTTCTTCATGGCGCTCGGCTACTACCGCCCCCACCTGCCCTTCGTGGCCCCCAGGAAATACTGGGACCTCTACGACCGGGACAAGCTCTCCCCGGCCCCCAATCCGTTCCTGCCGAAAGGCGCGCCCGGCTTCGCGATGAACTCCCAGTACGAGCTGCGGGGATGCTACGATCTGGATTGGGTCAAGCACCCGGCCAGGGAACGCCTGCCGGAGGAGACGGCGAGGCCTCTCAAGCACGGCTACTACGCCTCGGTGAGCTACGTGGATGCCTGCCTGGGCAGATTGCTGGACGGACTCGAGGCGGCCGGTCTGGCGGACAACACGATCGTCGTTGTCTGGGGAGACCACGGATGGAAGCTGGGCGAGCACGGCAGCTTCTGCAAGCAGACGAACTACAACATCGACACCCGCGTGCCCCTCATCGTGCGGGCGCCGGGACTGCAGAGGCAGGGTGAAACCGTCGACCGGCTGGTGGAGCTGGTGGACCTCTATCCTACCCTCTGCGACATGGCACGGATCGACATCCCCGCTCACATGGAGGGCGCCAGCTTCAAGCCCTTGATGGAGACCCCCTCCCGCCCCTGGAAGACCGCTGTTTTCAGCCAGTACCACCAGCGGCCCAAGGTGACAACGGACGGCAAGAGGTACATGGGCTACTCGATGGTCACCGAGCGCTATCATCTGGTGGAGTGGCGCACCTGGGACAACGCCGCCAAGACCGCCGGAGAGCTGGTCGCCAGGGAGCTCTACGACAACAGGGACGATCCGCAGGAGAACATCAACCTCGCCGACACTTCGAAGTATGCCGGGCTCGTCGAGGAGCTCTCCGCAAAGCTCAGGGCCGGCTGGCGCGATGCCTGCCCCCCCAACTGAGATCCGCGATCCGGGCCGGCGTCATCGCGGATTCCGCCTACGTCCTGATACGTTCCATTTTGGGATCGTACATCGGCCTCGATGAAACCTCGGCCGGGTACATCCTGCCGGCGATGTCGACCTCCCATCGGCCCTCATCAAGGTAGGCCTTGTCGACGGGCTTGCCGGCCTCGATCATGGCCAGACCGACGGCTCCGCCCAGGGTGAATCCGTAGCTCGCCGCGCGGATATAGCCCACCGCCTTGTTGTTGCGATAAACGACCTCGGCGTGGTAGAGCAGCGGATCGGGATCCTTGACCAGCACCTGCAGCAGGCGCCGGTTGTAGGCGGGTCCCTGCGCCTTCTTCTCCATGCAGCAGGCCTTGCCGAGAAAGTCCGGCTTGGACAGGTCCACGAAGAAACCGAGACCGGCCTCGAAGGCATCGTCGGTGTTGTCGATGTCGTGGCCGTAATCGCGGTAGGCCTTTTCCATGCGCAGGCTGCCCAGGGCCTTCAGACCGGCGTGACGCAGGCCGAAGCTCTTTCCCGACTCGACCACGCGATCATAGACGTGCACGGCTTGTTCCGAGGGGATGCACAGCTCGTAGCCGAGCTCGCCGACATAGGTGATGCGGTTGCACAAGACGCGTGCGAATCCGATGTCGATCTCGCGCGCGGTACGGAACGGGAAGGCCTCGTTGGACATGTCCGTCGAGGTGATGGATTGCAGAAGCTCACGCGACCTGGGTCCTTGCACGTTGAGCTGTCCGATGCCTCCCGTGATGTCGGTGACGAAGCATTGCGCGTCGTCGGGGATGTGGCGCCTGATCCAGGTCTCCACGTGGCGGTGCATGGTGTCGGTGACAACGACGATGAAGCGCTCCTCCGTCTGCTTCGTCACCGTGACGTCGGCTTCCAGCTTGCCGCGCTCGTTGAGGAACTGGGTGTAGGTGATGGTCTCGGCCGGACCGTCGACCCTGTTGCCCGAGATGAAGTCGAGCACCTTCCCGGCATCGCGCCCCTGCACCAGGAATTTCCCCATGAACGACATGTCCATGGCGATGACGCCCTCTCGGCAGGCCCTGTGCTCCGCTTCCCAGTAGGGGAACCAGTTCTGACGTCCCCACGAAAGTTTCTCGACCTTCGGTTCCCTACCTTCCGGCGCATACCAGGCCGGACTTTCCCAGCCGCTCACGTCGGTGAAGTAGGCGCGCTGGTCCTTCATCCGATCGTGGAAGGGCGAACGCCTGCAGTCGCGCGCCGTCTGGGGCACGCGGGTCGGGTAGTGTCTCCGGTAGACCAGCCCCAGCGTCTCGACCACACGTGTCTTGCGGTATTCGGGATTGCACTGATAAGGGTGGAAGCGGTCCACGTTGATGCCGGTGATGTCCGCGCCCGGGTCGCCGGTGGTGATCCATCGGGCCATGATCCTGCCGAGTCCCCCACCGGTGATGATGCCGATGGAATTGAGCCCCGCGGCCACGAAGTAGTTCCGGACCTCCGGCGCCTCGCCGAAAGCCACACCCATATCGGGTGTGAAGCTCTCCGGTCCGCAGAAGAACTTCACGACGCCGGTATCCTTCGAGACGGGGATGCGACTCATGGCTTTTTCGACGAAAGGCATCATGCGATCCCAGTCAGGCTGAATCTCGCCGAAGGAAAAATCGTCGGGGACGCCGTTCACCTTCCAGGGGGCGCAGACCGGCTCGAACAGGCCGATCATCAGGCCGCCGCCTTCCTCCCTGTAGTAGCCGTGACAGGAAGGATCCTCGATGATGGGAAGATCCCGCGTCATTCCCTCGATGGGCTCGGTGATGAGATAGTAGTGCTCCGTCGACTGGTTCGGGATGGAGACGCCGCTCTGAGCGCCAAGCTGCCTGGCCCACATGCCGGCGCAGTTGACCACGAACTCGGCCTCGATGCCGCCCTGCGTCGTGGTCACTCCGGCGGCACGGCCGTTCCGGATCGTGACGCCCATGACCGGAACGCCCTCGACGATCTGAACGCCCTTCTGCCGGGCGCCCTTGGCCAGGGCCATGGTGGCATCCACGGGGTTGACGCGCCCGTCCTGTGGCAGATAGAAGCCTGCCTCGATGTCCTCCACCCTGGCCAGGGGGAAGAGCTTCTTCACCTCGTCAGGACCGATCTCCTCGACGTCGTTGCCGCACATCCGGTTGAAAGCGGCCACACGGCGATACTCCTCCAGACGGTCCCCGTCCGCGGCCAGTTCGATGAAACCCAAGGGCTCGAAGCCGGTGGAATGCCCCGTTTCCGCCTCGAGTCGACCGTATAGGTCGCGCGTGTACATGCGCATTTCGACCGAGGTCTCCGACGTCGAGCCGAAGGTGGTCATCAGGCCCGCCGCGTGCCAGGTCGTGCCGCAGGTCAGCTGGTCGCGCTCGAGAAGGACCACGTCGCCCCAGCCCCTGTGACCCAGATGGTAGGCCACCGAACATCCGATGACACCGCCACCCACGATCACGACGCGGGCCCTGCGAGGTATTTCATGACTTGCCATGGCAGCTCCTGTATCCAGTTTCTCGGTGGCATTGAGCATCCCGGCCGGCTGCAGGCGCCCCGGCCTTCTGTAGGGGCTCAGGCTTTCAGACCTTCGAGATCTGCTTCCAGCTTCTTGTTGCTCTTGACGATTTCCGGCCACGTCACCTTCCGGCCCTCGTAGGCGGCGGTGCGGCCGAGGACGGTCATGAGGTTGCTGCGGACGCTCGGGGCGACCGTTGGATTGTCGAAATTCCCCTTGAAGATGTTTTCATGGAAGGCCGCTATGTTGCCGACAGCCCCCTCCGTGTATATCCCGGGACTCTTGCCGCCGCTGTAGGCCTCCTGCCCCCGTATGATCACCTCTCCCCCGTACCGGGTTTCCAGGACTCCCCTGGAACCGAACATCCTGTTCCTGATGCCTCCCGGGCTGCCATGGCCCTCGAACTGCCTCGAGCTGAAGGTGATGCCGACCTGATCCGGATACTGGAAGAAGAGCGCGAAATGATCCCAGCACGTGCCGATCCTGGGGCGCGCCTTGAGACCGCCGGACCCGACGGCATATTCCGGTTCCTGATCCATGATCCAGCTGGCCACGTCCAGGGTATGGATGTTCTGTTCCGTTATGATGTCCCCGGAGAGGGCCCTGTCCAGCCCCCAGGCCCGCAGGCGGTTCTCGGGATAATCCGGATTCTCTTCGAGGAGCTTGTACTTGGATGTGAAAGGGTTGCCGGCATGGTAGCTCGATTCTCCGAAGACGAGCTCGCCGATGGCTCCGCCATGGACGCGCTCGAGGGCCTCGCAGTAGAACGGATCGACCCGGGTCTGGAAATCGACGAGAAAACAGAGCTTGCGGGATGTCGCCTTCCTGCCGCTTTCCGCGATGCTGCGGCAGCCGGGTCCATCCACCGCCACCGGCTTGGCCATATAAACGTGGCAGCCGGCATCCACGGCTTCCGCGGCCTGTTCCGGGTGGAAATAAGGCGGGCTCTCGATGGCCACGGCGTCGACCTCGTCCAGGAGCTTGAGGGAACAGGACAAACCGGTATGGCGCTTGGTCTTTTCCACACCGAACCTGTCGCCGAAAGCATCGACCCTGTCTTCGAAATAATCTGCCGCGGCCGCGATATGATATCCGCCGTGGCGCTTGAAAAGTTCGGCGATCCAGGTTCCGCGCCCCCCGCAGCCGACCATTCCCAGATTGAGCCTGGAGTTGGCTGCGGTACCGCGGACCAGTTCGGGCTTCATTATCGTGAACGAGAAGGCTGCAGCGCCGGCACCGGCCATGAACCGGCGGCGAGTCACCCTCATCCTGCCCGCCGCTGCACGGGACGTGTTCGACTTCCTTGACATCATCGATCCTCCTTATTCCATACCGGCGCCAGGGATATCTGGCCATGGTTCGGCGCAGCTGATCCTGATTCTCATTTTTCTCTTTCCTGCCGGAGTTGACAAGGATGTGCGTCGATCCGGATTCGACCGGTCGACCCGGATTCAGGGTGGGAATGGACGGGAAGACGGTCCGCCCGGGGTGGATCGAAGCATCGACCTCGACACTGCGGACCGTCGGCACAGCGTTTGCACGACCTGTGCGTAGACACTGTTCTTTCACTTCAGACTGGAGGCGCATCGCAATGAAACGTTACATCCTGTTCCCTCTGTTACCGTTTCTACTCACCCTCCTCCTTCCCTTTCCCGCAGACGCCCAGGGGCTCTACATCGATTCCGCTTCATCTTCGCGTGAATCTCTTCTCCGTTCTCCGGCAGATCCTGCTCTGTCGCTCACGAAACGCCGCCTCAGCATCGAGGTCGTCGATGCAAGCGCTACCGTGACTCTCTCGGAGACCTTTCACAACAGCTCCCAATCGATGCTCGAGGGAACCTATGTCTTTCCCCTGCCGCCCGATGCCGCTGCCACGGGAGTGTCGCTTCGCATCAACGAAAAGTTGGTGGCAGGCGAGATGCTGGATCGGGATCGGGCTCGGAAAATCTACACCGACATCGTGCGCAAGGAGCGCGATCCGGGTCTTCTCGAATACGTGGGCCTTGGATTGCTGCGAGCGTCGGTCTTTCCCATCGCGCCGGAAAGCGACGTTGTCGTCACGCTCTCCTTCGTGTCCGCTGTCAGGCAGGTCGACTCCCTGTGGCACTTCTCATTCCCTTTGACCACAAGAGTCGGCGGCGAACCCGAGGTCGTGATCGATGCCTCGATCAGATCCCAGCGCGCCATCCGCAACATCTTCTCACCCACGCACGGAATCGACGTCGCGCGGATCAGCGACCACGCGGCGCGCGTCACCCACGAGGGGCGCCACAGGGAGCACAGGAACTTCAGTCTCTACTATTCACTCTCCAACGAGGAGTACGGCTTCTCGCTGCTCACCCACTCGACCCAGGAGAGGGAGAACTTTTTCATGCTCATGCTCTCGCCGAGGTTCGACCTCGATCCTGGAAAGGTCATCCCCAAGGACGTGGTCTTCGTCATCGACAAGTCGGGCAGCATGGAAGGAGAGAAATGGGCGCAGGCCAGTGCAGCGCTCAAGTACTGCATCAGGCAGCTCGACGGAGAGGACCGGTTCGGGATCCTGGCTTTCTCGACGGATACGAGGCTCTTCAAACCCTCGCTCGTCAAGGCCGACGACAGGGCCAAGACGCGGGCATCAGCCTTTGTCGACAGGCTCGAACCCAAGGGCGGAACCGACCTGCACGGAGCCCTCCTTCAGGCTCTGGGGCGGCTGTCGAGATCGAACAGGCTCTGCATGGTGGCCCTGCTCACCGACGGCCTGCCGTCCGTCGGCGTGACCGACCCGGATCGGATCATCCGCGCTGTCGAGAAGAAGAACAAGATGAAGTCCAGGATCTTCAACTTCGGTGTGGGTCACGACGTGAACACTTTTCTCCTCGACTCGATCACCCGCGCGACCAGGGGCGCCACCGAGTACATCGACGAGGGGGAAAACATCGAGCTCAAGGTCTCGTCCTACTTCTCCAAGATCTCCGATCCGGTTCTGACCGACGTGGCCCTGGCCTTCGAGGGCGTGGAGACCTTCGACGTCTATCCCAGGCCGATGAATGATATCTTTGCCGGATCTTCGCTCGTCGCCGTGGGACGGTTCGAGGGGAGTCACGTTGAGAAGGAAAGCGCCATTGTCGGCAAGAAGGGATCGATGATCTTGACCGGCAGGATCGGCGGCGAACCGGTGACATTCCCCTTCGAGGCCGAGTTCCGCGGGAAGGGAGAGGCTGATTTCCTCCCCACCTACTGGGCCATGCGAAAGATCGGCTACCTTCTGAACGAAATCCGACTGTCCGGGCCCAGCGACGAGGTCGAGAAGGAAGTGATCTCTCTTGCCAGGAAGTACAGCCTCGTGACACCCTACACATCGGCCCTGGTCCTCGAGGACGAGGAACGGCTCGCGCAGGCAACCGATCGACAGGGCCGCAGCCAGCCGGCCGACAGTGTCCCGGGCACCGGGGGATCCAAACCCAAGGCGAGCGTGCCCGGTACCCCTTCCGGGCCGGGGACTCAGAGCGGAACCCTGAGCCGCCGTCATCGTCTCGCCCGCCGCGGCAAACCGGTCACCCTTCCGGGGAGGGGTACTTCGACCGGCGGAATGGGGCGCAAAGCACGAAGAGGTGGCCCAAGCGGAGCTTGCATCCCTTCTCCCGGGCCCGCCGCCACGGGAAAGAAGAGTGTCAAGGAAGCCAAGAACCTCGATCGTCTGGAGCGGTTCGGCAACCTCCCCACCGGAAAGCCGCCGGGGGAATCGTCGGGCAAAAAGGAACCCCAGGTCGTTCACCTGGGCACGCTCAGCTTTTTGCACGTGGGCGATCGCCTCGTCGATTCGCGATTCACCGCTTCGATGAAAGACAAATTGATCCGGATCCAGGCATTCTCGGACGAGTACTTCGCCCTCCTCGACAAGGGCGAGGAGGTGAAGAAGATCCTGGCTCTCGGCGAGAAGATCATCTTCCTCTTCGACAAGAAGGTCTACGAGATCTATTCGAAGAGCGACTGATTTCCCTACCTGGAATCGTGTCCATGACGGTCCGTGGCGATTCCCCGTGAATCCGTCCACCGGATCGGAATGCGCCGCCCCGTCCGCGCCCTGCATTAGACATCCCTGATCAGCACCTCGCGCACCACGATCTTCATGGCGCCGAACTGGGCGCCGGCATGGACCTGGAAGCCGATGCGTCCCGTGCCGCTGGTGTCATCGTGCACGTCGGCGATGAGACGGTTGTTGATCCAGGTCTGGACATGATCCCCTTCGGCGCGGACGACCATGGTGTTCCAGGTGTCGCGGTTCACGATGGTCGTGTCCTCGTTCATGGCGAGAAACATCTTGCCCGTGCAGTAGAGCGTGCCCGAGTAGCACTCGGGATTCCTGTACTCCAGGATGTCAGCCTGGTACGCCTGCCTCGCCGACTGGTAGCGGAACCAGATCCCCGTGTTGCAGGGCCACTCGACCCGATAGGTGACCTTCAGCACGAAATCGCTGAACGCCGCCTCGGTCAGGAGGTCGCCGGGAGCGTTGCCTTCGCCCTGGCCGCCCACGATGCAGTTTCCTTTCACGGTCCATTCAGCGCCGCCCTCGGCCTTCCAGCCGGCAAGGTCCTTTCCGTTGAACAGAGGGACAAAAGCCCGGTCCGTCTTCACGTTGGACGGCTCTCCCCTGTCAAGCCGCATCACGAGCAGTTCGTTGATCAGGACCTGGCCGCCCTTGCCGCCGGGGCGGCTCTCCACGTGCAGCCCGATCCGGCCGCGAGCAGGAATCTTCGTTCGCACCGATCCTATCTCTTCCCCGTTGAGCCAGACCTGGATGCGATCACCCTCGACCCTGGCTGAAAGGGTGTTCCACGTTTCCCGGCTGGACAGATCCCCGTTCAGATTGGCCAGGGCCAGGCCCTTGCCGCTCAGCAGGACGCTGCCCGTGAATGCCGGGGGATCGTCGCTTTCGAGGATTTCGATGCGGGGGCCTTGCCGGCCCACGGAACGCAGCCAGATGCCGGCGTTCACGTCCCCGGAAACGCGGAAGGTGGTCGAGAGGAGAAAATCCTCGTAGACAGCGTCTGTCCAGAGGTCGCCGCTCCGGCCCTCCGGCCCCGGCGCGGCCTTGATCCGGCCGCTCTCAACGGACCAGGCTGCACCGCCAGACGGGTGCCAGCCGGAAAGATCGCTCTTGTTGAAGACCGGGATCCACTTCTGAGCCTGATCGGCTTTCTTTTCAGTCCGCGACTCCCTGACGATGTTGTGCGTGCCGTGGCAGTCCGTGCAGATCGATCCGGTCGAGATCACCCTTCCGTTCGGCCGGGAGCGCCCGAGCCATTCCTTGCGGAAAGCCTCGACCGCCGCCTGATCATGATGGAAGTCTTCCTCGTGGCAGCCGGTGCACATCAAGGCCACCTCGACCCGACCGTAAAGGCGGTCCGGCTTGGTCATCAGCATCTCATCGTGCATGTGATCCGTGGACGGGCCGTGGCATTCCGTGCAGGAGATCGCTTCGGTCAGGTGGATCTTCGTGATCTCCTCGTCGAGCAGATCGAAATGACAGACCGTGCAGAGGGCGTTCCTCTTTGCCGCCTCGCTGATGTCGGATTCGTCCTGCGGCGCCAGCGAATCCGCCGCGGAGCCGGAAATCAGCATGCAGCCGACAAGTATCAATCCCGGCACGGCCAGGCGCCAGCCTGCACTCCTGTCCGTGCGAATTCGCAGTCGGCGTCCCGCTTCTCCTTCAGGCACTATTTCAACTCCATTGTCAGATCACTTCCCAGTCGCGAAGCCAGGTATACTCCGCGGGAAGACTGGACCAGCCGTCGTCAGTCCTGCATACCAGCCATTCCCTGTCGGCGGGCGTCATGGAATGGAGGCGCGTGTAGGAGGCGAGGGCGGCGTTCTCCACCTCGTAGATCGTGGTGAGTCCCGGGATCGTGGCTGTGACGGCTTCGTTGGTGAGGATGCACTGGAGCGTCAGCCGCGCCAGGTCGTTCTCGTCCTTGCTGCCCACGCCCATGACGGGAAACTTCGCCGCCGCCTTGAAGAGCGTTCCGCCGAAGAAGGGCTTGATCGTCACCACGCCCACGTCCTTTTCGCGCACCGACTGGAAGATGCTCTGCACCACGTCGGAGCCGTGTCCGGCATTGACCTCTTCCACATTTTCCTTCCTGGGCGGCTTGCTCTTCTCCTTGGTCTTGGCCGTGCAGGGGAAGATCAGCATCTCCACCTCGGGAAAGGTCTCGATCACGTGCTGAAGCCAGGGGCGGCTGTGGGACGAGATGCCGAGATGGCGTGCCTTGCCGGCCTTGCGGGCCTTCTGGAAGGTTTCGATCATGACGCCCACCTCGTCGTCGGTGTTCTTCCCGCTCATGTCGGCCTGCACGCGCCAGATGTCGAGATAGTCCGTCCTGAGGCGGCGCAGGCACTCGTCGATGTTGTGCGTGAGTGCCTTGACGGTCCGGTTGTTCGGGTTGCGCGGACCGAGCATGTGATCGTCGGCGCCGACGATCATCTTCTCCCGCCGCTCCTTCAGGGCGGCGCCATATGCGAGGCACTCGGCCGCCGTGGTGATGTCAAGGTAGTTGATGCCGGCGTCGATGCAGGCGCTGACGATCTCAGTCCGATTCCGAGCCACGTCCTCCGGGACCTCGTCGTTGGCAAAGGTATCCCAGTAGCGCCCCCCGTTGCGGTTTTTCCAGTGGCCGCCCAGGCTGACCTCGGAAATCATCAACCCGGTCTTGCCGAGACGGCGGTACGACATCTTCGGATTGTAGTTGACGATCTTCTTCGCTTCCGACTGCCCGGTAGGATTGTTCATGTCGTCGTCCTGCGCCGACAGGATACCGGCAATCGTCCCCGTGGCGACCAGGGAAGTGTTGCGAATGAAAGTGCGCCGTGAGAGTTCCTTGTCCTTCACAGGAGGGCTCCTTTCCGACTCGAGACTTGCCCCGTTGATCCGCGCACGAAGATGATACCAGCTGTTTTGGGGTGATTACCGTGTCCATCTAATTAACATATTCGCCGGACTTCTTCGAGGGTGCAATTCGACGTATAGGCTCGATGGAACGAGTTCTGGGACCGAAAGAGCCTACCCAAGTAATTGGACAGGCGAGCAGCGGTCAGCCTTGCTGACTGATCAGCAGCAGCCAACCCTTGCCCGATTCCACCGGAATCTCATCTCCGGGGGAAAACCGGGCTTCCTCCTGGAAATCCTTGATGAACGGCGCTTCGAGCACGACCCTGCTCCTGTCCATTCCCAGGGCGTCCCAGTCGATCCGAAGGCGGACGCCCACGGTTTCATCCGCCCAGCTCGCCAGGGAGAGGAGCACCCGGTTCTTTTTCACGTATGTCGTGGCAAGAACATCTTCGCGCCCCGTCTTCACGGGACGGCCGGGCACCCAGCAGCCGATCATCCTGGCCTCGTGAATGCCGAAGGAGTCCCAGACCCTCCACAGATGCGTGGGATCGCCGGCCCACGGGAGCCGGGACGTCATGCCGTAGAGCATGCCGCGCCACGGATTGCCGCCGTTCTGGAGCATCTCGCCCATGAGGCCGAAGGGGATGCCCGATGTCTCGATCAGCCAGAACTCGGGCGGGCTGTCGTAATCGAAATACTCCCCGAACCAGAGGCGGTCGATGTAGGGGAAGTGCTCCATGTAGAGGTTGGCGCTGTTGGCGAAGCCGTCCCTCACGTTGAACTGGTTCGCCGAGTGAAGGTCGATGAGCGCTCCCTCGCGGCCGCGATCCAGCACCTTGCGCACCCGCTTCATGGTGGAGCGGTCGAAGGCCACGTCATCGATGTAGAGGCCGTCGATGCCCACGTTCTTCACCAGCCAGTTCAATCCCTCCACGTAGTAGTTGTGCCACCGGGAGACCCCGCTGTTGATCACCGCCGCATCCTTCAGCTCCGGGACGAACCAGGCGGCGATGTAGTCGTCGCCCAGATGCTCCTGCAGCCAGGAGAATCCCCCGCCGGGGCCGCTGGACAGGATCTCGTGCCCCAGGCTGCGCAGGGCGAAGATCTCCGGCGCGCGGTTGGATAGCTCCCTCACCGTGTAGTAGATCTTGACCTTGAGGCCCATGGCGTGAGCCTTGTCGATGTAGGCCTTCATGGCATCGGGCCGAAGGAAGGGATAGTTGATATAGGGGTTGATCTCCGTGGCATGGTGCACGTTGATCGTGTTGGCTCCCGTTTCCGCGATCTCCTCGAGCGGGCTGAACTTGTGATAGTAGCGGGTCGTGAAGTGGGCCTTCGTGTCCAGCGGCCTGAAGGGCGTGAAGAGCAGGTTGAAGTCGAAGAAAAGCGGCTCGCCGGGTTTCAGGTTACGCGCGCCGCTGTAGGCCGTGATCAGGACCGTCTGGCCGTCCTTCTCCCCCACCGTGCAGCCGCCCTTGCCTTCGTTGTACCAGGAAGGCGGCATGTTGAGCGGCTTGGAGAGATAGAAGTTGGTATTCAGGGGCCGGGCGTAGTTCTCCGCCCTGAAGGCGCTCTGCAGGCCGGCATTCACCTTTCCCAGCCAGATCGAGTCCTGGTTCTTCCGCCAGTCCCACTTCCACTCGAACCGGGCAGGCCTGAAGCCGCCCTTCTCCCCCATTCCCATCATGTAGCGTGCCGTGTCCTTGGCCATGGGGATCTCGAGGCGGATATCACTCACATCCATCGGCTCCGCAGCGCTCAGCCGGACAATGAACTCCAGGCAGCCGTCGAACTCCATCCGTGCATCGACCTGCATGGTGAGCGGCCCCGCAGCGCTTTGCGCCTCCCATGTCACCGCACCCTCCAGTTGCTGAAGAAACCGCGAGCCGCCGCCCTTCCACGGCATCTTCGCACCGCTTCCGTCTTCCACCACGAGCTCGATCGGGCCAGTCAGGATCTCGTTTCCTTCTGCCTGGATGCAGGTCATTTCCTGGGCAAAGAAGCTCTGCATGCTCTCGGGAAGACCGCGGTCTCCGATCCTCACGCTTCGCCCGAGGCAGGTCACGATGCCGTTCGCCGCGCTCATCGGGATATAGGGCGGTACGATCCCGTCGTCCCAGGCAAGGGTGGAGTCGAGCCAGCGAAGGCGCGACAGCCTTCCGGGTTCACCGTCGCCGGCATCCTCCAGGACTTCGTCGGTAACGGTGATCGTCACGTCGACGGCAGTTTCTTTCATTCCCTCCGGGGCCACGATCACTGTGCCCGAGTATTCTCCCTTCGGGAGATCCATGGGAACCTGAACGCCGCACCAGAGGGCGCGCACCTTTCCCTTCTCCACGGTGCAGACCTTTTGGAAAGGCTTGCGCGTCCAGTCGATGCCTCCCGTATTGAAGCAGCGGAACGCCTCCGCAGGGATGCGGGCTTCCGAAGGGCCCTTCATCGCGGAAAAACGGACGTCCAATCCCTTGATCTCCTTCCTGCAGGCGAAGACGCCCACCTGAAAAGCGAAGAATTCACCTCGCGCCGCCTTTCCATGAAAGGGTTGTCCCGGACCCCGCTTGATCCACTCGAGAGGCAGGTCATCGGTCATGCGGATGGAATTCTCCCGCGACTCCGGAAAGAGAAGGTAGTCTGCCGATGGGTGGTTGTCCAACAGCCTGATCGTCTCCCTGGCAAGAGCGATCACTTCCATGGGCTCGAAGCTGTTGAAATCGTCTATCGCTTCGATCGCCCTGAGTTCCGCTCTGGGAAGAGGAGTCAAGTCGATGTTGCGCCGGGTCAGGTTGTTCCTTTCCAGCCAGGAGGGATCCGCCGTCTCCTCGGGCTCGGGGTACGTGACCGTGGGGTAGTGCCTCGATCCGGACATGACGTGAGGGAGGTAGTAGAGATAATACTCGCCCGGCGCCTCCTCGGCCTGAAAGACCAGGTCGGCAAATTCCCTGTTCACCCGGATCCTCTGGAGATTCGTGATGCGTCTACCTGTCTGCTTGTGGATCAGGATCAGGTTCTTCTTTTCCGGATGCCTGTCCCTTCTGCGCCAGGGGACGTGGGCCCACACGGCATCCGCCCCCTCGGACACGCGGAGGACAGCACGGTGGTTGCCGAGCTTTTCCGGGTTCCACTCCTCCTCGAGAGCCAGCGCCAAGGACGAAGCCAGCGTGTAGATCACCAGAAGAAAAACAATCGCCTTGATCATGGGAAATGGACTCCTCGTTCTCTTTCCGTTCCTGGAACGTGTCTTGTTTCAGGAGAACAGGGTATCGTAGGGACCTTCTTTTCG
>CAYZWU010000006.1:0-25294 GCA_964482235.1 uncultured Phycisphaerales bacterium
GTGCGCCCCTTCGGTGGGGGCCCGGCCCCCCCCCCCCCCCCCCCCCCCCCCCCCCCCCCCACAACTCCGACCGGCAGGCAAGCAACGACTCTCTCTTTCTCTCGTGAAGATGGCGGAGATTGCGCGGGCTCGGTAGCGGCGGCAAAAAAACCGCGCCGCCTCCCTTGCGTAAGGGAAACGGCACGGCCAGGCCGGATCAGGTATTCGCTAGTTCATCAGAAGGTCGAAGGAGTCCCTGTCCCAGTCGCAGGCGTTCTGGGCGATGACCAGGCTCATGGTGTAGGTTCCCAGGGGCGCACTTCCCGGGATCCTGACAGAGACGTTGGCGTTGCCGGAAAAGTAGGGCGTCACGGTGTGTGTTCCGTAGGGCTTTGTATAGAGCCCACCCGAGGGGAGGCGGACCTCCAGCCGGACCTGGAAGGTCTGGGTGAACGACGTGTGGTTCTCCACGTAGGCGTTCCACCGGATCGTCGTGCCGGGATGCGCCTGTGTCGGCGTGTTGCTCACCTTGATGATGAGGGGCGGCACGGCGGCGGCCTGGATGTTCGAATTGGGATAGTACGCGTCGGTCCAAACCGCGTAGCCGCCTCTTCCCGGCTGGTTCTTGTAGACGTAGCTCGCGTCGTGGTAGTCGAAGGTGTCGAAGCTGGCCGGCGCGGTCCACTCGCCCCAGCCCGGCTCCTTGTACGAGTAGAGGATGGTGTGGTCGGTGTAGGGCGGATTGGTCTCATCGTGCCAGAGGACCCGAAGCACGCCGTCGGCATCCATGGCCAGCGTGGGCATCGGAAAGCTCTCCACCGTGGCGGCGATCTGCTCCCTGTTCCCGAAGGTCGCGCCGCCGTCGGTGCTGGAGTTGTAGAAGACGCCGCCGTAGTTGTTGCCCTGCGAGTAGGTGACGTGGGGATTGTCCGAGCCGTCCACCACGAGGCATGCGAAGAGTCCGGCGAGATCGGGCTGACCGGCCGTGACCTGGCTCACCAGGACAGTGGACTGCCAGGTCGCTCCGTTGTCGGGTGTGGCAGTGTGATAGATTTGGAAGCTGTTCTGGATCTCGTCCCAGGTCACGTGGGCGCTGCCGGGCGACCAGTCGTAGGGGCAGGCCACGCACGGCCTCTCCGACTCGAAGGGGTTGTTCGACACGTTCGTCGGCATGCCGAAGCTCATGCCGTTGTCGATGCTCGAGCAGTAGAGGATTTCGTCTCCTGTGCCGGGACCGTAGTAGTCCAATTCCTGCCAGACCACGTGGATCGCCTGGGCGTCGCAGTCGATGGACGGCACGATCGATGCCGTCCAGATCGAGTTGCTCAGGTTCAATGCAGCCGACCAGGTGTTCATCCCGGCGGGAGAGCTGGCGTACCAGACATCCCACCCGTCGCTCCAGACGAGGTGGAGGATGTCGTTCATGTCGATGGCCAGGGCGGGACACTGCGCCGGTGCAAAGGGAAGCACCATCGACGGCGTCCATGCCTTGCCCCATGTGTCGAGGCTCGACAGCGACTCGAGCACCGGCGTGGCATGGGGGTTGCAGATCACGGTGTGATAGAAGCCCGCGCTGTCGCGCACCATGCGGCGGCCGTTCTCCATCGACGTGTCGCCTCCCGTCATGAGGAAGGAGACATCGAGGTTAGCCGAGGCCGAGGGGCAGATCAGGCCGGCCAGCAGAAAGGAAAGGGAAAGAAGGATCGTTTTGTTCATCATGGTCTTCATGATTCTGGCTCCTTGTCCTTGGGAGAAAAAAAAGCTGTCAGGACAAACTCGGTAACATTTTCTGGAATCTCCGGGATCAGGGTTATAATCCTTTCCAGTGCCCGGTGATTTCCGGTACATGCGAGAAAGAGAGAGGCTGATTCTCATTTATTTTGGAATTTTTGGAGAGTCGTCTCATGCCCGGTCTCCCTGATGATGTAACCGAATTGCTTTCAGAGGTTTCCGAAGGAAAGACGGAGTCGTGGGAAAAACTCTTTTCCATCGTCTACCGGGAGCTCCGCGCCATGGCGCACGCTGCCGTGGTCCAGGAGCAGGAGGGGCATGCCATCCAGACCACCTCTCTCGTCCACGAGGCCTACCTGCGCATGGTCAAGAGCCGCGAGTCAGGCTGGGAGAACCGCGCCCACTTCTTCGGCGTGGCGGCCAGGGCGATGCGCCGGATCCTCGTGGAGAAGGCCCGCGCCCGCAAGACGGCGAAACGGAGTCCAGGGAAGCGCCCCCAGCCCTTCGATGACATGCGGGACAGGATCGGCGGCGATTCCCAGGACGTGGATATCTTCGACGATCTGGAGATGCTCGACAAGGCGCTCGGCAGGCTGGCCTCGGTTCCCCGGCACCAGAGGAAGTGCACCGTCGTGGAGCTTCGCTTCTTCGTGGGACTGAGCCACGAGGAGACGGCCGAGGTGATGGGGATCTCCCAGGCCACCGTGGCCCGCGACTGGGAGTTCGCCCGCGCCTGGCTCAACAGGGAAGTGAGAAAGTCGGGGTGAAGCCATGACATTCGAACGCGACGAACTGGTGGAAGAGCTCTTTCACGGAGCCCTCGAGCGCAACCCGGCCGGGAGGGATGCTTTCCTGACGGAAGCCTGCGGCGAAGATCATGAGCTGAAGGAGGAGGTCGAGGCCCTGCTCGACGCGCACGGGAGTTCCTCCGATTTTCCCAGCGAGCCGGCGTGGGCCCGGTTCGTCCAGCCCGGCATAAGCGACGATCCCGCCGCAACCGAGCTGGAACCCCGGCCGGGCCTCCCCTTCGACCGGCTCGGCGAGTTTCGCCTGATCGAGAAGATCGGAGAGGGGGGCATGGGCGAGGTCTACCTCGCCGTGCAGGAATCGCTCGGCCGCCAGGTGGCGCTGAAAATCATCCGTCCAGACCGGCTCGGCTCCTTCGAGGCCCAGGCCCGCTTCAAGCGCGAGGTGGAGGCCGTTTCCGAGCTGCGCCACCCCAACATCGTCACGATCTTCGGCAGCGGCGATGAGCAGGGCGTGCGCTACTTCGCCATGGAGATGGCGCCGGGGGACGGCCTCGATCAGATCCTGCAGAGGGTCAGGGCAGGGGGGGAAGCCGTTCCCATGGCAAGGCTTCTCGGCTGGATCAAGGAGATGACCCGCGCCCTCGCCTCGGCCCACGAGTCGGGGATCATCCATCGAGACGTCAAGCCGTCCAACATCCGGATCACGCCCGAGGGCCGCGCCATGCTCGTCGATTTCGGCGTGGCGCGCCACATGGACATGGCCTCGCTGACATTGACGGGCGAGTTCTGCGGCACACCCAAGTACGCGTCCCCCGAGCAGATCAGGGGGCAGAGCGGCGAGATCGACGCGCGCAGCGACATCTACGCCCTCGGAGTCACCCTCTTCGAGGCCGTGACCGGCCGGGTGCCTTTCGAGGGTGAAACAACGGAGCAGCTCTTTCACAACATCCTGCAGAAGGAGCCGGTCTCGCCCCGGCGGCTCAAGCCGTCGATCTCCAGGGACCTGGAGACGGTGATCCTGGCGGCCATGGAGAAGGAACCGGGCCGGCGCTACCAGACGATGAACGATTTCGGCGACGACATCGAGCGGCTCCTGGGCGGTGAGATGGTGCTGGCCCGGCCTGCAGGCCTGGCCACGAAGGTGCTGCGCCGCGTGAAGCGCAATCCGATTTCGAGCACCGCCATCGCGGCCGCACTGGTTTCGCTGATCAGCCTCGTCTTCTACATCATCTGGTCGTACCCCCAGATCCTGGACGCGAAGAACAAGGCCGAGAAGGAACGCACGGCCGCGGTGAAGGCAAGGAAGAAAGCCGAGCAGGAGGCGGACAAGGCGTGGGAGATCTATTCCTTCATCCAGGACATGCTGGCATCGGCCGACACGGTGCATGCCGGGCGGAACGTCAAGGTGGCCGACGTGATCGACAGCGCGGCGGCCAGGGTCGACGCGGCCTTCCCTGATCAGCCCGAGGTGGAGGCCGCGCTGCGCAACACCCTCGGCATGACCTACCGGAGCCTCGGCCTCGTCGAGGAGGCTGAAGAGCAGATCCGCGAGGTGGTGGCGCTCCGCAGGAGCGTCCTCGGAATGGGGCATCCCGAAACGGTGAAGGCGATGCAGAACCTTGCCGTCATCTGCAGGGACAGGGGGAACTTCGCCGAGGCGGAAGAGCTCCTGCGGGAGGTGCTGGACTCCACCTCTTCCACGCTGGGTGAGGAGCACGAGCTCGTGCTGGCCGCCATGAGCAGCCTGTCCAGCGTGCTGCATGACCAGGGCCGGTACGAAGAGGCCGCCCAACTGATCGATCGAACGCTGAAGGTCAGCCGGCGCGTCCTGGGCGAGGATCATCTCAACACGCTGGCCACGATCAACAGCAAGGCTTCCCTGCTGGCCGATGCGAAGAAGTTCGACGAGTCCGAGGCTCTGCGCCGCATGGCTCTCGATGGGCTGCTGCGAACCGTGGGGGCTGACAATCCGCATACCCTGGGCACGAAGCAGAGCCTGGCTTCCCTGCTGGCCAGGCAGGGGAAGCTGGACGAGGCGGACGTTCTCTACAACGAGGTGGCCGAGGCCCGCAGGCGCCTGCTCGGCCCCGACCACCCCGACACCCTGGACACGATCCACCGCCTGGCCGTTCTTCTCGAGGCGAAGGGCGAGTTCCAGAGAGCCGAGGATCTGCATTTCCAGGTGCTCGAAAGCAGCCGCCGCAAGCTGGGTCCCGACGATCCCGGCACCCTCATCTACATGAACAACCTGGCCCTGTTCCTCCAGGAGCAGGGAAAAACGGGGAAGGCGCTGGAGCTGTTCGAGGAATCGCTGGACGGGGCCCGGCGCGTCTTCCCGGCCGATCACTTCTATCGCGCCGTCTTCGCCATGAACTACGGCGAGCTCCTGCTGACCGAGGAGCGGTTCGCCGAGGCCGAGGGGCCGCTCGAGGAGAGCTACGAGGGATTCATGGCCTCGCGGGGGATCGAGTTCGCCAACACGCTCTACACGATCGAGCTCCTCGTCGCGCTTTACACGGCCTGGGGCAAACCGGAGAAGGCAGATGCCTATCAGGCGCTGCTTCCTCGCGAGGAGGAAGGGGAAGGGGGCGGTGATGCCGCGGAGGAGGATGGGGGGTAGCGGCAAGGGGGTGAGACCTCACGCGCGGCTCACGCCGGTGATCACGGTTCCTTCTCGATGAACTGCACCGCGTCGGCGACGACAAAACCGTCCGTTCCCTCGTTGCTCACTGTCACCATTCCTTCGGTCCCGGCGATGAATCGAAAGGTGCCGAGGGGCAGGAAGGTCCTCTCGATAGGCGGCGGTGTCCTCTGGTTCACGTGGATCAGCGTCTTGCCGTCTGCGTGGCGGATCAGGACGGGAACCCTGGCGGCGCGATTGGCGTGAGCCCTGTAGGCGAGGCGCACGTCGTATCGCCCCGTCTTCTCGATGACGCAGGCGAAGCGAACCGTGCTCTTCCCCTTGTCGATGTTGCCGTCGTGGAGGTAACGGTCGCCCACGTATCCCTCCACCGAGGTGCTTTCGCACCAGTTGCCCTGCTTCACGGCCTGGCTGTCGTCCTGGACAAGGCCGGGTAGCTTCTTCGGGTCGACGGGAGGACGGCTCGGCTCCCGGCCCGGCCAGTCCAGGATCACGCCTGCAGCGAGGAGGCGCTGCTTCAGCTCCGCGTAATCCACGTCCTGGACAGGCACGCCCTTGTCCAGGGCCAGAATGGCGGCCAGGGCCGCGGACTGGCCGAGGATCATGAAGACGGGCTCCATGCGGATCGAGCCGTAGGCGATGTGCGACGACGAGACGCAGACCGGCACCAGCAGGTTTTCGCACTCGGCGCGGCGCGGAACGATGGCGCCGTAGTCGATCGGGTAGGGGCTGCCGGGATTGATCTGCACGTCGCCCTCGTTGCGGGCCAGTCCGCGGGCGTCCACGTAGCGCTGCACGTTGTGCGAATCCATGTTGTACGATCCCATGCCCACGGGCCGCGGCGAGGGCCGCCTGCGGCGGAGGTGGTTCTCCGTCACCACGAAGGCGCTGACCATGCGCCTGGCCTCGCGGATGTAGATCTGGTGCGGCCAGTGGCCGTTGTCCTCGAACTCGTCCTTCGCGAGCCCCCAGCGGTTCATCTTGCTCCTTATCGGCTCGGGCACGCGAGGATCGTTGGCGAGGAAGTAGCAGAATCCTTTCTGGTAGAGCTCGTGCTCCTTGAGAATCGCGGCGCGGCGCTCGTACGATGCATCGGGGTAGTCGTAGTTCATCCCGATGTTGTCCGTGGAGAAGGCGCCGTGGTTGTTGGTGTCGGTCTTCCTGTTCGGGATGCGGTCGAACTTGCGGAAGGCGGCATCCCAGCCCGTGTCCAGGTAGCGGGCGAGGAGCTCGTACTGCGTTGCGTCGTACCCTTCGGGCTTCTCGAAGGGAACGCGGTTCTCCGGCACGTCGGTGAGGCACATGCGGAAGCAGTAGGCCTGCACGCGGCGGTCGCCTTCGCCCTGGGTGCCGGGCGGGCCGGCGTGGATGCGGGGGAGGAGGCCGCTCGACGGATCGCCGGGCACGATGTAGGGATCGACGGGATTCTCGAACTGGTGGCTCCGGGCATTCTCGACCTGGACACCGTTGAGCGTTTCGCCGTAGAGGCTGTTCGGCTCGCGCCCCACGGTGTATGAAACCCCGGCGGCGGCCATGAGGTCTCCCTCGTAGGTGGCGTCGATGAACATCCTCCCGCGATAGGTCTCGCCGTTCAGCATGGTGATGGAGACGATCGTCCGGCCTTCCTTCCTGACTCCCTTCTCCCTGTCGAGCCATCGGCCCCGCTTGACCGGTATCTTTGCCTCAACGACCATCTGCTCGAAGACCTGCTCCGCCACGTGGGGCTCGAAGGTCCAGTGGGCATCGCTGTCGGGGCGGAAGCGCGGGTAGTCCTCGGGCTTCCCGTGGATCCAGGCTTCGGGTGAATCGTAGTGCTTCCTGATGCGCTGGTAGAACTCGCGGGACAGTCCGCCGATCACCGCCTTGTTGCCCGTGTCGGTCCATCCGAGCCCGCCGCTGCTCAGGCCGCCGAGATGCCTGTCCGGGCAAACGACGATCACCGAACTTCCCGACCGGGCCGCCTGCACCGCGGCGATGATCCCGCTCGACGTGCCGCCGTAGACCACGAGGTCGTACGTCTCCGAGCTTGAACTTCTTGACGCTGGAGCCGGGCACTCATTGCCGGGTACGTGGCTGGAGATCCTAGCCTCTGCAGCCGGATTTTCATTCCAGGGCACGAGAGTCGGGCCGAGGGCAACAAGAATGGTCAAGAATATTGCTGCCATTTGACCATCGCTCCACTACATGCCGATTATGATCTTGATCCCGATGAGCAGCAGGACCGCGCCTCCCAGCATTTCGGCGAGATCGCCCGTTTTCGAGCCGAGCATGCTCCCGAAGCGCATTCCCACCCATGTCATGAGGAACGCCACGAGGCCGATGACGATGCAGGTCGTCATGATGCCTTCGCCGAGAAGGGCGAGGCTCAATCCCACGGCAAAGGCGTCGATGCTGGTGGCCAGGGAAAGGAGGAGCAGGCTGGCTCCCTTTGTGGGATCGGAGACCTTTCTCTCCGCTGTCCCGGACTTCCAGGCGTTGCGGATCATGTTGATGCCGAGGAGGGAGAGGATGCCGAAAGCGATCCAGCGGCTGGCGGAGAAGAAAAGCTGCCCGGCGCACTCTCCCAGGAGCCATCCCACTATGGGCATGAAGAACTGGAAGAGGCCGAAGTGCCAGCAAAGACGGAAGTACTGCCGTTTCGATATCTTCTTCAGAGACAGGCTGATCCCGAGGGATACGGCGAAGGCATCCATGGCCAGGGAGAAGGCGATACCGAGAAGAGTGAGTATATCCATACAGGACGCAGATTATCTCGGCTGGAACCGTGATGATCAACCATCTTCTCACTCGACCTCGATGACGGCCGGGTTGGTGAGTTCGAAGCCGGCCATGACCTGCGTGTGGTAGCTTTCTCCGGGATTCCAGAAGAGCGGAACGGTTGCTGGAAAAACGAGCACCCCGGTATCGGGAACAGTGCCCAGCCTGTAGATGGTCAGCAGGGGCGATTCCAGGTAGAAGTTGCCGTAGGCGGTGCTCAGCGGCGGATCGAGACGACCGGAGCTCACGCCGAGGGTGACGGGCCAGGTGAAGGGATCGCCCACCACCTTGACGTCAATCGGCCTGCCGGGAGCGGCGGTCCCGGTGATGTAGTGATGAAGGTGGAACTCGTCCGCACCGATGTCCACTGTTCCGTGGTGGATGCGGGGATCGCCTTCCCAGTCATACAGGAGTTCCGGCGGAACGCCGTCGTTGCTCCCCGCATTCCTGCAGGGCGAGGTGAAGGGGATGTGGTAGTCGGAGGCAGCGGCATCGACGAACAGCGGATCCGCGTCGATGTTGCCCGTGCCGGGCCAGCCGCCCTCGATGTTGCTGTACGTGACCGTGGGTTCTCCATGATAGAAGTAAAGTGAAGATCCAGCGTTGCCCCAGTTGATCGTATTGGTGATGTTTGTTGTCGAGGCCCCTGTCATATGGATTCCATCCCCGGAATTGTCCGTTATGGTATTGTTGATCACCTTGACAGTGAAGGAATCATGGCTGAATCCGTGCTTGCCATTGCCTGAAATGATGTTGTTGGAAAGGGTGATCCTGCCGTTTTCGAAGGAACTTACTCCGTCATTTACGTTTCCTGAGATGATGTTTCCGGAGATTTCAGTGGATCCCCAGGTCAAAGCGATTCCGCAACACCCGTTTCCTTGAATGACGTTGTCGGAGATCGTGAGGTATGCTCTCCAGCTGTAGATCGCATCATCGCTGTTATCCCGGATCTCGTTGCCGGTAATCGTGACCCACCATTCATCTTTCAGATCACCATTGCCGGAGCAATGAATGCCGTACGTGTTATTTCGAATAAGATTGCCGGCAATAACAAGGTTAGATTCGTCGTAGTCACTTTGCTTGATGCCAACACCGCTGTTATTGCAGATCTCGTTGTTGATGATCAAAGCACTCGAGTCCTCATTGCAGTACACGGCTGCTTCCCATGAATGCGGTGCAATCCGGGTGATGATGTTGTCTGAAATCACCGGTGAGGCGTACCTGCCAAACCAGATCCCGGAGTGATCCAGCGCCGCGTTGGTCACGGTGAAACCCGAAAGGACCGAGCTGTTGGTCTCCGCCGTGTCGAAGGTCACCACGTGATTGATCCGTCCCCCGTCAATGACCGTGACATCCGGTCCGGAAACGCTTTCCACAGTGATGGCTTTTCCCTTGAAGTCGATGCACTCGACGTAGATCCCGGCTCTCACAAGGACGGTGTCGCCGTCCACTGCCGCGTCGATCGCTTCCTGGATGGTCGCGTGGTCATCAGGAACATAGATCGTTGCACCGAAGCAGAGGGAGGGGAGCAGGCAGACCGTCATGAGAAGCAATGCCACCTTCATCGGATGAGCTCCTTTCACTACAAAGCCGTACTGTCTTTCTGAATCAGCCTGAACAGCAACCCTTGGATGGTTTGCAATCCGTGTCCATGCCACGATACCGGATCAACGGTATTTCCGGGGCTTCAGGACCAAGACGCCATTATAGTCGATATCAGAGTCTTTGAAAGGTGGTTTTTGATACCGTAGGAATCAGATGGGACGACTGTTCCGCATTGCCTGTTTCCCTGCGCCGGTGAAACCGGTACGATGATGTCAGGGCTCCTTCGGACATCATTGCTGCCGGGAGGATTGTCATGGCGCGATTTTTCAGGCTGAACGGAACTCGTAATGCGCTGAGCGGCACGAGTCGCTTCGGCATCCGAGGTATCACTTTTCTCTTCATGGCTTGCCTTTTCACGTCTTGCCCGGCCGTCCAGGCATCCGACTGGTTCGACATCGGCCCTGATGAAGATCCGGTCAAGTATGCGAAGCGTGTGATCGGAGCGATAGATAGAAAAGGCGCGCAGCTGGATGAAGCACGAAAGAGCGGGAACCTCGGGAAGCAGATCCGCATCTTCAAGGAAATGGTCGAGATCGAGCGGAAGGTCCTTGGGGATGACCACACCGACGTGGCGGGAGGCCTGCTCAACCTCGCTGATCTGCATGCGCAGCTCGGGCAGGTCAGCCGGGCCAGGGACCTGCTTCTCGAGGCGCTGGCCATCGTGGAACAGCAGCCGTTCAGCCTCTGGGAGGAGGCGACGATCAGATTCTACATGGAGGAGTTCGAGAGGCGCCAGCAGATGACTCCCGGGGAAAGGGTTCTCCTGGAGGAATGCAGCAGCATCGACCAGATCCGCAAGAAGCTGGAGGAGAAGGGGAAATGGGATCAAGCCGTTCCCCTGGCCGAGGAGACGCTGCGGATCAGGAAGGAGCTCCTTGGCGACAACCGTCCGGGATACGCCATGGACCTTCTCGAACTGGGCCTTCTTGTCTGCCAGGCAGGCGACATCGGTCGCGCGGAATCGATCCTCCAGGAGTCGCTCGCAGTGACGCGGCGCACACTCGGCGAGTGTCACCATCGGTATTCCTGGGGGCTTTTCTCCCTCGGTCATCTCTACTATCTGATGGAGGATTACGAGCGAGCGGAGCCGTTCCTGCTTGAAGCCTTTGCCCTGTACGAGCGGACCGGGGGGAAGGATGACAACAACTACATGAGGATCGCTTCCTTGCTGGGCGAACTCTTCGCCAGAAGATATGATCTCCGGACAGCTTTCGGCTTCGAACGGATCAAGGCGTCAAGCGAGTTGAGCAAGATAACCCAGAGAGACCTGATCGCCCCGGTCCTGTCGAGGCTTGCCGGATCGCTCTGCCGGCAAGGCGAACTGGGAAGAGCGGAGAAGGCCTTGCTGAAATCCTTGAAGGCAGGCGACGAGGCCTTTGGCAGGAACCACCCTCGCTACGCCCAGCTGCAGCAAAAGGCGGCTCAGACCTACTGTGAGATGGGAGAATTCGACCGGGCGGAATCCCATTTTCTTCAGGCCCTTGAGACGTTCCGGCATCATCTGATGCTGTCATCCCCGTCCCAGCCTGAATGGCAGCAGATCTCACTGGCGAATCGAATCCGCGGCAGCCTCGATTCCTATCTTTCGTTCGCTTCCACGGCGGCGCTGTCGGGAGGAAAGACATACCTATGGGTGCTTCCCTGGAAGGGGAGCGCTTTTCTCTACCAGCGCCACATGCGTGCCTTGAGAGATGATCCTGATCTGAAATCCCTGTTCGATGATCTTCGCGACGTCTCGAATCTCCTGGGAGCCTGTGCTTTCACTGAAGCAGAGCCGGAAAAGCAGGATCTGAGGAGAAAGCGGATCAATGAGCTCTCCGGGCGTCTGGCAGAGATCGAAAAGGAGCTTTCATCCAGGATGTCCTCGTACCGGAATTTCGATCCAGTCAATAATCCCGGAACAGCGGTGCTTGCCTCCCGGATCGATTTTGCCTCGATCTGCTTCAGGGCTCCTGCACCGGCCAGGTCCGGCTCGGGATCGGGCGCCGGAGTGGATGACGCCGCCCCTGAAGTCAGAAGCTTCCAGGAAGAAATCTCCCGGGAGCTGGCCAGCCGGAGCGCGGCGTACCGGCAAGCTTCATCGTCCCTGCTACAGGGTCCTGGCGGTACTCCTTGCGGCTTGCCTCCAAAGGCGGTCCTCGTCGACTTTCTCGAGTACACCCGGACCCTCTACGGGCAAACAACATCGGGGAAAGAGATCCCGCAGGAACGCCATCTGGCCGCTTTCGTACTCCGCAACGAGACACCCGTCGAGTTCGTCGATCTGGGCCCCGTGGAACCGATCCGGCTTGCCGTCGAATCGTGGCGCAGAAAGATGTGCGGCGAGAAAAGAGAGAGCACGACAGATAGGGGAAAAACGCTCTCGGAAAAGGCATCCGCGCAGGACATCGACTGGACCCGCGACAGGACGGCACTGCGACTCAGGCAACTCCTCTGGGAGCCGCTCAAGGAAAGTGTCGCCGGCGCCGGCCTGGTGTTGATCTCCCCGGACAGCTGTCTCGGTCTTCTTCCCATTGCCGCCTTGCCCGGCTCCCGGCCCGGAACTTACCTGGTGGAAGAGGTTGCAATGGCCAGGATCCCCACACCGCAGCTCCTTCCAGGCATCATGTCTGCCGAACCGGCTGACGATACCGGATCGTTGCCCTCGCTCTTCCTGGTGGGGGGAGTGGACTTCGATGCGGAGCTTCCGGAAAAGCACGTCTCACCAGACAGCAAGGTCGCGATGCGAGGCAGCCTGGAGGAGTGGAAGGCGTTCCCTACCCTCACGCACACTGGCAGCGAAATCGTTCACGTGAAGGACCAGTTCGCCCGCCTTTTTCCCGGTGCAGCCATCACTGCCCTGTCGGGCCGGGCTGCCGCGGAAGGGGTATTCCGCGAGGAGGCGGGCAGGCACCGCTTCATCCACCTGGCCACGCACGGTTTCTTCGCTCCTCCCGAGGTGAAGGAAGCACTCGATCTTCTCAAGCGTGATCCGAAGCGACCGCTTAATCCATCGAATAGCGGCGGATTGTCGACCTGCCATCCCGGCCTCCTGTCCGGCATCGTCTTCGCCGGTGCGAACAGACAGCAGCCGCAAGGCCGTGACGACGGGATCTTCACGGCAGTGGAGATGGCGGCCTCCGACCTCTCGGGCGTTGAACTCATGGTGCTGTCGGCCTGCGAGACGGGGCTGGGAGTGTCGACGGGCGGCGAGGGCTATATCGGCCTGCTGCGCGCGGCGCAGCTGGCCGGAGCCCGGACCGTGGTGGCGAGCCTCTGGAAGGTGAACGACGAGGCGACGCGGGAGCTCATGGGGCGCTTCTACGAGAACCTCTGGTCCGGGAGACTTCCGAAGCTCGAGGCGCTTCGCCAGGTGCAGCTCGAAATGATTGCACGGAAGGCCCCGCCGAAGCATTGGGCCGCCTGGGTCCTGTCGGGCGACTGGCGATAGAGGCGGGGAGAATAGGTAGAAGTAAGAAGTTTCGGTCCCGAAGATAACCGCAATTACGAGGGACAGGACGTGTCCAGGACCGGGAATATCAGATCATTTGCCTTCAATGCTCAGGGAGGAAGGTCATGAGTTGTTCATTCACCGCGAGGATGGCCTGCGTGTTCGTTTTTAGCGTAGGTCTGTTCTTTCACACCGCCTGCACGCACGATTACACCCGCTGGATGCCCGATACGGGTTATTTCAAGGAGTTATCGCATGCGGATCTTTCAAGTGTGGGAAGGTATGTAAAGAAATCGGAAAATTCAGATGAGGAAAAGGAATATCAAGAAAAATCGTCCGAGGAACGATTCGAATTATTCATGCAAAATAGTATTCTCCCGCAAGCTCAGGTTGCAATGAAGGAAGAGGAGAGCCCCGTTGAAGGACTGAAAGAGGTGTACTGGAATCGGCTTCTCAAGGAAAAGCGTTTTTCCGAGGTGTTTGACGCCTTCAAGATATGCGGACTGCCGTCGAATCCCGGTCTGTTGAGCCAGAGTGAGGCCGAAATACAGGCCAAGAAAAACTACGTAAAGCTAATGGCGATGTACGGCCACGAGTTCAAGGAAATCGATTCGGTCAAGAAGGATCGTCACCATTCCAAGCACATCGGATTGGCTCTCTCCGGCGGGGGAATCAGGAGCGCCTCATTCGCCATTGGAGTCCTGCAGGGGCTGCACGAAGCTGGATTGCTAGACGAAATCGGTTACCTTTCGACTGTATCCGGCGGAGGCTACGCCGGCTCGTGGTACATGCTTCACAACGACGTTCCGGACCTTCTCGACCGCAAATCCCGACATTTTCAGCATGTCGTGCAGAACGGCTACTACCTTGTTTCAGCCCACGCATCGAAAGCCTTGATGGAGTTGGCGAGCTACATAGGTTGTCACTCCGTTTTGGTGCCGTTCCACTGGATCATCAACGGCATCTTCGACCTTGACCGGAATATGCCCTGCTTCGATGAACTCTATCGCCTGGGTATCGAACGGGCCTATCAGTGCGAGGTGCCCTTTGCTTCGACCAAGATGTTCAGGAATAAAAATTATTGCCGAGGGCCCAAGGGCAATCGCGTGAAGATGTGCGACCTGAAACCGTCCGAGTTGAGAAAAAGGAAGCTTGTGCATGGTCCCGAACCCGGGGAGCGTCCCTTCTGGATCATCAACATGCATCTCGTTCTCAGCGACGATCGGACCACGAACCGCAACCGCAGCGGCGACGCCTTCGAGCTGACGCCGCTCCGCGCCGGAGCCGATTCGGTCGGCTACGTCGAGGTGCCAGCCGCGGACCACTCGTCGTGGGACGGTTCGGCGGAATGGATGCTTCCTTGCAACGGCGTGGCCGTATCAGGCGCTGCCATGGACTCGGGAAGCCTCAAGACAGGCGCGGTCGGCAACGTCTTCATCGACTCGTTCAACCTCAACCTGGGACGCTTCGTGGACAGCTGGGACGACTACTGGATGGAACATGACGGGGAGAGCTCGTTTTCGTGGCACAGCGTCCTCTATCACCTCACATCGCCGTTCTTCATCTACGGCATCCCCTCGCCGTGGAAGGACTGGCACGAGCTGACAAAAGAGGCCAAGCGGTTCTACCTCACCGACGGCGGGCATTTCGACAACACGGGCATCTACAGCCTGGTCCGCCGCGGCTGCCGTCTCATCATCTTCAGCGACGCGACGCACGATCCTCTCACCTCGCATTGGAACGATCTGAACGAAGTCTCCCGGGCGTCGACCTTCGAATCGCTGCGCGAGGTGGAGTACAAGCTCCTTTCCGACTTCGGCACGGAGATGGAGATCGAGTGGGATCTCTTCGATCCCCTGGGAGCGAGGAGCAGGAACAGCGGGAAGCAAACCAAGCTGCCCACCATCCTCCGGGCGCGGATCCGCAACCTGCCGATCCACACGAAGGGGGAGATGAGGAAGACCTGCAAATGCCGTCCCGGCGAAGATTGCCCGAAGTGCGAGGACGTAGTGACGATCCTCTGCATCAAGGCCGCCTACAAGATCGACGAGGACAACAAGTCGATAAACACCTTTCTCGACGGCGAGAAGCAGGATTCGCCCCAGTTTCCTCACGAGACCACGATGAACCAGTTCTACACCGAGCAGCAGATCCTCTCCTACAGCACACTGGGACGGGAGACCGTGCTGGGCAACTACGATGAATTGGATATGGAATTCAAGAGGATCAAGGATATCTATTCCGCCTCCAGGAAGGATGGGCAGCCATGAGCTGCGCAAAGATCGTCTTTCCGGCTCTTCTTGCGGCGATCGTTTCGGCCGGCTGCGCCCAGGTCCACCAGCCCGGAATCCATCAGCAGGGGATCGCCGAACCGATCAGGACTCTCTGGATCGATTCGGGCAAGGCGTGGCAGAATACCCACGTCTGGGCGGAAGAAGGCGACCTGATCGTCATCCGGGCAGAGGGGACGTGGTCGCCCGGCCTCGTCGACTGCGGACCCGACGGCGTCGATTTTCCGGTCTACAAGTACACTCCTCTTTTCCTGCTCTTCTACCTGCCCAACTTCATCTCAACGGCGCCTCTCAACCTGCTCATCGCCCGCATCGGGAAAGGAAACCCGATGCCCGTTGGTTCGCGCGCAGAGTTCAGGGCACCGGAATCGGGGGAGCTCTACCTCGCACCCAATGATTACTTTCTCATGAACAACACCGGCGGGCTCCGGGTCTGCGTGAAAGTGCAGCGCCGGCACGGGCGGGGATCAGTGAGATCCGCGGAGAAATCGAACGATCACCTCCTCAGAAACCCGGCGAAGAAGCTCACCTCGAGGTAATAGAAGATCACCCCGATGACGAGGGCCGGAATTGTGGTGATCAGCGTCGCCTTGAACGCCGACTTCCTGTCCATGGCGAGGAGGGGGAAGAGCGCGTCGCCGTCCTGGGAGATGGCGTTGGACAGGAGCGCGGCGAAGGGGAGCCACCCCTTGATGAAGAGCGCCACGAAGATGATCTGCGGTCCGCAGCCCGGGATGATGCCCACCAGCGCTCCCACGATGACGGCGAAGAGTCCCGCCGCCGTCATGATCTCCATGGCAAGATCCTCGCCCTGCGCGTAGTCGCCGCCGCCGATGCTGTAGATGAGGATCTCGTAGAGCAGGTAGGCGACAAAGACCCAGGTGCCCACGAAGGCGGTCTCCTGGGCGTTGTGGATGAACGTCTCCTTGAGCGACATCAGCTTCAGCTCCGACTCCTCGTGGGTGTCGTCGCTGAGGAACTTCTTTCCCATGATCATCAGGATGATGGAGAGAAAGGTCCCCGCCGCCCCGATGACCGTCACGGATGTCGATACGCCGAGACCCTCGAAATCGATCTGGCAGAGGAGAAGAACACCCAGGACGAGCCCGGCCAGGATCACGAGCCAGTAGATCCAGTATCCCTTGTGCGTGATCTGGTGTCCCAGGGTGTCGGGATCCTGGTGCCCCTTGATCTCGTGGTGAAGGACCCGGTCGATCTCATCCCCTTCATCGTGGCCGATGTGAACGAGCTGGGAGGCCCTGGCGTCCGTGGCGTCGCTGAGAGCCCTGTCCAGGATCCTGTGATCCACCTGGTCGCGGTGCTTTTCAAAAGAGTCCGGAGCGGATGCGTCCGGCGCGGCCGCGCCTTTCCCGTCCTTTCGGAAAAAATCGACGGCATACCCCGTGATGACGGCAGCGACAAAGGAGAGGAAACTGATCAGCAGATAATGAAGGGGGAGGGTGGAGATCATCACGAAGGCCGAATCGCCTGCCGTGGCGATCAGCGCGGCGACAACGGTCCCGAAGGAGACCGAACCCTTGAGATAGAGGGGCATCACCAGGATCGCGCCGCCGCATCCCGGCGTCAGTCCCAGGAAGGCGCCCATCAAGGGCTGCCATTTCCTGTGCCGGACGATGCCCTGGATCAGGCGGCCCTGCTTCTTGTAGTTGATGTAGCCGAAGATGATCAGCACGGCGCCGACAAAGACGGTGACCTGGAGAAACGCTCCTTCCGCGCTGCTGATGAAGAGATCCAGGATGTCCGCTGCCATGAGTCACCTCGTTATTTCCCGGGAACCTGCCGGAGGATCGACGATCCGTTAATACAGTCTACTAGCATCGCGATCGGGATGTTCCCGGCCGAAATCCGCATGTTTCCGGAAAGGAGAGCCGGATCACTTCCCCACGGTGATGACGGGCGGCGGCGTGGAGCGCATCAGGAAAAGCAGGGTGAAGCTCGTGCTCGAGATGTCGCTTCCCCATTCGCCCGACCTGATCCCCCAGTGCCCGTCCGCGTGCTGCTTCTCCAGGAGGTACTCCGCCATCTCCCTGTACCAGTCGTGGTCTCCGATGAAGCGGTTCTCGATCAGCGTGCCCACGCGCCCGAGACTGTACACGTAGTAATGATAATAGAACTTCCCCGCGTTGGGGCGGGCTTCGACGCACCAGTGGTTCGTCAACCACGACAGCCCGTCGCGGATGGCATACTTGATCTGCGAGCGGTTCTTCTTTGCGAAGGAGGAGCCGATCTTCATCAGCTCCTCGTAGGAGAGGACGAGGCAGCTCAACCCGATGTTGACGTGGCTGCCTATCGTGCTCGCCGCCTTTGGGTAGCCGAAGTGGTAGCTCCAGCCGCGTGCCCTCGCCGGAAAGACGTAGAACTCCGGCGTCCCGTTCCTGGAGAAGGCCTTGAACTCCTTGTACTTGGTCTTGGGTCCGTCCTGGGCCTGGTAGCGGATGTAGTAGTCGAGGACCTCCTCCCAGAGCTCCTTCGAGGACCTGATGCCGCAGCGGCTGGCCGCCTTCAATCCCAGCACGGCGAACTGTCCGTTCGAGATGTCGTGCTGGTTCATCTTCAGGTTGTAGCGCCACGAGCCGCCCTTCTGGTGATGGCTGATCAGGAGCTCGGCGAGCTCCTCCATCCGTTTCCTCTCCTCGGGTTTCAGGTCCCTCTTGAACTCGTACTTCTGCCGGTCGGCGGGAGCCATCCTCGCCACGGTGAAGCGCTCGTACATCGGCGCCGCCCGCATCTCCATGGCCATGAGGGTGAAGGCGATCCCGTAGGTCTGCTGCGGCGGATTGGCAAAGACGTATTCGAAGCCCTTCTCGATCCCCTTGTCGTACTTGTTGACACCCGAGTTGAGCAGGGCCAGGAGCGACAGGGATGTGAGCCCCGCAGGGTACTTCTGACTCCAGCCGTCGCTGAAGGTGCCCCAGGAGCCGTTCTCCTTCTGCCTGCTCTTCAGCCACGCAACGCCGCGGTCGACCGCCGCATCGACGCGTTTCTTGAAAGCCTGCTCCTCCTCCTTCGAGACCGGCTGCAGGTAGATCCTCTTCTCCACGTCCTCGTCAGCGATCAGGACGTCCTCTGGCAGAGGGTGGGGATCGCCGCCGGAGACCGCCGCGGAGTAGGAAAGGGTGTTCTTCATGACGGCGTCGCAGATCCGGTGCCCGGGCGACTCCGCGTCCACGGGCGGCCTGTCGGGCGCACAGGAGAAGAAGAGACACCGTCCCTTCCCCCAGCCCATTTCCACGCACCAGGGATTCTCTCCACCGGCCCCCTGGGAAGCCAGTACGTGAGCCGGCCTCGCCTTCCGGATCGTCCGGAGCAAGACGAAGCGCTCGTCCCAGCCCTTGTCGCCCTTCCAGTCCGCGTTGAGTCGTTCGAGGGAGAGGGTGTGCGGCTTCTTGAAGAGGGGGTGGCTCTGCTCGATGGATCCGAGCGCTCCGTGGCGCGAGTTGTTCCTCAGCAGAAATGCCTTTTCCGGGAGCCACGGTTCGATGTCCCACTCGTGGCAGTCCTGGGCGAAGACCAGAACGACGCCCCCCTTCTGCACGAAGGTCCGGATCGACTTGGCCTCGCGGCGGAACCACTTCTGAAGGCCGCGGTCGGACATGGCATGAGTGCCCACGAGCAGGACGTCGTAAGGCGACAGCTTGAAGCGTCCCTCCTTGATCTTCGGTGCCACGTCGTAGCCCTTGTAGCCGAGCCGCTTCAGCTGGAGCTTCATGGGGGACTGCTTCGCTTCGCCTCTCGGGGCCTCGAGGAAGGCGATCTTGATCTTCTTTTCCGCCGCGAGGCAGGGGAGCGCCGAGGCAAGGAGCAGCAGGAAAACAGTGATTGTGCGTGTCATCGGAATCCCAAGCAGTTCGTTTCCAGACGGAAAAATCTGAATCAGCGCTGCATTCTAGATCTTGCCCGTCCCGATCTCAAGGGAACAAGACTCCGGGTAGTTTCAAGAAGTTCCTGAATACCTGCCGATATAAGGGAATGAGTCCGTTTCAACAGCCGCTGCCTCCTCGTGACTCACGTTCGAAAGCGTTGTTCTCGAATCGACTCCCGCGGCGCATGTCCTGCAGGGGAGTCACACTGATCAGGAGATTGAAAATGGGATGGGAAAATCGGTCGGCATACGTGTTCATCAAGAGCCGCAAGGGCAAGTCCACAGACGTCTTCAACATGTTCAAGGACAGGAAGGACGCTGTCGGCGTCTTCCTGACCGCCGGAAAGTACGATATCATGGCCTGGATCACGTCGAAGACGATCCAGTTGACCAGCCGGATCGTTTCCGAGATCCGGTTCTCCCCCGATGTGGAGGAGGTGAAGGTCCAGCTCGCCTGCTACAGGACGAGCAACGAGAGGGTTTCCCTTCTCAAGCCCGGCTACATGTGGCTGGCTGTCAGGAAAGGGGAGTATCATGACGTCTGCGCGACCCTGAACCGGTTCAGGAACCTGGCCATGGCGGTCAGCACGAGCGGCGATTACGGCTGCGTTGCCATGATGCACGGCGACCAGCAGGATCAGATCCACAACCTCGTCCACGCGCTCGAGCAGGAGGGCTGCGAGGTGGATTGCTTCCCCTCCTTGAAGTACCACTGGAACAGGGTGCCCGCGCGCAGACGGATCGAGAGAACCGAGGAACGCGAACAGGCCCAGTACTAGAAGCCGTCGATACGATTGTTCGAGATCGGGGTGGCGTCACTCTTTGATGACGATCAGCTTCTTCACCTCGATCTCACCCATCCGCACGTCGATGAAGGGCTCGCCGTTTTCGAGGCCGACCACGCCGAACCCTGTTGCTGTCGACAGAAAGCTTCTGAAGCTGTCTCCCACGCGCGAATCGATGGAGAGCGCCTTCTCCACGGCGTCGTACCGGACGCCGGTCATTCCCTGGATCAGGCCGTAGCTCGACATGGCGCGGGCGTACCAGTGGCCGCACTCGTACTCGTTGAAGGGGTTGCGGATCGTGCCGTCGTAGCGATCCCTGCAGGCGCGGACGACATCGAGTCCCTTCTCCGTCATGCCCTCGATCATCAGGTGCGACGCGACCTGGTACTCGATGCCTGTCCAGACCTCGTTGCTGTATACGAAGGGCAGGGAGAGCTTGCAGCCGTGCGGCCAGGTGCAGAGGAGAAGGCCTCCCTCGTGGCCGCAGGCATAGGTGGGCCGCTGCGGGTTGGCGTGGTCCGACAGGTCCGCCTTGAAGTTGTACTTGTGAATCGCGTTCAGGCTGCTCTTCACCTTCGTGGCGTCGACGAGCTGTCCCAGGCCGCACATCCGCGCGATCCAGAATCCGAGAACGCCGTCGGAGAGGCAGCCTTCGCCGTACTGGTACTTCGGCCCCTGCTCGTTCAGGGCGGCCACGATCTCCCTGTAGCCCTGGCTGTTGTGCGAGCTGTCCAGGGGAGTGAACTTGGCGTTCAGGCCCTCGGTCCGGATCTTCTGGATGAAGTACTCGCCGCCCCACAGCTCTGTCTCGAGATAGCCCTTGCCTTTCTCCAGCAGCGATTCGTAGAGGGTGACGTCGTCGCCCAGTGCGGTGCCCATTCTCGCGGCCGCCTCGAGGGCGCCGAGGTAGAAGCTCGAGCAGTGGCCGTCAGGACCCCAGTACTCGATGTCGTAGGTGTTGTGGTGCGGCTCCTCGAGCACGCCGTTGTGCCTCGGATCCCACGTCGCGATGCAGTAGTCGAGGCTCTGCTTCACCTCGGGCCAGATCGATCTCAGCCACTCGATGTCGCCCAGGATCCGCCAGTCGCGATGGACCTTCATGATGCCGCCCAGCTGGCCGTCCGACGCAGCGTGGTAGGTGTGCGCCACCGGCCGGATCGGGAGGGCCGACCGGAACGCCTGGTGCCCCTCCTTGTTCTGGCTCTCGTGGAACTCGGTCTGCCGCAGCGACCGCTCCATGTCCGGGAAGAGGTGGCAGATAGCCTGGGCGTAGTTCCAGACGTGGGTACACGAACCGGCGCAGCAGCCGGTGCTGTCGCAGCAGCCTTCCCAGCACCAGAGCTTCCCGTCCTCCTGGCGGAGCACGGTGGGGGACTTCAGGATCGTCAGGTTGGAGGCCACCGCCTCGACGACCTCGGGCGGGAGCGTGGTGTCGTAGAAGGCGTCCCTGAAGACCGCGCTCTTCTCGCGAAGACTGCTGCAGGCGCCGCGCCAGTGCTCGGCCACTTGCGCGATGCCGGCGAAGCGTCCGGCATACCAGGGGATGTGGTGGGTCGGCGTCTTCTCTTCCTTCCCTGCCGTGCAGTCAGGGCAGGGCGGCGGTCCTTCAGCGATCCAGCCGTCGAACCCGGCGTCCTCGAAGTCGTCGATGACAACGGCCCCTTCGGGCAGGTCGCCCGATGTCATCGGCTTGTCGGCCATGACGATCTGGTCCACGTTGATGTGCCCCCAGGCCGCCGTCTCCTCGTCCTTGATGCGGAGTGTCATCTTCCTGCCGCGGAATTCGCGTACGTCCCAGGAGTTCCACTCGAGAAGTTCCTTCTCCTTGCCCGTGGCCGTTCGCACCACGCTGTCGCCGGAGAGAAGCTCGATGCACGTCTTCCCCGGGTGGTTCCCACCGCCCAGGAGGAAGGAGATGTAACCTGCCGTCACCTCGAAGGGGGGCAGGGTCAGGCTACCCGTGAGCACGTCGCCACAGGGATCGAAGGTGTTGATCAGGCCCTTGCCCAGGAAGCCCGTGACCTCCTGCTGGCTCGGTGTGCCGCCCTTCGACGGGCCGTGGCCGAAGGCCGGTCCCGAGTCGCAGTGGGCGTCCCTGCCGTAACGGAGGCTCGAGCGGGGAACGTGCCACGACATGAGGAGGCGGATCGTCTCCTTGCCGCCCGGTTCGACGCTGAAGGGCACGAAGAGCGAGGCGCCCGGGCTTCTTCCCTTGGCCGGCGGATTGTCGAGAAGCCTGGCCGCCTCGATGTTCTCCCAGGCCAGGGTCAGGGAGTCCCACCAGCCGCCCTTGAACCAGCAGTGGTCCACCACCACGTTGTCGCTGTCCACGAAGAAGGCGAAGGAACCCTCTCTCTCGGGGTTCTCTTCACTGCCCGCCTGGGAGAGGACGAAGCCTCCCTTGATCGGTTTCACGCTGTCACCGCCGCCGCCGATCGCCATGAAGTTCTTCGAGTTGAAGGAGAAGACCGCCTCGACGCTCTCGCCGGTGCTGTTCTCGAAGGTGTACTCCACGGCCGCCACGGGCAGGGACGAGTCGTCCGATGCGCCGGGGACGAAGGGGCTCCATCCCGTGATGTCCACCTGGAGCGGGATGTCGCGATCCGTGAGCTCCACCGCGGCGAAGGGGAAGCGCGCGAGAAAGCGCGCCTCGTCGAACCGGGGAAAGCCGTAGCTCGTGCCGGGTGCGCCGTTGCCCGTGCTCGGCTTGCCGAAGATCTTCCAGCCCGGCACCTGCCCCTCGAGAACCCTGGCCGTGTTGCCGTCCTTGCCCTTCACGCAGAGAGCGGCGAACTGGCACGGCTCGTTGAACACCTCCATCTCGTTTCTCACCGAGACGTGCGAGAAGGCGCCGGTCCCCTCGAGGCAGACCATCCCGGCTCCCATGCCGCCCAGGGGAAAGGCGATCCTGTTCAGCTGGGGGCCCTGGTACCAGCCGTTGTATTCCCGCTCGAGGCAGCGGCACGCCGCATCCTCGCCGCCGGTCAGTCCGGCGCAGGAGAGGGTGATGGAGAGAATGAAAAAAACGACAACGAGATCCGCTCTTTTCCTGTTCATGATTTTCCTTTTCTCGGAAGGCCCGCCGGTTTTCAGGTCACTGTTACCCGCCGGCCGGATCAGGGAGCTCGTAGCCGATCCGGTCCAGATGGTAATATTTGAGAATCATATCAGGGTAATACCGGGAAGAATCGTATCCGAGCGCCCGGGGAATCTCAAGAATCGTTGATCAGCCTCACGCGGAACCTCGAGAGCGCGGTGCGTGCCCTGGAGACTCTTCCCTTCGTTCATGAGGTCGTGCCCCTCAGATCGTCCTGCCGGCGTCATGGCCGGCTTTCACCCGCTTGGTTTTATATCAGCGCACACCTCGTTGGCCCAACTCCTTACTCGCCGCATTCGATGGGGGGGGACTCCCGCGAATTTCCGCCCTTTGCCGGCAAGAGGGAGTTTTCTATGATGCCGTCAGATGTTATCGAGAGAGCCGACCGGGCTGCATCGATGCAGCCGCAAAACGTCCATCAAGGAAAGGTCGATCATGACAGCCGACGAGCGAGGCGAGAGCCTGTTTTCCCTGGATGACGCCGGGAGGATCGGGGAAGAGGTCTTCGGGGTGACGGGAACTGCGGAGGCCCTGCCCGGGTACGAGGACAACAACTTCCGCCTCCGCGGCAGGGACGGGAGCCTCCACGTGCTCAAGATCGCCCATGCCGGCGAAGAGCGCGAGATTCTCGATTTCCAGAACAGGATCATGGAGCGCCTCGGAGAAAGGCTGCCGGCCGGCTCCTGCCCGCGCGTCCTGAAGACGAAGGAGGGCGGCGAGATCGCCGAGGTGGCGGGCCGCAGGGGGAGCAGGCATTTCGCCCGCCTGCTTTCATACCTCCCGGGACGGTTTCTCGTCGATGAGGCATCTCATTCGGATCTGCTCCTGAAGAACGTGGGCCGGTTCTACGGGCAGGTCGACGCCGCTCTGGAGGGATTCACCCACCCGGCCATGTGCCGGACCTCCGCGTGGGATCTGAGAACGGCCTCGGCCTCGCGCCGCCATCTGTCTTGCTTTGCCGATGCCTCGGAGAGGGCGCTCGTCGAGCGGTTCCTCGATCTCTTCGATCAGGAAGCCCTTCCCGTGCTGAGCACTCTCCGGACCGGTGTGATCCACAACGACGGCAACGACTACAATATTCTCGTCGAGCAGGACGATGTGAAGGGGATCATCGATTTCGGCGATGCGCTGCATACGGCTTTCGTCTCCGAACCGGCGATCGCGGCGGCATACGCGGCTCTGGGCAAGAAAGATCCGCTCCGTGCCGCATCGCTGGTCCTGGCCGGGTATCACGAGGCTTATCCCCTCGAGGAGGAGGAGGTCGATATCTTCTTCCTTCTCGTCGCCGCGCGGCTTTGCACGAGTGTCTGCTGGTCCACTCATCTCCACAACCTCGACGAAGGGAACGAATACCTCCTGGTGAGCCGCCAGCCTGCACTTGACCTGCTCTGGAAGCTTTCTGCCGTCGATCCGGATGGGGCGTGCGGGCTTTTCCGCCGGGCCTGCGGCATGGCGCCCGTTCCAGCGGGAAGGAAGGCGCCTCTCATGCGCGACGAGATCGTGTCGCTCCGCAAGCGCCACGTCGGTCCGTCGCTGAGCCTCTCGTACAGCGAGCCGCTCACGATCGTGCGCGGCTTCAGGCAGTACCTCTACGATGAAGAGGGGCGCGCCTATCTCGACGCGGTGAACAACGTGCCCCACGTGGGCCACTGCCACCCGCGCGTGATGCGGGCCGCGCGGGAGCAGATCGCCCGCCTCAACACGAACACGCGCTACCTTCACGAGAACCTCGTGCGATACTCGCGGCGGCTCTGCGCGCTCCTGCCGGAGCCGCTCGAGGTTTGCTTCTTCGTCAACTCGGGATCCGAAGCGAACGACCTGGCCCTGCGCCTCGCTCGAAACCACACGGGCGGCACGGGTCTCGTGGTGGTGGACGGCGCCTACCACGGCAACCTCTCCAGCCTGATCGACATCAGCCCGTACAAGTTCGACGGTCCGGGCGGCAGCGGCGCGCCGGAGCATGTCCGGGTGATCCCCATGCCCGATCCCTACCGCGGGTTGTACAGGACGAAAGGCGGCGGGACGGATGAAGGGAGAACGGGCCAGGAGAGCGGCGATGCGGGTGAGAAGTATGCGGCCCACGTGGGCCGTGCGGCGGAGGCCCTGAGCCTGATCGGGCGGAAGGCGGCCGCCTTCATCTGCGAACCGCTCCTCGGGTGCGGCGGGCAGATCGTTCCTCCGCCCGGCTTCCTGTCGAGCGCGGCCCGTCGCATCCGCGAAGCGGGCGGGCTCTTCATCGCCGACGAGGTGCAGGTCGGATTCGGCCGAGTGGGAACGCACTTCTGGGCCTTCGAGCCGGACGGCTTCTTGCCGTCCCCGGACGGCTTCTTGCCGTCCCCGGACGGC
>CAYZWU010000006.1:25394-180577 GCA_964482235.1 uncultured Phycisphaerales bacterium
CGAGCCGGACGGCTTCTTGCCGTCCCCGGACGGCTTCTTGCCGTCCCCGGACGGCGTCGTCCCGGACATCGTCACCCTGGGAAAGCCGATCGGCGGCGGGCACCCCATGGCAGCCGTGATCACGACGCGCGAGATCGCCGACTCCTTCGTCACGGGAATGGAGTACTTCAACACCTACGGCGGGAATCCCGTCTCCTGCGCCGTGGGGCTCGCCGTCCTCGACGTGATCGAGGAGGAGGGGCTCCAGCAGAATGCCCACGACGTGGGAAGCCGCCTGAAAAAGAGTCTCGCAGCCCTGAGCGTGCGGCATCCCCTGGTGGGCGACGTGCGCGGGCTCGGTCTCTTTCTCGGCGTGGAGCTCGTGAAGGACAGGGAGAGCCTCGAGCCGGCGGCCGAGGCGGCGCAGCAGGCCGTCGAGCGGATGAAGGAGAGGGGGATACTCGTCAGCACCGACGGCCCCCTTCACAACGTGATCAAGATCAAGCCGCCGCTCGTCTTCACCATGGAGAATGCCGACCGGCTCGCCGACACTCTGGACGCCGTTCTCCACGAGGTGGGCGAAGGCTGATCAGCCTTCCCTGGTCAGCAGGAGCTCCTTCTGCGGCGTGGAGAGATAGTCCGCGCCGTTTGCCGTGACGACCACCATCTCCTCGATCGTCACCACGCCGCGGTCAGGGACGGTGAGGCGCGGCTCGAGGGTGAAGACCATGTTCTTCTCCAGCTTGCGGAAAGGCTTTTCCGCGTACTTCTCCCAGGAAGGACCGAGGAGCGCCGTCCCGTCGTGGGAGAAGCGGCCCACCTGGTGGCCGAGGCCGTGGGGGAACTCCTCGAAGCCCGCGTCGACAACCACCTTTCGCGCCGCGGCATCGACGATCTCGCCCTCGACCCCGGGCTTCATCGCTTCCCGCGCCTTTTCGATCGCGCGAACGATGATGTCGAAGCCGTGCAGCACCTCGGCCGGCGGGGCCTCCTCGCCCTTGTCCATGATGTAGAAGGTGCGCTGCATGTCCGAGCAGTATCCCTCGACCTTGACGCCGAAGTCCATGTTGAGGACGTGGCCGCGCTCGACGCGCGCTTCGCCCGGGGCGTAGTGAGCCCCCGCCCCTCCGGGGCCGGTGAAGACAGCGGGGCAGACCGACTCCTCCCAGGCGAGCTCGAGGCTCCGCCCGGCCACCTCGGACTTCATGAAGGCGGCGATCTCCTTCTCCACCACACCCGGCCGGATGAAGCCGGCCACGGCGGAGAAGATCTCCTCCGTGGCCCTGATCGCGGCGCCGATCCGCTCGAGCTCCATCGGCGTCTTCCGTTCGCGGAGGGCGGATACGATCGGTTCGGCCGACACGATGCGGTCCTCGTATCCGATATCCGACAGGAACCGGACCATGGTGAGGAACATCCCGTGCGTCAGTCCGTCGCAGATCTCGCTGCCCTCGGAGAAGTTGAGGGCGATCTTCGCGGGATCGAGATTTTGAAGGCGTGCGAGGAGCGGCTCCTTGATACCCGTGACGAATCCCTCCACGCTGTCGTAGACGCCGAGATCCTCCACCGTGAGCCTGTCGTACTCGCCCACGATGGCGTGCGCTTCTCCCGAGGCGGTGACGATGAATGCGGAATGCCACGTCACGTCCGCCTCGACGAGGAAGGGGAGGACGGGATCGCCGTTGATCTGGCTCTCGCGGACGAAAGTGATCCAGCAGTCGATTCCCAGTTCCTTCACGATCTCCCTGGCCTGAACGATCTTTTCGCGAACGAGCATGTTTTCTCCTTGCGATATCGGGACTGTCATTCCTGCCACGGTATCTCCGTGCCGAGGCCGCGTCTTTCCGCTTCGGCGAGGACGCGATCGGCGGCAGCCAGATCCTGGACCGAGTTGCCCACCGACTTGAACAGCGTGATCTCCTCGTCCGAGCGGCGCGCGGGTAGCTTCCCCGCGGCGATCTCGCCGATCTCGGCAACGTTTTGTCCGGCGTGGAAGAGGCCGGCCTCCATCGCCTGGATCAGGTCTCCCGCCTCGGCCAGGGCGGCCTCGCGGGAGTCGACGACGACGCGAGCCTGCGCCACGGTCTCGGGCGGGATCTCGCACATCTGCGGCGTGTAGGCACCCACCGCGTTGATGTGAACGCCCGGCTCGAGACGGCTGTGGGGGAAGAGCGGCGCCAGGGACGGCGTGGCGGTGCAGACGACGTCGCACCCGGGGAGGTCGCGTTCCGGATCTCCCGGCTCGAGATCGAGGGACAGCTCGGCGCCCATCTCCGCGGCGAAGGCCTCGGCCCTCTCGCTGTCGCAGTCGAAGATGAAGGCCTTCTTCACCGGCCGCACGCAGCAGACCGCCTCGAGCTGGGTTCGTCCCTGGACTCCGGCGCCGAAGACGGCGGCCGTCCGAGCTTCCCTTCGGGCGAGGAGATCGGTGGCCAGCCCGCTGGCCGCCCCGGTGCGCAGGGCTGTCAGGCGCTCGCCGTCGATCACGGCCCGGGGTCTTCCGTCGCGGCCGTCCATCACCATCACGAGAGCGTGGATCAGGGGCAGCCCCCTGGCCGGGTTCTCGTTGAAAAGGGTCACGGTCTTCAGGCCGATCAGTTCGCTTTCCGGAAGGTAGACCGGCATGAAGAGCGCGCCGGCATCCTGCTCCGGCAGGTCGATCCTCGTGCGCAACGGCGACCTGGCCCGGCCGTCGGAGAGCTGGATGAACGCTGCCTTCATCGCCTCGATCGCGCCGGGCATGTCGAGCGCTTCGTTCACGTCCGCGGCGGAAAGGAAACGAATCGTCCCTTCAGTCATGATACCGCCTCCTCTCCTCGCATGATGAAACCGTTTTTCAGCGGATCGGCCGGGTCGATGCAGAAGGTGTGCACGCCGGTGATCCAGGCGGAGCCCTCCACCTCGGGGATCACGGCATCGTAGGGCCCGAACGTGACGGGCCGGGCCACGGAGCCCCGGAAGGTAGTGCCGAGGATGCTCTCGATCGTCATCGATTCGCCCTGGCCGATCTCGCGGCGGGCGTGGTGGATCGCCAGGCGCGCGCTGACACCCGTGCCGGTGGGGGAGCGGTCCACCTCGCCCTCGGCGAAGATGCAGACGTTCCGGCTGTCGGCCCCGGCGCCGAGCGGCGGGCCGATGAAGATCGTTCCGTAGAGGAAGCCGAGGTCGTCCTCGAAGGGGTGCCTGATCGGGCGGTCGGCCATGATGGCCCGCTTGATTGCCATGCCCTTCCGGATCAGGGTGTCGTGATTTTCCGGCAAGAGATCGAGTCCGAGGTCGCCGGCATGGACAAAGGCGTAGAAGGCGCCGCCGAAGGCGAGATCGTATCGCACTTCGCCCAGCTCTGGTACGACCACCTTCTCGTCGAGCCCGGCCACGAAGGACGGCACGTTGTGGAAGAAGACGCTCGTCACCTCGCCGCCGGTCACGCGGGCGTGGGCTGTCACCAGTCCTGCCGGCGTGTCGATCCTGACAGTTGTCACCGGCTGCTCGGCCGGCATCATGCCCGTCTCGATCACGACCTTGGTGACGGCGATGATGCCGTGGCCGCACATCGTGCTGAATCCCTCGTTGTGCAGGAAGAGAACGCCGAAGTCCGCGTCGTCGGAAGCCGGCTCCACCAGGAGGCAGCCGTACATGTCGGCATGCCCGCGCGGCTCCCACATCAGCGCCTTCCTGATGCTGTCGTGATGCTCCATGGCAATGCGCCGCCGCTCGCAGATCGTCTTTCCCTGAAGCTCGGGGAATCCCCGGAGGATCACGCGGAGCGGCTCCCCTTCCGTGTGGGCGTCGATCGTGCGAATCTCGATCCAGTCCTGCGGCGGCCTCCAGAGAGCGCCTGCGTCGATGTCGATCATCTCCACCTCATCCTGCCACTGCTGACAGGAACCTGAAATGTTGTTTCGCACTGTCACTTATTCACACAAGGATAGTATAAATGACCAGTCGATCATGCTTAAATTACCTCTTCGAGCAGTCTGACCTGCTCGTCGGCCTGATAAGTGTCTCACAATCTCCGTTCTTTACCCTTTCGAGGGGAGCCGAGCGCTCTCGTACAGGAGGATTTCCATGAGACCTGCCATCATACCGACCATTCTTCTCCTCTTTCTTTCCTTGCTCGCCATGGCCGCGGGCGGCCCAGGGAAATCAGGTAAACAGAAAGCCGGAATCGACAACCTGGAGCAGCAGGGCCACAGCGGCGTCAACCCGGCTCACGTGATGGATGTGGAAATCCTGGGCGACAGGGCCTACGTGGCCGTGGGCTTCACGAACGGCCTGGAGACGTATGATATCTCCGACCCGGCCAATCCCGTTCGGCTTCAGGCGCAGGATCTGGCCGCCTGGGCCGCCAGGGCGTACGGCAACGAGCTGTTCACCTTCCGGAGGAACAGGGGTTTTCAGACATTCGACATCAGCGGATCGAGACCCGTTGCCATCGGCGGATACGATCCGACGGGCAACGATATCCTGTACGAGAACGGCGTTCTCCAGGGAACCACCCTCCACGTGGCCGCCCACCAGGTCGGAATCGACTCCTTCGACGTCTCGGTTTCCGGCGCGCCTGTGTTCCTGAACAACATCGTGCTGGCGGAGAACGACTGCTGGGATGTGGAGGTGTCCGGTTCCTTTCTTTTCGCGGCCAACGGGCACCACGGGATGTCCGTTGTCGATCTCGTGACTCGAACAGAGATTGCCGTGGTTCCTCTTCCGGGGTTGACCAATCACATCCTCCTCGACGGGAATGTGGCCGTGCTCTCTCTCGGAGATGCCGGGATCGCCACGGTGGATATCTCCTCGCCAGCGGCTCCGCTGCTCCTCGACACGGCTTCCACCGCGGGGTGCGCCTTCGGCTCCGGAATCCTGGACAACATGGTTGCCGTGGGATCGTGGACCGCGCTCGAGCTCTTCGATGTGAGCGATCCGGCCAACATCGTCAAGGCGGGCTGGGACAGCACGAAGACCTGGGCCATGGGCGCCGATATCGCACCGCACGCAAACGGCGATCTGGTTGCCGTGGCGGACTGGCGCGGCATGACGACATACCTCGTCGGGCCTGATGCCGCGCCGGATATCGACATCTCTTCCGACCGGCTCGACTTCGGCGAAGTCTCGCTGCAGGAGGATCTCTCGGTGGAGGTCTCCAACACGGGAATCCAGACGCTGACCGTGACCGTCGGGAGCATTCCTTCCGGATTCACGGTCACCCCCGGAATCTTCTCCGTGGCTCCGGGAGGATCACAGACCGTCGTGGTGAGCGCTTCGGGTACGGGATCGGTGAAGGACAGCATCGAGTACAGGTCGAACGACCCCGACGAATCGGTGAAGAAGCAATTCGTCTACAAGAACAACACCTCCTTTCCCCAGGTCGACTCCCCGGCACCGGACTTCTGCCTCAAGGATATCGACGACTACTGGCATTATCTCTCCGATTACAGGGGGAGCGTGGTCTTCATCGAATTCGGCGGCCTCTGGTGACCTCTCTGCGCGTCGCAAGGTGCGGCGTCCGATGCCACGATCTACGAGATGTTCAAGGATGAAAAGTACGCACAGTTTCATCTCTTCTCCAGTGCGGGCGACCTGCAGGGTCTCAGGGATTACTACGGCTTGAGATCGATCGGCCTGGTCGACTCCGGTTATCCTTCGCAATATCAGACCTACCGTGTTCCTGATCCGGAAGCGCCCTATCCCCAGGACTACATCATCGACAAGCAAGGCCGCGTCCACTACTGGGAGGGGGAATACGATCCGCAGAAGTGCACCGATGTGATCGAGGATCTTCTCGCCTACGTGCCGCCGGTGACCGTGACCGCCGTACCCGACTCCACGCAGATCCAGCCGGGGGGAACGCTCGGCTACACCGTGACGCTGGTGAACAACACGGGCACGGTACAGACCATCGTGGCAAGGGTCGATGCCATCCTCACCGATGGAAACCGCATGGTCCTGGAAGGCCCCAGGCCCGTTCAGATGAACGCGGGCGGTGTGATCAACGTCCACATGACAAGGCTGGTTCCCGGCTACGCGCAGTCGGGCAGCTACTCGCTGAAGGTCAAGGTCGCCACATCCTCCGGCGATGTGCTGGATGTGGATGGTTTCGGTTTCGTGATCAATTGAAGCCGCTTTTCGATTGCATCGATCGAATCCGGCATCCGGCGCCGGCGATCGCCAAGGTTCCGCCTTGACTGCGGAATCGCAGTCTCCTATCTTTTGCTCTCCTTCTGTTATTGATTCAGATATTGATTCAGAGAGCGATCGCGAATTGAACAAGCGACAGATCGACCTCACACGAACAACGGTCTTCCGCATCTGCAACGGCGAGGGTGACGGCGTGCCCGGTGTCTTCGTGGACCGGTACGGCGACTGGGCCGTCTCCTTCGAGCCGCGGGAGAAGAGGGAGGACGTGCGGCGTAAGATCTACAGCCGCCTGATGGAGACCTGGGATCTCAAGGGGATCTACGAGAAGGGGCCGGCCACCTCGGGATTTCACGGCGGCAGCACGGAACCTGACAGGCCTTTCCTCGGCGACGAGGCTCCCGAGGAGTATGTCGTCCTGGAGAACGGCATGCGCCTTCTGGCCCGCCTTCGCGAGGGGGCGCGTCCCGGCGTCTACCCGGATCAGCGGGAGAGCCGTCTTTTTCTCGCTCCGTTGATGAAGGGGAGCAGGATCCTGAACCTCTTCTCGTACACGGGAGCGTTCTCCGTCTGGGCCGCGCTGTACGGCGCGGAAGAGACTGTGAGCGTCGATCTTTCGAATAAGGCGCTCGACTGGTCGAAGAGGAACTTCGAGGCCAACGGGATCGGCATCAGCCGCCACCGCCACGTGAAGGCCGATGTTTTCGACTATCTCGGCCTGGCGCGCAGAAAGGGATTCCGATTCAGCCTGATCATCCTCGATCCGCCCACCTTCGCCACGCGCGGCCGCCGCGTCTTCCGCGCGAAGCGGGACTGGCCCAGGCTCATCGAGGCGGCCCTCCATGTGATCGAACCGGGAGGACGCCTTGCCGTCTCCTGCATCACACACGATCTCGGCAAGAAGGAGATCCTGGCGATGGTCGCCGCCGGCCTGAAGGGAAAGAGAAGCCGCATCGTCAAACCAGAGGCAGTGCTCGGGCTTCCGCACGATTTTCCCGTTCCGCCGAACAGGCCGGAAATGGACTATCTCAAGTTCATCGTCACGCGGCCTCTCGCCATCCGGTGATGGGATCTCTTTCAAATATTCCCTTCAATAACCTTGCCAGGAGAAAAAAATAGTGTTACAGGCTGGCATTGGCGGAGATATTTCAACCGTACTATTCAAGGTGTTAGGGTTTTGTTGAAAACTTCATATCTGGTTGACTCAATATGGTTTCTGCTGGCACAACGGGACTTCCCAGCACACTTTTCCACTTTTGATTCAGATTGCCTGCGTTCTTTTTCATGTCGGTGGCATTTTCTCTAAAAGAGTATCCGATTTTTCATATTCGGTTGTGGGCGACATGGGTTCAACAAGAAGCAGAATTGATTTCTCGAGCGGGAATCTCCTTTCCTACGCAAAAGGTACTCTCCTGCCCAGGATCAAGACCCTTATCAAAACGAGGGGAATGCTGTTCGCTTTCATCTCCGTGGTGGCGGTTTGCTGCTTGATGCTGTTCTCCCTTCTACCAGGGAACTGCGAGGACAGCGCAGACGAAAAGGAGAAACCAGGTAACGAATTCGTGGTTTTGACCGCCGAGTCGGTTCCATGGGAGATACCCGTTCAGAAGTCCGTCGAGCCTCTCTGCGTGAAGACGATAGAACTGCCTTCAAGGGATGACAGGACGAATCTTCAAAATCTGGTCTCCGAGGATTTCCTGACCGCCTATCCAGGTTTTCTCAATGAACTGCGATCGTATCTCACCGATTATCTCGGCACTCCGTCGCGTTTCGATACAACGCAATTCGAGGAGGGAGATGTCAGGGAGACGCGGATCGAGGGACAAGGCAGGAAACTCATCGTCAGGATAGATCAACGCGTTGTCAACAGATCGGCTCACAACTGGTTCGGCATAGGAGTGACCCTGTCGCTTGAATATCCCTACGACGGAACATTCGTTCTCGACATGGTTTTCGATTCCGAAGGATTCGCCTCGTTCACCGATTTCTGCGAGGTGGATTGCTTCGGTTTTCGTACGGGGGAGAAGAACCCGGACACTGCCCTTCAAGATAAAGACCGCCCCGGGAAGGACAGCTATCTCGTTCGCTGGTGGAGGAAGGAAGACGGCATATTCCGAAGACAGCTCGCAAAGAACAAGGTCCTCTCGTTCAAAGACCTTGGAAGGTTGGTCACCTTTTTCCAGGAAGACGAGCTGATCGAGAGGTTCCCTCATCTGAACCACGATTACGAGGATGAAGTCAGCTTCCTGATCGTGGAGGACATCTGTCGCAATGTCTGCTGCAACTGGAGGATTCACAGGAATTGAGAAACACTGTACTGCTATCCCTGACGCTGCTGATCCTCCCCGTTGCCGTGTTTTCAGAAGAATTCGATGCCGCACAGAAGGCGGAAAAGTCGATAGGTAGGTTTACGGCCACTCTGGACAAGGACAACAATATCACGCTGGAGGTGGAGCCGCCGAAAGATGTTGATAGCTGGTCAGGCATTGCTGTTCTCAGCCATGCAACCAGGAAGGGGGAACCTCCTGACAAGTGGAAGTACCTCAAGGGCGACACGGTCGGGAGCGCCAATCTGGGTCCGGACAATTCCCAGAGGCTCGGGCTGGGGCCTTTCAAAGATGGGAAAACGTTCATGGGGACAATCATCATCACCTGGACGGATGATGAGGGGAACGAAATCACGGAAGGCGGAGACCTGTTCATCCTGAAGACGTGATCGGAGATAAATACGTCGTCAGAAGGAGAGGGTAATGAAGAAAATCGTTGTCTCGATCGTGTTGTTCCTGCTTGTCTTCTCCGTTGCCGACGGCGGGTCGTTGACATTCAAGACGAAGAAAAAGGGCGCCAACACCACCACCAAGATCACCGGCGAATTCAAGGTCAGCGGTCAGGATGCCAAGGACTGCAACAAGCTGGTGGTTGTCGTGTGGATGTACAAGCTGAACTCGAAGGGCGAGGAGATAGAGAAGGTCCGGGTCGGTGATGCGACCTCACACCACATCACCCCGAAGAGCGGCGTCGGGATCAAGCTGGACGAATCCAAGGAAGCTGAAAAGCTGGGAGGCAAATGCGCGCTTGTTGTCGAGGGGAGGCTTTTCGACAAGCAGGGCAAGGAGCATGACACGTGCCGCCACACCAATCATGGCAAGCTGAAGAAGAAGGAAGGATTCAAGAACAGTGCGCCAGGCCACGACGTCGGCGAACATGCCATTTACGAACCCGGTGATTCGTGGATAAGGAAGTCGTCGGGAGAGTGGTCGACGAGCAGCGACGTGGCCGTTCTTCTCGACAGGGGCTGCGAGACATCCGAGGTGGTCGTCTCGCTGGTGGTCAGGAAAGAGGGGGACTTCAAGTTCTACAACTGCATGACAGGCAACCTGATCGGATTCGAAAGAAGGCTCGGGGTCATCCGTCCGAGCAAACCATCCGCTTCCTTCGGCGAGTACGGTTTCCTGGAATATCTCGATACCAAGGACGCCTCGTCGCTGATCCCGCACGAAGAGATGGAGAAGTTCGTCCTCGAAGCCAGGGCTGCCGGCCTCGATATCTATCTCGGGGGATCGAACACCAATGCCTCACTTCATTTGAAGGTCCATTACGAGGGGTACGACCTCACTGATCCGAAGGCCGATGTCACCGTGCTCCTCGATCAGAACGATTGGTTCTCGCCGCCCATAACCGTGGATTGCTAGCCCTACTCAACAGTCAGAACCATTAGATTCGTGAGCAGACGGCTCGGATCGCTGTGCAAGCCGACGAGTGCCTGGAGCGGATGATCCAAACCGCTTTGCCAGAAAGGAAAGACGGTCCACGGATAATCGAGATAACCATCGCTGTTGATGACTCCTATTCCTGCATGGTGGATCGGCCAATCCAGGAAAAGGTTGCCGTAAGGAGTAGCCTGCGGAGGGTCCTGGATTCCGGATCCGTGTCCCAGAATCACCGGCGCGGCTGGCGAACCGATCACCATGAAATGGATGAGGGCGCCGGGACGGACTTCGCCCGTATGATAGAGGTGTTCGTGAAACTCGTCTGCACCCATGTCAACTGTACCATCCTGGATGCGTGGATCGTCTTCGAAGTCAAGGCTTCCGGTGACAGCCGAGTTGTCGCCCCTGTCCCTGCAGGGCGAATCCCACGTAAGGTGATAGTCGCTTCCACGATCGACGAATCGGGGATATTCGCTGATGTTGCCTGTTCCCGGCCACCCCCCTCCCAGCCCTCCTACATTACTGTATTCAACAGTGAGTGATCCACCGAGATGGTCGATCTGGCCGTCATCGTTATCCCATAGAATGGTGTTCACGACAGTCAGGTTTCCACCATCACAGCAGATCCCGCCTCCGGCACTGCCGCCGCAGCCGTGCATGTAGGTCTTGTTGTCGATGATCGAGTTGTTCAATATCATCAAGGAAGAATCGCATGAGTAGATCCCGCCACCATTAGCGTCACCCGCAGTCCATGAAAATGTCGAGTTGTTCGCAATCATGTTGTTGGTTATTGTCGACGAGGAGTCTTTGCAATAGATCCCACCTCCAAAGGCATCGCCTCCGTTGTCTACATAGTTAGATTTGATGAGATTCCCTTCGATCATCGGTGAGGAATCACAATAGCAGTAGATCCCGCCGCCAATGTATGACCAGTTTTCATTGATGATATTCCGTCTGATTATCGGTGATGACTTGAGTACAATGCCGATGCCGCCGCCTGAACCTGCAGAGTTTTCAAGAATGATATTGTGCTCGATCACTGGAGAGGACTCGAAGCATGAAATGCCGCCTCCCAGTCCGCCATTGTTGGATGAGATAATGTTGTTCCTGATCAGGGGGGATGAACCGTTTTCACAGAAAATACCGCCGCCGTAACTGCCATCTCCGTTCGTGATGGTGAATCCCTCCAGCACGGAGGACCCATCCTCCTGGTTCAGGAACGACACGACTGTTCCCGCGCTGTTGCCGTCGATGTGCGTGAAATAGGGCCCCCGTTTGCTCCTCAGATGTATCGCCTTCCCTGTGAAGTCGATGTTCTCGGAGTAGACCCCGGGACGAACGATGACGATGTCCCCATCCGCGGCTGCATCGATCGCCGCCTGGATCGAGAGGTGGTCATCGGGCACGTAGATCTCAGCCGGGAAGCCGGCGGCCTGCAGGAGCAAGGCGGCGACAATGAACCAGGCAGATCTCATGGTACGAGACTCCTTCTTTCGTGACACTCTTCAATGCGACGCACTGTCTGCACGGGAAAATCGAGAGGAAACGCAGGCCAAAGGCACGGAGCGAGGCGTTCCCAATAGAGGAAACGACATCAATTGAAGTGCCTTTCACAAAATCCGTTTATTAAGGCGGGAGTGGCCAGGCGGCAAGCAGTGATGCCGGCAGACGAAAATCCGGCTGCTTCGGAGAGAGTGATCTCTCCCTCTCTGCTGATCAATTCAAAGTGCCGTGGAATTCCCGGCTACCAGGAGACGGCTCCGTAAACTAGGGCGTGCCGGAGCGTCTCCCGGAGCAGGATGCTATTTGTCGCCGCCGAGCGATGGCAGCTTGCCCAGCAGGATATCCTGGGGGCTCGGCGCGGGCTTGGACTTCTCCGCGTCCTTGGCGGAGGCGAGCTCCTCCTCGGTCAGGTCGTCCAGCGAGATCTTCTCCTCCTCCACCTCCCTGATGGCGATGGCGATGAAGTCCTCGGTTTCCAGCTCGACCAGCTTGGGAGCGCCGTTCACAAGCTCCCGGATCCTCTTCTGCAAGAGTACGGTCAGCTTGAAGAAGCCGCCGACTTTTTGGCTGAGCTCCCAGAGACTCGTGCGTTCCATGATACCTTCCTCCTGTCAACCGTTTCAACGTCCGGAACAGGGTGCGTGGGACCCTTCCCGTCAGACCAGGCCGAGATATTCCTCGGTCTCGCGAATGGCCCTTTCCAGATCGTCGTTGATGATTATCTTGTCGTATTTTTCCGCCTGGTTCATCTCCCAGGCCGATTTTTCCAGACGCTTTCTAATCTCGTTCCGGTCTTCCGTCCGGCGCGAGGTAAGCCGACCTTCCAGTTCTTCCATGTCCGGAGGCTGGATGAAGATGTACCGGCCCTCGTAGTCCAGGTCCTTCAGGTTGAGGGCCCCCTGGACGTCGATCTCCATCAGGTAGTACCGCGACCGGTCCGCGATGCCCCGTTCCAGCTCCTTCTTCAGGGAACCGTAGAGCACGCCGTTGCCGAAGACCTCGTTGTACTCCACGAATTCGCCCTCTGCGATACCCTTCCGGAACGCCTCCTCGCTCATGAAGAAGTAGTCGCGTCCATCCTCCTCGCCGGGCCGGGGCGGCCGTGTGGTGGCCGAGATCGACATTTCCACGCAGGCGTACGAGCGGATCTTGCGGCAGATCGTGGTCTTGCCCGAGCCGGAAGGCCCGGAGATGACCACCAGGCCGCCGGAAAACGCTTGGGACGAATCGTTCTTCCTGTTCATCACTCGATGTTCTGCACCTGCTCGCGGATCTTTTCCAGCTCGGCCTTGACCGTGACAACGCTCTGCGAAATGGCGGCGTCCGACGCCTTGGCGCCGATCGTGTTGATCTCCCGGCCCATCTCCTGGATGATGAAATCGAGGGAGCGCCCCTTGGCGTCCTTCTTGGCCATCATCTCGTCGAAGTGGCTCAGATGGCTTTTCAGCCTGTCGATCTCCTCGGTGATGTCGCATCTGTCGGCCAGGAATGCGACCTCCCTCTGGAGCGCGGGATCGCTCGGATCGAGGCTCTGCCCGTTGAGCAGCCCATCGACGCGCTTCCTGAGCCGCTCGGCGTGCTCCTTCACCACGGCCGGGGTGCGGCGTGAGATCTTCCCGATCTCCTTCTCCACCTTCCTCCGCTGCTTCATGATGAACGACTCGAGCCGCTTGCCCTCGGTCTCGCGCATCCGGTTCAGACGCGCCAGCGCCTCCTGCAATGTGCGGCTGGCCGCCCGGACAACGCTTGCCGGCGGCTCCGTCTCCTCGCGCGACTCCACGACACCGGGCAGGGCGAGAAGCGCTTCCACCGGCATGTCGCCGCCCCGCACGCCCTTGATCTTCGAGATCCCTGCCGCGGCCTTCGAGTAGCTGCGGAGCAGCTTCTCGTTGATCTCCCACGAGACGGCCGGTCGCTCCATCGCCAGCTTGACGAAGAGCTCCACGGAGCCGCGATCGATCTCCTTGCGCACGATCCCGGAGAGCTTGGATTCGATGGAGGAGAGGGCCGGAGGCAGCCGGCACTTCAGGGAGAAGTAACGATGGTTCACCGAGCGGATCTCGACCGTTACGGAACAACCTGATTCCGTTGCGGCCGCCTTACCGAAGCCGGTCATGCTGAGAGTCATCGCGATCCCGTGTTTCGATCCAGAGGAAAACCCTGCCTATCGGCTGTCAGACGTTCATCTTCCTGGAACCCGGCTTGACGGGCGTTCCCCCCTCGGCGCAGAGAGGGCAGTCCTCCTGCTGATAGGTGGGGAACTCGAGGTTGATCAGCCCCCGGAACGGCACGTCGAAGGGATTGCCGCCGTTGCGATCGCCGATCGCGGCCACGCCGATCACCTCGCCGCCCGCCTTGCGGACTGCTTCAACCGCCTCCTTGGCCGACTTGCCCGTGGTGACGATATCCTCGGAGACGAGCACCTTCTCGCCTTCAGCCAGGGCGAACCCCCTGCGGAAGGTCATCACGCCTCCTTCACGTTCGGTGAAGAGCGCCCTGGCGCCGAGCGAGCGCGCCAGCTCGTAGGCCACCAGGATCCCGCCCAGCGCCGGTCCGACCACCACGTCGGGCCGTTCCTCTCTCCAGAGGTCCGCCAGGGCGGCGCACACCAGGCCGGCGCGGCCCGGCTCCTCGAGAAGGAGGGCGCACTGAACGTAAGCGGGGCTGTGCAACCCCGACGAAAGAAGGAAATGCCCCTCGAGAAAAGCGCGGCTTTCCTTGAGGTGGTTCATTACGGTTTCGTGGTTCATTGGCAGCTTTCTCGATTACTTGTCTTCGGAACCGGGTTGATCGCCGGAAGATCCCGCACCTTCACCGCCGGGTTCCCCTTCGGTCTCGCTGGCCTTGGGTTGATCCTTGTCGATGGCGGAATCGCTCATTCTGTCGCATGTGATCAGGACGGCGGTCAGGAGAAAGATGACCGCGACGTAGGAGGTGAACTTGGTGATCCCTGAGGCCTTGACTCCGAAAGTCTGCGCTCCCATCCCGCCGAACGCCTCGGCAAGTCCACCGCCCTTCGGCTCCTGGAGGAGCACGATCACGATGAGGAGGAGGGAGGAAAGAATGAAGATCAGCCAGAGAATAGCTTCTATCATCTATGGTACTCCTTCAACATTCAGGATATCTACTCGAAGTTGGCGATCCGGGTGAACGAATCGGCCTTCAGCGACGCGCCGCCCACGAGAACTCCGTCGATCTCGGGAACGGCCATCAGCTCGTCAACATTTGCGGGTTTGACCGATCCGCCGTAGAGGATCCGGACAGCCTGGGCAAAATCGCTGCCATATAGATTGGTCAAGATCGTCCGGACCTCGGCGTGGACCTCGCCGGCCTGTTCGGTGGTGGCCGTCACGCCGGTGCCGATGGCCCAGACAGGCTCGTAAGCAATGACCAGTGTGGCCAGAGAAGCGGCATCCTGACCGGCGAGCCCATCCTCGATCTGCTTCTTGACGACCTCCACCGTCTTGCCCGCCTCCCTCTCGGAGAGGAGCTCGCCCACGCAGAGCACGGGCTTCAGGCCGGCGTCGAGGGTGGCCTGCACCTTGCGGGCCGTGTCGGCGTTGGTCTCGCCAAAGACGTGGCGCCGTTCAGAATGTCCTATCAAAACATAGGTTGCGCCCACATCTCGCAGCATGTCCGCCGAGATCTGTCCGGTGAACGCCCCTTCTTTCTCGAAGTAGATATCCTGTCCCCCGACGCTGATGGCTCCCTTGACGCTTTCGACGATCTCGGGGATGTAGAGAGCGGGGGGGAATATGCCTATTTCAGTCTCCGGTATGGACGGTGCCAGCTCCATCAGAGCAGCGACCAGAGGCTGAAAAGTATCGCGGGAAAGGTACATTTTCCAGTTCCCGGCGATAAATGGACGTCGATTCATAGGATGGTCCTTTTTCTACAATACGACGGAATCGGGTATTATTTACAGTTTGTTGGGGAGTGTCAACAGGAACCCTGAACAAATGAACGATTTTGCCCTCTCCAAGCAGAATCTTTGGAAGAGACCGGTTGGATCACATCATCAATGCTCCGGAAACTCCGTTTCCTTCTCCCGCTCCGTGAGGGGGAGGGGGAAAGGCCACGGCTCGAGGGGGATCAAGGTGATGATCTGGGTGCCCGAGACCTGATCTGTCGGATTCTCCGACTCCTCGCCGCCCATGGTCGAGTCCATCGCCGAGGACGAAGAACCGGACCAGCGCCAGACCACGGTGCGGTAGTTCCGGACGAGCTTGGATTCAGGAACCTGCACGCTGATGTAAATCGTGAACACGTTTGATGTTACTGCCAGCATCGAGGTGAGGGCCTGCTCGGCGTCGTTATCGATGTTGAAGGAGGTCTCGAAGTACTTCTCCACCCGGCTGATCACCTCGGAGGGATCCCTGAAGATGAAATCCTCGTCATCCTCGTAGTCGAGCCCGTCGCCCTCCTCCCCGTCTCCGTCCGAGATCCAGTCCTCCGCCCTGTCCTCGGCTTCCTCCCAGGCGTCGAGAGCTTCCTCGCGGAACTCCACGAGCTTTTCCAGAAAGGAGTTAGGGATCTGGTCGTCCTCGAGGAGGGCCCTGAGAACGGCAAATGTGGCCGTGTTGATGTTGACGCAGCCGTTGTTGGTCTCCACCTCCTCGGGCTCTTCCTCCTCGTCTTCTTCGCCGTCCGTCTTCTCGGAGTCGCCTTCCTCGTCGACGGAGCTGTCGTCGAACTGGTTGTTGTCGAGAAAGTCGTCGCCTTCCTCCTCGTCCTCGGCAATCTCGTCGAAGATCAGGTTGGAGTAGCAGGTGATGCACTCGGCCAGGCCGGGGATCCTCTCGCCCTTCTGCTCGAAGCCGAAGAGGATTTCCGGCGAAAGGCCCTCGCACATCTGCAGCTCGTCAAGGGTCAGGGGGTAATGGATCGGATCCTCGTCCAGACGCTCGGGATCGATGTCGTCCTTGCCCGTCTTGACCTTGGGCATCGTGTCGAAGCAGTCGGGTCGATCGCCCTCGAGCCAGTTGACGATGGAATCGGTGATCCGCTCGGCCTGGCTGCGGCTGATGTCGTGACGCGTATCCTCGCGGAAGGTGTCGACCAGACGCATCAGCCTGTCCCGCGATTCCATGGCAAAATCGTCGTCCTTCGCCACTACGGAGAGGATGTTGAACTTGGAGTCCTCGTCGCGGATGAAGACCCGGACCTCGAGCTCGTTGGCGAAGACCAGAGAGATGGCGCCCGGCCGGGCCCACTCGTCGACGATCGAGTCCACGGCCTCGCCGCCCGCGGTGTCGCCTCCTTCGCTCATTTCGCCGTCCATTCCGCCTGAGTCCGGCTCGTCGCCGCCGGTGTCGCCTCCCGTGCCCCCGTCCAGCCCTCCATCCATGCTGCCGTCGATGCCGCCTCCCTCGTCGCCCGTCTCCTCGGTCATGGACTGGTCCTCCAGGTCCTGGAGGAGGACGGCCTTGGCCTGCAGCAGGGCGCCGCGCGCCGCCTGGCGCATGGGGTAGACCGTCTTTTGCTGGTTGGCGATCTCCATGGTGACCGAGGTGGTGAAGTAGAGCTGCACGACGACGCAGGCCAGGACCATGATCACGAGCATGGAAAGGATGAGGATGGCGCCGCGCTCCCCCTCGGGCGAGCCGCCTCTCGCAGCGGCCGCCCGAGGTTCGGGCGTGCCGGAAAGGTGATGAGCTTTTCCGGCAGAATAGGAGGACATCTTCATGATTCCCTTCTGACGTCCGGCCGGGCCGGATATTCCGGTTTCTCGTCGAAAAACGGCACCAATATTATCGTCACAACCGCTATTATCGTCACAACCGCGGCGGGCCATTGAAAATCACTCGTCAGCCGGCCTGGATAGATAGAGATCGTACCTGTTTTCCTCGACCTTCGTCGACCTCTGGTAGAGAAAGAGATCGGAGATCCCGTCTCGGTTCAGGTCGACGATCCGCGTTCTGACGGAATAGCACGAGGGAATGATCTCCACCTCGAAGCTCATGTCCGGCTCGTCGGAGAATGTGCCCTCCTCCTGGCCGTAGTAGACGTTGAGCATGTTCCCCTTGCCGCGCAGCAGAAGATCGCAGCGCTTGTCGCCGTTGAAGTCGCCGCGGAACGAGTAGATCAGCATGTGCTGCACGTCGATTCCCGCGGACGAGGTGGCAAAGGAGAGGGGAAAGCTCAAGGTGCGCGTCTCGTCGGGTATCGTGCGGAACAGCCCCTCGCCCCTGTTGTAGAAGAACTGGACGGTCAGGTCGAACTTGCTGCTGACGAAGACCCTGAGCGCGGTGAAGACGCCGATGTCTCCCACGTTGGGCAGGATCAGGTCCCTGTAGCCGTCCTTGTTGAGGTCCATGAGAAGCGGGCGGACGAGCTGCCCCTTCACGCGGATCGAGAAATCGGGTTTGTCGGGCTGCTCGGCATCGATGCTGCGGTAGAAGCGCACCTCGCCTCTCTGGTTGTCGAAGACCACGAGATCGCCTTTCCGGTCCCTGTCCAGGTCGCGGAACTGCACGTTCGTGGGAAACCGGATCAGGCCGTCGTTGTCCTCGGACCTGTCGGCGAAGAGGTTGCGGGACGACGACTCGGCGAAGAGGAGGCCTTCGGTTCGCTTGAGGATCCGAACCCACTCGCCGTCGTAGAAGATGATGGTCCTGTTGTCCTTCGGTCCCTGGGCCATGAGCTGCGGCACGGAGATCCTCTCGGTCAGCCGTCCCGTGTCCGAGAGCTCTTCCTCGGTAAACTCGGCTCGGGGCATGAAGGGGAACTCGCCCCACTTCTCGAAGCAATGCCCGCCCTCGCCGTCCTTCTTGATGCAGCCATGGATGATGAACCGGTCCGTGGTGGTGAAGACGAGATCCTCCACGTAGTCGCCGGTGACGTCCCTGGCGAAGTTGACGTAGGTCAGCCTCTTCACGCGGGGGGGGATCAAATCGCTCTTGCCGGCGATCAGCAGCCTCTCGCGGCAGCTCCCCGGCTTCTCGCCCGGCTCGAGGACGTGGATACCGTTCGATTTCAGGAGCATGATGTCGCGCGATCCGTCGCCGTCCGCATCGATGACGTCGATGAAGGCGGCATCGTCCGGCGCGGTCAGCCGCAGCGTGGGCTTGTCGGGAAAGGAGGTCTTCTCTCCGAGGAAGAGGCTGAGCTCGCGGTCGTCGCAGAGGAGGACGTCCCGCACACCGTTCCCGTCGAAATCGTCGAAGATCTCCAGGTCGGGCCGGCCTTCGGGAAGGAACCGGATATGGGTGAAGGGACTTTCCTGCGGCTCTTCGGCGCTCTCTCCCGGGCAGGGGGCGAGGAACAGGGAAAGCGCTGCCGCTGCGGCCGTCCCGGCCCGGAGCAGCCGGCCGGCGACGATCCTCCCCGCGCGAAGGGTCTTTCTAGAGAACATGGATGATCCTCACGATATTCTTGCCGAAGGTGACGAGCTCCTTCTGCCCGTCTCCGTCGAGATCCTCGGTGAAGAGGGGGCCCGGGAAGGGGCCGCCGACCTGGTAGAAGGCCCGGGACTTGAAAGCCACCTTCTTGGTGGAGAAGAAGCCGGAATCCTTGAACCCCCTCAGGAAGCGAAGCCTGTCCCCTTCGAAGACAACGAGGTCCGGCCTCCTGTCGCGCGAGAAGTCGCAGTCCAGGATGAGAAGCCCCTCGGCGCCCACGGTCTGGAACGCATCGGCCGGAACGGAGAAGTCGTCGGACCAGTCCGGCTTGTAGGAGAAGGTCTTCTTCTTGGGATTGAAGAGAAAGACCTGGCAGCTCATCACGACGCGGTCGAGGAACTCGTCGATCAGCTTGGAGATGGCGCTCGATTTCACGAAGCAGAGTATCAGGTCCTTGTTCCCGTCCGCGTCGATGTCCGAGAACGTCGGCCTGACGCTGATCCCCGCGTTGGCGATGATCTGGCGCCGCGTGAACGTCACCACGCTGTTGTTCATCGTCATGGTGTGGAAGATGTGCTCCGTCTTGAGATCGGACAGGAGACCGGGGCTTCCCATCCGCCGCGAGAGGAGAAGGGTCGGCTCCCCGTTGCCGAGATGGCTTCCGAAGAGGGTTCCCGCGTATTCCACCGATCCCACCTTGAACTCGCCGGAGTACGAACCGAAGGTGTCGTCGGAGCTGGACATCTGCTCAAACCGCCCCTTGGCCTTGTCCCACCTTCGGCAGATGATCCGGCCGCCCTGCTCCATGATCAGCATCGGCAGCTTGCCTCTCTCGCGGAGGATGCGGACCTTGCTCGACTCCGTGATGACGGCGAAGGAGGCGTTCTCGGAGCGGACCACGCGTCGGACCGGCGGGCAGGAGATGGGGACGGGGTCGCGGAAGGTGCCGTCCTTCCGGCAGAAGAGCACGATGTAGCCGTCGGGTGCGGGCAGCACGGAATCGCTCAGGCCGTTGCCGTCCAGGTCGACGGACGTCTTCAGGAAGACGAAGCGGTCGTGGAACGGCGCCTTGAAGAGCGACCTGGCCGGGAAGTCGCTGGCCGAGATCGCGGGCTTCCCGCTGCTGTCCACCACAATGGTGAAGACCGTCTGCTCGCGGACCACAAGGATCTCCTTGCCCGGCGAGGCGGCAAAGTTGCCCGTGTCGATGAAGAAGGCCCCGCGGGTCCAGTCGGCGGGGATCTTGACCGATCGGTAGCTTCGGTTCGCCTCCTGGATCAGGAGCTCGATTCCCCTTCCCTCGGGTGTCGCAGGGTCCGACTCGTGAAGGACGACCAGGTCCTTCTTCCTGTCGCCGGTCAGGTCCGCGGCCGCCACGTCAGAGACCTTCCCGCTGAGCTCGATGATGAGATCCCTGTCGCCGGGCGGCGCGCTGATTCCTTCCGGAGTTGCACTGGTCGCGAGCAATAAAACCGCGGTGATCACGGCCCCGAAGATTGTCATCGCTTCTCCCTGTTCTCGGCAGATCGTGCGTAATGGTGCCGTGTTGATCAGCGTTATCTCAATCCTGGCTCCGGGTGCCGGCATACAGGCCGTTGATATGGTCCGTCAAGTACGGGTTCATTCCTTTGACAGTCGCCTATTGTTCTGAGAAACAGCCCTGTTTGTCAAGCGGCGCCTCTCGTCAACCTTTATTCCATCGGCTTCCTGATTGACTATCCCAAAAACCATTCGGACGAAAGCGGTTCGTTTGCGCCGGCCTTCCAGTATCCGTCGGGATGGGACGCGACTTTTTTTTGAAGAGCAGGATTGCGGTCTTCTCGATGTCCACATCAGAGAACTCGAGTCGACCGCGTTCGTAAGCGTCATTCTCACAATGTATTAATTTGATGGGGCGGCTTGTTTTTTCTGGCTGGTCGTGGCGGAAATCCAGGCTCGATCCAGGGAATATCAAGAAAAGTGAAAAACAGAGTTGAGAATTTTGCGATGCGCACTATTAGAAAAACGTGCCTTTGATCCTGAATGGAAACGGTTAGAAAAACCTCCTTTTCCGGCTGTCTGGTGATCCAAGATTTCGGATCACCGGATAGCCGGTTTTTTTTTGTCACCGGTTTTCCCAGACCGGCGGCAGGACCAGGCCGCGGAAGGCCACCTGGGCCCTCTCCTTCTCCGCCAGCGTCCTGGCTCTCTCATCCCTCAAGCCCTGAAAGTAGAAGTGGGTCATCGCGGGGTCGGCGTACTTGTACCACTCGGACCTGATGATCGAGGCGAATCGGGGGATGTCCTTCAGGTAGAGCATGTACCTGTTGTCCCACCAGACGAGCCGCCAGGCCGACGATCCCGGACCCGAGAAGTTGGGTTGGCCGCCGCTGAAGTCGACATAGAGGCTGAGGTAGAGCGGGGGGAGCATCTTCGGATCGATGGGGGGCGGCCGCGTGAGCAGGAACGCCTCGATGTCGTACTTCTCCACGATCCTGTTGAACTCCGCCGGGCTCTTGTTGGCGGCGAAGTACTCGTTGAAGTAGAAGTCGTTGTCCGTCACCCAGCCGTGGAAGAAGACCTTCATCGCGCCGTCGAAGCGCCAGACCAGGTAGGCCCCGGCTTCATGCTGATTGAAGAAGCGGATCGACTGGAGGTCGTGCTTCTCGATGAAGTCGGCGGCTGCCACCGGCTGGAGGTTCCGGTCGAGCCCGAGGCCCGGTTTCCTCGTTCCCGAGATGCTCTTGTAGCCGCCTGCTCCGAGGGTCATCGCGAAGATCAGGCAGGCGAGCAGCTCGGTCGCGATCGCTGTGTAGGCCAGTCCCCCTCTCCAGCCGGCTGCGTCCCGGGAGGACGGCTGATGCCGCGGCTTCATGGAGAGGAGATGGACGCAAAGGAGGGTGACGCCCAGGGAGGCAAAAGCCAGGAAGCGGACGAAGAGTGTCGACGAGTAGACCAGAAGCCCGGCGGTGAGGACTTCCTTGATCGGCTTGCGCCGCCAGCGGATCACGGCCAGGAAAACGAAGACCGCCACGATCGCGAGGAAGGTTTGCAGCTGCCAGGCGACCCGGAAGTTCTGCACCGAGAAGGTGGGCATGTACTCGCCGTAGAAGGCGCTCAGCTCCTCGGCGTCCTGCTTGATCTTGAAGGGAAAGAAGACCGTCTCGTGGAAGTAGGGGTTCAGGAAGCAGGCGGCGAAGGAGCCCGCGCCGCAGGCGATCCAGATCCAGAGGCGCGAGATCTCCGACTTGAGCGCAGCGAAGAAAGTGATCCCCGCTGCGCGGCCTTGTCGGAGCCTGTCGATCACTCCTTCCAGCAGGTCGCCGGCGAAGAAGCAGAAGATCGCGGCCAGGGCGGGCCAGTAGCCGGTGTGCACGTTCCCCCAGAGGAGAAAGAGGCAGAAGAAGACCGGGATGTAGAGGAAACACCGCCGGCTGTGCCGCTTCAGGCTTCGGCTCAGGGCGAGGAGCAGCACGAGAAGGAGGCAGAAGAGCACATCGGAGAAGAGCGACGAGCGCTCGATGAACCTGTCCGCCGCAGCGTAGGCGCCGGCGGCGATCAGCACGGCCGCGCCGGGCGGATACCGGCCGTTCAGGCGGAGGATCATCAGGGCCGCGACGGCGAAGAGCGCCACGAGGGCCGTCTTGAAGAGGATCAGCCCGTCCCAGCAGAAGGCGTCGTGGACGACGTGGAAGAAGACGCAGCTCAGCCATTCGCCCATCATCTCCATCTCGTAGTCCGGCAAGGTGAAGGTGAAGCCGAAGCTCTTCGGGACGGTGCCGGTCTCCTGCATGATCTTGCCGGTCTGGAGATAGAGGAAGAGGTCGTCGCTCACGATGGGGAAGAGGGCGAGCAGGATCACCGAGGCGATGGCCGCGGCCATCGCAGCGCACTTCAACATGAGGAAGAGGTTCTTCATCCGACGCCCAGTCGATTCACGCTTCCGTCTTGATCTGCATGTACTTCTTCTTGCCGGCGCGGAGCATGAACGTCCCGTCGCTGTCGAGCGCGTCGGCCGTGATGGTGAAATCCATGTCCGCGATCCGGGTCTTGTCGATGTAGGCCCCGCCCTGCTTGATCAGCCGGCGGGCCTCGCCCTTCGACGACACGAGGCCGCTTGCCACGAAGAGGTCGACGGCCTTGATGCCGGCCTCCAGGTCCTTGAGGTTCGCCTGAAAGGTGGGGATCCCCTCGCTGCCGCCTCCGCCGGCACCGAAGGCGGAGAGAGCCGCGTCGCGGGCGCGGGCCGCCTCCTCCTCGCCGTGGGTGATCTTGGTGGCCTCGAAGGCGAGCGTCTGCTTCGCCTGCCGGATGTCGGCGCCTTCGAGGCTGCCGAGGCGGTTCACCTCCTCCATGGGAAGGAGGGTGTAGAGGGAGAGCCACCGCTTCACATCCCTGTCGTCGCAGTTGATCCAGAACTGGAAGTAGTCGTAGGGCGAGGTGCGCCGCGCGTCGAGCCAGACGGCGCCCTTCTCGCTCTTGCCCATCTTCTGTCCCGACGCGGTGGTGACGAGGGGCGAGGTGAGGCCAAAGGCCTCGGCGCTTTCCTTCCGGCGGATCAGGTCCGTCCCGGAGACGATGTTGCCCCACTGGTCGTCGCCGCCCATCTGGAGCCGGCAGCCGTGCTTCCTGAAGAGGACGAGGAAGTCGTAGGCCTGGAGGATCTGGTAGTTGAACTCCAAAAAGGAGAGCCCCTTCTCCATCCGGATCTTGTACGACTCGAAGGTGAGCATCCGGTTCACGCTGAAGCACCGGCCGATCTCGCGCAGGAAGCTGATGTAGTTCAAATCGAGCAGCCAGTCGGCGTTGTTCTCGATGATCCCCTTGCCATCGCCGAATTCGAGGTAGCGTCCGAACTGGGCGCGGATGTCGCCTGTCTGCTTCCTGATCGTCTCGTCGTCGAGCAGCTTGCGCAGCTCCGTCTTGCCGCTCGGATCGCCCACCATGCCGGTGCCGCCGCCCACCACGATGAGGGGCCGGTGGCCGGCGCGCTGCAGGTGCACGAGCGGCATGATGGTGAGGAGGTTCCCCACGTGGAGGCTGTCGGCCGTGGGATCGTAGCCCACGTAAGCCGTGACAGGCCCGCTGTCGAAGAGCTTTCGCACCGCATCCTCGTCCGTGACCTGCTGGACGAAGCCGCGTTCCTTCAGGGTGTCGAATACGTTCGTCATCGTTCCTTCCTGGGAAAGAGAGGTCCGGAGACCTCCCGGGAGCTATTCGTTTCAAAGGGATCGATTATGCTGATAGGAAGGGATCAAGGTCAACAGCCCGTTGATAAAGTCGTCGTGAATGGGACGGGAGCGGGTCTTTTCTGTGGTAGAGTGATGGATCGAGGAAGATGTGAAGGCGATAGCGCCCTTTATAATGAAAGTAGTCCCTGTCTCCCGGAATTCATGGCAGCGAAGGATGCTCGATCGAGGAAGGGTGATTCTGGTCAAGTGAAGAGGATGAGATTGATGAAGGGATTTCTGCTCACATCGGCAGGAATCATGCTTCTCGTCATCGGAGCGGCCGCTTGCTGGACAGCGGAACAGCAGGAATTCGCCGAGCTCGTGGAAAAGGACTGGATTCTCCAGGATACCGGACAGACGCGTGCAAGGATCGACAAGCGAGTGGTCGCCAAGGTGCTCGCCGGATTGCGCGAGGAAAACGCCGACCTGAGACGCCGGTTCGAACAGATTTCCCGGGAACCCGACGACGAGGAGCGGTGGCTCGACCTGTACGGGGCGGCGGCCAGGGCACGGCGCGCCGAGCGGCTCGAAGCCATCACCAGGCAGACGGACACGATCGTCTTCACCAAGCACTTCAACATGGGCGGCTCCCACTACGCCTACACCGAGGCCCTCTCCGATGCGCAGCACCAGCGGTACTTCATTCCGGGCAGCGCCCTCTGCCTGCTGACCGTGAGGGGGGCGGACACTTGGGTGACCACCCTGCTCGATGATGAGGACGGCGTGATCCGCGACCCCGACGTCTCCTATGACGGCAAGCGGATCCTATTCTCCTGGAAGAAGTCCGACCGGGGCGACGACTATCATCTCTACGAGATGGATGTGGACACGAGAAAGTTGCGCGCCCTCACCGAGGGGCTCGGCTGGGCCGACTACGAGGGGATCTATCTGCCCGACGGCAACATCATGTTCAACTCGACGCGCTGCATGCAGATCGTGGATTGCTGGTGGACCGAGGTGAGCAACTTCTACCTTTGCGACAGGGATGGCCGGTACATGCGCCGCATCGGCTTCGATCAGGTGCACACCAACTACCCGCAGGTGATGGACGACGGGCGGGTGATCTACACGCGCTGGGACTACAACGACCGGGGGCAGCTCTTCCCGCAGCCCCTCTTCCGGATGAACATCGACGGCACCGGGCAGCAGGAGTTCTACGGCAACGCCTCATGGTTCCCCACGACCCTCATGCACGCCCGCGGCATCCCCGGCAGCCATCTCGTGGTGGCCGTCGCCTCGGGGCATCACACCTATCAGAACGGAAAGCTCTGCCTCGTCGACGTCTCCAGGGGGCGCCAGGAAGCGTCGGGTGTGCAGCTGATCGCGCCGAAGCGTGAGACCAGGGCCGTCCGGATCGACAGGTACGGCCAGGACGGCCCGCAGTGGCAGTACCCCTATCCTCTCAACGAGAGGGAGTTCATCGTCACCTTCGCTCCTGACGGCATGGGCAAGGGCGTGGGGATCTACTACATGGACATCGACGGCAACCGTGAGCTCCTCGCTGCCGATCCCAGGCTGCCCTGCAACCAGCCGGTCCTGCTCAAGGCGCGGAAGAAGCCGCCCGTCCGTCCGAGCATGGTCGATTATCGCAGGAAGACCGGGACCTACTCGGTGCAGGACATCTACAGCGGCCCCGGTCTCCAGGGGATCGAGCGCGGGACGATCAAGAAGCTGCGCGTCGTCGGTCTCGAATTCCGGGCCGCCGGAATCGGCAGCAACAGGAACAGCGGTCCCGCCGGGAACGCACTGGTGAGCACTCCCGTTTCGGTGGATAACGGGGCCTGGGATCCCAAGATCATGCTCGGCGAGACCAGGATCCACGACGACGGCTCCGCCTATTTCGAGGCGCCGGCGCGGACTCCGCTCTACTTCCAGGCGATCGACGGGAAGGGGCAGGTGGTCCAGTCGATGCGCACCTGGTCGACGCTGATGCCCGGCGAGCACTTCAGCTGCGTCGGCTGCCACGAGGACAAGAACTCGGCGCCGCCAACGGGCGGCCCGTCAGTCACCATGGCGATGAGGGCCGGGCCGCAGAAGCTCGAGCCCTGGTACGGACCGGCTCGCGGCTTCAGCTTCCCAGGGGAGATCCAGCCGATCCTGGACAGGCACTGCATCAGGTGCCATGACCAGCGCGGCAAGGTCGTCGAGGGAGGCGGCCGGCGGCCGGCCGGGGATGACGACCCTGCTGCTGCCGCGTTTGTTTCCGAAGGCGACGGCCGCGCCTCGGCAACCGGAACCGCGCCGGTCGAGAAAGCCTTCAGCCTCCTCGGCTTGCCGGCAAAGGGGATGGGCAAGGGTGAACGGCGGCAGTGGAGCGACGCCTACGTGGCCCTCACGAGCAACAAGCGGATGGTCAACTGGCTCAACGTCCAGTCCGTGCCGCAGCTGCTTTCGCCTTACCACGCCGGATCATGCAAGAGCGGGCTGCTCGCCATGCTTCGCGAGGGGCACAACGAGGTCAAGCTCACCAGGGAGGAGCTGGAAAAGATCGCCTGCTGGATCGATCTGCTCGTCCCGTACTGCGGCGACTACCTCGAGGCCAATGACTGGAACGAGGAAGAGTACAACAAGTACATGCACTTCCTGCAGAAGCGCGAGGAGATGGCCGAGATCGAGTTTCGGAACATCGAGGCCTTCATCGAGAGCCGGACAGGCGCCGCCTTCAAGCTCGACCGCCCTGAGCGCCTCACGCCGGCGAGGTAGTCTTTCAAGGTCTCACACCACGTTGCCGGTGGATATCAGGCTTGTTGGTGGGGGGCAGCCCCTATTCCAGAACGTCGCCATTCCACAGCCTCAGCAGGAACTCCCCGGCAGGAAGGACATGGACGTTGTCCCAGCGTGCGGCACGATCGCCCAGATAGACTCCGTAGCAATCGATCAGGCGCTCTCCCAGCTCAGACTGCATGCGGCGCAATCCATGATTGAATCGCTTGTCCCACTTTTTCGATGCCTTGAACTCGGCGGCAACAAATCCCTTGGACGTCTCGCACAGGAAATCGACTTCGGTGCCGTCGTAGTTTCGCCAGAAGTGAATCCTGTAATGACGCTTCGAGTAGGATAGGAACGTGCGGATCTCACCGAGAAGGAGTGTCTCCAGCAGCGGCCCCATTTCTTCCTGTGTTGGAGGATATGCGATTCTACCGGAAAGAGCTCGAGCGACACCGGGGTCGAAGAGGTAGAACTTGGGATGATGAACCTGCTTGGTCCGCCGCTTCAACTTCCACGGCTCGATCCAGTATCCGATCAAGGTGTCGACCAGCACGCTGAAGTAGGCCTGAACAGTCTGCCGGGTGACAGCCGCGTCGCGCGCGATGCCGGACACGTTGGTCACCTGGCCATTCTGCCTGGCAGCGACTTCGAGGAATCGTGAAAAATTGCCTATGCTTCTGGTCAGGGCCTCTGCATGGATCTCTTCCTGCAGGTACGTCTCCGCATAAGTTGTCAGAAACGACACGGGATCCGTGCCGAGAACCGCCAACGGCAGAGTGCCGTGGACGATCGCGTCGGACACCGAGAAATCGTTCCCCAACTCGGCAGAGACAAAAGGAAACATCTCCGTCTTGAGCGCCCTGCCTGCCAGCAGGTTCGTACCGCCGCGGCGCAGCTTGCGTGCACTTGAACCGGACAGGACGAAACGCAATCCCTTGCCTTCGATCAGCCGGTGGACCTCATCAAGGAGCGCGGGTACCTTCTGCACTTCATCGATGACGATCCACCGCTCGACTGGCTCGGCTGCCAGCTCGCGATAGAGTGCATCAGGCTCTCTGCTGAGCCTCAATGATTCGGAAGTATCCAGAAGATCATAGATGACGGCATCTTTGAAGTTCTCGTGAATCCAGGTGGATTTTCCGGTGCCTCTCGGCCCCAGAAGCAGGATCGATCGCTCCGGTATTTTCAGCAATCTTGCTAACATAGCTGGCAAAATTACCGTAAAAATGCCATGTGATACAGCATTTTTTTAGGTTTTCTAACATGATTTCCCGACGATTTGCTCCATGGTTCCGGTGTGGAACTTCTTTCAGTGGGTGTCGTATTTTTTGTAATAGACTGTTTGGTAATAGGTTACATGATGATATAGCAGGCTCCACACCTGCGGATCAGACCGGTCAGCCTCCGCCCGGCTCCCAGGCGGAAAAATCGCCGGCCTCGATCCTCTCGAAGAGAAGACGGGGGGTGATGTAGCCCTCGCAGTGAAGCATCACCGTTCCCCAGCGATTGATCAAGGTGAAGGAAGGGACTCTCGTTGCGACGTAGAATTCGGATAACCTCCCCTCCCGATCCTCGAGGAGAGCCACTCCGGTACCGCAGAGCCCCTGCCACTCCTCGGTCGCGATCGCGGCCTCACCGAAAAGGACCAGGGCGCATCGGCAGTCCAGGCTGTCGAACAGCGCCTCTTCCGCCGCCAGCTCGGAAACGAAGCGGCGGGTCCAGCCGCAGTCCGGGCGGCTGACGATGAGCAGAAGATAATCGGTGCTGTCGATCGACGTCTCGATCCGTCCGCTCCGAGCACTCAGCGCGATCCGGTCCTGGACGAGGCTGCTCAGGTCGGTCCTCTCTCCTTCCAGTGTGAGAAGAGAGCCGAAAAGGGCTCTGCTCCCTGCAAGGCTGCCGGATGCTTCCGGCTCCTGCACGGGGAGGGAGCATCCCCCCACAGCGAGGAGGAGAAGAACTGCGAAACACAGGGTGACGATTTTCATGTCAGCTTCTCTCGACTGGCAGTTTCTCGTTCGTCACCGCGTGCAGACCGGCCTGATCCGCACGTAAACCGGCGTGCCCACGGGAGGGCAGATGTCCCAGTTGAAGCGCACCATCGGCTTCGGGTTGTAGATCGGAAAGCGGTTGTCCGCGATGATCCCGCCCGGGCAGTCGCAGGGACAGGCGATGCATCCCGTGCGCGCCGCGTGGATCGCGCCGCTGCCGTGGAAGACGAAGTGGGGCGTCCACGGCTTGATCACATCCGAGCCGTTGACAACGACCTTCTCCAGGGCGAAGTCGTCGTAGGGGCGCTCGATCCACTTCCCCTTCTCCTGCCAGAGGACCGAGAGGACGATCGAATCGCCCTGCAGGTAGTTGTCCCTCGTGGTGGCGGGAGTCAGACCGCCCAGCTTCTTGCCGTCGGCCATGGAGCAGTGCAGGCGGGGTTTCGCCCCGAGATCGATCAGGCCTCGATACACCTCTTCCGTTTCCACGTCGGAGAGGAAGACGAAGAAGTCGGCAAAGATGGCGTCGCCGCCGGCAGCGAAACGGCAGCCCGCGAAAGCCTGGGGCCGCTGCCCCCAGTCGTCGATGCACGGCTTGTCCTCGGGATGAACCACCGTCGCCGGGACGAGCACCTCGCCCCGCGCGTGGTCGGTGAGCACCTCGCCGGGTGAGGGTAGCAGCCCCTGCTCCTGCACGGCCGGCATGGTGCAGCCCGGGAGCAGGGCGAAGAGGACGATCGAACCCAGGAAAACAGCGACGCAGATATTGTGAAGAGTCATGACTGGAAAACCTCCATGATTCGAGGATGCTATTTTTTGATAACACGAAAACCGGGGATTGCTCGCCCGAATCACGGCGGCAGGGATCTGATCAGGAGGAGTTTCCGGAAAAAATCCGGACAGGTTCGCAGGAAGTCAGGCGGTGCGAAGAATCCTGATTGTCACGTTCGCCGCGAAACGAGAACCGAACAGGGCAGTACGGACCCGTACCGGGGTGCACGGTTCACCGGCTTCAGTGGAAGGGATAGCGGATCATTGCGTGCGGCATGCTTCCAACCTCCTTTCCTGAATCAGGGTTCCAGGGAACCCGCAGGTTCCCTCTTCGCAAGATCAGCGATGCGGGGCATCACCGTTTCCTCTCCGTGCAGACAAGACCGATCACGAACAGGACCACGATTCCAACTATCACCGCCGTCTTGGCGGCCGGAGTGGGGCCTCCGGCGGCAGCCTCGCCGGCCGGCTTGGCCACGATGCCGAAGGTGTGGCAGATCGCCGACCCGAACATCATGCCGAACAGGGTCAGCGCGGCATCGGCGTTCCCCTGTCCCGCAGCCACGATCTGCCGGAAGGGGCATCCTCCTATCAGGATCGATCCCAGGCCGGTGAGGAAGAGGCCGAGGAAGTTCCAGATCTGGATCGAGTGGGCCAGGGGGCTCGCGCCCCAGTCGAAGAGCTTCCTCTCGCCGGGCCAGAGAGCGTCGAGAAGAAGGTTGCCGGCCGCGATGGTGGCCAGGAGTACGAAGTAGCCGTTGAAGAGCCGGTAGTCTCTCCAGAGGATGACATCGCGAAAGCCGCCTGCCGTGCAGTAGCGCGACCGCTGGCCGAAGAAGCCGACGACCAGGCCGACGATCAGCGCGACGAGGATCGGGGCGTGGAACTTGGTCTCGAGAAAGCCGGCCGGATCTCCCGCTTCGCCATACTCCAGGTAGAGGATGAAGATTGTGAGCCCGATGGCCAGGAAGGGGGCCGCGAGCCCGGACAATGTCCGCGCCTCGCTTTCCCTGCCGAGGGAGAAGCCGCGGCTGATGCAGAAGCACCCCGCTGCAACGCCGGCCACGAGGCCGAGAAGGCCGACCGCCGCGGTGGCGTAGTCGCCGCTCCCGAGCCGCACCATCAGGCGGATCGGGCATCCGAGGAACACCATGATGCCGACGATGACAAAGGCGCCGATGAGAAAGCGAAGCAGGGGCGACGAGCCGGAACGCGACCTGAACTCCCGGAAAAGGAGGGCCGCGGCAAAGGCGCCGAGAATGAAGCCGGGGATCTCGGGCCGCAGGAACTGCAGGACGGCCGGCTTGGCAAAGAGCCCGAGCCCGCCTGCCGTGTCGCGCAGGAAGCAGCCCGCGCAGATCCCCATGTTGGGAGGATTCCCCGCCCGGGCGAGGAGAACGGCTGCGGCACCGACCACGACACCGCCGATTAGCGTCCAGTACTTCAGGTATTTCCGGGGTTCACCAAGGTATTTCTTCTGACTCATGACGTTATTCCAATTAGCATCATCTACCTGATTTCGCCACGCTATTCGATCGAGGAGACGGATCGCCCGATCCGGCGCAATCCTCTTCCCGTCGATATCCGGAAAGAGAGAGAAGCCATACCGGGAAAGAGAGGAGGGAAGATCTTGCTACGAGAAGTCAGCCGGCGGGAGGGAGCAGGCAATCAGGAGCCGGGTCATGATGCTCTCGAGCCGTTCTTCCGATCCTGCATCGATGGAGGAGCGCAGCCGTTGCGCCCAATCAAAGCGCAGGACGTGTCACCTCTCATACGATGAAGACGGCCCGGGTCGGCCGAGGATCATGAAAATCACCCCCTTCGGTTCTTGTCAGGCTCGTGTTGAAGAGACGGCGCCGCAAACCGGGCAGCGGCCGTCGACCAGGAATTTCTATCACATCCGGCCGATGACGGCAACAGCGGTCATGTCCAATCGTTTCCCGTCTCCCGGCAGCCTCTGCCTTCCGGAACGCCGCCTCGCCGTCACCGCATCATGGTCACGGCTTCGTCAGCCGGCCCTTGCGCTTCTTCGCGCGACGCTCGCCCAGGAGCAGGCGCTCCTCGAGCCGGCGCCGCTGCGCCCGGTAGAACGCCTCGAGGAAAGGAACGACCTGCGTGTCCGGCACCTTGTCCGCCCAGGCGATCTTCCGGCAGATCTTCCGGCAGACCTTGCGGAGCAGGCCGATCTTGCTCCTGTCCCTGGCGTGGCGCCGCAGGACGTCTTCCAGGACCTGCAGCTCCTCGATCCCGTACATGTCGAGCTGCTCATCGGCGAACTGGAACAGGTCCCCTTTCCGGCCGGCCGCCTTGGCCTTGCCGCTCAGTGCGGCATCGGGCTGCAGGCGGGCTTCGGGAATCGACACCACCATGGTCCCGGCCGCGAGGTCGCCGCAGCGCAGCCGATCGCGGTTGAAGAGCGGCATGAAAACAAAGACGAGGAGCCAGGCGGAGGTGAAAAGGTATGTCCAGCCCGACACGGTGGTGTAGAAAGAGGCTGGAATCATCAGGGCCTGCATCGGCAGGAAGAACTCGAGCTCTCGCAGGAGGTTTCGCGAGAAGACGGCTCCAGTGGTCACGGGACCGCCGTTGCGCGACACCACCTTGGTCCCCACGCTCTTCTTCCCGGGCGTGACCCCTTGCCATCTCAGCTCGAAGTAGACGAAGTAGCCGTTCCGGATCAGGAAGAACATCAGCATGGCGAGGGTGTAAAAGAAATGGAGGACCGCTGCACTCGTGGTCATCAGGTAGACGCAGAGGACCATCAATCCCGGAACGATCAGGCAGAGGCAGAGGCAGACGAGGTCGATGATGAAGGCGGTGATCCTCTCTCCGGCCGGCGCGATCGTCAGGGTGATCGGCAGGTCCTCGGGCGTGAGGATGACACACTGCCTGGGTTGATTCCGTGAAGCCCTCATCTCTTCTCCCTCTCTCTGCCGCGCCCGAGGAAGTAGACCGTCCAGAAGACGAAGGTGATCCCGGCCAGGGTGTAGCGGATCGAGAGGCTCTGGACGAGCTGCCGGAAGAAGCCCTCGATGATCCCGGCGATCAGCAGCATCAGCACGGCGCCCAGCACGATGAGGGAGGCTTCCTTGCCGGCCCTGGCCATGCCGTGCAGCCGCCCGTACCGCCCTGGCCGGATCACGGCGAAACCGATGGCCAGACCGGCTCCGCCGCAGAGGCAGACGGCGAGCAGCTCAGTGACCCCGTGGGGCAGCACCCAGGCCCAGAACTCGAATCCCAGGCCGCGTGTGTGATAGAGGCCGGCCAGGGCGCCGATGACCAGACCGTTGTAGAAGAGAAGCAGGATCGACGGGATTCCCAGGGCAAAGCCGAGGGCAAAGGCGAGCATGCCCAGCTGGCTGTTGTGAGTGAAGAGATAGGTGGCGAAGTATCCCAGCGTGGAATCGGACTCTTCGCCCCCCGAGTAGAGGATCTCGCGGAGCTCCTCGGTCGTCGAGGTGGGCGACCTCCCTTCGGCGATCGACTCTCGCATGACGGAGTAGAAGAACTCCGAGTCGGTGAAGGTTAGCCCCACGGCCAGACCGGCCATCATCACGGCGATGGCCGTGAGAACGCTCGCCCCGTACCGCCTCACCGTCGCGGGAAAGGTCTGCTGGAAGAAGAGAGCGATGAGGGAGCGGGCCTGCGGCTTCACGCCGTAGACGGCGAAGTAGGCGCGCGACACCAGGGATTCGAGATAGTCGAGCATGTTGCGGTCGAGGGAGATGGCGCGGGCCACGGAGAGCGACGAGACGGCGGCGCGATAGAGGCCCGGCAGCCTGTGGAGCTTCTCGGCTTCGAGCGACTTGATCCCCTTCTTCTCCACCTGCTTGACGAGCGTCTCGAGCTCGCGCCACTGCGCCTGGCGCTCGCGGCGGAAGTCGGAGGAACGGAGACGCATCGATTCCATCAGAATGTCTCCCTTCGCTTGAGCTCCAGGTAGTGGTCGATCAGCGAGGCCGAAACGTGGCGCGGCTCCGTGTCGATGCATCGCACGCCCGAGCGGCGGAGGCGCCTTACCACCATCTCCCGGTCCCTCACCAGGCGGCCGGCCACGACGGCGCGATGGAGGTCGAGGGTGTTGCGGGGCCGGCGCTCCGCTTCATTGGTGAGCATCGGATCCTTGAGCGCCACGAAGAGGACGAGGTGGCGCTGGGCCGTGCGCTGCAGGTTTTCCACCATGAGCTCCGAGGTGATGGTGTCCACGAAATCGGTCATCACCACCACCAGGGCTCGCCGCGGCTGGCGCGTGACCAGCTCCATCAAACCGAGGGTGAAGTTCGTTTCCCGCGACGAGTACTCGATCTTCGCGGCCGTGCGGCTCAGCGCGGCGAAAGCCCCCCTTCCCTTCACGGGAGCGAGATAATGCCGCAGGCGGTCGTCGAAGGAGACGAGCCCCACCCTGTCGCCCACGCGCAGCGAAACGTAGGCGAGAGTGAGGGCCGAGCTGACGGCATGGTCGAGGCGCGGCAGCTCGCCGAGCGGCTCGCTCATCAGGCGTCCCGAGTCCACGGCGAGGATCACCTGGCGGTTGCGCTCGGCCCTGAACTCCTTGCAGAGGATCTTGGCGTGGCGCGCCGACGCCTTCCAGTCGATGGTGCGGATGTCGAAGCCCGGCAGGTATTCGCGCAGGCAGTCGAACTCGCTGCCGTCGCCGCGGTGGCGTTCCACCCGCGCGCCGGACTGGAGGTTGCGCGTGGTGAAGAACTGGATCGCCCTCCGGCTGACCGACGGGAGGTCGGGATCCACGGGGATCTTCCTGTTCAGAGTCACCTGCCGCCTCACCTCCATCAGGCCGAGAGGGCCGCGGGCCAGTATCCAGAGCGTCTCGACCTTCACCTGGCCCCTTCTTGCCGCACGCAGATCCATGGGCACCGGCGTCTCGCCCGGCTGGACCATCACCTGCTCTCGATCGGGGACCTCCTCGATGTCGGAGGAGACGTCGAGCTTGAGCCGCACGGGGAATGTTCTCCGGAAAGGATTCGAGAGGACGAACTCGACCTTTTGCCTGTTTCCCACGAAGAGCCGGGTCGGTGCCTCGAAGCGGATGTCGAGCCGGGAGAGGCGCGGGGCCAGGATCGAGTCGGCGCCCATGATGAAGGCGGCGACGAAGATGAAGATCAGCCAGAAGGACCAGAGAGAGTGAGCGACCACCGTGGTCAGCACGGCCAGAACGGCGCCGGCCAGGAAAACCGTTACGGCAGTCTTTGTGGGGTTCATTCTTCACTCTCTGCCGGTCCGCGGCGCCCATTGCGCCGACGCCGGCCGGATCCTGTTGTCTGACTCGTTACCGCGGAGCTGCCACCGACTCGAGCACCTGCAGCAGCACGCTGTCCGGCGTGGCTCCCTCGATCTGCCCGGCCGGCGTCATCACCACGCGGTGCTTGAGGGCCGGGAGGAAGATCCTCTTCACGTCGTCGGGAATCACGTAGTCGCGTCCGCACGTGGCGGCCAGGGCACGGGACGCAGTGGCGATCATGTTGGCCGATCGGGGCGACGCCCCGTGCAGGAGAAGGGGGCTGGTCCGCGTGGCCCGCACGAGCGCCACGATGTACTCCACGATCTCCTCGGACAGGTTCAGCCCGGCCACGATTCGGCGCATGTCCGCGATCTGCTCGCGATCGGCCACCGGCTCGATCTCGAGGCTATCGAGGTCGGGCATGGCGGTCTTGTGCCCGTGAAGCCGCACCATCTCCTTCTCCTCCTCCTCGCTGGGGAAGCCGACCTGCAGCTTGAAGAGGAAACGGTCGAGCTGCGCCTCGGGCAGGGGGTAGGTCCCTTCCTGCTCGATCGGATTCTGCGTGGCGATCACCATGAACATCGGGGAGAGCGGGTGCAGCGTGCCGTCGATCGTGACGCCGCGCTCCTGCATCGCCTCGAGCAGGGCCGCCTGGGTCTTGGGCGGCGTTCGGTTGATCTCGTCGGCCAGCAGGAACTCGGTGAAGACCGGCCCCTTGCTGAGGAGAAACTCGTTCTTCTGGAAGTTGAAGATGTTCGATCCGATGATGTCTGCCGGCATCAGGTCGGGCGTGAACTGCACGCGCTTGAACTGAAGCTCCAGGCTCCGCGCGAAGGTCCTGGCGAGCAGGGTCTTGCCTGTTCCGGGCACGCCCTCGAGGATCACGTGTCCCTCGCAGAGAAGCGCAACGAGCAGGAGGTCGGTCACGTCGTCGAGCCCCAGAACGACCCGCCTGCTCTGGTTTCGTATCGCTTCCACGATTCGGGTGATGTTGTCCATTCAATCCTCCGTCGAGTCGGCTCCCAGCATGGTCGTCCGCCAGGAGTGGATCAGTTGGGCCAGCTTCAACGCTCTGTCCGGTTTGAGCGTGCGCGACCGGGTTGCTTTATAGAGTTTTTCGATATCCACCGTGAGCCCCCGCATTCTGGTCAGGCGCTTCAGCTTCGAGAGCACGTCCTTCTGCGACGAACCCTCGAGGAGGAAGAAGCGCTCCGCCACAACGGTCATCGACAGGCCCATGTAGCGCCTGACCGCCGCCGTGCGATCGCCTCCCATCATGAGAAGCCTGGACGTGTTGTCGATCAGGAGGCTCTTTCCCGGCGGGAGCTCGCGCGGCGGCTCGAGGGCCTTGCCGAAACGCGGCGCCGCGCTCCACGCCAGGAGCAGGAGAGTCGCGACGCCGTGGATCAGGAGAAGCACGAGAGGAAAGGAGAAGATCCGGGCCATGAGGTTTCCCCTGTCCTCGAAGCCGTGGGTCGTTTCGTCGATCACGACGCCCCGGGCATCGAAGAACTCGGCGAGGAGCGACAGGAACAGCGCGGCATGGTCCCCCCTGGCCAGGCCGCTGTTGTTGATCAGGTCCGGATCGGAGATGACGATGATCTCCTCGCCCGGATGAAAGGGGCGGATCGCACCGATCAGCACGCCCTCGTCGCAGCGGACGAGGGCCTCGTGGACGGCGTCGGCTGCCAGGAGCTGGGGAGTGTCGCCCAGGTCGATCTTCAGGTCGGACAGCCCCGCGAGGCTGGTCGCCGGATTGCTGATCGAGCCCGGACGGAGCACGAGTCTCGAGCCCGGATCACTGCTGCCGGTCTTCTCTCCCGGGATAACCTCTTCCGCGTCCTCGATGGGTCGCAGCGTTTTCGTTCCGATCCAGCCGAGATGTTCCGGTGAGCGGCCCACCCTCCACTTGGGCAGCATCATGACCACGGGGGCGTCAGCCGCCCAGGCGCGATTCATGGCGTGGCGCACCCGGTTCGACTGGGCGGTTTTGCTTTTTTTCTCGTCTTTCTTCCGCGGCATCAGGGGGTCGTCAAGGGCGTCCCTGGCCTTGAACGGCGAATCCAGGTGCAGGATCGGTTCGATCAGCAGGAGGGGAAAGGCCTCTCTCAGATCGCACTGATCGAGGTTGCGGCCCCTGGCCACGACCAGGCCGGACTGCCTGAGGAACTCGGCCAGGGCATGGTGTCCCACGAGCGATCGGCTGTAGCTGTCCTGTCCCACCGAATCCTCGCCGAAGATCCGCCCGGAGAATGCGTTCAGCACGAGCCCCAGGGCGAAAGTCGCCAGGCCGGCGACGATGAGAACGGTGACGACCCGCGAGGAGAAGGGATTCATCACGTAATCCCCTTGAAAGCGTCGAGGCAGTTCCGGAATTCCTTCTGCCCCGGACTGCGGCCGCCGAAGAGGGAAAGCTCGACGGTCTTCACCAGGTAGCGGAAGCGGACGCGGTCATTCTGCGACCGGGGAAGCAGGGCGGCGAGCTCCCGGCTCGTCATGTCATCGGTCACTGGTTTCTTCGCATGGAAGGACTGGCGCTTCACGGCGAGAAGGAGGAGGTGATGCACAGCCTCCAGGTAGCGCCCTTCCGCAGCCAGGCGCTCCGCATTTTCGAGAGAGAGCTCGTTGATCTCCTTTCTGTTTTCTTCCTGCCCGGCAGCCCCTGCCCGGTCCGCGGCCTGGACATCGCGGATTCTCGCACGGTTATTCACGGTACCAACCAGCCAGACGATGGCGAAGCTCACGGCCAGCATGGAGGCGAGAACAATGAGGATCAGGCTGAGGGTGCCGAGGCCCTGCCCTTCACCCGTACGCCTGTCCGTACTCGGTTTCAGGCGGGGCGGGGCGGCTATCTCCTTCTGGTAGGAGCCGTCCGCGACGATGTTCCTGGCCCGTGTCGCCGCCTCGTCGCGGTCCACGGTCTCCCCGGCCGAAAGCGCAGCCGTTCCGACGAGGAGGAAGAGAAGCAGAAGGCAGGCGGGATGCAAAGAGTGCATGGACGGTTCCCCGCAGGAGCAAGTGAGCCAGGGATCAATCGAATACGGACGCCAGCTTGTCCTCGTCAGCGCCCTCGATCTGCACCTTGAGGTTGTAGTAGATCAGCGAGGCGGCCACGGCTGACAGGATTCCACAGATGATGGCGAAAAGGTAATCCAGGATGTAATAGGATGCCGTCAAATCCACGGAGGCACCGTCATATCCGTTGCCGGCCGCGGACGTCGTCTCGATCCCCGCGGCGCTGGTGATCGTGTTGAGTGTGAACTGAATGATAAAGAACAACAGAATGAAGACGAAGATGCGCCAGCGGTTGCCCAGGGTCAGGCGCTTGCTGCGCTTCAGCGATTCGAAAACACCGATGTCCTCCACCACAACGGCAGGAGCGGCTGCGTAGTACATGCAGTAGACCATCATGGCTGGAATAAGCCCGGCCCAGACAATGATGAGACTCAGCGTTTCGAGTCCCGTGGATACCATGGCAGAGGCGATGAAGCTCGCGAGCATCATCGGTATGATGGTGATCAATCCCGCGATGAGCCCGATCATGAGGGCGACGCCAAGGAGAGGCAGCATGCGGGACAGGCCCGTGGCCAGCGACTTCCCGATACTCACTTTTTCGTTCTTGAGGCGGCGGAAGACGCCGTAGATGATCGCGCCCGTGGCGACGGGCTGCAGGAGGAAAACCATGATTCCCGCCACGAGCACGTATTTATCTTCTATCGTGAAGGCGAGCAGGATGAGAGGAAGGAGGACAATGGAGTAGATCACTCCGAAGATATGCAGGCCGGAAAACGAGAGGGCGAAGCAGTGGGCCAGGGTGGTGAGGACGGGGAGCTTCGCTCTCCTTCGGCGGCCGGTGCCGCGGGATGACCTCGCCCGGCTTCTTCTTACAACGACTTTTTGTTCATTCTGGCCATTCTCGGTATCTGAGACGGCGGCGCCCTGCTCTTCCTGTTCCATCTTGATCTCTTCCCACGATTTTATCGCACTGATTCATGTCATGGCCCCCGGGGCCTATCCCGGATACCGATGATATATTCCGACTCCCTGCATTCCAAATGAATTGCCGCTGCGAAAAGCACTTCTTCGGCCGGATATAGAAAAAGAGAGGCGGGCGGCTCGATCCGCCGCCCGCCTGCTCGGCTTCGATCTGCAAGGAGGTCCGCGGGGCGTCGGGGGAGAACCCCGCGGACCTTCCTGTCGGATCACTGTATGGATGTGGCAACCACGTTCGTGGCCTGACCGTACTGGACGGCCTGAAGCCAGACATTGACACCCGAGACCGAGGGGATCGGGAGTGTCCACGTCACGGCGCCGGAGCCGTTCGACATGGTGGGGCCGGCTCCCTGCACGGGATTGGCCAGCCCGAGGGTGACGTCGAGCATCGAAATGTAGGTACTGCCCGGACCGGTGAGGCTGTACGCCAGCCACGTGTTGGTGTTCGGGGTGCCGTTCGTCACGTTGAAGGTGGCATTCATTCCGCCCTGCATCGGATCGGGCGTGACGGCGAGGGTGAAGCTCGCCGACGTGGTGGTGCCCGATCCCGCCGAGGAGAAATCGGTCTCCACGCCGTCGCCGTTTCTTGCCTTGACGGAGAAGAGGTAGGTGGTGCCGGATTCGAGCCCCGTGGCCGTCACCGTGCCCCAGGCCGCGTCGGTCCGCCAGACGGGAGTTCCGCCGTTGCTGCCGCCGCTGGCGTTCAGGTAGTAGCTCGCTCCCCCGCCCGACTTCTCGACCCAGATGGCGAACTCCGTCCAGGAGGGATTGCCGTTGGGTGCGACATTCACATCCAGGGTCGACGAGGTGGGATTGGTCACGCTGGGCGTGCCCGGCGTGTTGGCATGGGTGTAGATGTAACGGATCGACGAGTAGGACGTCTCGTTCTGGCCGATGGAGCTGTCGCGGGCTTTCACGCGGTAGCTGTACTCGTGGTTCGCCTGGAGGCTGCCGTCCGAGTAGTCCGTGCTGCTCTGCCATCCGGAGTTGCTTCCGCCGGAACCGCCGGTGGGGCTGGAATAGTAGTCGAAGTAGTACTGCACGGGTTCGTGGAGATCACTGGCAGTCGTGGCAGTCATGCTGATATTGCCGGTGCCGGTCGGATAGGGATCCACGGCAAAGGTCATCGGATCGGGGCTGGGGGGATCGGTGTCGTACTCGACGGTCACATGGAAGAGCCAGTTGTACGGGCCGTAGCTCTCTGCATACGACTCGTGGTTGTGTTCCACCGGCACGGCGACCGTGCCCAGCGTGGAAGAAGCCTTCAAGGTCCAGGTGGCCGTCGAGGACGATCCACCCTCGCCGGCGATCGATCCGGCGTCGTAGGGGTCGGGACCCGAGATGAGGGACCACCCCGTGGGCGGCTCGGGATCGAATGTGTTGTCATGGCTGGCGATCTCGCTGTCGTTGATGAGCCAGAAATCGAACTCCGCCTCCTCGCCCGGTTCCATGGAAGACGGCCATATGCCGTAAGCCTGGAAATCGGTCGGCAGGCCCACTTCAACGAAATCCTCCTCCGTCGCCAGGGAGAATCCCTCGGTGGAACCGCCGTGATCGAAGCTGGTCGACCAGGCATAGACCTTGACGACCGTGTCGGAAAAGCTCGTTCCGGAATCGACGCGCACCTGGTGGACGTTGTCCTGGCTTGCGAAATCGTAATCCATCAGGACTCCGTCGTCCTCGGTGTAGAGGCGGAGGTTGAGGTCGCTGAGGGTGTAGTAGGTGATGGGATAGTCATGGGGGTTGTAGGTGGCGTGGCGGTTCCAGACCAGGGTGGCGCGGTCGCGGCCCTCGCCGCTGGTTCCCTCGTCGCGCATCTGGCCCTTGTAGAGGCGGTAGGATCCGGAATTGCCTCTTGCGGTCACCGTGTTGGTGAACACGTCGCCGCGGTGGTAGTAGGCGGACCAGGCGTTCACGTAGCCCCAGCCGTATTCCTCGGACCAGCCGTCGGAGTCGCTCTCGAAGTCGATGAGCGTCTCGTTCTTCTGGGCCGTGTTGAGGAGGAGGGCCTTGATCGCCTTCTCGTCGTAGACGCCGGTATCCATCAGGTCCATGGCGATGCCGAGGATCATGGGAGCGGCCATGCTGGTTCCCGTCTTGTCGATGTAATCGAGCTCCGATTCCCAGGCGAAGTTGCACGAGTTGATGTCCGTTCCCGGAGCGGCGATGTCGGGCTTTCTCCTGCCGTTCGCCGTGGGACCGCGGGTGCTGGTCGTCCAGATTTCGTCGTCCGTCCGTTCCGGTGTGTTGTTGTCGTCCACGTTGGCCACGGTGATGCCGTTGTAGTTGCAGGCCGGCTCCCTGAAGAGAGTGTTGCTCGGTCCCGAGTTGCCTGCGCTGAACGTCACGACCATGTCGCTGTACGACGAGATCACGGAATCCCAGAAGCGGCTGTAGTCGGTCTCGTCGTCGGCTGTCTCGCCGCCGTAGCTCAGATTAATACCGTCAACGTCGTCGTTGAAGCTGTTGAAAGGAACAAGGCTGTTCGTGTCGTAGAGGGCCCTGTCCACGAGCCACATGGCGTCGGACGAGTACATGTAGGCTCTGCCGTCGAGGCCGCGCCAGGCGGCCTTGAGGGTCACGGCCTTTTCGACGCCGTACGACATGCCGAGGTGCTCCGGGTATCCGGGAGTACCGTAGCTGGCCACGATTCCCATGACATGGGTTCCGTGCCCCTGGCAGTCGTCGATGCTGATGAGGTCGTTCCACCAGGGATCGCCGGCGCCCGCCACGAGATACCAGGAATAGAAATTGATCCTGTCGGCGGAATCCTCGAGCCCCGGATGATCCAGGTCGGTCCCGCAGTCGAGAACGGCCGGGTCGTAGATGCCGCCGGTCTCGCCGTTCGGCCAGAAGCTACCGGAGTCGCTGACCTTGGTGGCGTCGTCGGCGTTGGTCAGGTTTCCTTCCGTCAGGACGTCCTCGGCGATCCGGGCCACGTGGTCGAGGGATGCAATGCCGTCGAGCGCCGAAACGGGCACCAGGGCCACGAGGGCGTTGACGCAGATCGTCCCGTATTCGACGATTCCGCCGAGCCCCTCCACGGCCGTTCGGATGCCGGCCTGATCGTCCGTCATCTCCGTGGAGAGGAGAGCGACCAGCTCGTTCTTCATCTCGAGAGAGAGGGCCTCGTGCTGCTCTGTCGCGGTTTTGAGAAGCTCCCTCTCTTCCGGCGTGAGATCGATGACCCCGTCAGCGGAGTTGTCCGCATCGCGGGTGTAGTTCTTGTTCCGCTGCTTGAGAAAGCGGCTGTTTACGGACGCCACTCTGTCGGCGATCGCCCGCAGGGCTGCGGCGCGGCGATCGCGGACCTGCTTGCCCAGCAGGTCGTGGGGTTGATATTTCAGGAAAATGATCACGCGTATCATCTCCTCGGGGGACAGGTCAGCCGCCTTCTCGGCAAGAGCCTCGGAAAGGACGGGTATGTCCTGCATGATGGGCGGCGGGACGGGAATCACCGTTCCATCGAGCGATTCCACTGTGTTGGGGGCGTCGCCCGGATCGAGATCGGGCTTCCCCATGTGCTGGCCGGTCAGGGGAACGCCGTTCGCCCGGTCCCGGGGCGGAGAGAGGCTGCTCTTGGAGTCGTCCGGCAGGACGGCTCCGCAGCAGAACAGGAAGAGAACAGTCAGAATGAAAATCAGTCTCGTTTCTTTCATTTTCTTGTCTCCTTCGATTAGATTAGAGTAACTGACTCAGGTTGTTCTTCGTTGGGTAGGCAGTGTGGTGCGTGCAACCTTTCGCGGGGAACTGCGACATCCGTCACGGTTGGGGGAACGGGAAAATCTAGTTTTTCATTTTTCTCCCTGGGAGGAATTCTGGATGGACAGCAGCTTCGATGCCGGTGGAAGGGACCTGAGCCGCCGCGATTTTCTGAGAGCCACCGGGGCGGGAGCGGCCGCCCTGGCCTTGCCGTGCTGCCGGGCTCCGGAGGAGGCGGCGGAGAAGGAGCCGAAGGAAACCCCTTCGAGCGGGCCGAACGTCGTCTACGTCCTGGCGGACCAGTGGCGGGGGCAAGCCACGGGCTACGCGGGCGATCCCAATGCCGTCACCCCCGCGCTGGACCGGCTTGCCGCGCAGAGCGTTGATTTCGTGAACGCCGTTTCCGGATGCCCTGTCTGCTCACCCTACAGGGCCAGCCTGTTGACCGGCCGATATCCGCTCACCCACGGCGTTTTCCTGAACGATCTCTGCCTGAGCCGGGATGCCGTCTCTCTGGCCGGGGCTTACAAGCAGGCCGGGTACGACACTGCCTTCATCGGCAAGTGGCACCTGGACGGGCATGGGAGGAGCACATACATCCCCAGGGAGCGACGGCAGGGCTTCGACACGTTCGAGGCGCTCGAGTGCACCCACGACTACAACGAGTCGGCGTATTACGCCGGTGATGATCAGCAGAAGCGGTTATGGCCAGGCTACGATGCCGCGGCCCAGACGGACGAGGCGGTGCGGTACATCGGGGAGCATGCCCGTGGGGGGAGGCCGTTCTTTCTTGTTCTCTCCTGGGGGCCTCCGCACGCTCCCTACGAGACGGCTCCCCCCGAGTTCAGGAAGATGTTCCGGCCGGAGTCGATCGTGCTGCGCCCGAACGTTACTCCTGAAGAGGAGGGGAAAGCGAGGGAGACCCTCGCCGGCTACTACGCGCACATCGCGGCGCTGGACCATTGCCTGGCCCGACTGCTGCTCGCCCTTGGCGAGGCCGGCCTGGAAGAGGATACCGTATTCGTTTTCACGTCCGACCACGGCGACATGCATGGCTCGCAGGGCCAGAGAAAGAAGCAGAGGCCGTGGGACGAATCGGTCAGGGTTCCCCTGCTGATCCGCTATCCTCGCCTCCTCGGCCGCGAGGGCCGTATTCTCGACGCGATGATTTCAACGCCGGACATCATGCCCACTCTGCTGGGGCTCTCGGGAATCGCCGTGCCCGCGACGGTGGAGGGGAGCGACCTCTCCCCTGTCGTGAGAGGCGGCGGCGGTTCGGGTCCCGAGGCCGCGCTGCTCAGCTGCGTTTCTCCCTTCGGCCAGTGGGCCCGGGGGCAAGGACGGGAGTTCCGGGGCATCCGGACGCGGCGCTACACCTACGTGCGCGACCTCGACGGTCCCTGGCTTCTCTACGACAACCTTGCCGACCCCTATCAGATGAACAACCTGGTCGACAGGAAGGATCGTGCCGAGCTGCAGGGCCGGCTCGAGGCGATGCTTGCCGCGATGCTCGAGGAGAGGGGCGATGCGTTTCTGCCCGGCGAGTCCTACATCGAGAAGTGGGGGTACAGGGTCGACGAGACGGGAACGGTGTCGTACGAGTATTGATCCCGAGTTCCGGCTCACGGCTTCTTTTCGATCACGGCGATGTAGAACGGTCCCTTTGACTCGATGAACCGCGTGATTCGCCAGCCCGTGCTCTTCACGATTCGCGTCATCTCCTTCTGCGAGACGAGTAGGTAGTCGAACCAGGGCGTCGCCCGCTCCCTGTATCGCACCCGGATGCGAATCTGACCGGGCATCCTTCCCTTGCTTCGGTTCCTTTTCCTGTAGCTCACGTGGATGGGGTCCTTCGACAGGTGGGGATCCATCGACTCGGCGATGATTCTCGCCCTGTCCGTCGTGAGCGCGTGGAACCTCCCGAGGAGCCATCGGCCCCGTTTTTCGTTTTCGAGGAGCCCGAAGTTGTTCCCGAGCAGGAGGATCGTGTCGAAGGGCCCCAGGCCGGCCGGTATTCTGGTCACGGGGCAGGCCACGGCGTGGCAAAGGCCCCTTTTCCTGCAGACCGAGACGGCCAGGGGAGACTGGTCGATTCCCGTGACATCGAGCCCCTGGCGCTGCAGGTGGATGGCGTGCCGTCCCGCGCCGCAGCCGATGTCCAGGACGCGTCCCCGGGCGAGCCGGATCGCCTTCTTCTGATGGGGCAGCCACTCGTCGTACTCCGTGAAGTAGGCGCCGATCCGGTCGGAGACGTCGAGATAGCCGTCGTCCCTTTCGATCACCTCGCAGTTGTTCGAGCCCAGGAAATGGTCGTGGATCTCGTGACCGAAGGCATCGTGGTCGTTTTTCATGTCTGTTCTCCCTGCTGTCGGATGATAACCCGGATCCGGATGATGTCATCGACCGGATTCGGAAATGTGCCGTTGCGGAACGGTCGCCCGGCCCGGACATCGCTTCGAGTTCCTGCCTCGCGGCGGAACCGAAAAGATGTCCGGGCCGGCGATGATTCAGACGGCTCTGTTCTCGATCCCGTGCTCGATGCTGTCGAGCAGGACCGGGGCGGGGCACGCCCGGATCGGCCGGAACCGGCCGTAGAAGCGGACGAGCAGCACGGCGGCCAGCACGGTGATCTCCGCGGTGAGGGCCAGCCACGCACCGAAGGCGCCCAGGCCGCTCACCATGCCGAGCAGGTAGGTGAGCGGCACCAGCACGAGCCACGTGGCCAGCACGGTGGCGACCATGGTGAATCGCGTGTCGCCCACGCCGTTCAGCGCCCCGACGCCCACCATGGCCACGGCGTCGAAGATCTGGAAGAGCGCGGCCACCAGGAGGAGATCCCGTCCAATGGCCAGCACGGCCGGATCGTCCTGGAAGCAGGTCAGGAAGAGATCGGGCACGAGCCAGAAAAGGACCCCGAAGAACGCCATGACCGCCACGGCCACCTTGAGCGACGCGTGGAAGGCGTCACGAATGCCTTCCGGGTTCCTTGCGCCGGTGTGCTTTCCCGTCAGGATGCAGGCCGCCTCCGAGATGGCGTAGCCGGGCAGGAAGCTCAGCTTGATGATGTTGATCGCGATCTGGTTGGCAGCCAGGTCGTCCTCGCCGATCCGCGCGAGAAGGGCGGTGAAGAACGACCAGCCCGCCACCTCGAGCAGGAACCGGACGCCGATGGGCAGACCGAGACCGAGGACCGGCTTCATGACCCGGCGGTCGGGGCGCGGTTCGAAGCCGTTCTTCCTGATGAACAGAGGGATGACAGCGATCATCCCGCCGGCGCAGGCGAGGACCGTGGCCAGCGCCGCTCCAGTGACGCCCATCTCGGGGAAAGGCCCGATCCCGAAGATCAAGAGGGGATCGAGGGCGATGTTCAGCCCGTTGGCAACGAGGTTGACGAACATCGGCGTCCTGGTGTCGCCCGTGCCTTGAAGGGCGTTGCAGATCGCCATGAAGATGTACCAGAAGGGTGAGGCGTAGACCCGCATCCTGAAGTAGTCGCTGGCCAGTGAGCGCACTTCGGGCGTGCCGCCCATGAGCCGGAAGATCGGCTCGTGCAGTTCACCCAGGAAGATCACGAAGACGCCGAAGGGGATCGCGAGGAGCGCCCCCTGCCAGGCCGCCGACCGGGCCGTCGCCGGATCCGATGCGCCCGTCGCCTGGGCGCTGACCACCTTCACGCCGTTCAGGACGCCGAGAAAGAAGGAGTTGACCAGGAATATGGCGATCGTTGCGAGTCCCACGGCGGCGAGCTCGGTCTTGCCCACCCAGCCGACGAACATGGTGTCCGTCACACCCATTGCGGTGTATGAGAGCATGCTCACGACGATCGGCCAGGCCAGGCGGACCACCTCCATGACGCCGCCATGCTGCGTACTTGTTCTGTCTCCTTTCATGATGCACCTCGTTGCTGTCAGCGACCCGCGGCCGCACTATAGACGGCGCCGTTCATGCCGCAGAACGGCGCAAACCGGCCGCGAAGGCATCAGAACCGCTTGGCTTCGCAATGGGGGAGTTGAGGGGAGGCGAAGAGCCGCGGGTTCCTTTGCCCCGCGGCTTCCGTTTTTAATCCCTAATAGGGAGGATAACCACAGGAGCAGGGGATTCCCATACCGTCGCGACGGGGCACGGGAGCATCCCCGTGGAGTCGGCGACATTGGGTGTCATGGTGCAGCGCATGCTCTTTCCAATCCTGCTCGATGGTTATCTCTTCTGCCGCTCGATGCGGCACGAGGCGGGAGTCTATCCGGTTTCGAGGGAGAAGTCAATAGCACCGGCTATTTTGGTTGTATGACCGGTGCCACCGGCGGATCGGCAGCGATCCGCAATCGTTCGCTGGCTTGAGAGTTCGAGACCGCTGCATTTTGTTCCACGCAATAAAATTGGCCTCGATACTCCGGAAACGTGTCTTGCCGGCCGGGTTGATGCTTGCTTGGACGTCTTCGTTCATCTTTGATGTCACTTCGACTTGAATGTAAGAATGGTCGGGACAACTCCTCCGACGACACCGCCGACGATCCCTCCCACGACGGCAGGGTTGACCTCCGCTCCCACGAGCGTGATGGCAAGGAAGCAGGCGATCCCGGCGACCAGACCTGTAATCACACCGACAAGGATGATCTTGCCCGGCTTTATTTGATTTTTGTTATTTTTCACTTTCTGACTCTTTGATTGTCCGTGAACTGGGCGATTCGATTCTGCCCGGCGAAGTATTCATTTCAATGGAAAAAGATCTTTCCGTTGTCGTGAATTCCCGGCAGAGGAACTGGTTTACGGCTTTCACCATGGGCCAGGCACCGTTCGAAGTGTTGCTGAGTACTGTCGCAACGATGTCATTGCCAAGGCAGCTTGACCTGAAAGAGGCGCCTGCGTCGCAACCAGCAGTGTAGATTACAGGTGGATGATCACCGTCGTCGTGGATCCAGACGCCATGACCATGATAAAGACAGCTTCCTGAACGCGCGGCTTTTGTCAAAAAAGTCCGCGTCAATGCAGGAGACAAGATCTGCCCTGCCAGCAAAGCTCGCCACAGGCGCTCCATATCTGATGCGGTTGCATAAGCACCCCCATCCGGACCACCAATTATGGGGAGCACATAGATGTTGGTGCGCCAGCGGCCATCCTTCTCGATGTACCCGCTTGCGGTTCCTTCGGGCAGCTGATCAAGCCTGAAGAATCCCGAAGAGGTCATACAGGCACGCTTCAACACTCGGGTCTCGACGAATTGATGGTAGTCGCCGCAAAGTTCCTCCACGAGCATGCCGAGTAGAACGTATCCACCGTTGGAATACGAGAATCTCTCGCCGGGAGCGTGCTTCATCTCGCCTCCGACGACCATGGCATGATAGTCCTTGGGGCGCATAAGCTTGTGGGGAGGGATGCTCAGCTCGAATGAATCAAAATCCTCGATGGCTTCCTCGTCGAAGTAATCGAAGACGCCCGACGTGTGCGTGAGTAGATGCCCGATCGTTACATCTTCGGCGATTCCTGAAAGGTCGAAGGAGCAGACGTCGTGCAATCGCGAGTTCAAGGCAAGCCGGGAGTCATCGATCAACGCACCAATGGCAAGCGCCGTGAATAGCTTTGTGCCTGATGCGATCCCGAAGCGAGTCTCGATCGTGTTGAGGACGCCATGCGTCCGGTCCGCATGTCCAAAGGCGGTAGCTGCCAGCACCAGGTCCTTGGAGAGAATCCTCACCACGCCGGAGAACCGATGCTCTCGGGCTACTTTCTTGATAAGTGCCGTGATATCAGTCTGCATTCAGTACAGCTCTCAGATGCTCGATAGATATTCATCCCTGGTCAGCCAGAGCTCCTCGATACGATACATGTGAAGGTGATCGTGCATAAGGAGATGGCGCAGCATGATGTGCGGGGTGTAGGTCACGTACTCGGGGTGTTCCCCTTCCTTGCTCCAAAGCGGCTCGTCGAGGGATCCGGCCTTGTCGATCAGTTCCGCACGGTCATTGAAGAAACCATCGATCGCTTGTTCAAGATCCAGCTTCATGAAGTGGTCCTCTGGGAAGCTCTCGCCGGACAGCGGCGTGAAGAGAAGGCTCTCTTCATTGAGAAACTGATGGAGTCGAGCGAGAAAACCGATCCTGTCGCCGATGGCCACATGGCAGGCGTGCTCGTGGATGCTCCAAGAGTTATCGATCCGTCTCGTCTTCAATATGTCCTCAGGGATCCGGGTCAAGAGGCCGGAAAGGATCTCAGGTGTCTTCTCCAGACATGACAAGATCTGTTTTACATCCTTCATCACATGTCTCGATTCATTTATATGAGAACACGAATTAATTTGTCCGATTGAAGCGCCTTGTCAGTCCTCTGTCCTGTATGAATTTTTCTATCAGAACATATGATCCCTTCATTTTCAGAAACCTCTTTTCCAACAGATGCCAGGACAGAACTGCCAAGATCAAGGTAACGCAAAATGATGCCGGGATCATCGTGGTTACTGAGACATCTGGAATCAGCGCCGCTACTGATTGCTGCACAGGAAAGGCGTAAATGTATAACCCGTAGGAATAGTCCCCGATTTTGTTAAAATATCGTATCAGGCCGGATGGTACATAGGCGGCATGGAATATCAGATAGGGCAACAACAAGCAGTAAAATATAACGAATAGATCCTTGTTGATCGCTGACACCAGCAAGAGTGAAAATCCGAAGAGGTACCATTTTGATGACAAGCGTATTTTATCTCGCCAGGCATAATAAGTTGACCCCATGAAGAACATGGAGAACAAACGCAGGGCTTCTTCCGGCAGGACAGGCTGAAATTTGTTGAAAAGGTGGAGGATTATCGAAACGCCACTTATCAGCAATAATGAATTTCTGAAAGAAACGATTTTCAGGTGCTTTCCGATATACGCAATAACACCCAAGACCATGGTGAGGAATGCATAAATTCTGACTTCGTAAGGCAATGTCCAGAGGGAACCATTGATGGAGCCCTCGAAAGGAACGTCCATGAACACACCGGGCAGACTGAACTCGACTCCCAGGAAGAGAAAAGAATTTCTAAACAAATATAAGCACGTCTGGCGGTTGAGCAAGTACTCCTGCACAGTGAGTGATGTAAAACATAAGCCAATGACAAAGACGCATAATAGAACTGCCACTATGAGCGCAGGATATATCCGCAATACTCTCGCCCAGACAAAGGCAATCAAATTATTTCTGGAAAAGTAGCTGTTTGTAATAAGAAAACCACTGGTGATGAAAAAGACATCAACGGCTATTGATCCCCAAGTCATGCCGATGGAGCCTCTGAGCGGCTCGGCGTCTCCAGAACCTGTTGTGAGTGCAAAACTGTGAGTATATAGAACAAGGGAGGCCGCAGCGAATCGGATCAGATTGAAATTGTTATCTCTGCTGGTTGCGTATTCTGACAGTAGCCTGGCCATAAATACCCTTCAGGCAGCGAAATGAACCGCATCATCCATGGTACAGACGAAATCCCGTCCGGATGAGCAGACCGGCGGAGTCCATCTTCCGCATCCAAGTTGTTTCCTATACAAGGGCTGTTTCGGTCTCTTCGTCCCAAGAGTCCTTGTTAGGCGGATCTGTTTAACATTATTTTGCGAATGATATCAAGTGCGGCAAACCAGCGATCGACAAACGAGCGGTCATGCTGACAGCTCGGTGGGAGTTGACATGCTGTCTCGACAATAAAGCTCGCCTGCCGCCCGCTGAAGCTCAACGGCACGACAGGCAAGCTCATTCTGACCAATATCTTGATCTTCTCGTCGGCCGGAAGAACCTCCCGGCCAATCACGATTCAACCGTATCAAAACCGCCGACAACAGGTCGCCGGCAGTTATCAGGTCGTCAATAAACCCCCACCGCGCAGCTGTCGATGAAGGTCCCCTGGTACACGCCGTCCATGTCGTCCACCGCGAGGTAGAAGATCCAGGTGTTTCTGTGCGGCAGGGGGGTGTTGTTGACGAGGACGAAGTTGTTCACGTTGAAGAGCGGACCGCTGAGGGTCAGGATCGGGGAGGTCGACATGGTCCAGCTGTTCGGGGGGCGCCAGTACCAGGTGGTGTCCCAGTTCTCCTGCACGAAGACCCAGATGTCCTGATCCACGCCGAGGAAACCGCCCGGATCGAGGGAAAGGGTGATGGTGACCGGCGTTCCGTAGGGAACGAAGATCGGGCCGTCCTGGCCGTTCGCCTTGACGTCGGGGATCGGGACGGAGGCGCCGGCGATGGACACGACTCCCTCGTAGCGCACGTGGTTGGCCTTGGTCACAGTGACGTACATCGTTCCGGGGAAGCCGGGCATGATGATGTCGATCGTCTGCTGGCTGCCCGTCCCGGTCGCCGAGCCGAGAAGCCGGCCGTCGTCGCTGTAGAGGCCGATGAACGAGCCCGCGTCGGCCGTCACGTCGAAGCTCGTCGCCATGGTGTCGATGCTGTTCGCATGGGTGACCGTCAGGTTCTGCGGCACCTCGGTGCAGACCTGGGTGAAGGCGTCGCCGTGCATGTGGAAGAGGTGGTACGTGATGACCTTGTTGCTCGTGTTGTACGGCCACGAGGAGTTCATCAGGTACCACTTGCCGGACATGTTCGCGAAGCCGGGCATGTACATGTTGTCGCCCGAGCTCCCGCCGTAGCCGGGATCGAAACCGGGCCACATGGAATCGTGCATACCCCAGACGAAGGTATCGTTCACGAATGAGTAGGAGATGTGGGACGCGGCGATCACGCCGAGCGCGCCGTGCTGCATCCTGTGGAACGCCTCGGCAAAGCACTCTGGGTTGTACGAGTAGTGGCCGGTGAGGCAGTTGATCGACATGACGAAGGGGAGATCGGAATTCGAGAGCCCGCCGAGGTCGTTGACGTCGTAGTCAGGCTCGCCCCAGCCGATCTCGTAGCCGTGGTCGCGGTGCAGCATGTAGAAGGCGCCGGAGTTGATGTCGCTGTTGATCCGCGTGGCGTTCCCGCCCCAGTCGGTGAGATGGGACGGAGTCGCCGGGATGTAGCCGTAACCGTTCGGTCCGAAGTAGTCGGTGATCATGTAGGTGTTCTGGTTGGTCGACCACTGGCTTCCCGGATAACCGGAATAGATGGCGTACTCCCGGACGGGGCTCTTCCCCTCCACGTTGGTCATGAAGCCGTGGACCACCTCGGTGCAGAGGATGAACCACCGCTCAGTCTGCCATCCGCCGGCCATGATCGGATTGGCGTAGAAGCCCGGGTTGGTCGGCGGGCTGAACTCGTAGTCGATGAACTTGTTCACCAGGAGATCGAGCTCGCTGTCGTCCCGCGCCGTGATCCTGGCCACGTTGAGATCGGGAAGGTCGTCGTCGTTCACGTCGGCGTAGATGTTGTCCGACAGGACGCCGCTCCATGTCTGCGTCGGCATGGCGGGCGTGTCGCCGAGCAGGAGCACGGCGACCGGCTTGAGCTGCCAGGACGTGTAGGCCTGATTGATCTTGCTCTCGATCCCGCCGGCCGTGCTACCGAAGTCGCTGATGTCGTACACCTCGGCAACGATCCCCTGCTTCATCCGATGCTCCTTGATCGTCTCGGCCCAGGCAAGGAAATTGGGAAATCCGGGCGAGAAGATCATGTACTCGCACTCGTCGCTCCGACTCTTCGACCGGACGCGCGCATCGAAATCGACGGCGGGCAGCGACGCGTAGTTGAAGATGTGCTGCCTCATCATCGGCTCGAGCCAGCGGCTCCGATAGCTCACGTCGCCGAAGATCCCGTTTCCGCCCGTGAAGGTCACCTTGATCCGCATGTCCGTGAAGACCTCGAGGCGCTTCTGGACCGGGTTGTAGGCGAAAGGCGTGACCCCGAGAAAGAAGGCGTCGACGCCGCGCATCACCTTCGGCTCCGACAGGACGACGGGCTGCTGGGGAAAAACGGCGTCCCGCTCGTAGATCGCCGCATTCTTCCTGTAGAGCGGCGGAGAATCGTCGCCTTCGAAGGGAATCGGCTCAGCCGGAACGACATCCAGGCCGTCGATGATCACGGACCGGTAGTCCTTGATCTCGACGCTGTAGTTTGCACCCTGCGGGAAGGCGATCAGACGGCTCATGCCGGGCAGGTTCGGGGCGCCGGGGTCGTTGGGAAGCACGACACCGGGAATGGAAACGGTGTCCATCGTCCGGCCGTCCGCGCTGATCTCGCCAAGATGGATCCGCGGAACCGAGAAGACGATCTCGACACCCGATGATGAGCTCGAAACGAGGTTGAAGCCGGGTGCACCCCAGCTGTCCTCGAACTCCACCGTCTCCGCAGCTGCGGCGCCGGAGAGAAGCAGAGATGTCATCACGATGGCAAATAAAGATCTGAAGCTCATTTTACCTCCTCGAAATCTGTTGACATGAAACGGGACCGAAATCCTACGAAGTCTCACTCAATGGGCCGCCTGGAAGTGCATCTCGACCGGCAGCGCTAAATCCCGCTGCGGATCAAGCGCCGAGTCATGGCGAACCAGTAACTTCGCCGAGGTTCAGTCGGCGCTTTGTGGGTGCATTAGATCCGTGTCAGGCCGGATGGCTTTTCGACGTTGACGAGCCATTATACTAGAAATGTACCGGTTTTGATTGTTGTTTTTCCATTCAATATGGAATCCGGCTCGCGCTGATCCGGATCGGATCAGGCGGAAGTTCTCAGTTCTCTCCGTTGATCTCGGTCCACCAGGCTTTCCATTGTTCGGGATCGGGGCCGAAATCCTGGCCGGTGAGCCTTCCGAGGGACTTTTCCGCCTCCACGCGGACGAAGTCGGTCTCGTCGTCGAGGGCGTGAATCAGGATCTCCACCGCGTAGAGCGATCCAAGCTTCCCCAGCTCGTACGCCGCCTTGGACCTGAAGAACGGATTGTCGCCTTCGAGGTCGGCCTCGCAGCGCTTGATCACGATGTGCGGCTCGAGCCGGCAGCCCTTGGGCACACCATGGTCTTCAGCCGGATCGAACCCCGCGAAACCGGCCAGCAAATCGACGATCTCACCCAGGTTCACGTAGAGCCCGAGGGTGATCGCCGGAAGCAAGACCTCGCCGCCGATCCGGAATCGCGACACCACCGGAAGAGGGCGCTTAGGCTGCTGGCTGATGCCGAATCCGTAAAGCGTCGGGCCGATCTCCGACTCCTCGGACCCCCAGATCACCAGGTGGTTCAGCGATCCGGTGCTCGGCATGTATCGCCGCCCGAACCACTCCTCCCCCTCGAGCAGCGTGCACGCGCCGATCCCCGCGCCGAGGTAGTCGGTCACCTCGACCTTCGCGCCGATGCCGAGAGAGTAGGGGCAGGCGAACTTGACATCGAGCACGTCGGTGAGGTCGAGCGCCCGCTCCTTGACCGCGTCGAGCACGCCGCACCCGCAGAGCGGGAGGCCGAGGAGCCCGCAGAAGGAGATGCCGATCACGAGGCGAGCCGCAATCCGAAAGGCTGGGGATTTTCCGGAAATCATTGCGAGCCTTCCCCCCCTCATGGCGTCCAGGCGGCCTTCTTTTTCACTGCTGCAGCAACGTAGTCCCGGATCTGAGCGAGGCAGATATCGTGCATGTCCGGCTTCTCCTCGGTCTGGAGACGCGACTTGTATTCCTTGAACCACGTCACGGTCTCGCGGAGCGCTTCCTCCCAGGTCCAGACGGGATGCCAGTCGAGCCGGCGCGCCGACTTGTCGCTGTTGAGCCAGATCGTCTCGGCCTGGTGCACCGGGCTCTGGGCGACGCGCGTCTCCGACTCCACGCCCCAGTACTCGAAGGCGCGCCGCGTCAAGATCTCGCACGTCACGTTCTGTTCGACGGGGGGGCCGAAGTTCCACGCCTCGGCAAACTCGTCGCCCCTGTCGAGAAGCAGGCTGCCGAGCCTCATGTATCCGGCCAGGGGATCGAGGACCGTCTGCCAGGGCCGCACGCTGGCCGGCGTGTTCAGCACGAAGGGCCTGTCGTTGAGGAGGCTGCGGAAACAGTCGGGTATCAGGCGAAAGGGGGAGAAATCGCCCCCGCCGATCACGTTGCCCGACCGCGCCGTGGCCATGGCCACGGGTCGAAGGCTGAATCCCTTCTCCTTCCACGAAAGCCTGTAGGAGTTCACGGCCAGCTCGACCATCGCCTTGCTTGCCGAGTAGGGATCGTGCCCGCCCAGCCTGTCGGTCTCGCGAAATCCCACGGGCGTCTCCGTCTCCTCGTAGACCTTGTCCGTTGTGACGCAGACGAGAGCCCGGACCGATCCGGTCCTCCGGATCGCCTCGAGGAGGTTGACCGTGCCGCCCACGTTCGTGTCCATCGTTTCACCGGGCTCCTTGTAGGCGGCAAGCACGAGCGGCTGCGCCGCCAGATGAAAGACGATCTCCGGCTGCGCCTTCTTCATGGCATCGAGTATCGCCGCCTTGTCGCGGATGTCGCCGCGCACGTGGCGGGTGATCTTCTCCTCGACGCGGCTGAGGGCGAAGTTGCGCGGCTCGATCGGCATGTCGCGGCTGAATCCCGTGACACTGGCACCCAGTTCCGTGAGCCAGAGGGAGAGCCATGATCCTTTGAACCCGGTGTGCCCCGTCACGAGCACGGAGAGATCGTCATAGGCATTGTTGAAGATATTTTTCATGAAGGTCTCCTGGAAGCGATCGGGAGAAATTCACCTTACTATTTGGAAAAAATGTAGTTAACCCTTCGTGGGCTGTCAAAGAAATTCACCGACGGCCAAGGGCTTTTGCATCGGACCGACGAGGGATAGCGGGGAAGCCTCGGGACGGAAGCCGCAACACTTTTTGACGTGACTGGTTGTGAAACCTCAGCGGCCGGCTATTGGGTTTTCGCTGAAATGGGGAAGGTGTCCGGATCGTAGTATTTCCATGAGCGAAGAAGGAGGAAGTCCAATGCTCAGTCACATGAAGCAGACATTGCAGTGTGCCGCCGTCATCCTGCTGGCATTCGCCGGCGATCTTTCTGCCCAGCATCCGCGCCAGTCCGTCCTGATCGATCATACTCCTGGAAGCGATTCCGGTACGCCGGCAATCGTCAGCCGCGGTGAAGAGAGCGCCGTGGCTTTCATCGACGGTGCCAACCTCGGCGGCCCCTACGTTTTCGTGTCCACATCGGATGGACGAGGACTCAGCTGGTCCTCTCCTGTCCGTGTCGACTCCGACGCGACCCTGTCGGCAAAAAACCTTCAGGACAGCAGCATCGACCTCTTCGAAGATCGAATCTACGTCTGCTGGCAGGACATGCGCCACGGCAGTGCCGAGGTGTACTTCAATTTCTCCACCGACGGCGGCGTCACGTGGGCGGGCGAGCAGCTCATCGACAAGGGATACGGCGTCGGATCGGGAGGCATCTCGCGGTATGATATGGCCGTGAGCCCCGACACGATGGGGGGGGCTGACCATGTCTACTTCCTCTGCGCCACGTTCATTCCCGGTACGCTCAACGCCAATCTCTACTTCACCGCGTCCCATGACGGCGGCGGCACCTTCAGTCCTGCCGTGCACCTGCCGGCCGGCTACGGCGCTGGCTCGAACAGGGTCGATGACATCGACATCGAGGCGCGCGGCGGAACCAACGTCTTCGCCATCTGGCAGGACAATCGCGCCGGTGCCGGAGCGACACAATACGATCTATTCTTCCAGTACAGCTCCACCGGAGGCGGAACCTGGCTCCCCTCGGACCGCGTGCTCAACTCCGTTGTCGGCGAGGCGAACGGTTCGATTGCACTGGCCGTGGAGGGGGGAGGGCATCTCATGGCCGTGTGGAACGACGAGCGTATCAGCGGCAGCGCGCTGCTCGACGAGGTGCGGTGCAACTACTCCTTGTCGGGTCCGTACGGCTGGCTCGGCACCGATATCCTGATCGGAAACTACACACCCGGCCTGGTCAATACGGGCAGCCTTGACGCCGTCGTCAACAACGGATTGATGGCCGTGGCCTGGACCGACAACCGCACCGGGGCTCTCGAGAGCTACGTCTCCGTATCCAGCACGGGCGGCGCCACCTGGTTCGAGCACCCTCTATCTCTCGGCGGTGCGAGCACGGTGAAGATCAAGGGCCACGACGACTACCTCGGCGTGTTCTGGGATGAGCCCCTCGCTATGACTGTGATCCTGGGCTCCTTCTCCCGTGACGGCGGAAACACCTGGGATGCGCCTCTACCGGTCAGCCTGGCCAGCGGCGACTGCGAGTGGATGCAGGTGAACTACAACAACAGCTACGGGAATTTCCTGCTCGCCTGGCATTCCGACGATCTGGGAACAACCAGCAACGTCTATGTGGGCGGTGTCCGGCCAGCCACGCTCGAACCGGTCGGTACCTTCAAGGTGGGGGATGCCGTTCACTTCGAGGTCGATCACTTTCCCGCGGCCGAGGCAGGATGGTCGTTCGGTGTCCTTGTTTCAGGCGGAGCGGGAAGCTGGACGCTGCCCTTCGGAGACGGACGCGAGACCGGGCTTCTCAATGATACCTACTTGGTTTTCTCCAGGGCGAACATTCCCGGTTCCTTGTCGGGAACTGTGGATGCGGCCGGGCACGGTTTCACCCCTGATCTCGTTATTCCGTCCCTCGGGACACTCCCTACGTTTCACTGCGTCGGAGTCAGTTTCGACACGTCAAGCGGGATAACCCTGGGGGCGTTGACCGACATCGAGACAAGGACGGTACTTCCATGAGGGAGACTGCATCGCGGCGCGATCCCGGGGCTTCAATGCTCGACAACGACCTTCACTGCGTCGGGATTCCGCGCCGCGGCCATCGCTGCGGGCAGATCGCCGGCCTCGAAGCGGTGGGTGATCAGGAGCCGTCCGAGATCGATCCCCTTCTCGATGAGTTTCTCAAGCATGGGCAGGGCCCGCGTGAAATCGCCGCATCGCGAGGTCGAGATCCGGAGCCCGCGCGCGGCCACGGTGTGAATGAGATCGCCGGCGGCGGCCTCGCCTGCTGCAACAAGGATCGTTCCCCTGGGACGGACGAAACCCTGCCGGCTCCGGTCCCAGGGACGCAAGGCCTGTTCGGCGCCGCGGCACGACGTTGCCACGACAACGTCCGCCTGGTCCGGATAGCGCGGCGCGCCATCAGCTGAAAGATCGGCGGCGGAAAGAGAACGGGCCTCGAGGCCGCAGCTCTCGATCTCGGCGGCCACGGCACTGGGGAGATCGTCCTCGGCAAGGAGAGCCGTGCGGGCGCCCGCGGCAGCCAGGCTCTCGAGAGCGGTCCGGCTGTACGGTGCGAGGCCGATTTCATCCACAACCATCTCGGTGAGAAAACGGAATCCCATCGTCTCCAGTCCGGTGGTGGACTTGACGTGCACCTCGCGCCGCGCCGCGGAGAGCGCCGCCTCGAGGCCGCCTTGGCTGCCGGTGCATTCCACGGCCGCATCGACATCCCTGTCCTTGTCGGTCATGAGACGGTCCGCGCCGAGGCGCAGGGCGAGGTCGGCGCGCATTCGGTTGTTTTCCCTTGCCAGGATGTCGAATCCGAGCCCGCGCTCCTCGCGGATCGCCTTCAGCGCTGCAACGATGAGAAGCCCGAGCCTCCCCGTTCCGAAAACGGCCACCGTCGCGGCGTCGTCGAGATCGATCGTTTCTGCGGCGTGAAGGGCCGCGGCGAAAGGCTCGAGAAGAACGGCCGACTCGAGGGGCAGCGCGGCGGGGATGGGGATGATGTTCTTTCGCGGCACAAGGATGAAGGGCCCGAATCCGCCGGGAAGCCTGTCGATCCCGAGCACCATCCTGTCAGGGCAGTGCGTCGGGAGACGCGCGCTGCAGAGCGGGCAGGCCGCCGCCTCGGCCGCGTCGGCGGCGAGGTGCGAGGCATTGATCTCCGCGGCGACGGCGCGTCCCGCCTCGTCCTCGGCAACGACCTCGTGCCCGATGATCTGGGGCAGGGGGAAGGGAAGAAAGCGGCGCGCCTGATCGGTGGAGCAGATGCCGCAGGCCACGGTCCGCAGCAGATCGTATCCGGGCGGCAGTTCGATCTGCTTTTTCCCCTGGCGCAGGATGATCCAGCCGTCCTGGACGCTGCCCTCGAAGGTGTAGTCCGCCTCTCGAAACGATCCGTCGGCAAGGAGCTCGAAAGCCGTGAAGGAGACCGGTTCCATTTTTGCTGTCCGTTTATGCTCCGGCGATCTCGTCCGCGATCCGCTTGCCGCTCAGGATCGAGTGATCCATGTTGAGGTACTCCCAGTCGCCGAATCGCCCGCAGGGGTGGATGTCCGCGTCGCGGCAGGCGCAATGCAGGGCGTCCACGTTTCGGCGGTGGTCGAGATCGTAGATCACGTAGGCCGGATCGAGAGTCTTGATCGACTCGTGAACGATCGTGTGTTCCTCATGGAGGATGCCCGTCTTCTTCAGGTCGGCCACGCACTGGGCGATCAGCTTCTTCGTGTCGCGGGGCCTGTAGGGCGACTCCGAGACCTCGCACATGATCGACTGGTGCCCCTCGGGCGCCATGGTCGGCGAGTAGAGATGGGGGAAGGAGATCCGGTGGAAGACCGTCTCCTCCAGAGGGTAGTAGACCCAGTGGAAGGGCGGCAGGTCCGGCCCGACGAGTCCGAGGTTCACCGTGTGCACCACGTTGTGGCGGAACGCCTCGGCCGGCGGGGGCGGGGGATCGCCGGGCAGCTTCTCCGTCATCAGCCCCAGGAGCCTGGGCAGGGGGACGGTGGTGACGAGGGTGCCGTAGGGGATCTCGGAAAGCCTGCCGTCGCCGTCGGCGACGGTCAGCTTCTTCTTGATAGGGTCGATGGACCGCACATCGGTGCAGAGCGAGATCCGCCCCTCCAGGTGCGGCAGGAACCCGCGCGGCAGCGCCTCGATCCCGCCCTCCTTCGGGTACCAGAACTCGGAGTTGGGGCCGAACTTCTTCCTGGGCTCGCGGAGGGCCCCTTCGAGCACGTCGCGGACTTCCGGCCGGGGAACCCTCTCGGCTATCCAGTCGAAGTTCATCTCCTTCAGGTCCCAGGCCCAGACGCGCCTGTTGTAGGGGATCATGAAGTTCTTCGCGATCCCCTCGCCGAAGGTCCGGACGATCCACTCCTCGAAGTGCTTCGACTGCGAGGGCTCCTCCTTGCTGAAGGTGGCTTCGATCAGGCCGATCAGGTTCTCCACGATCACCTCGCCCGGGAGGCCGAAGTTGTGAGCCTGATAGGGATACTCGGTGAAGGTGCCGTACGAATAGCAGTACGACTCGCGGACCTGGGCCGCCCAGTTCCCCTCGAGAAGCACGTTCTTGATCAGGCTCGATGCGTACTCGTCACCCGAGTAGAGGATGTGGATCGAATGATCGAAGGAAAATCCGTTGACCGTCTCGGTGCGGCAGAGTCCCCCGGCGCGGCTGTTCCGCTCCAGCACGCGGGCGGCGATCCCCTTCTCCTTCAGGTGCCAGGCGCAGCTGAGCCCAGCCAGCCCGCTGCCGATGATCACCACGTCGTTCATCATGACTTCCTGCTTACCTACATCGATGGCGCCCGCTTCGGAAAGTCGAGCTTACCTTTTGAAATAACAGAGGATAGGGATTTCTACCATCACCGCAGACCCCTTCCTCCAGCTTGGGGATCATCGGCAAGAGGTACATCAAAATCAAGTGAATTAATGCGACCCTGCGCGGATCGGCGAAAAGCGGCTCTACCCGCTCACGAGAAGTGCCGATTGATGATGCTATAACTTGCTTGATTCGCCCGGGGCGTCATCCCGTCGCGAGCCGAAGCGCCAACGTCCCTGACTTTTCGCCGTATCATTGCTTGTGAGCCCGTGGATCATCGACGGGCGGCAATCGGAGGTAGATATGATGAAGTTCAAAGGACTTGTTGTCCTGTTGCTGATCGTCCCGGCAGTCTGGTTCGCGGGGCAGGGGGCGCTTTCCGTCCTCGCCGCAGGAAAGGCCGCCGTGGCCGCAGAGACCTGGAGCGACGACGAGGATGATGCCGGACTCTGCATCGAGGAGAAGAAGGTCATCGCCCTCTTCAAGCGGTGCTCGCCCTCAGTGGTTTTCATCACGAACAAGGCGCAGCGCCGCGTCTCGCTCTTCTCCCGGAACGTGACGGAGATCGCCCAGGGGATGGGGAGCGGCTTCGTCTGGGACAGGCAGGGGCACGTTGTGACCAACTCGCACGTGATCCTCGGCGCCAGCTCCATCTCCGTTACCCTGGCCGACGGGAGCGAATGGGAGGCGAAGCTGGTGGGCTACGAGCCGGACAAGGACCTGGCGGTCCTGAAGATCGACGCGCCGGGCAGCAAGCTCGTTCCCATCGCGGTCGGGAAATCGGCCGGTCTCGAGGTCGGCCAGACCGTCCTGGCCATCGGCAATCCCTTCGGCCTCGACCATACGCTCACCAAGGGGATCATCAGCGCCAAGGGACGCCAGATCCAGTCGTGGACCGGCCGCGCGATCACCGACGTGATCCAGACCGATGCGGCGATCAATCCCGGCAACTCGGGCGGACCGCTCCTCGACTCGAAGGGGAGGCTGATCGGTGTCAGCACGGCGCTCAAGAGCACGTCGGGCTCCAATGCGGGCATCGGCTTCGCCGTGCCGGCGGACACGGTGAATAGCATCGTTCCCTACCTGATCCGGTACGGCCGGGTCATCACACCCGAGGACATGGGGATCGAGCTCCTGTCTGACTCGGACGCGAACCGGTTCGGCCTGAAGGGAGCCGTGATCCTCCGCGTGGCCGGCAACTCGGTGGCCGACCGTACCGGCCTGGAGGGCATCTACCTCGACCGGCGGCGCCAGATCGTGGTGGGCGACATCATCGTGGGCCTCGACGACAAGAAGGTCTTCACCGGCGAGGACCTCTCCGACGCGCTCAAGGACTACAAGCCCGGCGACACCGTCGAGTTCCTGGTGAAGCGCGGCCGCGGCCAGTTCAGGAAGAAGATCACCCTGGTGAAGAGGGATTAGGGAGCGGCAGGCAATCGTCTGAGTGAACATTCCCTCTGATTCGGTTGAATGGTGGGAAAGTAGCAATTGATTTGCATCTATCTCTCAGGTTTGTCAAAAAACACGCGTTATTATTTGACATAAATGAGAAATAGGACTAGAAATATTGCTACTATGTCGTACGAACTTCAAAATAAGCAGCCAGGGAAGTTAAGCGAGTTCCTATCGCAACATGCTGTTTTTACCATAACCGAGCTGGACGCTTTTCTCGCCACCCGGGGATCCGGTAATCCGAGCACCCGCAAATCACTCCTGGCTTATTATCTCAACAAGGGTCGAATCGTACGTGTGCGACGAGGGCTTTATGCGCCTGTTCCTCTAGGGATCGATCCAGTTTCATGCCCAGTGGATCCCTATCTTGTTGCAGCGAAAATGGTCGAGGATGCGGTTCTCGCATACCACACCGCTCTGGAGTTCCATGGGAAGGCCTATTCGCTCTTCACAAGACTATTTTATCTGTCGTCCAGAAAGTCGCTTCCTCTCGATTTCCAATCTCATACATTCAGGTGCGTCCCGGTTCCCCGTGCACTTCGATCGGCAGGGAAGCAGATGTTTGGCGTGACCAGCCGCAAGAGCAACGGTGTGGAACTCAAGGTGACCACCCTTGAGCGAACCCTGGTCGACGTGATGGATCGCCCGGATCTATCCGGAAGCTGGGAAGAGATATGGCGGTCACTCGAATCGATCGAGTTTTTCGACCTCGATCAGGTCGTCAAGTACGCACTCATGATCAAAAATGCGACCACAGTAGCCAAGGTGGGTTTCTTTCTGGAGCAGCACAGCGCGACCCTGATGGTGGAAAAGTCTCACTTGAGCCCTCTGCGAGAATTTATTCCGCGCCAACCCCATTATCTCGAGAGAGCTGATCGCAGGGGATGCCGGTGGAATAAGAATTGGAACCTGATGATACCTGTCGAGATTCTGGATAGATCCTGGGGTGAAGTGCTGTGAAGTTCTCATCGTCGGATATCTTGCCGGCAGCTGAATCGACTGGGTTCAGAGCTGATATGATCGAGAAGACATTTCACTTGTTGAACCTGCTGAGTACCCTGAATTCACACCCCTATCTCAAGGGCAAATGGGCGTTGAAGGGTGGTACGGCTTTGAACATGTTCCTGTTCGACCTTCCCCGGTTGTCCGTGGATATTGATCTCAACTACATCGGGGCGCAAAGTCGTGAAGGCATGCTGGAGGATCGGCCCAAGGTCGATCAGGCCGCTCGAGCCGTGTTTTCCCGTGAAGGATTTGCAGTCAAACGGGCGCCGGACGAGCATGCTGGTGGAAAGTGGCGGTTGAGCTACCAAAGTTTCACCGGACAATCAGGTAATCTTGAAGTGGATATGAACTTCATGTTCAGGCTGCCACTCTGGGATATCCGGTTTGCCGATTCTCATCCGTTCGTTCATGTCAGCGCCAGAAACATTCCTGTTCTCGATCTGCACGAGCTGGCTGCCGGTAAGCTCGCAGCTTTGTTTGCCCGCGGCCAGGCAAGGGACCTTTTCGACTGTCACAAGATCCTCCATTTGAACGATCTTGATCGAGGCAGTCTCCGTCTGGCGTTTGTTGTTTACGGTGGGATGAATCGGAAAGACTGGAGAACCATTTCGGTCAAGGATCTGAAGTTTGATGCCAAGGAATTGACGAGACAGCTTGTTCCCACCCTTCATGTCCGGACGAGACAGGAGCAGGAGAACCTGGCTGACTATGGAGCACGACTCTTGGCAGAGTGCAAGAAAGCCCTTACCGCAGTGCTGCCTTTCACGAACAGAGAAAAGGAGTTTCTTGACCTGCTCCTCGAAAATGGTCACGTGGACTCGACGATCTTGACAGGCGATCCGATTCTGCAGGAGCGAATCCAGGGTCAGCCGCTGCTTCAGTGGAAAGCCAGAAACGTCCGGCACCATCGTGAACTGCGGTGATTCGGCGCTTGATGCATTCTTCCAAAATTCAGAACGCGGCTGTGGCGCATATTCCGGCAGCAGGCGATCCTATTCTCCAGGGTGATAGGATCGTTCCAGGTTGGCCTTGATCTCATCGAGATAGAACCACGCCGGCTTGAGCTTTCCCACGGCGAATAGGGGAGCCTGGTCGAAGTAGTGGGGGGATCGCGGGTTCGTGCTCGCTCCGTAGGGGACGATCGACGCGGCCCTGATCTTTTCCTCGAACGCGATGACGCTGACGAAGGCGCTGCCGTAGACGCCGTATCGGCGCTTGTTCCCCTCGCTCGGCTGCGTGATGAAGCAGAACATCGTCCCCACCGCGCCGCCCACACCGACGGAGGGCAGGCTCTCCCGCTCGTCGTTGAAAGGCTTGTCGCTGTCAGGTTCGGCCCGCTGCAGACGGTTGATCTCGCCCCACGGCACCTTCCAGGTCCCGAAGTCGGCTTCGAGCTGACTCACGACGTCGCCGAGGGTCCGAAGCTTGGCATCCGTTGATGCGGACATACCCTTTCCGTCCTTGTAGAGATTCTCCAGCCAGAGCATGAAGAGCGTCGTGGCAACGGAATCGACGCGGCTCGTGCAATCCCACGCACCGAGCTCGGCCACCGCCTCCTCCAGGCCCGGGCATTCTGCGAAGACCTCGGTCGAGAGCTCGTCCGATCGCCACTCCTTCACCAGGGCGGGAACCGTCGTCTCGGCCGCCCCGATGCGGGGGCTGAGGCAGAGCGCGCACCAGTCGTCGAAGGAGAGAGGCTCGGTGGTCGAGAGCATCTGCCGCGAGAGCCGGGCGCGGGGCGTGTCCCTCTCCCGCACCACCATGTAAGGGGGGAAGTCGGCGGCTTGGGGATTCTCCCGGACCGTTGTGAGGAACGGGGTGGAGTTGCAGTTCTGGACGAAACCGCAGTCGGGGTTCAGGACCTGGGGACGCTCATCCAGGGTGTGGACGTCGCTCCAGTCCGCCGCCGGATCGCTGCCGTCCACGGCCCGCGTCCAGTCGAAGGAGGGATCGCGCCTGGGAAAGAGGCCGTTGTAGACGTAGTAGATGTTGCCTTCCCTGTCGGCGTACGCCACGTTCTGGTTGATCACCGCATTGCGGTCGAGGGCTTTCCGGAATTCCTCCAGGCTGCGCGCCCGCCCCATGGCGTAGAACTGCTGCAGGATGCCGCCCCTCTTCATCCCGCCGACCTTGACGGCCATCCGCTTTCCATCCTTCGCGGCGAGGATGGGGCCGTGGTGCGTCTTGCGCAGCAGAACGGTGCGTTCCGTGATCCCTCCCTCCTCCTTCACCCGGATCGTCTCGCTCCACTCCTCGGCCTGGCGATAATCCTTGCCGTACCGGTAGGCCAGGGGATCGTCGGGAGAATCGAAGACCTCCTCGTAGACATCGATGTAATCGATGTTGTTGTGGGTGAACGACCATCCGAGGAAATCGTTGTGCCCCAGCATCGGCAGGATTCCGTGGCCGTATGCCACGAAGCCCGACACGTTGTAGCCCTCGTCGCTGTGGAGATGGGCCTCGTACGGCCCTTCGAGGGGGATCATCATGTTGATCAGAAGCGTGGCCGCTCCCGCGGCGTTCAGTGCCGGGGCGACGGCCCACTGGTTGCAGCCCTCTGCCTTGCCCTTCTCGCCCGCTCCGCTCTCTGGTTCCTCGATGGTTTCCGGATCTTGGGGCAGCGCCAGCGACTTGATCTCCTCGAAGGCCGCCCCCCTGTTCACGAGCATGTAGAGGTTCCACATCACGCGGTCGCCGGCCAGGGGGAACCACGGCTCGTACCGTGTGATCAGCATCGGTTCCTTGTCGCGGTTCTTTTCCAGGTAGTAGTTCATGCCGTCCGCCCAGGCATCGCAGAGCGCGCGGATCCGGGGAGGGGAGCTTTCGTACTCGGCTCTCGAGAGCTTCGATATCTCGAGCGCCCTCAGCATGGCATCCCAGGGAAGCCCAGCCTCCCCCGCGACCTCGGCCATGCGTCCCAGGACGCGAATGTAGAATCCCTCGACCCTTTTGAGCTCGTCTTCGGCGCGGGCATAGGCCATGCCGAACACCACCGAGGCGTCGGTGGGGCCATAGACGTGCGGCACCCCGTAGGTGTCCCTGTAGATCGTGACGGTGCGGGCGCATCTTTCCAGACGATCGGATTCGGATTCATGCGAAGCGAGGGCCGCCGATCCCTCCCGTCCCGGAGTACCGGAGCAGGCAGATTCGACAAGCAGCATGGTGCAGAGGATCAGGAAGACCGGAACGATCCTGGGGGGGCTCTGGAAACTGGACATCTCTCCTCCATGGTTTCTTGCGAGCAGGGTGCCAGTTGCTTTGCCTCGTTAATAGAACTCTTATCGATTCGGCATGATGCCGTCCACCAGAATCCGGTTTTCGGCTCATGACCGGACGCCGGCCCTTTCTTGATTCCGGCCTCCTTTGAAACTACAGTGGCGGGACGCCCTCGCGGCGCCCGGTTCCCTGCGCGGCTCCGCGACGGCTTATCGAAACCGCTGACAAAGTCAAGAAGAGGAGAAACGACCGATGATCAAAGGGGTGCTCCTGATCTCAGCCTGCTGCTTCATGCTCGTTCATGCTCTCCGTCTCTCCGCCTCGGAGGAGTGGAAGCCCGCCGAGGGGCCGCTCCTCACGCAGTGGGGCCGGGACGTGACGCCCGAATACCCGCATCCGGAGCATCCGAGACCGCAGATGCAGCGGCCGTGGTGGTGGAGCCTGAACGGTCTGTGGGAATATGCCATCAGACCGTTGGAGAGCGGGTTGCCCAGCAGCTACGACGGCAAGATCCTCGTCCCCTTCCCGGTGGAGTCGGCCCTGTCGGGAGTGATGAAGCGGGTGGGGCCGGACAACAGGCTCTGGTACAGGATGTCTTTCCCCATGCGCGAGAGCAAGCTCCCCAGGACACGAATGCTGCTCCACTTCGGCGCCGTGGATTGGGAGACCGAGGTGTGGGTCAACGGGCAGAAGGTGGGGGAGCATCGCGGCGGGTACGATCCCTTCACCTTCGACATCACCATGGCCCTGAACCAGCCCGGCGAGAACGAGATCGTCGTGGCCGTGTGGGATCCCACCGACGCGGGATTCCAGCCGCGCGGCAAGCAGGTCCGCAAGCCGCGGGGGATCTGGTACACACCCACCACGGGGATCTGGCAGACCGTGTGGTTGGAGGCGGTCCCCTTTGCCGCATCGATCGACCGCCTGAAACTGGTACCGGACATCGACGCCGGACTCCTCACCGTGACGGTCCATCTGCGGGGAGTCGCGAAGGGTGTTTTCGTCCGGGTCGAGGCCTTCGAGGCGGAGCGGAGCAAAGGCGCGGCAGAGGGGAAGCCGGGGGAAGCCATCGCGCTTCCCATCGACGAGGCCCGGCTCTGGTCGCCTGATTCGCCCTTCCTTTACGGCCTCAAGGTGACCCTTCTTCACAACGACCTTGAGCGAGGAGCCGTTCCGGGTGACGAGGTGACGAGCTACTTCGGCATGCGGAAGATCTCGCTGGCCAAGGACGAGAGCGGCGTCCTCCGCCTCTTCCTCAACAACGAGCCGCTCTTCCAGTACGGTACCCTCGACCAGGGATTCTGGCCCGACGGCCTCTATACCGCGCCGAGCGACGAGGCGCTCCGGTACGACATCGAGGTGACGAAGAGGCTCGGATTCAACATGGCGCGCAAGCACGTGAAGATCGAGCCGGACCGCTGGTACTACTGGTGCGACAAACTCGGTCTCCTCGTCTGGCAGGACATGCCGAGCGGGGACAAGTACATCGGCGGCAAGGATCCGGACGTCGACCGCGTGGCCCAGTCGGCGCGGCAGTTCGAGCTGGAGCTGAAACGCTCCATCGACGCCTTCGGCAACCATCCGTCGATCGTGATGTGGGTGCCCTTCAACGAGGGGTGGGGCCAGTACGACACGATGGGCATCGTGACCCGGATCAAGGAGTACGATCCCACGCGCCTGGTGAACAACGCTTCAGGCTGGACCGACCGGGGCGTGGGCGACGTGCACGACATCCACAGCTATCCCGGTCCCGCGGCCCCGAAGAACGAGCCGCTGCGCGCCGCGGTGCTCGGCGAGTTCGGCGGGCTGGGGCTTCCCGTCAAGGCGCACACCTGGCAGGCGGAGAAGAACTGGGGCTACCGCAGCTTCGAGAGCCAAGAGGCGCTGACCGACGCCTACGTGAAGCTCCTTCGAAACCTGAAGCCGCTGATCGGCTCGGGCCTCGCCGCGGCCGTCTACACCCAGACGAGCGACGTGGAGATCGAGGTGAACGGCCTCATGACATATGACCGCGCCAAAATCAAGATGGATGAGGGCAAGGCCCTCGAGGCGGCCAGACAGCTGTTCCTGCCTCCGCCCAGGATCAAGGTGCTCATGGCGTCGGCCACCATTCCCGATTCCATGCCCGAGAGCGAGTGGCGCTACACTTTCATGAATCCGGGAGAGGGGTGGTTTGCTCCGAAGTACGACGACTCGGCGTGGAAGGTCGGCATCGCCGGCTTCGGGAAGCGCGACACCCCCGCCGCCCTGGTGCAGACCGAGTGGCACACCTCCGACATCTGGCTCCGCCGCATCGTCGACCTGACCGGCCTCGACTTCGAGAAGCCCTGCCTGGTGATCCATCACGACGAGGATGCCGAGATCTTCATCAACGGCTTTCTCGTGGCCAGACTCGAGGGATACACGACGAGCTACATCCTCCACCCCCTCGACGAGAAGGGCGTCGCGGCGCTGAAGCGGGGGAACAACGTGGTGGCCGTCCACTGCCATCAGACGACGGGGGGGCAGTACATCGACGTGGGGCTGGTGAACATGATCGACGGGCCGGTGAAGTGACCGGCTTCCCCTTTACCTGTCGCCCTCGAGAAGCCGCATCATCTCCCCGGGATCGGTCACAGGCTGCTCGCACTGGAATCCGGAGCAGACGTAGGCCGTCGCCTTCCCGTCGATCGCCGCATACGGCTTCGTGAAAGGGGCCAGCTCCGCCACGGGATCGCCGCCTTCTTCCGCACCGGCGTCGCGGAAGAGCACTACGAGCCGCGGCAGGAAGCGGGACGAGACCGCCCGGAGCATGGCCTGCGTGTCGTCCGCCTCCCTCCGCCCGACGATGACGAGCTCCTGCGACGGTCCGCTTGCCAGGTCGAGGGCCACCATGAAGTGGGTGAACGCACTGGGCGACCGCTCGATCCACTTGCTGAACGCCCCGCCCGTCTTCGCGGCCAGATCCTCCAGCTCGGCGCTGCCCAGCATGCGCCCCAGGCGGATCAGGTTGACCATGGCCATCGAGTTTCCCGACGGAGTGGCGCCGTCATCGGCCTCCATGCGCCGGGTGATCAGCTTTTCCCCGTCGTCGGCGGTGGCGAAGAAGCCTCCCGTCTCGGCATCGACAAAGTGATCGATCATCTGCCGGTTCAGATTCACGGCTTCCTTCAGGTAGCCGGCGTCGAAGGTGCATCCGTAGAGGTCGATCAGTCCGGCCGTGAAGAAGGCATAGTCCTCGAGCTGAGCGGTGATCCCCGCCTCGCCGGCGCGGAACCGCCGCAGCAGCCGCCCCTTGCCGGTCCGCATCCGCGTCAGCACGAAGTCGGCCGCCCGGCGGGCCGCCTCGCTGTAGCGCGGCTCCTGCAGGATCACGGCGCCTCGCGCGAGAGCCGAGATCATCAGCCCGTTCCATGACAAGAGGATCTTGTCGTCCTTGCCGGGGTGGATCCTCTTTTCGCGCTCGACGAACAGCTTCTCCCTTGCCCTCTCGATCCTCTCCCCGAGCCGGTCAGACGGAATCTCGAGCTCGGCGGCAATCTCGTCGAGCCCGCCGGTCCTGAAGAGGATGTTCGTTCCCGTGCGATGACGCGTCGCCTCTTCCAGGAAGTTCCCGCCCTTTTCGACGTTGAAGAGGCGAACGACCAGATCGGCATCGTCCTCGTCGAGGATCGACCGGATCTCGTCCTCGGACCAGAGATAGAACTTTCCCTCCTCGCCCTCGCTGTCCGCATCCTCGGCCGAGTAGAAGCCGCCGTCGGGCGCGGTCATGTCGCGCAGCACGTACTCGAAGATCTCCTCTGCCGTGCGGCGATAGGCCGCCTTGCCCGTCGCCTGGTATCCCTCCACGTACAGCAGGGCCAGCTGCGCCTGATCGTAGAGCATCTTCTCGAAGTGCGGCACGCGCCACTCCCTGTCGGTGGAGTAGCGGTGGAATCCGAACCCGAGGTGGTCGTACATGCCGCCGCGGCGCATGGCCTCGAGCGTCTTTTCCACCATGGCCAGTGCTTTGCCGTCCCCGGTGCGCTCGGCGTGGCGGAGCAGAAAGAGCATCACGTGGGGCGTGGGAAACTTGGGCGCCCGGCCGAAGCCGCCGTGCTCCTCGTCGAAGCGGGCGGCCAGATCGGCGTGGGCGCGGTCGAGCAGCTCCGGCCCGAGGGAGCCGCCGTCGCCTCCGTCGCTCATCTGCCGGAGCGCCTCGGTGATGCGGTCCGCCGACGTGTCCACCTCGTCGCGCCGCTTCTCCCAGATCTCCTTGATGCGGGGGACGAGCTCCATCATGCCGGTGCGGCCGTAGCGGCTCGTTTTCGGGATGTAGGTTCCGACGAAGAACGGCTTCTGGTCGGGCGTCATGATGATTGTCAGGGGCCAGCCGCCGCTGCCGGTGATCATGTGGCAGGCCGACATGTAGATCCCGTCGATGTCGGGCCGCTCCTCCCGATCGACCTTGATAGAGACGAAGGCGTCGTTCATCAGGCGCGCCACCTCGGGATCCTCGAAGGACTCGTGAGCCATGACGTGGCACCAGTGGCAGGTCGAGTAGCCGATGGAGAGAAAGACCGGCTTGTCCTCCCTGGCCGCCTTCTCGAAGGCTTCGGGGCCCCAGGGGAACCAGTCCACGGGATTGTCCTTGTGCTGCAGGAGATAGGGGCTCGATGATCCGGCCAGGCGGTTGGTCCCGGCATCGGATCGTCCTTGCTGTTCAACGTTGCTCATGAGAATTCCATTCCAAGTAAAGGCGATGAGGAGCACTCCCGGGATCAGAAGGTCGTGCGGTTTTTTCAGCGGCATCGGAACATGTTTCCCACGGGAAGGCCTCTTTAATATCGTCCGGCGACTCTTGCAGATTTTTGAATAGCACAGGATGTAGACCCTGGCCGAAAAAGGAGCCGCTGCGCCGGGACCGGTCGGCAGCGGCTCCATCCAGGGACGTAGGCAGGCTCGTTTCTCCCGAAACGGGCGGCTCAAGGCAGCGGATCGAAGTTCCAGTGGTTGTAGATCGACTTTTTGGTCGACGTGCCGTCCACCACGATGGCGTTGGTCAACAGATCGGATCCGAAGTCGCAGAAGGCGATATTCCCCCTCGAATTGTTGGCCAGGCTGAGGGCGACGGCGCCCGCGCCGTTCGTGCCGATGCGGGTGTACTGGACCCCGACATCGCTTCCGGAGACCTCGATGGTGTTTCCCGTCTCGGAATGGAACTCTCCCCGCTCCAGGACGGCGTCGGAGACGAGATTCATGATCAGAGCCTGGGTATTGCCGTCGACATAGGACTCCCCGAGCCAGAGGAAGCGGGGGCCGTCGACTCTCATCGCCACCTCTCCCCAGACACCCGAGTCGAGAAAGCGGAAATCGGTCTCGGTCTGGGAGGATGACATGATGTCCACGCCGGTTGTCTCGCCGGACACGTAGGAGTCCAGAAACATGACGTTCACGTACTGGTTCACATCGAAGAGAACTCCGGTGCCGGTGGATTCGATCCCCACGAAGTCGAGGCTGAGCGACATCGGCTGTCCGCTCCCGAAGCCGCTGCCCACGGCCAGGATCGCCGGGATCTGCGACGAGGTTTCGATATTGCAGTTCCGGATCCAGAGACTGGCCCAGGCATCGGTCGCCGTGTAATCGATCGCGGCCACCTGCCGTCCTGCGATCCAGAGACCCTCGAACCATGCGTACGACTTGTCCCCGCCACCGGAAGGTGTGTAGCTGAAGGTCGGAGCGGGGACGCCGGATGCTCCGATGATCGCAACGGAGAAGGAACCGCCCAGTCCGATGACCTTCACCCCCGTCGTGGGGAGCGTGAAGTTGCCGACCACCGTTGTGTTCGGGTTGATCACCACCGTGGTGTCCCTGGCACCGCTCTTCTCGTTACCGCCGGCCGCACAGTGGTCGAGGGCCGCCTGAAGAGAGCTGAATCGGAGGCCGCAGGGCCGGACCTCGATCGGCTCCTCCATCGTCGGGTTGAAGACGAAATCGATGCCTGGCGGAAGCGGAAGGGCGCTCTCGACTCTTGCCATGTGCTGCATCCGCATCATGAGGGCAGCCTCTGCCCGCGGCTTGAGCACACCATATCGAGCCTTCTCCCCGGTTCTCTGCCGCGATTGGGTGAAACAATCGCCTGAGAGCAGGACAAGGAGCAGCAGCATCAAGGTGAAGCTCCGCACCGTCTTCGACATACTCGTTCCGTTCATGACTCCTCCTTCTTCGATCGAACTGTTGAGGGCGGCTTCATTGATCAGGCCTCGATCCCGGTGCGTTGCCGCAGGAGACAGAGCAGCAGCCTTTTCCTGGAAGCGGCTTTGATCGGGAGCGCCCGCGCCTGCGTTGAAACTTTACTCTGGTGGGTACCGGGTCCGAAATCGGCCTGATTGTATTAAAACCGATAGAAGGAATGAATTTTATTATATCGACTCGGAACGGACTCCGATCCGGCCTGTCCCGCGCTCCTTGTTGACCGCGGCGGGCTGCGGCGTTAGAGTGAGTGACGCGGAAATCCTGAAATGGAACAGGATCTGCGGATTGACCAGGCCGTTCACTCGGCCGCTTTCAAAGAAACGCCACGTAATCATGCTTCAGCTCAGCAACAATACCGTCGTTGTGGGTCACCATCCTTCCCAGCTGGGACCGGTCAAGACGGCTCCGCGGGATCGGCTCCTCGAGGAAGAGAAGCCCGATATCCTCGTGGTCGACAAGCCGCAGGACCTGCGGCGCTATGTCGATCAGATCGCGGCCGGTGAGAAGACCGGCCAGGTCACCCGCCGGCTGTTCGAAGAAACATTCATGGATCCCATCCTCTTCCGCAGGGATTGCATTCCTCTCATGCAGACCTGCCGGTCGCTGGGTATCGAGGAGATCCACTTCGTCGAGATTCCGTCCTACATCGGCAACGTCGTTCCCTTCTACCTGGACAACAAGTACGGCGATCAGACGACGCGCGAGCGGATCATGTCTCTGCGGCTGAGAGAGGTTCAGCACAAGAGCCCGCCAGCGGCGAAGATCATGATGCTCGTCGAGGACACGCTGCAGCTCAACATCTATCAGCAGATGAAGCGTCTCGAGGAGTTCAGCACCGACATGATCCAGGAGGAGAAGGCCGCGCTTGCCGACCGGCTCTGCGAGCTGCTCACGAGCGAGATGACGGGCGACCCGATCTGCATGGGATCGACGGTCTACAGCCTTGTCAAGAAGCGGACACGCGACAACTACGACCAGATGGAAGAGGAGTACCGTTTCGCCCTGCGGAACATATTCGAGACCGACTCTCCTCCCGAATCGGCGTTCCACGAGGCCCGCCAGCTGAGCGACATCCTCTGCGAGCTCCGCTTCAGCATGTTCAAGTTCCTGGCCGACCCGGAAGGCGGCCCCTTCGTTCAGCGTCTCAAGAAGGCCGGGAAGCATCTGGACGGCAACATCCGGAGCGGCGTGCTGAGAGAGGACTTCCTCCTGGCGATGAAGTGATTCTAGCGGCCAAGGGGCCCACTGCCTGAGAAGGGGATCCATGTAAGGCCGCCTTTCCGATGGAGGTGAGACATGGTCCGCAAGGAGCGCTCGACCCCCCTCGAGGAACAGGGAAAAACCGCCGAGGAGATCTTTGCCGAAGCCCTGTCGAGAAGCGTCGCCGGGGAGGAGGTCGATCCGGAGGAGTACTTCCAGCAGTATCCCAGGCTCGCCGGCAAGTTGAGCGAGCTTTTCCGGGAGGATGCGGCGGAAAAGACCGAAGCGGGCAAGGTGATCGGCGACTTCAAGATCGTGCGCGAGATCGGATCCGGCGGCATGGCCACGGTCTTCGAGGCGGAGCAGATCTCGCTGAACCGAAGAGTCGCACTCAAGATCCTCCCCCTTCACCTCAGCTTTTCCGAGGCAACGGTCAGGAAGTTCAAGCGCGAGGCCGAGGCCGGGGGACGGCAGCGGCATCCGGGCATCATCGCCACCTACGCCGTGGGCCAGGAGAAGGGGCTCCACTACATTGCACAGGAGCTGGTGGAAGGGGGATACACGCTTGCCGACAAGCTCGATGGGCATCGCGCGCAGGAGGAACTTCCACGGGGGTACTTCCGCGAGGCGGCGTTCCTTGCCGCCGAGGTGGCCGATGCCCTGGGCCACGCCCACGATTCGGGGGTGATCCACCGCGACGTGAAGCCTTCCAACATCCTCCTCACCGAAGAAGGCCGCCCCAAGATCTCCGACTTCGGCCTCGCACGGGTGGAGGACGCCCTGGCCCTCTCCCGCACTGGCGATCTCGCCGGCACCCCGTATTACATGTCCCCGGAGCAGGTGCTGCGGAAACCGGCGGGAATCGACTCCCGGACCGACATCTTTTCGCTGGGAGTGACGCTCTACGAATCGATCACCCTGGAGATGCCCTTCGAGGGCGAGACCTCCCAGGAGGTCCTGAAGAATATCCTCCTCAGGGAGCCGAGGGATCCTCGCCGGGTCAATCCACGCGTGCCCCGCGACCTGGCCGTCATCACCCTCAAGGCGATGGAGAAGGAGCGGAAGCGTCGCTACCGGACGATGAGCGATCTGGCCGAGGACCTGCGCCGCTTCCTGCAGGGCGAGGTCATCCTGGCCCGGCCGGCCGGACCGATAACCAAGGTCCTCAAGCGCTTCAAGCGGAATCCCCTGGTGAGCACGGCGGCAGGCATTGCCGCTGCGGCTGTCCTGGCCCTGATCCTGTCGATCCCGTGGTACCTCGTCCAGATCACGCGGGAAAGAAACAGGGCATTCGATGCCCGCGACGACGAGAAGAAGCAGCGGGCCGTTGCAGTGGAGGAGAGGGAGAAAGCGCTCCTGGCCAAGGGAGAGGCTCTCGATGCCCGGGATGACGCACGGAAGGAGGCCGAGAAGACACGCAGGATCAACCAGTTCCTGCGGGATATGCTGGCTTCTCCCGATCCGGAGAAGGAAGGCCGGCATGTCCTGGTGGTCGACGTGGTCGACAAGGCGGCGGCGAAGCTCGAGGGAGCGTTCCCCGACCAGCCCGGCGTGAAGGGCGAGCTGCACAACACGATCGCCGTCACCTACTGCGCCCTCGGTCGATACGGCGCGGCAAGGATCCATGCCGAGAGGGCGTACGAGATCAGCCGGCGCCTTCTCGGCGAGTCCCATCTGAACACGCTGGCGTCCCTCGACCTCCTGGGAGGCGTCATCATGCTTCAGGGAGAGTATGCCGATGCGGAGCCGTACCTCCGGGCGGGCCTGAAGGGGCACCGGGAGATCCTGGGCGAGAAGGACAGCAGGACATTGACGTCCATGAACAACCTCTCCATCGCCCTCCTCGAGCAGGGGAAGATGGCCGAGGCCGAACCACTCCTCGTCGAGGCAATGGAAGTCCAGCAGGATGTCCTGGGCAGCGACCACAGGAACACGATCACCACCAAGTGCAACCTGGCCAGCGCCTACATGGACCAGGGCAAGCACGCCCTGGCCGCCGACATCTACCGCGAGGTCCTGGAAAGCCTGCGCCGCGATCTGGGAGAAGATCATCCCGCCGTCCTCCAGTGCCTCTCAAGCCTGGGGGCCGTTCTCTCCGAGCTGGGAGAATACGCGGAAGCGGAAACGGTTCACCGCAAGGTTCTCGAGAAGAAGAGGCACGTCTTCGGCGAGAAGCACCCCGAGACCTTGACGTCGATCAACAACCTGGCTTTTGCACTCTGGAAGGGCGGAAAGCTCCTCGAGGCCGAAATCCTCTACCGTGAAAGCTTCAAGATCAACAGCAGCAATCCGGGCGCCACCCACCCCGACTCCCTGTCGGCCATGCACAACCTGGCCCTGGTGCTCGCCGCCAGGGGCGAGCTCGCCGAAGCCGAGTCCATCCTGCGCCGGATCATCCCGCTGTTCAGCGAGAAGCTCGGCCAGGGCCACCCGGAAACCCTTTCCACGAGAAACTCGCTCGCCAGCCTGCTCATGAGGCAGAAGAAGTTCGTTCTGTCCCGGCCGATCTACGAGGAGGTTCTGGCAGGAAGGATCGAGGCGCTGGGCCGCGATCATCCCAAGACCCAGGCCTCCATGTACAATCTGGCCATGACGCAGTATGCGCTCAACAACTACCCCGATGCCGAGGACCTGTTCCGCCAGGCGCACGAGGGGCGGGCCGCCGTTCTGGGCGAGGATCACCCTGATACGCTCTACGCGATGATGTACACCGCCCTCTGCCTCGTCAAGCAGGGTAGGATTGCCGAAGCCGAGCCCATTCTCGGCAAAGGTCTCGCGCTCGCCCGGAAGGCTCTTCCCCCGGATCATGACAACCTGGCGAAGCACCGGTGCAACCACGCCGCCTGCCTGATTTTGCTGAAGCGGTACGAGCCGGCCGAGAAGGAGCTCCTCGGCGATTACGAGGATCTCAAGAACCGCCTCGGCCCTCGAGCTCCGCAGACGAAGCAGGTTGTCGGCCTCCTGGTTCAGCTCTACAACGCCTGGGATCGGCCGGACAAGGCCGCTGAATTCAAGACCCTGTTCTCTCCCGAACCGGGGAAGTGAGCCGGAGGACAGCGCCTCGGTTCGAATCGGCAATTCCTGCAGCAAGAGCTCTGTCGTGATATCCGGTCCCGACCGCCTCCACCGATTCACGCGCTCCCGCCCGGCCAGGCGAAGAAAATAAGAAAAAAGACGAATTCCCTCGAAGCGCATCCTTCCTGTTTACGCCTCTTCATCTACAGGCAAGAAATCAACATCCGACAGACACCAGCGAGACTCAAGGGCCTGATAAAGCAGAACAACTGATCGAAAGGAGAGACTCATGACAATGCGAAGGATGATTATTTCACTGATGATCTGCATCGGGATTGCCTGCACCGGCAACCTGGCGCTGGGTCAGACGCAGTACGACGTGGCAGAGGATTTTTCCCTCGACGGCAACCCCAACGGCGTCTGGTCCTATGGCCACACAACGACGCTTGGGGGGACGTTCGTTCTCTATCCCTACTCCACGAACAACTGGGCGGGCTACAGCTTCATGCACGCCTGGTACAGCGGGATCTCCTGGGACGATTCGCCACAGATCATGAAGAACATCTCGGATCAGCGGCAGATCTTCGGCACCCTGGACTACCTGGCGGGACAGACCATCCTTCATCCCGGACAGAATGACGAGAAGAGCATCGCCCGCTTCACGGCGCCCGAGGACGCCTCCTACGAGATCGACGCGACATTCGAGGGACGCGACTACGTCTGGGGGACGACGACGGACGTGCACGTGCTCGTCAATGGCGTTTCCATCTTCGATGACGCGATCAACGGATTCGAGGACAAGGCCTCCTACAACGGAACGCTCAGCCTGAACGCAGGCGACACCGTCGATTTCGCCGTCGGCTTTGGCGGCAATATCTTCAACGGCGACTCCACGGCGATCGATGCGGTCATCACGAACCTCGACTCGGCTGCTCTTGCGGCTTCTCCCGATCCGCTTGTGGCCGGGCAGAACGCGATCTTCACCGTCACAAACGCCACGCCGAACGACACCGTCTATCTCGCCTACAGCCTGTCGGGAACGGGCAGCACCTTCGTTCCCTTCCTCAACGTGACGCTCGATCTCGATCGTCCCAGGCAGGCAGGGACGGCGCTGACGACCGACGGCACGGGATTCGCCGAGTGGACCCTACCCATTCCCGCGAATGCCGCGGGACTCACCGTCTGGGTGCAGGCCGTCCAGTTCGAGAACAAGACCAATGTGCTCGAGGCGCTGGTCCAGTAATCTACGATCCTGGCTGAGGAGAGGTACAGGGCAGGTCGGAATCCACCCGGCCTGTCCTTTTTTTTTGCATGCCGGTCCGTCTTCGCGGTCCGGCGGGCTTTGCGATAATGGCCGTGGCGAATATCTCTCTGCTCCTGTCGAGGATTTGGCAACGCAGAGCCGGCGCAAAAGATCCGCTTTCGGCCCGAATGACTTTTTCAACGGCCTGCTAACCGAAAACAACATAGATCACCGCTTGAACGGCGAGGATGGCCACGGCCCAGGTTCTGAGATCGCGCGCCATCCTCCAGCGCCCTGAGCGGTCGCGCGCCCCGTCCGCCTCCTGGTTCAAGGTGAGCACCCACAGGGCGAGAACGAGAAGAACCAGAACATAGACGGCCACAGCTACACCGGGTCTCACACTCTTCGCAGCGTCGAAGCAGACCCTTGCGAAAGGTTCGAGCAGGTCGATGATCCACTCTTTCATCGTCCCCTCCTGTAGGTCAGGTCCTTCAGCTCATGGGCGGATTTCGGCCGCGTCACGAGGCTCACCGCCACGGTGGCAACGATGCCGGCCGCAAAGGACCACCAGGCGATGTAGAGAAAAGGATCGGCCGCCTGGAAGATCTCGTCCTTGATCCAGAACAGGGTGGAGCTCGTGGCCACTCCCGCGGCCAATCCCGCCATCGCACCTGCCCCGGTTGCCCTCTTCCAGGTCATTCCCAGGAGAAGAATGGCGAAGGTCGGCCCCTGAAAAACCGAGAGCAGCGTCTGCATGGCGCTGAAGATTCCCTCGAACCGCGCCGTCAACGGGGCGAGGAGAACGGCAGCAATGATGAAGACGAGCGTGAGCACCCTTCCCACGCGAAAGAGATGCTCCGGCGTGGCGGTCCGCTTGACGTATCGCCTGTAGATGTCCATGGTCCACAGAGTGGCAGCCGAGTTGAGGTAGGAGTCGACGCTCGACATGAGAGCCGCCAGAAAGCCGGCGAAGACGAGCCCCGCCAGCCCGGTCGGCAGGAGCTCGTGGAGCAAGGTGGGAAAGATGTCGTCTCCCTTTTGCAGCTCCGGGAAGAGTGCGAATCCCAAGATCCCGGGCACCACGATCAGAAAGGGAATGGTGAGCTTGAGACAGGCCCCGAAGAGGACCGACTTCTTCGCCTCCCGCTCGCTCGCCGTTCCCAGATTGCGCTGCACGATCGCCTGGTTGCCGATCCAGTAGGCCGGGGAAAGCACGAAGGCGAGCCCGAAGAGCACCGCCGACCACGAGAAGGGGTGGGGCGTGTCCGCAGGAAGGACGAGGTCGAAGAAGTTCGCTCTCGACTCTCCTCCCTTTTCGGCGACGGCGGTGACGAGACCGTCGATTCCGCCCACTTCCGCCAATCCGAGAAGAACGACGACCGTGCTGCCCACGAGGAGCACAAAGTACTGGATCGTATCGGTGAACACCACCGCCCTGAGCCCGCCGGCGATCGTGTAGAAGCCGATCACCGACGCGGTCACCACGATCGACAGGCCCGCCGGCCAGCCGAGAAGAATCTTCAGGACCGTGGCCGACGCCCAGAGGAAGATCCCGAGGTTGGCCACCATGAAGAGTCCCCAGAGCACCGAAACGATGGCACGCACGCCGTCGTTGTAGCGCCGGCCCAGGTACTCGGGCACGGTGAAGACACCCGACCTCCAGTAGAAGGGAATGAATAGAAACGCGGCGAGGACCATGGCCGGGATGCACCCGATCCAGTCGAAGTTTGCCACCGACATGCCCACCACGTAGGCGCTCCCGGCCACGCCGACCAGTTCGAGTGCGCCGATGTCGGACACCACCATGGAGATGCCCACCATCCACCACTTGAGCCGGCGGCCGCCAAGAAAGTAATCCCTGTCCGTGCGCTGTCTCCGGCCGAGCACGAAACCGAGAACCAGCATCCCCGCCAGGTAGACGAGAACGACGGCGATGTCCACGTTGGCCAGGCGCTGCATAGCGGCGAGCTCCTCGTCTGGGGATGAACGGACGACACCGAGCATGGTGCCACGCCGTCTTGAGTATTGCAACGCGCATGTCCGGTGCGATACTCTCGACGGTCGACCGCGCCGATCCCCGTGCAGGCGGCCGGAAACGAGGAAGGAGCACGATGAGAACGACGATAACTTTTCTGGTCTTTTGCGCCCTCGGCCAGGCCCTGGCAGGGCCGGGAGAGGACTGGCCGCAGTACAAGTTCGACGCCGGCCATTCGGGCAACGTTTCCGGAAGGCGGATCGACACGCCGCTCGGGCTCGTCGCCGCCCTTCCCCTCACCGACGCCGTTCTCACGGCCCCTGCCGTCGAGGGGGGCAGGGTCTACGTGGTGGACGCCGCCGGCTGGGTCTTCTGTTTTGACGCCGTTAGCCTCGAGACGATCTGGAAGCGCCCGACCCTGTCCACACCGGCCAACAACAACAACGTCTCATCACCGGCCATCTGCGGCGACTTCGTCCACTTCGGAACCATGGCGGGCGTTTACTACGTCCTGAGGAAGAGCGACGGATCGGTGGTGAGGCAGATCCCCTGCGGCGAACCGATCTTCAGCACGCCTGTCGTGGGTAACGGCCGCGTCTACTGCGCGACGCTTGGATCGCGTATCCTGGCCCTCGAGCCCGACGGGACCCGGTGCTGGGAGTGGGACTTCGTCACGGAGCGGCTCGGATTCCATGGCGATCGGTGGAGCGGCGCGGAGTGGCTGGCGCACAAGGGCGGGCGCGTGACCTGGCGTGAGCAGTTCTGCTGCTCGCGGAACATCGCCCTTCACGGGAAGACCCTCGTCGTGCCCGCCGGCGGATCGATCGTGTGGCTCGAGGATGCCGGTGACAGGCCGAAGCTCTGTCATGTCTACGCGCCCAAGGAGAGCCCCGCCACCCTGGGCCTGAGCGTCGATGTGCAGGGACGGGTCTACCGGCAGTGGTACCGCCGCGACAACTGCGGAAGGGTCGAGATCCTCCAGTTCGTCGACGGCGCCCTGCGCACCTCCTTCGTGAAGGGCACGACCACGAGCTACCAGGGGCCGGAGAGCATGAGCTTTTCCTCGGTGAGCGTCCGGGACGGCGCAGTTTTCAGGACCCGGCCCGAGGCGGGCGTCGGTTTCTGCCGCCACCAGGAGGGTGCGCCGCCCGTTGTCCTCAGCGGCGCCCTCTGCCTGACAGCTCCGGTCCTTCTCGAAAACAAGGGAGTCGTGGGCGGCCTCGACGGCCGCCTCCACGTGGTTTCCCTTGATGACGAGGGGAAGGCCTGGGCCTTCGAGACCGCCTTCGGCAAGGCGATCTCGGCGCCCGCCGCGGTATGCGACGGCCGCGTCTACTTCGGCTGCGAGGACGGGTACCTCTACGTTCTTGGACCGGAGGGAAAAGCACCGCTGCCCGAGACGGATCTCGAGCTCTGGCGGATCCGAAATCCCCTGACCGGGGCGCGCACAGAACCCGGCTTCGACTGGCACACCGCCTTCGGCGACATGGCCAACACCAACGCGAACAGCCAGGGGTTGGCGCCTCCCTTCGCGATCCGCTGGATCCGGCCCTTCGCCGGGACGGTGAAACACTTTTCCGTCTGCGGTGGCGGACGGCTCTACACCCACACTGCCGAGGGCCAGATCTTTGCCGTGGAGCAGGAGACGGGCCGCCTCCTGTGGCGGACCGCTTTTCCGGGCGTCCACGTTTCCTACACGGCGCCCCTCTACCTGAACGGCCGCCTCTACGTTCCCCAGGCCGGCCTGGAAAAGTCGTTCCTCCGGTGTCTCGACGCCGCGACGGGACGCGTCCTGTGGAAAGCGCCCATCACGGGATCGCCGAGTTGGAACCGCCAGCAGCCTCCCGTCCTGTTCGACGGGCTCGTCTTCTACATGTTCGGGTCGGGAAGGTACGATCCGAAGGGGTGGCTCTTCGAGCACCAGTCCATCTTCGAATTTCCCGCCGATCACCGGCCGCTGCTCCGCGCCTGGGACGCCGAGACGGGCCGGGAGAAGTGGACCAGGGATTTCTCTGAGAAGGGCGCCGGCGGCGACGATGCCTCGCTCTGCCTGCTCGACGGCATGCTCTACTACTCGTGCTACTTCGGACGCGGGCAGGACCAGGCGAAGGATGGCATCTCCGGAGGCAGGAGATCGCCGGGAATCACCGTTGCCATCGAACCGGCCACGGGGCGCACGCTCTGGCTGAACGATCGTCATGCTGTCCACTCGGGGTGCGCCATCTCGGGCAAGGACGGCCGACTCTACCTGGGCGGGTACAACTGGGTGGAGGGCAAAAAGAACAGGATCTGGTGCCTCGACGCAAAGGATGGTTCCCTCATTTGGCAGTCGGAGCCGGTGACCCAGGCGATTCACGTTGTCACCATCAGGGAGAACACGCTTTTTGCCCACGCCCAGTACAACAAGAGCACGCTCTTCTCGAGGGAGACGGGCCGGATTCTCGATTCCATGGAGATGGGGTACCGCTGCACGCGCTTCACCGTCTCCGAGCCTTTTCTTCTCGGCGCGAACTGCGACATAATCGATCTCTCGAAGGGCTTCTCCCTCACGGCGACAGGCCCCGCCGTCGACGTGCTCGTCTGCGTGGGCGGCACCGTGTCGAATGGCCGCATCTTCTTCACCGCCAACGGCGGCGGCCTCCAGGTGGGCCTCTCCTACGGCAAGGAGGCGGCCGTTCTCGGCCGTCCCTGGCATTCCGGCCGTTGAGCAGTTCGAAAAAAAAACTTAGCACGGAGGGCTCCCGTGCACTATACAGTTTTATGAAGAGCCCGCATCGTTTGGCAGCGGCTGACGGCACCCCCGGCGCTTTGAACAAGAGCATTCCTCGAAAGAAGAAGATTCGGAAGAGAACAATGAGCCAGAAGAAAAAGAAGGACGACATTTCGCGCCGCGATTTCATCAAGGGCGTGGGCGCGGGTGTCGTGGGCAGCGGTATTCTTGCTGCAGGGGACACGGCCCTTTCCCAGGAGAAAGGCACGGCAGCGCGCGCCGGAAAGTCCGGCGGGAAGAAGGTATCCCTGGCTTTCGAGGTCAACGGCAAGCCGGTCGAGGTCCGCGTCTCGCCGGAGACCACTCTCGTCGAGGTCCTGCGGGACGAGCTCGATCTCCCGGGAACGAAGGTGGCCTGCAACCGCGGCGAGTGCGGCACCTGCACGGTGCTCCTCGACAAAAGAGCGGTCTACTCCTGCCACATGCTCGCCCTGGACGCGGCGGGCCGGAAGGTGGTCACCATCGAGGGGCTGCTCGAGGAAGGCAGGCTGCACCCGATCCAGGAGGCTTTCATCGAGCACGACGGTTTTCAGTGCGGCTTCTGCACGTCGGGGCAGATCATGGCGGCCCAGGCCCTGCTGCTGAAGACGCCACGCCCCACGCGCGAGCAGGTCCTCGAGGGGATGTCCGGCAACATCTGCCGGTGCTCCGGCTATCCGCACATCATCGAATCGGTTCTCAAGGCCGCTGAAAAGAGCGGCAGGTAATAGAGAGAGCAGGAGGTCCCATGCCTCGCAAGATCGTCAAATCCAAGCTCTTCATCGAAGACGAGAACGCCGTCGAGACGCTGGCCGAGGTGCCGGAGCTGGAGAGGGAACCCTGGGGTCCCGGCGCCGAGCTGAAAGTTGTCAGCAGGCCCGTGACGCGTATCGACGGGAAAGACAAGGTGACAGGACGCGCCCGGTACACCTTCGACGTCACCCGCCCCGGCATGACCCATGCGCGAACGCTTCGTTCTCCTTTTCCACACGCCAGGATCAAGCGTATCGACATCACGAAGGCGAAGAAGGTTCCCGGCGTACTCGCAGTCATCACACACCAGAATACGCCGCCGATTCCCTGGTACTACAACACGAGCCGCCTTTTCGATTCCAACCTTCGGTACGAGGGCGACGAGGTTGCCTGCTTGGCGGCGGAGACCGCAGCCGCCGCCGAGGAGGCGCTCGGGCGGATCGAGGTGGAGTACGAGGAGCTTCCCTTCGTGCTCGACTCGGGCAAGGCGCTCGAGGAGGGAGCTCCGAAGATCCACTCCTTCGGGAATCTGATTCCCTCGAGAGGGAAACCCGTCTACGAGAGAGGCGACGTCGGGAAAGGTATTGCCGAAGCCGACGCCGTCGCGGAGGAGACCTTCTTCACCCAGGTGCCGGTCCACAATCCCCTCGAGGCTCATGGAAGCGTGGTCGAGTGGAAGGGAGATTCTCTCGTCGTCTGGGACTCGACCCAGGCGGTCTTCGGCGTGCGCGATGCCGTGGCGCGGTCCCTGAAGATCGAGCCGGAGAAGGTGCGGGTGATCAAGGAGCACATGGGCGGCGGTTTCGGGAGCAAGCTCGAGGCCGGCAAGTACACCGTCATGGCCGCGCTGCTGGCGCGCGAGATCGGCCGGCCGGTGAAGATCCTTCTCGATCGGCGTGAGATGAATCTCGCCGTGGGGAACCGTCCCGACTCGAGGCAGACCCTGAAGATCGGCGCGAAGAAGGACGGCACTCTCACGGCCATCTCCCTCGAGTCGCGGGGCACGACGGGAGCCTATCCGAGCAGCGCGGGCTGCGGCGTGCCGGCCACCACCATGTATCGCTGCGCCAACGTCCGCTCCGAGGAGAAGAGCGTGATCACCAATGCGGGGCGGTGCCGTCCCTTCCGCGCTTCCGGTCACGTGCAGGGCACCTTCGCCCTCGATTCGATCCTCGACGACCTGGCCGAGAAGATCGGCATCGATCCGCTCGAGCTCCGCATGAAGAACATCGCCGACAGGGACCAGACGTCGAACCTGCCCTACACGAGCAAGCGTCTCGAGGAGGCGTACAGGAAGGGCGCGGAGGCGATCGGCTGGAAGAGGCGGCGCAGGGCGCCCGGCTCCGATCCCGGTCCGGTCAAGAGCGGGATCGGCATGGCGTCGCAGATCTGGTGGGGAGGGGGCGGCCCGCCGGCCAACGCGACGATCGAGATGAGCCGTGACGGATCGGTCCACCTCCGCGCGGGAACGCAGGACCTTGGCACAGGGACCTACACCTTCATGGCCCAGGTCGCGGCCGAGGTTCTCGAGATCCCCATCGACCGGATCAAGGTGACCCTCGGCGACACGGAGCTCTGCCCCTACTGCAACCTAAGCGGGGGAAGCCTGACCGCGCCGTCGGTGTCGCCCGCCGTGCGCGACGCCGCCGAAGGCCTGAAGGCCAAGCTGATCTCGGGCGCCGCCGCGATCCTGAAAGCGCCGGCGGAAGCGCTGACCTTCGACTCGGGCGTCATCTCGAGGAAGGACGGGACGTCGCGCAAGATACCGCTGGCCGAGGTCGTGGCCGGCCTGGGCGGCCAGACTCTCTCGGCCGACGGCGCACGCAACGCGAATCCCGAGGGCTTTGCCATCAACTCCTTTGGCGCACAGTTCGCCGAGGTGGAGGTCGACACGCGAACGGGCCGGGTGAAGGTGCTCAAGATCGTGGCAGCCCACGATGCGGGCCGCATCCTGAATCCCTTGACCGCCGAGAACCAGTTCCAGGGCGGGGTCATGCAGGGGCTGGGATACGCCCTGATGGAGGAGCGTGTGATGGACGGCGCCACGGGCAAGGTGCTGACCACCAACCTGCAGAGCTACAAGCTTCCCCTGATCGTGGATGCGCCCGAGATCGAGGTGATCATCGTTAGCGACAGCGACACGCGGATCAGCTCCGTCGGCGTCAAGGGGATCGGCGAGCCGCCGATCATCCCCACGGCCGGCGCCATTGCCAATGCGGTCTACAACGCCATCGGTGTGCGCGTGAAGAGTCTGCCCATCACTCCCGACAAGGTTCTCGACGCCCTGTCCGGGTAGCAGACCGTCGAGGGAGTCGAAAGCGAGGAGAGAAGAAAGAGAGAGGATTGAAAGCATGAACCGCTTCGCCTATCACCAGCCGAAGAGTCTCGAGGAAGCCGGCAGGATCCTGTCCCGGGGGAAGCCGGCCGCGGCCGCACTGGCGGGCGGCACCGATCTCCTCGGCCTGATCAAGGACGAGATCATCCTGCCTGGAGATGTCGTGAATCTCAAAGGGATCGACGGCCTCGATCGGATCGCCTACCGGCCGGGCGAGGGCCTGACGATCGGCGCGCTCGCCACCATCGCCAAGGTCGCCGGGAACGAGGCGGTGCGAAGGAGCTACACCGTCCTTGCCGAGGCGGCCTCCGAGATCGCTTCGCCCCAGCTCAGGAACGTGGGAACCGTGGGAGGCAACCTCACACAGCGGCCGCGCTGCTGGTACTTCCGGGGCGACTTCCCGTGCGCCAAGAAGGGTGGCGACACCTGCTTCGCCTTCGAGGGGCGAAACAAGTTTCATTGCATCATCGGCGGCGGGCCGTGCTACATCGTTTTTCCTTCCGACCTGGCCGTGGCGCTTCTGGCTCTCGATGCGGAGGTCGTCATCCACTCGCCGGACGGGTCGCGGCGCGCGGCGCTTCGCGACTTCTACGTCCTCCCCGAGGACGACGAGACGCGCGAGACGATCCTCGATCCGGGCGAGATCGTCACGGGGATCCACGTCGGCGATCTCCCCTCGGGAATCCGCAGCGGCTACGTGAAGTTCAAGGAGCGGGGCGCCTGGGACTTCGCCCTGGCCTCCGTGGCGGCCGTGATCGTGACGGGCGGCGGCAAGATCGCGGGCGGGCGTGTCGCCTTCGGCGGCGTCGCACCTGTGCCGTGGGAGGAGCCGGAGCTGAACGAGAAGCTCGCCGGCCTTGCAGCAAAGGGGAAGTCGATCCAGGCGCTCGCGGTTGAGGCGTTGAAGGAGGCGGTCCCCCTTAAGGAGAACTCCTTCAAGCTTCCCCTGGCGCGGAACCTTCTGACAAGCCTGCTCGAACGCCTGGCCGGCTGATCGCGGTGCTCCCGGGAGATGTGAGGCAAAAATGGAGCCGCGTATAGTCGAGGGCCTACTGAGGCGGCGTCTTGAACATGTAGTACTCGCCTGTGAATTTGATCCATCCAAGCGGTGCAATCCGGCGGACTGAGTAGGTGGCCCATTCGGAAACTTCACCGTCGCACTTTTTCCTGACAGTCCAGAAGTGCATCCGGTTGGGCTTGAGCGCTTCTTCTACCTGATGCGTACAGCCTGTGATTCCTTCCCTGAAATATACCTTTTCACCGGGTTTCCAGAAGTTTCCCTGAAGCTGCCCGCTCACTTTATCCTCTCTGTAGGCTTCGAAGACGGCCACATCGTATGTTCCGGCCTGACCAGCAGGTTCCAACCAGTTCAGGATCGGCTGCAGGGAATCGATCTTGGCCGGTACGATCTCCAGACCGTATTCCATGCTGTTTTCCGCCGTCGATAAGGGGCTGATTACCTCAATACCTGTGTGGTCCGTGGAAATGCATCCCGTCAGGACAATAATCGATAACACGAACGTGGCCGTTGCCTTGATCATCAGTTTTCCTCCAGCATCATGATCTCTTTTTTGATAGGAAGAGTGAGTTCAGGATATCTCTCCTTGAAGACCGCGGAGTCCTTGTCGAACTCGTCCTTTATCGTCGATGCGATACCTTTGTCGTACCGAGCAATCGAAAGTGCTCCGATGTATGTCACGGACGGGCTTTCCGGCACCGTGAAGAAGGCACCTACCCGCCACTCTTTGATGTTGCTGATGTTTCCCGGCGTGCCGCAGTAGTATCTCATGATGCCATATTTCCCCGGGGGCAGATGCCAGCAGAAGTCGTGAGGAGAGGCGGTCGGAGTCCCGACCTGCTTTCCCGTTGAGATATTCACGAGCCGGATTCCTGCACCACGGTCCGGCGGAAGCTGGAGAGATCCGAAGGCGAGGGACTTTTCGGGAGGTATCGGACCGCCGTCGTAGCGGTAGAGAATGACATCGAGCGGCGTGCATCCGGGCAGCAAAAAAAGACAGCATGGCGCCATGTACCAAATTGATCGGAGGATCAAGAATGTCATGCTTCGCTTCACGTTTTGCATCATATAGGTTCCAGTCATGTCGAGTGATTTGTTTTTCCCGACCACAGGTCCTTCAAGCAAGGAAGGATAGGATAAGAAACTTCCGGTTTCAATGCTGAATCGTGCAGTGTCATGATTGAACGCTTTTCTGATTTTTCCTGGCTATCGGCTGGATGCATGGGCGAGCGCCCTCAATCCCGGAAGAGGCTGAAGAGGTGGCGGATCTCGTCATCCACCTGGGAACGATCGGCCAGTGTCTCGCCGATCTCGTTGCGGAGACGCTCGCGATAGCGCTTCCTGAGGCGGTGCAGGGCCACCTTTACGGCACCCTCGGTGCGTTCGAGGCGCGCGGCCGCCTCGCGGAGCGAAGAGGATTCGCCGGCGGCGTGCAGGTAGGGGATCAACACCTCGACCATCCTGGCCTGACCCCGCGCCTCCATCTCGTTCTTCAACCCGTCGAGCACCCTCTCGAGAAGCACGAGAGCCCACTGCCGGTCGAAGAGACGGTCCGGCGTGACGGCGTGCGCCGGTTCGAGCCGATAGCGCCTTTCCCCTTCTTCCAGGTCGAGGGAGAGGGGCGCTTGCCCGGCGCCGCGCTTCTGCGCCGTACGCCGGCGAAACTCCCCGCCGAGGTGGCGCTTGAAGGCGGTGAGAAGGAACGCGCGGAAGCGGCCCCGTTCAGGATCCGCCTCCCTGGCCCAGCCTTTCTCCAGGAAAGCCGCGAAGAAATCCTGCGTCAGGTCCCGCGCCGTCTCGACGTCGTGGCCGCGGCGTCGCGCGAAGGAGTAGAGCGGTGTCCAGTAGGCACTGCAAAGCTCCGTCAAGGCCTTGTGCGATGCGGCGCTGCTCCGGCCGCCCGCATCGAGAACCACGCTCCAGCGTGTGGTGTGGAAGAAGTCATTCACCTTGCTCTCGCTCCGCGATCCTTCCGATGGGAATGATAGAAGTCAGTCGCTTGTTTCCCGCACCGGGCACTTTCCAACCGGTGCAGGGAGGTCATTCACTCTTTTCCGGCACCTTGCCGTTTTCGAGCAGCCTGACGACGGGCGACAGGTCGAGATACCATTCGCCGTGCTCCTGAACGATCCCGAACTTGAGGAGCTCGGTGCGATATCCGATCCCAACCTCGCCCGTGAAATCCTGGATCGTCAGGTCCGTCACCCTGAAGTTGTCGAGAGGCACCTTGATCCGAAGCGGATCGACGTAGGGGAAGTCGAATTCTCCCCCGTATCTCTTGAGCTCGTAAGTCTTCTCGTCCATGGAGAGAAGGTGGTTCAACATCGAGGGGCTGATGAGCCCTCTCAGCTGCCCGCGCTCGGGATCCGGTCCGAGCTGCTGCAGCCTGATCAGCTTCTCCAGGGTGTAGTAGCCTATCTCCATGTTGATGGCCTCGGTCATTTTCCGTTCGGCGATGGCTTGCTGTTTCGGTGCCAGAAAAAAGACGAGAGGAAGCAGGAGGAGGAGAGCCAGGAGCAGAAGGCCGATGGGCAGCCAGACGCCTGTCTTGGCCACACCGAGGCCGGTGAGATTCTCGGGATCTTCCTTGATCGTGTGCCACGCGATGGCACTCATCACCAGGCCGGTGATCGCGATCATGAAGCCGATGAAGGCGGCCGTCTCGTTCCGCGCCCCGCAGGCCATGACCACGGCGCCGGCCAGGATGCCCACCGGGACGCCCAGGACACCGGTCACGGCCAGGGCGCTGATCTGCCGCGGCCGGGCCGGGAAGGGGCCGGAGTAACCCGGTTTGCCGCCTTTGCCAACGCTCCATCGCACATCGATCCTCTTCTCTCCCGGCGAGGCATGGGGAGGCGCGCTCTGGTGCTCCCGCGTGCGGTTCGTTTGCCGCGCGCTCGGTCCGCCGTCCTCGTCGCTGCCGATGAAGTCGCGCTCCTGCCCGTGACCGGTGATGGTCCGCACCCTCGTCTTGACCTCGTCGGCTCTCTGGTAGCGGCGGTCCCGCTCCTTCTCGAGAGCCCGGAGCACAACGGCATCGAGCCGCACATCCACCTCGACCTTCTCCGATGGGGGAGGGAACCGTCCCTGTGGCAGCTCGCCGGTGAGCATCTCGTAGAAGACCACGCCGAGTGAGAAGATGTCCGCCCGGTGGTCCACCTCCCCGGCATCGCTCATCTGCTCGGGGGCCATGTAGCTGAATGTCCCCATGGCCTGGCCAGTGTTGGTCAGGGAGAGGCGGTCGGGCTCGCGCTCGAGAAGCTTGGCCAGGCCGAAATCGGCGATCTTCACGTGACCGCCGGAATCGATGAGGATGTTCTCCGGCTTGATGTCCCGGTGCACGATGCCGCGGTCGTGGGCGTACTGCAGCGCGTCGCACACCTGGGGAACGATGGCCAGGGCTTCCCCGGGCGTCAGGTCGCCGGCCTGCTGCGCCTCGCGCAGGCTCACGCCATTGACGAACTCCATGATCAGATAGCAGATCCCGCTCCGCCATCCGGCGTCGTGGACCGACACGATGTTGGGATGCCGGAGCTTGCCCAGAACACGCGCCTCGCGGCCGAAACGTTCGCTGAAGGACGGGTCGTTCGACAGGGTGGGGGAGAGGATCTTGAGGGCCACGAGACGATCGAGGGCCAGCTGTCTCGCCCTGTAGACCACGCCCATTCCGCCGCGGCCCAGCTCCTCCTGCACCTCGAGCTCCGGGAAAGCCTCGGCGAGCTCGTTCACGAGGTACTCCTCCCCTGACGGCCCTTCCTCCTCCAGCCCCGCCTGGAGAAGACAGGCCGGGCACGCGCCTCCCGGGGTGCCGGGTGGAATCGTGGCTTCGCAGCGGTCGCACACTTTCGAATCTGCCATGATGATCGCTCCTGACAACAGTTGCTGCTGCCGGCATTTCACGCCGGTTTCACCATCTTCTTTGCAGGCGCCCCTCCGAAGTTACATGAAAATCCATTTTTTTCGTTTTTAACATGGCTCTAACAATCAGCAGGTACAAGAGCGCGGAAAGTTGTTCAGCGTTATTGAGAAATATAAATATCGGAACAGCGCAGCGGCAAGACTGGAGGAAGTTAAATGCTAGGAACGTGCAAGGCGATTGTGCTCCTGACCGTGCTGATTGCAGGGCTCTCGGCATCGGAGCCTCTTTTTTCCCAGGTCAAGGTCGATTCCAGGCTGCCCGAGTACGAGCCAGTCGGCGGTGTCTCGGGCAGCATCAAGAGTGTCGGTTCCGACACGATGAACAATCTCATGACCCTCTGGGCCGAGAAGTTCATCAAAATGTACCCGAACATCCCCATCGAGATCGAGGGCAAGGGGTCTTCCACCGCGCCGCCCGCCCTGAGCGCCGGTGCCTCCAATTTCGGCCCCATGAGCCGGACGATGAAAGCCAAGGAGCTGGACGCCTTCGAGAAGAAGTTCGGTTACAAGCCAAAGTGCGTGCGCGCCGCCATCGATATGCTCGCCATCTATGTTCACAAGGACAATCCCATCGTTCGCAAGGGCCTGACCCTGCGGCAGATTGACGCCATCTTCTCGAAGACCCGCAAGCTGGGACTTCCCGATGACATCGCCAGGTGGGGACAGCTCGGTCTCACCGGCGAGTGGGCCGACAAGCCGATCAGCCTCTACGGACGCAACTCGGCCTCGGGCACCTACGGCTTTCTGAAGAAGGTGGCCCTTGGCAAGGGCGACTACAAGGATTCGGTCAAGGAACAGCCGGGCAGCGCCTCGGTGGTTCAGGCCGTCGGAAGCGACCGATACGGAATTGGTTACAGTGGAATGGGTTACAAGACCTCCGACGTCGCTCTCGTCCCCCTGGCCAAGGATACCGGCAAAAAGCCCCTGGCTCCCACTCCCAAGAACGTTGCCGATTATCCCCTGGCCCGGTTTCTTCAGATCTACCTGAATCACAAACCCGGTCAGCAGCTCGAGCCTCTTCGCCGCGAATTTCTCAAGCTGGTCTTCAGCAAGGAAGGGCAGGAGGTGGCGATCAAGGATGGGTTCCTGCCCGTCACCTTCGCGATCGCCGAGCGCGACATGAAGAATATCGGCATCACGCTGGAAAAGAGAAAGATCGGATCGGAACAGTAACTTGAAACGGAACTGTGAAGCGGGTGACGGTTCGAGAACTGCCACCCGCTTTTTCAAAGGAAGGACAGGATGGAACAGCAAAGGTCGTTCACCGGGCGGTCGCGCCGGCGCACGACACGCAAAGGCGTCGTTCTCGCAGATGGAATGGCACGCGTCCTGATCTCGACGGGTGGGATCGGAACGATCGTGGCCGTCATGGGGGTCTGCATCTTTCTTGTCTGGGTCGTGGTTCCCCTGTTCCAGTCGGCCGAGGTGAGCGAGCCCCGGTTCGTCATCTCGGAGATGGACAACGGGCAGCTGTTGCACGTGGCCGTGGACGAGTACCAGGCCATGGGCTGGCTGATGCTGCCCGACTCCACCGTTCAGGGATTCAGGATCGATACCGGCGAGGTCCTCGTCGAGAAGAAGGTGGCCGAGGATCGCGAGATCACCTGTTTCTCCTGCCTCGTCAGCGATACCAGGGCCGCCCTCGGTTTTGCCGACGGAACGGTGCAGCTGATCGACATCGGCTTCGCGACAAGCTACTACGACTCCGACGGCGTGCCCGATGACGTGCGGTCTGAACTGGCGGAGAAGCCGCCAGGGTCCATCGCCGCCATGGGCGGGGGCATCGTGCAGCTGACGCCGGAAGGCCAGTACCGCCAGCAGATCCTCCTGATCGAGGAGGTCGAGTCGGCGTCAATCTCGGACGGCCCGATCCGCCTGATCGATCATGTCGAACTCTCCGACGGGCCGGTCATTGCCGTGCTCGCCGGCTCTGAGGAGGCTTTCGAGCTCAAGACCATCGTCTGCCGCCAGAAGGAAGACTTCATGACCGGCGGGATGACCCTCGAGTTCGAAGAGCCCGAGACGCTGCCGAAGGTCCGGCTGGCGAAGGGCTGCCCAGAGTTCCTGGAGATCTCGAGCCGCGGGAACGACATTTATGCCGCCTGGCGGAGCGGGGAGGTCATCCGCGTGAGGCGAAGCGGCGAGGAAGGTCCCTTCATCGCCGAGAAAGGCCGCCTGACGGAATCGGGAGCCGAGCTGACGAGCTTCGGTATGATTCTCGGCGACAACACACTGATCTGGGGTGATTCGCACGGCGCGGTCAAGGGTGGATTCCTAGTACCCGTCGAGTCTTTTACCGGTCAGGATCTTCACGATGTCGTCCGCGACGGAAGCGCCCGCTTCGCCTTTGTCGAATCCAAGATCCTGGATCGATTGGAGGAAGGCGAAACCCTGATCTCCATGGCGCCTTCAGGCCACAGCCGGTTGATCGCCTGCGGATTCAGCGGCGGCAAGGTGCGCATCTACAACGTGACCAGCGCCTCTACCATCGCCACGCTCGATGTTCCCGGCGAGATGCCCGTCCTGGCACTCACCACGTCGCCGAAAGAGGACGGCTTCATCGCCGTGACGCCGGACTCGGTCTTTCACTGCTTCCTCGATCCCCTGCATTCCGAGGCCGGCATGGCCGCTCTCTTTCTGCCGGTCTGGTACGAGGACTACGCCGAGCCGCAGCACATGTGGCAGAGTTCCAGCGCCACGGACGACACAGAGCCCAAGCTCGGATTGATGCCGCTGGTATTCGGATCTGTGAAGGCCACGTTCTACGCCATGCTGTTCGGAGCCCCCCTGGCGCTCCTTGCGGCGATCTATTCCAGCGAGTTCCTCAATCCGCGCGCCAAGGCGGCGGTCAAGCCGACGATCGAGTTGATGGCCAGCCTGCCCAGCGTGGTGCTGGGTTTCCTGGCGGCGCTCGTCTTTGCTCCCTTCGTCGAGAAGATGGTTCCCACAGTCTTTCTCCTGCTCCTCTGCGTTCCCTTCGCCATACTTTTCTGCGCCTATGTCTGGCAGCTTCTGCCGTCGGGAAGAACGCGGCGTGTCGCCGGCCTGCGACCGCTGATCATGGTCGTGCCGATCCTGCTGGGCATCCTGCTGGCTCTCGTGGTGGGACCGATGGTCGAGCAGTTCTTCTTCGACGGGGACATCAAGGGCTGGCTGGCCTGGGATCCCGGAGCGGCTGCTGCCGGTGGAGACGGCAGGTTCGCCGGCGGAATGGGAGGATGGCTGCTTCTTTGCCTGCCCGTGAGCGCCTTTGCCGCGGCCCTTCTCGGCAACCGTCTGGTCCTGCCCTGGATCAGGCGGATCACGGTCGATTCCGGAAGAACGGCCGCGGCCTGGCTGGACCTTCTCCGATTCACCTCGGTGTCCCTGCTGGCGATCGGATTGGCCCTGGCGATGGCCGCACTCTTCGACGGCCTGGGATTGGATCTCCGCGGTGACTGCTTCTTCTGGCACACCGATGTGTCCCCCCTCGACACCTACGTGCAGCGAAATGCTCTCATCGTCGGATTCGTCATGGGATTTGCCGTCATCCCGATCATCTACACCATTGCCGACGATGCTCTTTCGGCCGTTCCCGAGCACCTCCGCTCCGGTTCGCTCGGTACCGGCGCCACCCCCTGGCAGACCGCGGTGCGCATCGTCGTCCCCACCGCGATGAGCGGCCTTTTCTCGGCCCTGATGATCGGGCTCGGCCGTGCCGTGGGAGAGACCATGATCGTCCTGATGGCCCTGGGCAACACGGCCATCATGGACTGGAATGTCTTCAACGGCGCCAGGACCCTGTCGGCCAATATCGCCGTCGAGCTGCCCGAAGCGGTACGAAACAGCACGCACTACCGCACGCTTTTCCTTGCGGCGCTAGTCCTGTTCGCCATGACGTTCGTCATCAACACCCTGGCCGAAGTGGTCCGTCTCCGTTTCCGCAAGAGGGCTGTGCAGCTATGACGAAGAAGGAGGTCGCAGCAGTCGACGCGAGACCGGATCTGCACGAGGCGGCACCGGAGAGCGATCCCACGAAGCCGGGGACCGCCGAATCCAAGCCGAAGCCTCGTCCGCAGCGCCGCCGGGCGGTCACGTCGCTCTTCGCCGTCGGCGAACCGATGATCTGGCTGACCGGCGGGGCCCTGGTGCTTTGCCTCGTCATGGTTCTCGGACTGCTTGCCTTGATCTTCTTCTACGGCATGGCCACGTTCTGGCCCCTCGAAATCGTCAGGTACGCGAATCTCGACGGCACCGTCTACATGGGCGAGGTGACGCGCTTCGAGTCGTTTCAACCCGCCGAGGAAACCATCCGCTCCCTCCCGCCCGAAGAGGAGAAGCGGGCCCGCGAGCAAATGCGCGAGAGCGACGGCAGTGTCATGAGGAGCCTGATTCGGACCGGCAACTTCAAGCTGACGCAGAATCACTTCCAGTGGGTCGAGGATTTCAAGATCGCGGGGCGGACTTTTCCCCGGTGGGTCCTGGTACTGGAAAGAATGGAATGGGGGCGTTTTTACGGCTTCCCCGAAGCGTTCGTCATCAAGGCCAAGACGATCGAGCCGCGCGATGACGAGGGCAACTTCAAGTCCCCGGCGCAGAAGAAGGAAGAGGCTCTCGCTGCCATCGAGGCGTTCTCCCCGCGTCACGGCGGCGTCTATCAGGTGCTGGCCGAGGTGTACGAGGGAGGGGAGCAGCGGCAGTGTCTTCTCGCTGTCGATGAGCTGGACGCCGCCTCGGACATCATCGCCGTTGCCGAGGTCCTCGAGGGAGCCGGCGCGGCCTGGGACGGCTTCAAGGAATTCCACGACGAGGTGCTCGCGCATCTGAAGGAAAGGCGCAGCCTCGAGAAGTTCGACACAGGCGAGGTCAACGAGGTTCAGGAAGAGGCGCGGCTTGCCGTGAAGGAAGCCGAGCTCGATCTCAGGGACGCACGGGCCGAGTTCGGGCTCTCGTCGTCCCTGTACGCAGCAGCCCGCGAGAAATACAACGAGGCGGAAAAGCGCTTCGCCGAGAAGGAAGCCTGGGCCGGCAAGGAGTTCACCCGGATCCGCCGCCAGATCGAGCAGATCAACGAGCAGAACGGCCGCTACCTGATTTCCATGGTGACGGCAGGCGAGGGAGAGCAGCCGCCGCAGCGAAGGATGATGCGGCTGGACGAGATCGTCCGCGCCTATCCTGCGAACCAGCTAACCTTCTTCGACAAGATCGGCATCTACTTCTCACGGTGGTGGGAGTATCTTTCCGATGAGCCGCGCGAGGCCAACTCCGAGGGCGGGGTCTTTCCGGCCATCTTCGGCACCGTGGTCATGACCCTGATGATGGCCCTGGCCGTTGTGCCCTTCGGCGTGCTGGCCGCTCTCTACCTTCGGGAATATGCCAAGGCCGGCCCCGTGGTCAGCGCCGTGCGCATCGCTGTCAACAACCTCGCCGGCGTGCCCAGCATCGTCTTCGGTGTCTTCGGCCTCGGCTTCTTCTGTTACGGCGTCGGATCGTTCATCGACGGCGGCCCGAGCTGGGTGATGCCGGAAACGTCGTGGTTCATCGTGCTCAGCGTCACCGCCGTTGTCGCCGCTGCGGCGTTCTTCACCTATCTGCGCAGCGTCAACCGGCCGGGAACGCCGGTCACCACGGCGAAGAGGGCACTGCGGTACAGTTCCATCGTTCTCTGGATCGGGGCGACCATCACGCTGCTGGTCCTTGTCGCCACCACGCCGTTCTTCGATGGATTCTACCGGGGCAGCCTGCCCAATCCGACCTTCGGCAAGGGGGCACTGATCTGGGCCTCGTTCACCCTGGCCCTGATGACGCTGCCCGTCGTGATCGTTGCCACCGAGGAGGCTCTTTCCGCTGTCCCTAACTCGATGCGGGAAGGGTCGTACGCCTGCGGCGCCAGCAAGTGGCAGACCATTCGGCGCATCGTTCTGCCGCGCGCGTTGCCGGGCATCATGACCGGAATGATCCTGGCCATGGCCCGCGGCGCCGGCGAGGTGGCTCCTCTCATGCTGGTCGGGGCCGTGAAGCTGGCGCCCGAGCTGCCCCTCGACCTGGGCCCGCCCTTCGGCCTCAACCGCAGCTTCATGCACCTTGGCTTCCACATCTACGATGTGGGGTTTCAGAGCCAGAACTCCGAGGCGGCCAAGCCCATGGTGTTCACCACGACGCTTCTGCTGATCTTCATCATTGCGGTGATGAACATCTTTGCCGTCTGGATGCGTTCGCGTCTGCGCAGGCGTTTTGTTTCGGATCAGTTCTGATCGGGGAGCCTGAAAGGTCCCGGATCGTTGTCGATCGGGAATCCGGAAAGAGAGAATCGGTATGAATGAAAGCATTCTCGAGGCGGGACGCCAGGAAGAAGGTCCCGGTCCGATCTACAGGGAATCGAACGAGCCGAGCCGGCTGGAGGCGATCGTTCGCGGCGAGCTGATACCGGCTGAGATCCACGAGACCGTGCTCGAGGAGGAGCCCGTCCTGGAGATCGAGAACTTCAACCTCTGGTACGGCGAGAAACAGGCTCTTTTTGACATCAGCATCCCCATATCATCGGGGAAGGTCACGGCCCTGATCGGCCCCTCGGGATGCGGCAAGAGCACGCTGCTCCGGTCGGTCAACAGGATCAACGACCTCATCGACACGCTCCGCATCACGGGCGACATGAAGCTCAACGGCGACTCGATCTACGATCCGAGCGTCGACGTCATCGAGCTGCGCAAGCGGATGGGTATGGTCTTCCAGAAGCCCAATCCCTTTCCCATGAGCATCTATGAAAACGTGGTCTACCCCCTGCGCATCGACGGCGAGCGCAGGAAATCGGTCCTGGACGAGGTGTGCGAGCGCAGCCTGCGGGGCGCGGCGCTCTGGGACGAGGTGAAGAACCGTATCGACGACAACGCCCTGGGGCTGTCGGGTGGACAGCAGCAGCGGCTCTGCATCGCGCGAGCCATCTCTGCCGAACCGGAGGTCCTCCTGATGGACGAACCCTGCTCCGCTCTCGATCCCATCGCAACGGGCAAGATCGAGGATCTGATCTACGAGCTCAAGGGCGACTACACCATCCTGATCGTGACCCACAACATGCAGCAGGCCTCTCGCACGAGCGATTTCACGGCGCTGATGTACCTGGGGCAGATCGTGGAATACGGTTCGACGAACAACATCTTCGCCAGGCCGCGCTTGAAGGAAACGGAAGATTATGTCACGGGACGGTTCGGATAGAAGTCCCGGTCCCTCGATCCGGCGGATGCATCGCCTGCCGGATCTTACAGTACTTATTTTTTCATTGCAGATAGATCGCAAGGGAGACTGAACAATGACTCGCAAGAGAATCGGCTCGCTTCTGACACTTGTCGTCGCATCGGCCATGCTGCTCGCGACCTTCGGCTGCCAGGGCACCCATCAGCACGAAGAGGATGCCTGCAAAGCCGCGTGCAAAGCCGCGTGCAAAGCTGGAGACAAAGCCGGATGCGACGCTGCAGGGCTGTGCAAGACCGGCTTCGTGACCGAGGTCGAGGACGACCGCCTCTGGGTGCTCCGTCCCGGCGAGGAGAAAAGCGAAAAGCACATCACCATGGTGGGCGCCGGCCCCGGCGGCATGACGATCAAGGCTCTCGACAAGGCGACGGCCCTGGAGTACATCGCCACCAAGCCCGGATTCGCGGCCGAGGTCGATGAGGAGGGCAGGATCTGGATCTACCTCCGGAACGAGGCCCGGGAGAAGCCGGAAAAACACATAACCCGCGTTGGTGCCGGCCCGATGGGAACGACCCTCAAGGCTCTTGATCGCAAGACTCTTGATGCTTACATGGCGATGGGAGGCTGATGGTGAAGACGCTGCCCTCGCCCGGGCGGCTCTTCACGGAGATGCGGCCGCCGTGGGCCTGGGTGATGTGCTTGGCGATGGCCAGGCCGAGACCTGTTCCGCCCTGCTTGCGGCTTCTCGCCTTGTCCACCCTGTAGAATCGCTCGAAGAGACGCGGCAGATGCTCTTCGGCGATTCCCAGCCCCTCGTCGCGGATGTTGATGACCACTCTTTCACCCTCCTCGAGCATCTCGATCCAGACGACTCCGCCGGTGTCGCTGTACTTGATGGCATTGGTGAGCAGGTTGATGACGGCCTGCTCGAGAAGAGGCGCATTGATCCGTCCCATGATTTCGGAGCGGCAGTCGCATTCGAGCCTGATTCCGGCGGCCTCGGCCTGATCCTCGCAGAACCGCATGGCGCTGGTGAGCACGTCGGCCACGGGACAGATCGTGAGGGAGATCTCCCTTCGCTCCGTTTCCTGCTCGATTCGTGAGAGGCTGAGAAGGTCGTCGATGATGGCCGCCAGACGATCCGCGTGGCGTCTCGTGATCTCGAGGAAGCGCCTTGCATCCTCTTTGTCATCGAGGGCGCCGTCGAGCAAGGTCTCGACGGAACCGAGGATCGAGGTAATAGGCGTCTTCAGCTCGTGGGATACGTTTGCCACGAAGTCGCGGCGGATGTTCTCGAGCTGCCTGAGCCTTGTGATGTCGTTCAGCACGATCAGGGCGCCGATCCGCTCGTTGTTCTCACCGCGCAGCACCGTTCCGTGAGCCTGGATCAAACGGTCGCGGTTTTCTCCGAAGACAAGCTCTTTCTCGATGGGCTTGTTGCTGGCAAGAGCCCGGGAAACGAATCGCTGGAGATCGGTGTTCCTGACGATCTCCTGGATGGTTCGGCCCCCGGCTCCTCTCTCATCCACCTCGAGCATCCGGCTGGCAGCCGGATTCATGCTGATCAAGCACTCCTTGTCATCAACCCCCAGAACACCTTCGACCATGCTGGAGAGCACGGCCTGCTGTTCGTTGCGCTGCTTGAGAACGGTGCGGATCCTGTGGTCCAGCTTGGAGGCCATCTGGTTCATCGATTCGGCGAGAGAAGCTATTTCCAGGGAGCCCGTGACGTTGAGCCTGTGTTCCAGTTCCCCCCGCGCGAACTTGTCCGCTCCGTCGCGCAGCGTCTCGAGCGGCCGTGTGATGCGGCGGGAGACGATCAGGCTGATCAGGGCGGCGATCAAGGCGATCCCCAGGCCCCAGATCGCAATTTCGAAGTACTGCGATCCGAGGGCATCCTCGATGGCCGTGACGGGCAGTGCCGTGCGGACCGCGGCCTCGACCTCCCCTTCATGTTTGAGGGGAACGGCGACGTACATCATCGTCTGCCGGAGCGTGAAGCTGTAACGCGTGCTGGTGCCGATGCGGCCGGCCAGGGCTTCCCTGATCTCGGGGCGCTCGGCATGGTTGTCCATGCGCCCGGGATTTTCACGGGAATCGCCGATCACCTTTCCGCTGGGCAGAATCACGGTGATGCGGGTATTGGACCTCTCTCCGAGCTTCCGGCTGATATTCTCGACAGCGGCCGCTTCGTCGCCCAGCAGCTGCGGAGCGATGTGACACTCGGCCAGGCGGGCGCGCGACTCCAGGTCCTCCTCCACGTTATCGAGATAGAACTGCCTGAAGATATGGGATGTGGAGAATGTCACGGCGAAGAGCGCGACCAGTGTGATGAAAAGGTACGATGGAAAGAGCTGCCAGAGAAACCGCCGTCTTGCCATGAATCAATCCTTGAAACGATAGCCGATCCCCCGGATCGTCTCGATGTTCTTGCCGAGGGGGCCCAGTTTTTTTCGCAGACCGACGATCTGCACGTCAACGGATCTGTCGGTGACGATGTGATCCTCACCCTTCACTCCGTCGATGATCTGGTAGCGGCTGAAGACCCAGCCGGGCCTGCGGGCCAGGAAATGCAGGATGCGGAACTCGGAGAGTGTCAGGGCGACGGGTTCGCCGTTGGCGTGAACCTCGTACCGGCCCGGATCGATTACCAGGTTTTTGAACCTGACGGTCGCGCTTTCGTCCTGGGGTGGATTCTCGCGGCGCCGTAGAACGGCTTTCACGCGGGCAATCAGGACACGCGGGCTGAACGGCTTGGTGATGTAATCGTCCGCGCCAAGTTCGAGACCGGTCACGATATCAGCCTCCTCTCCCTTGGCGGTCACCATGATGATGGGGATGTTTGACGTGGCAGCGTGGGATTTCATGGTCCGGCAGACCTCGAGGCCGTTCAGACCGGGGAGCATCAGGTCGAGCAGCACGAGATCGTATTTTTCGCCGGCCGCGGCCTTCAGTGCTTCTTCACCAGTCTGAACACACGTGGCGTCCATGCCTTCGCGGACCAGGTTGTATCGAAGCAGCTCGAGAATGTCTTCTTCATCTTCGACGAGGAGGATTCTTTCTTTTGGCATCGATTTTCGGCCTTACAAGGTTACCGGTATCAGGGTAGTGTCCGAGCTCACGCGACTCAAGATCAGCTGCAGTCAGCTCCGTGCCGGATTATTTTTCCTTCCACCATGTAGATGATGTCTTCTGCGATATTCGTAGCCAGATCGGCGATGCGCTCCAGGTGACGGGACACGAAGAGTAGCTGGAGCAGGCCGTGGACGTTTCCGGTCTCCGTGGTGACCTTCTGCTTCACGTAGTGGAACATGTTGAGCAGGATCGCATCGACCTCGTCGTCGTCGGCGAACACGCTGCGCGCCGTGTCCACGTCGAGATTGACCAGGGCGTCCAGGCTTCTGGTGAGCATCGACCGGGCCGTGGCCACCATCACGTCAAGGTCGGCCGGCATCGCCGTCTCCGGTTCGGGGGTTCGCGAGAGGGCCAGTTCGGCGATATTGGCCGCCAGGTCGCCGATGCGCTCCAGTCCGTTGTTGATCTTGAGAATCGCCACGATAAATCTCAGGTCGATGGCCACCGGTTGATGGAGAGCGAGAATCTTCAGACCATCCTCCTCGACTTCGATCTCCATCCTGTCGATTTTTATGTCGTTTTCGACAATCTCCTCGGCCAGCTTCTTGTCGATCCTGTTGAAAGCCACGAGGGATTTCTGAACGGCCTCCTCGACCTCGGCGCTGAGCGATAGTATCTTCTTCTTCAGGTTTTCGATGTCTGTATGCAGATGTCGTGTCATGTCTCGATCCAGTATGTCTGTCTCTCTCGGCGCCGGTCCTTGGGCAGTGATCCCGGATCCTCATGATCCGCATTATCCGGACGGGACGCAAGAGGACTCTTGTCAAGTCTAAGCAGACCAGTGGCACTGGCGAAACGGGGCGAATTATCTCGCTCTTCCATTCGCGGTACACTTTTCCAACGAAGTGTTACCAGGCCGTTGAAAAAGTCATTCGGCCCGAAAAGCCCTCTTTTCAGCCGACTCGGCGTTGCCGAATCCTCGACGAATCTATTGATTCGCCTGTGGTTCGGCGCCATGATTCGACGGAAAAGAGAACTTTTCGGACTCGAAGCACTCTATCAACGGCCTGTTAGGGTTTGATTAGAAATGGACTATTTTTTTGTTCAACAGGCGGCGTCTCAGGAACCCGGCACGCGATCCGGGGGCGGCTGCGTGCCTGTCGAGACGAAATAGATCGGATTGGTGAACAGGTACGGATCATCGTTTGGATCGAGCAGCTCGATCCGCATAAAATCGCCGGGAGAAACTGTCACATTGAAGGTGTTGTTCATGCTCGAGCTCTTGAATCTCTTGCGATATACCTCCTGGGCGTTGTGATAGACAACCATGTGGTCATTTTCTCGTGCTCCGTCCACGATGATCTTGAAGCGTTTCCTCTCCGATTGAGTGGGAACCACGTCGCCCATGGAGAACGAATCGTCCGCTGCGGCGAAGACGACGTCGCCGTCTGGGTCGAAGATGAAGGGGTCGCCGAAGAAAACCTCACCGGCCCGTATCGATTCCATCAGGTCGGGGGCGGAGTCGCTCTGAGACCTGAGCCAGGTTCCCCACCGCCACTCGAACTGGTCCCACGGCTTCACGCAGTGGTGGTCCATGGCCGCGACGCCGGTGATGAACACTGAGCGTATCGAGAGCTCGTCCCACAGCCTGACGAAGTCTTCCAGCAGCCTCCCCCGGTCGAGATAGCCCACCTCGAGACCATCGGCGTTCCAGGCACTGTTGTTCACCATGCGCGTGGCCAGGTACTCGGCGTTCTCGTACGACATGGGTGTTTTCAGAGAGCTGTAAGGGTGAGCGATGATGGCGATCCCGCCCTGATCCTGGATGGTCTCGACGCCGCTCCTGGGATACCTGTCCGGCTCGGTCGAGGGATCGCGCTCGTAATCGATGAGCTCCGGGATGCCGTCGGGGTAGAGTGCCACGAGATGGTCCCTCGTGCTGTACTCGAGAATCTCGTGCTCGTAGGGACCGGCAACCTCCATACCCACGTGATGCGTCAGGACATTCGAGTGCAGATCTGCGAGAAGCGTTTCCTGCTCCTGGAAAAGCGCCAGATCCGTGTTGCTGTTGAGCTGGATCCTGAAGGAGTCCAGGTCCACTTCGATCGCACCGCCATCGCGGGCGGCGAAGACGAGGTCCAATTCGACAAGGGACATGTCATCCTCTTCCCAGAATAACTGCCGTGCATCCCCGGCCAGGTCGAGACAGACATAGTTCCAGTGCCCCCACGAATGGTAGGGAAAAACCACGCGCTCGACATTGGCCGCCGGTTCGGGCAGCGCAACTCCACTGGGGACGTACTCGATGATGTTGGGAATCCCGGGATTCGAGAAGCCGTCGGAACGGGATGAGAGAGTGACACGGATCAGGAAGCAGGCGTCGCCGCTCAGATGCGTGGGGCGCACCTGGAGCTGCACTTCCGGTTCTGCCATGAGGCTCTTGCGTTCCCAGCTGAAGGAGGAGGCGTATGAGAAGCGTGCCTCGGTCCAATCCCATCCGACCTGGGCTTCCGCACGGCAGGTGGCGTGGTAGCTTCCGGCGTAAGGATTGTTGGATCCAAAGGTGCAGTCGAGGAAGCCGGGAACGTCTTGCTGGATCAGGAACTTTGATGTCAGGTATCCCGTTGTCCTTTCCAGGCTGTTCTCGAATCCGAGGTAGTGCTTGTAGCTGTAGCCGAACTGCCGCTCCATGTGATCGGTCCACCAGAGAACGTCGTATCCGGCCAGCTCGGCCTCGGACGTGTGGTGGGCCATGCTGGCCGTTCCTTCGCTGAGCGAACCATGGAGATGCAGCTGGCTCAGGTAGGGAACCCGCGACCGGTCCATAGGCAGAGGTGGATCGGTCTTGTCAGCCTCTGCCGGCTGTTCCAGGCCCGGCTTGTTTGCAGCGGAAGCGGTTGTGGGTAGAGATAGTGACCAGAGAGCGCCAAAACATACCAACCAGAGAAGAATGAAAAGGGAAAGTACGAGCTGATAACGAGACATCGCGACCTCCTGTCCCGAGGAGATGGGATCGGCCAGGGTATATTCTTACTGCATAGTGTCAGAACGATTTTGCGTGCGGTGTTCTTCTTCAGAGTCCACACATAATATATTGCGTAACCCCGTCCTGATGGTGCTCAAAAATAACATTTTTTTTGTCGATCGAACGCGATCGATCAGGGGCCTGGCACCCGATAGGGAGGGGGCTGCGTCCAGATTGTCACGAAATAGATGGGGTTGGAAAAAAGATAGGGCTCGTCGCTCGGATCGCGCACCTCGATTCGCACGAAATCACCGGGGCTGATGTGCTCGGAGAAGCCGGTTTCCATTCCCGTGCTGGTAAACGTTTTCCGATAGACCTCCTGGGAATTGCGAATCGCCACCAGATCGTCGCCGGCTCTGGCACCGATGATGCCGATCCGGAAGGCCTGCGTCCCCGTCCGGGCCGGGACCACGTCGCCCATGGAATACGATTCATCCAGGGCGGTGAACAAGAGATCGCCGCCGGGATCGGAGATTACCGGATCGCCGAAGAACGCGTCGCCGCCCCGGATCGCGTCCACCAGGTCGGGGGCGCTGTCGCTCGGCGAACGGATCCAGGTCGCCCAGCGCCAGGTGCACTTGTCCCAGGGCAGGACGGAGTGGTTGTCCGTAGCAGCCACGCCCGTGATGAAGACCGACCGGAAGGACAGCTCGTCCCACACAGCGACGAAGTCGGCAAGCGGCCTGCCGCGGAGCAGATAGCCGATCTCGATTCCGTCGGCATTCCAGGCGTTGTTGTTCACGATGCGTGCGGCGAGATAATGACCCGTCTCCTGGGAAATCGGATCCTCCCTCACCCCGTAGGCATGGGCGATGATGGCCACACCGCCCTGGTCGTGGATCGTCTCGATGCCGCTGGCGGGATAACGATGGGGCTCGGTGCCCGGATCTCGGTAGTAATCGATCATGCCCGGAATCCCGTCAGGATAGAGAGCGACGATGTGATCCCTCGAACTGTACTCCATGATGGCTTGATCGTATGGCCCGGCCACCTCCATGCCCACGTGATGGGTCAGGATGTTCGAATGAAGATCGGTGAGGAGCCTCTCCTGTTCCCGAAAGAGCGCCAGGTCGGTGGGGCCCTCGAGGGTGATCCTGAAGGTGTCCAGGTCCGCCTCGATCGTTCCGCCGTCGCGGGCAGCGAACACGAGATCGACCTGGTAGAGCGCCAGGTCGTCCTGTTCCCAGAAGAGCTGCCGCGCATCGTCCGCCGGATGGAGGCAGAGATGCTGCCACTGTCCCCACTGGAGTGAAGATACGTCGACACGCTGGACATTGGCCGGCGGATCAGGCAGCGCGATGCCCCTGGGTACGTATTCGAGAATGTTGGGTATCCCCTTGCTCGTAAATCCGTCGGCGCGGGAGGAGAGGGTGAGGCGGATGAAGAAGCCGGCATCGCCGGTCAGCTCGTTGAGACGGACCTGGAGCCGCAATTCCGGTTCGGAGATCAGGCTCTGGCGCTCGGTGCAAAAAGAGGAGAAGTAGGCGAGACGACCCTCGGTCCAGTCGGAGTGGATCCTGGCTTCGGCGCGGCAGCGGCCGTGATAGCTGCCGGAATGGGGGTTCTGGGAGTCGAAGGCGACGTCGAGGAAGCCGGTGGTGTCCTGCTCGACATCGAACCTGTTCTTGAGCTCCGAGATGGTCCTTTCCAGGCTGTTCTCGAAACCGATGTAGTGCAGGTAGGCAAAGCCGAACTGCCGCTCCATGTGGTCGGTCCACCAGAGGATGTCATACCCGTTCTGCTCTGCTTCGGCCGTGTGGTGCGCCATGGAGGCCTGCCCCTCGCTGAGAGAGGCATGGAGATGCAGCTGGCTCAGATATGAGACGCGGGTCGAACTCGCGGCAGGACTCGCCTTTTTCCCGGCGGCGCCGGCCTGCTGCTCGATGCCGGACTTGTGAGCCGCGGAAGCTGTTGTAGGAAGAGACAGGGACCACAGGAAAGCGAAGGAGCAGGACCAAACAACGATGAAGAGCACCAGTACGAGATTATAGCGAAACATGGCTGCCTCCTGCTCAACAGGTTGATCGGTGTTGGTCGTTTGTCTGAGATGATCCCAAACAATCCTTGCCCCGCGTCCGTGCTTCCCGAATAGCACTAATCAGCGGAGGTTTATATAACAATCCTACACCAAGATGCGCGTAAAAGTCGGAAGGTGCTCAAAAAAAAATGATTCGATTCACTGTCCGGCCAAACCTGCTTCTTCGAGTGCCGTTAGCAGCCAGGCTGGATGAGGGCAAGCGGGAGAAGTTGTTTTTGCGATGTGACGATGGCTGGGTTGCTGTCAATGTGGCGGATATCTGGTTGGCCTCCACATCAATATTTTGTCGGGCTGCGAAGGCGGGGGATTCGTTGTGTCTTGTAACCTGTTGAGAATAAGAGGGTAGTGCCTTCTTCGTTCCTTTGTTCTCTCTGCTTTTATATTGGCACGTTCTTTGAGTTTGGGGAATGGCGTAGCTCAGGATCAAGAAACGAGCTGCTGGATACTGTACGAAAATCCAATTGCGAGTCATCCCGATATCTCGTCCCTGCAGTGGATATCTTCGAAAGCGACGACGGACTGACACTGGTCTGCGACATGCCCGGTGTCACAAAGGAACAGCTCGATATCCGTGTGGAGGATTTCATCGCCCCGTCAGATCGAGGTGATGGTGAACTGATCGTCTCGACCCGGATGCATCCTCGTCTTTCTGCCCGCCGAGCCCGGCAGGGATACATGGAACATCCGGGTCATATTTTCTCGTCTTTCCGTGTCCGTCATCCGTCTAATACGATAGACAAGACCAATCATGAAGACGACGGACAAAAACCTGATCGAGCTGTTCAAGAACGGTGAGACGAGAGCCTTCGAAGAGATCGTGCACCGCTGGGGACACGGTGTGCTCAACCTGGCCCACAGGCTGGTGGGCGACAGGGACGAGGCTCTGGACATCCGGCAGAACGCGTTCGTGAAAGCCTTTTCCGGTCTTCCGACATTCAATGGCGAGTGCAAGCTCTCCACCTGGCTCTTCCGGGTCGTGGTGAATCTGTGCCGCGACAGGATGCGCTCTCTTGCGGCGCGCGATGCGGCTCTTCACGAGGTTTCCACGCGTGTGACGGACGTTTCATCCGACTGCCCGGAGAGCGAATCGGAGCAGCGTGAAGCGGCCCGGCTGGTGGCCGATGCGGTGGCTGCCCTGCCGGGAGCGGAGCGCGAGGTCGTGGTGCTGAGGCATTATCACGGGCTGACCTTTCCCGAGATCGCCGTTGTGGTGGGATCGCCGACCTCGACGGTGAAGTCCCGGATGAACCGGGGCCTCCGCATCCTGAGAGACCGGCTTGCAGGAACCGATCTGTAACAGCAAGGAGTCTGAGCAATGGATTGCCGGGACGTAAAACGGAACATCCCCTCCCTCCTCTACGAGGAGCTGAGTGGCGAGCTGGAACAGGAGATCCGGAATCACATCGATTCCTGTCCGGCCTGCAGCGAGGTGTGGGAGGAAAGCAGGAAGGCGCGGTCGTATCTCGATCTCTGGCCGGACATCGATTCTCGACCCGATCCGGCCGCGATCGTGAAGGAGGCCTCGAGGCGCCCGGCCCGCCGCGAGCCGCGATTCGTCCGTGCACGAAGGTGGCTGCCCCTTCTCGCCGCGGCGAGCCTTCTCCTCTTCTTCCTCTTCGCTCTTGTCGAAGTGGAAGTGAATCGGGCGAACGGGGATCTTGTCATAACCATAGGGCGGGCAGCGGCCGAAGATGGGCCGATGTTCCCGGGCAGCGACGGCAACATCCCGGACCTGGTCCACGACGAGGTCGAGGCTGGCATCCAGGACCTTTTCGAGGTCATCGGCAGGCAGCTGGACGTGGTCATGCAGAGGCAGGAAAAGAACCACACCCTTCTGGCCCGCGCCCTGCAGATGCAGCGCGAGGAGGATCTCCGGATCACCCGCGAGATGATCCGGCATGTCGTGGATCGTTCGACCGAGGAGACGGAGAAGACCCAGCAGTTCTGCAGGGAGCTTGCCGGCATCGTCTGCCGCGGGATACCCGAGCCTCTCCAGAATGGTCAGCAGCCCATGAAGCATTGATCACGGCACTCTTCGATGTGCCAATAGTGAACGCCATTCTTTGAATGCCGTTTGGATTCGTGAACGCCATTCTTCGAATGCCGTTTGGATTGAAAAGGAGAAAAGCGATGAAACAGATAGTCGTTCTCTTGATCGTGACCGCCGCGATTTCCGGCATTCTCGTCCCCTTCGTTTCGGCTCAGGGAAACGGATCGACAGATCTCGCCGCCGCCGCCTACAGGGAGATGATCGAGGATATCGAGGTGATGCGGAGAATCCTGCACAAGTCGTTGATCCAGCACCTCGCCAGGAAGAAGGACGTTGCGGCCGATACAGCCAAGATCAAGGATGGTGAAACCGTAGCCTACACCTACGACGAAAAAAGCGACAAGAACATACCTCTTGTCTCCCACCTTTTCCTGGAAAAAGCGATGTACAACAGCTACAAGCAAGGCAACCTGGATCTGCGCGGCTACTACATCCCCGGTTCGGGCGTTGTCTATTCTCTCCAGGTCGGTGTCCCGGCCCGTGAGGAGCCGGCGGCCGAGGGGAAGGAAAATCCGGGAGACCTCTGGGAAACGACGGAAAGCGAGATTCGGAGGGGAGAGGCGAGCCATTCGCGGAAGACGAAAAAGACGAAGACCTTTGTGATCGACGAGAAGGCTGTGGATGCCGTGATCGACCATCTGATCACCACCGTTGCCAAGCACGCTTCCAACATGGAGCACCTGCACTCGAGCGATCAGATCACGCTGCTGATCGATTTCAAGGGGAGGACCTCGCTGAACCAGGTCGCCCGGATCACCGGCGAGACGGCCCTGCAGCTCTACTCGGAATGGGCTGCCGACAGCTCTCCGGGCATCAATCAGGACGTGATCCTTCAGATGCAGGTCTCGTTTCTGCCCAGCTACAAGAGCACCGGCGACATCGAGGTCGTCAAGCGCGCGATGCGGATCAGCAGGTATCCGGGGGTCAAGAAGAGCTATTCCTCTTCGGGCAACTTCCTGTTCGGCAGCTTCTGATCCGGCCTGCTCCAGGTCCGAGATCCGGGGATCGCCCTCGAAAGTGGAACGGCTGATGCTGAACACCGGCTGCCGGGGCGATCACTTCTTCTTCTCGTCCTCGAGGTAGAAGCGGGTCAGGTTTTCCTTGAGGTAGTTGCAGGCCTCGTCAGGCGTGTCGGCCATGTAGAAGAGATCGAGGTCGCTCTTGCTGATCGTTCCGAACTCGACGAGGGCGTCGAAGTTGATCACCTTCTTCCAGAAGTCCTTGCCGTAAAGCACGACGGGCATCTTCTTCTTCACCTTCTCGGTCTGGATCAGGGTCAGGACCTCGAAGAGCTCGTCCATCGTGCCGAACCCCCCGGGGAAGACGACCAGCGCCTTGGCCATGTAGATGAACCAGTACTTCCGGATGAAGAAGTAATGGAACTCGAAATTGAGCTCCGGCGTGATGTGGGGGTTGAACGACTGCTCGAAGGGGATGCTGATGTTGAGGCCGATCGAGTAGCCTTTCTTGTTCGATGTTGCGCCGCGGTTCGCGGCCTCCATGATTCCCGGCCCGCCGCCGGAGCAGACGATGAAGCGCCGCTTACCGCGTCCCAGCGAGAGGGACCATTTCGTGAGAACGCGCGACAGTTCCACCGCATCCTCGTAATACCGGCTCATGGCAACGGCCTGCTTCGCCCTGCGAATCGCCATGCTGTCACCGCGTCCGCGTTTTTTTCGTCCCTTCCGGCGGGTGAGCTCGTCGAGAGCGGCCTTGGCCGTCTTTTCGTCCTGGAATCGCGACGATCCGAAGAAGACGATCGTGTCATGTATGCGATGCTTCCGGAATCTCAGCTCCGGCTCGAGGAACTCGGCCAGGATCCGGATCGTCCGGGCGTCCGGGCTGTTCAGGAAGTCGAGGTTCTTATAGGCCTTCAGCGGGATGTCGGGTTGAACGTCTGTATTGTCGGCCATGTTTTATCCTTTCTTCAAAAGTCCCAACATAGCACTCTGAATTTTGCGGTGCAATGTGGATCCATTGTTTCTAAGATACGAAGCTCTACAGCCTGTTGATAAAGTGCCTCAAGTCCGAAAAGTCCTTTTTTCGGGCTGATTGACTTTTGGGGCGGTCATTCAAGATCGTTTCGCCTCGCTCGCTGAACCGGAGATGTGACATGTGGATCGAGAGACTCGTTGTGGTCGTCCTGGCCGTTGTGTCCGTGGCCCTCTTCCTCGTCCCCTTTCGCAGGCGGCTCGATATCATCAATTCCATACCCGGGGAATGGGATAATTCGGATCAGGAACGGCGCACCGGGCGGTTCATCCTGGAGGTCCTCTTCCAGAGCAAGGTGATCAGGCAGCGCCCACTCGCCGGGTTCATGCATGCCCTGGTCTTCTGGGGGTTCATGACCTTCATGATCATCACGCTCGACCACTTCTGCCGCGGGCCGAGGGACGGCTTCGGCTTCGCCCTCCTGGGCAACGGCGGCTTCTTCTCCTTTGCCCGCTACCTGGTGGCCGTCTTCGCCGCGCTTGTGATCGTGGGGATCAACTACCTCACCTACCGGCGCTTCGTGGAGAGACCGAAAGCCCTGGGCGACCATCTTTCCATGACATCGGGCGTCGTGGCGGTCCTGATCAACATCCTGATGATCACCTATCTCATCGACGCATTCGAGTGTACCGAACGCGGCACCACGGGCTACAGCGTGCTCTGGTGGATTCATGCCGCGGCCATCCTCGCGTTCCCGCCCCTCATCGTGCGAAGCAAGCATCTCCATCTGGTGCTCAGCCCGGTGACGACCTTCTTCAAGCCCTTCGAGCTGGCCCGGATCAAGCCCCTCGATTTCGAGAAGGAGGAGTTCGGGGCCGAGACGTTGAAAGACCTTGGGCGGTTCACGGCGCTCGGCGCCTTCAGCTGCGTGGAGTGTGGCCGCTGCTTCGACAACTGTCCTGCCGCCGGAACGGAAAAGGAGCTCGATCCCAAGAAGCTGATTCTCGACATCAAGGCCGGCCTCCTGAAGGACATCGAGAGCCCGGTGACGGAAGACACGCTGTCGTCCAAGGTGATCTGGCAGTGCACGACCTGCGGCTCCTGCACGTATCAGTGCCCCGTGGGAGTGGAGCACGTGACGCCGATCATCGAGACGCGGCGCGGCCTCACCGCGGGCGGCGAGTTCCCCGATCCCCTCAAGACGATGTTCAAGAGCCTGGAGCGCCACCAGAATCCGTGGGGCTACACCCAGGATCAGGCCGAGGACTTCCTCGAGGAGAACGGCTACCCGAAGTTCAAGGATCAGGACGTGCTCTACTGGATGGGTTGCCTGGCGCGGTACGACGACCTCTACAGGAAGGTGTCGCTCGCCTTCAAGGAGAAGCTGGAAGCTGCCGGCGTGAGCTTCGGCGTCCTTTACAACGAGGCGTGCACGGGCGATGCGGCGCGCCGGGCCGGCAACGAGTTCGTCTTCCAGGAGATCGCGGAGAGCAACGTCGAGAAGCTGAACGGCGCGGCGCCGAAGAAGATCGTCACCACCTGCCCTCACTGCCTCAGGACGTTGAAGGAGTACCGGGACTTCGGCCTGAGCGAGGAGATCGAGATCGTTCACCATGCCACGTTCCTCAACGACATGGCCAGGGAGGGAAAGGTCGGCAAGGCGGACCTGGCCTCGAAGAAGGTCGTCTTCCACGACGCCTGCTACCTGAGCCGCTACGAGGCTCCGGCGGGATATCGCGAGCCGCGCCGGTTCCTGAAGAAGTGCGGCGTCCGGCCGCAGGAGACGCGGCGGACCCGCGAGAAGTCGTTCTGCTGCGGCGCCGGCGGGGCACAGTTCTTCAACGAGGAGGTCGAGGGAAAGAGGATCAACCACGAGCGCGTTGATGAAATCCTGGAGATCAAGCCGGACGCCGTGATCACGGCCTGCCCCTTCTGCCAGGCGATGCTCCGCGACGGGCTGGCTGACCGCGGCGTGGAGGATGTGGAAGTAAGGGATCTGGCCCAGATCTGAGGATGGAGGCCTATGGATTCGAGCGGCGGTGAAAGGTCTTCGGAGAGGACGGCGTCCCCCCGGGTGAAGTATATCCTTCTCCTCGTCGTCCTGGGCGCCGCCGCCTTGTGGCTGGTGATCACGCTCTACGATTCCTTCGCGGAAAAACCGAATCTCATCATCATCACGCTGGACACGACGCGGGCCGACCGCCTCGGCTGCTACGGATACCAGCAGGCCGCCACGCCGGCGCTGGACCGCCTGGCGCGGGAGGGGGTTCTCTTCGAGAACGCCCGCGTGCAGGTGCCCATCACCTTACCGTCCCATGCCTCCATCATGACGGCCACCAATCCGGTCTGGCACGGTCTCGATTCCAACAACCAGAGGCTCCCTGACAGCAACGTGAGCACCCTGGCCGAGGTTCTGAGGGACAAGGGATACCGCACCGGAGCCGTGATGGGCTCCTTCGTTCTCGCCAAGACCTACGGGCTGGCCCAGGGTTTCGACTACTACAACGACACCATGCCCGCGGGGAAGACCGGCAGCACGACGCCGGAGATAACGGCCTGGGAGGGGATGGAGCGGTCGATCAGGTGGATCCGGGAGAACAAGGACAAGCGCTTCTTCTTCTGGTGGCATATCTTCGATCCGCACTGGCCGTACGAAGCGCCCGAGCCGTACGGCTCCCGGTTCCGGAGCAATCCCTACGACGGCGAGATCGCCTACACGGATGCGGCGATCGGCCAGCTCCTGAGCGCACTCGACGGGATGGATCTCCTCGATCGGACCTTCATCGCGGTGATCGGCGATCACGGCGACTCCCTCGGCGAGCACGCCGAGGACTCGCACGGCTTCTTCGCCTACAACTCCACGCTGCACGTGCCTTTCTTCATCCGGGGTCCGGCGATCCCGAAGGAGAAGAGAGTTCCCGAGCTCGTCCGATCCATCGACATGGCTCCCACGCTGCTGGACCTGCTGGGCTGCGGCAGCGACCCTCAGCACCAGGGGCGGTCGCTCTCGGACCTCATCTACGGCGGCGAGGAGAAGCAGTGGCCTGCCTCCTACTTCGAGACGAAGGAGCTCAACAAGGTCTTCGGCTGGTCCGTCATCAGGGGGATCGAGAGAAAGGGCGTCAAGTACATCGACCTGCCGATCCCCGAGCTCTACTTCCTCGATCGCGATCCCGATGAGGCCGACAACGCCGCCTCCAGGGAGCCGGCCCTGGTGGAGAAGATGAAGCGCATCCTCGCGAGCGTGGTCGAGGAGACGGCGGGCGATTTCGATCAGAAGGAGATCTCGGGCCTGGACAGCGAGGCTCTCGAAAGGCTGATCAGCATCGGCTATATCTCGGGCGGCAGCCGCAAGGTTGTCGAGAGCGATGTGGATCCCAAGCAGCGCATGGAGTTCTGGGACAAGTATCGCCGTCTCACCCGCGCCCAGGGCCGGGGCGATCAGACCGCGGCCCGCAGGCTCCTGGAGGAGATGCTCGTCGAGAATCCCGATGCCCTGATCTGCCACTTCTTTCTCGGTCACCAGTACTACATGAACCGCGAGTACGAGCCGGCGATCGAGCACCTGAAGGCCGCGGCGATGCACGATGCCTACCGCCTGACCTGCTTCACCTTTCTGGGGATCATGTGTGCCGAGCTCGAGCGCTTCGACGAGGCGAAGGAATACTGCCAGCTGGCACTCAAGGTGGATTCCAGCAGCGTGGATGTCTACACGAACCTCGTACAGATCGCCGAGCAGGAGGGGGATCGCGAGTCGATGGTCCGGTACGCGTCGAGGATTCTCGAGCTGGCACCGAGGCATCCGGCCGCCGGGAAGTTCCGCAGGATCATCAGGGACGCGGAACGCCGCTAGCAGCAGCCGGCGGCAGGGGGAGCGCCGGCCAATTTCGGGAGACGGACAGGATCAGGGGCTAGCAGAGGAATTCGCGCCCAAGCTCCCACGTGATGTTGAACGAGGTGTCGTCGTCGAGCTTGGGCCGGATCTTCTCGTCCCAGAACTCCTTGTACTTCCGGGAGTACGACTTCTCGTCCACGTCGTGGAGCACGCCCGTGGTTGTTTTGCCTTCGAGCTTCTCCGGCGCCATCTTGGCGGCCGCCTTGACGGGCACGGCGATCTCCTTCAGCCACTCCATCATCTGGGTGGCGCGCGGCATCTTGTTCAGGCGGCCGTGGATCGTGTGGCAGAAGCTGAGCACGTCGACGAGAGCGAAGCTCTCCTTCATGATGGCCTTGGCGATCAGGTTCGTCATCTCCTTGGCACGGTAGACCGTGGTGCGGGCGATGAAGGGCGCTCCGGCACCCTTGGCAAGTTCGCAGATGTCGAATGCCTTCTCCACGTTGCCGTAGGGCGACGTGGTGGCGATCTTCCCTTCCGGCGTGGTCGGCGAGTACTGCCCGCCCGTCATGCCGTAGTTGAAGTTGTCCACGAGAAGCACGGTGACATCGATGTTGCGGCGCGCGGTGTGGATGAAGTGGTTGCCGCCGATGGCCGTGGCGTCGCCGTCGCCGGTGATCACGATGACCTTCATCTTCGGCTGGGCGAGCTTCACGCCCGTGGCAAAGGTGAGCGCCCGGCCGTGAGCCGTATGGATCGAGCAGAAATCGGCATAGACGGGCATCCTGGAGGAGCAGCCGATCCCCGAGATGAGGACGACCTCATCCTTGGACAGGCCGAGGTCGTGGATCGCGTTGAGCAGGGAGTTGAAGACGATCCCGTTTCCGCATCCCGGACACCAGACGTGGGAGAGCTTCTTCTTGGGGCGCAGGTAATCGAAGATAACCGGAATGTCCTTGGAGCTTGGCATGACTAGAGCACCTCTTTGACTTTGGACTGGATCTGCATGGGCGTGATGGCCTGGCCGTCGAAACGCGGGAGTCCATGGACCCGGCATTTGCCTGCGGCGAGACGTTCCACTTCAAAAACGATCTGGCCCCAGCTCATCTCAGGGACCACCACGGTGTGCGCCTTCTCGAGGCGTTTCTTCAGATCTTTTTCAGGGAAGGGCCAGATCATGATGGGGCGGAAGAGCCCCGCCTTGATGCCTTCCCGGCGGAGGGCCTTCACGGCGGACCGGGCCGAACGGGTGACGGCACCGTAGGCCACGATCAGTATCTCGGCGTCATCGGTCTCGAGCTCGTCGAACATGACCAGCTCGTCGAGATGATCCTCGAACTTCCTCTTCTGCCGCTCGAGCATGAGAACCGCCTCGTCGGGGCGGTTCGTGGGATAGCCGCGCTCGTCATGGGTCAGGCTTTCCACGTGGAACCGGTAGCCGTCGCCGAAGGAGGCGAAGGGCGCCTTGCAGAGCGTGTCCGGGCCGTAGTGAAGGTAATCCTCCGGAGACACGGTGGGCTTCTGCCGGTCGATGATCTCCATCTCCGAGTTTCTCGGCACGGTGACCTTCTCCCTCATGTGCCCCACCCCCTCGTCGAGGAGCAGGAGCACCGGAGTCCTGAACTTCTCGGACAGGTTGAAGCAGTCGAAGGTCGTGGTGTAGGTCTCCTGCACCGTGCTGGGGGAGAGGGCGATGATGTAGTGGTCTCCATGGGTGCCCCAGCGTGCCTGCATCACATCACCCTGGGACGGCTGGGTGGGGAGACCGGTCGACGGTCCGGCCCTCTGCACATCCACGATGACACAGGGCGCTTCGGTGATGCAGCCGAACCCGAGAAGCTCCTGCATCAGGGAGAAGCCGGGGCCGCTCGTCGCGGTCATGGCCTTGGCGCCGGCAATGGAGGCGCCCAGGACCGAGCCGATACTCGCGATCTCGTCCTCCATCTGGATGAACACCCCGTTGACCAGGGGAAGCTCCCGAGCCATCAGCTCGGCGATCTCCGTGGATGGTGTGATGGGGTAGCCGCCGAAGAATCGGCATCCCACGTTGAGCGCGGCGTAGGCGCACGCCTCGTTTCCCTGCCAGAAACGTTTGATTTTGTTGTCTGTCATCTGGAGCTCCTTGGCGCAGATCGGTCCGTTAGGGTACCGGCGTTACTTTTTTGCGCTCTTCTTTTCCTCTTTCTTCGACTGCCTGACGAAGATGGCGAGATCGGGGCAGCGCTGCTCGCAAAGCCCGCAGAGGATGCAGTCCTCGGGCTTGGTCTGGTAGACCTTGAAGTCTTTTCCGAGCGTCAAGGTCTGCTTGGGGCAGAGATCGACGCAGATGCTGCAGCCCTTGCACCATTTCGTGAAGACATAGACGGGGTGTTCGTAGGTTTCCAGGTCGCTCTCGATCAGTACACAGGCCTGCTCGATCGTGCAGGAGTGTGCGAGTTTGAGGGATTCCAGCTCTTTTTCGTCCATGGGTGAAGGATCCTTGCGCATTGAGAATAAAGTCGGCACGCCCGAATGAGGCTCGAAGCGCGCCGTTAACTTCATCAGAGATCTTGCGACTTTCTCGTCGTGAAAGAATTGGAACATCACACAAAACATTTGGGCTGTCCGCAATGAAATAATCGATAATTAATGGGATATTTTGGGAAGGGAGATTTTGGAGAGCAGGGGCCGTCTTTCCTGGAAATGGAACCGCCTCACCGCGGCTTCGATTCGCCGCGGTGAGGCGGGTGAGTGGCTTCTGGATCTGATCAGCTGGACATGGCCTGTTCGGTGGCGTAACCGGCCGTTTTCTGCCAGGCCTTTTCCACGATAACCTCCGCATAGAGGATGGCTTCCGCCTGTCCCTCGAAAAGCTCGCCGTCGGCCTGGGTCTGGCTCTTCTCCATCCTGGCGATCTCCAGGTCGAAGGATTCGAGCTTCTGGATATAGGCATCCTCGACGGCGGGAAGGACCTTCATGGTCACGAAGGGGGTCGAGAGGAACCTCATCCCATCCTTCTGGGCGTTGGCCACCACGCGGTTCAGGTTGAGGCTCGTTTCCGCGAGCTGGCGGCCCAGGTCGCTCAGGAAGAGGGTGACGCCCATCCGCCGGCTGCGAGACAGGAAGCGGGCCGCTTCCTCGGCATTGGTGCAGAGGAAAAGTGTGATATGATGTTTTTCGCTTTTTTCGAGGGCTTTTTCAACGGGAAGCGCATCGACCTCGTAGTAGCAGCCGCTCGAAAGGGTCTGCTTCAAGGCATCGGGAGAGTTGTCGGGGCTGTGGATCACCAGGATCCGGCGCTTGAGGACGCTCTTCTTGTAGAGATCGTTGAAGAACTCCTTGTCCTGGCGATAGGCCGCTCCGAGGGCGGACTTGTGCTTCCGGCAGAAAGCAACGAGGTTTTGCATGAAAGAGTCGAACCTGCTGAAATTGTCCGGATCGGAGCTCCAGAGTGCGGGATCGCGGAGCTGTTCGCGGATGGCTGCATGCTCCTCTGCCGCGATCCCCGCGCGGCCGCACAGGTCGGTCAAGGCGTTCTCGAGGTAGCCGGCATTGGAGAGGCACTCCCGTTTCAGGACGACGGGGGTCGACTCCTCTGCAAAGGCGTCCATCGATTTGATACACTTGATGATGGTCAAGAGAGGTCTGAGAATGGGAAACACGAAATCCTTGGCCGGGAGCATCGAGATCTTTCTGGTCTTCATTTTTTGTTCTCCATTTTCATTTATTAAAAGTATGGTCATTTCTGTGACTCAAAAATATTTCATGTTGCATGCCCCCATTTTCGTCTTTTTGTGATATAAATGCAATTATAAAATTGACAACGAAATAGTACAATTATTAATATCACATGGAGAAATAAGATATCAATCTGCAGTAAGGAGTCGAGACGTGCTTTTTCGACAGCTCCAGACCTTTCAGCAAGCTGCAAGATACGGCAACTTCTCCGACGCGGCCCGCAAGCTGCACTTGACGCAATCTGCTGTATCACACCAAATTAAGGCGCTCGAGCAGATGATGGGGATCAAGCTATACGAGCGTCACCGCCGGGGCATCGTGCTGACGCAGCAGGGCAAGGAGGTGCTCACGCACATCAACCGCATCATGGCGCGGGTCAAGGACATGGAGGAGTGCCTTAACGCGATGCGCGGCGGTTTCGTGGGCAATATTTCCATTGCCGCCTACCGTGGAATCATCAACTACAGGCTCCCCAGGGTGGTCAAGCTCTTCCGTCAGAGCTATCCCTCCATGGGCCTCGTGCTGAGCAACAAGATCGTCGATTCGGAGATCATCAACATGGTTACCATGGGGATCGTCGACTTCGGCGTCGTCACCTCGTGGTGCGATCCCGGCGAGCTCGAGTTCCGCGAGTTTCTCACCTTCGACATGTTCTTCTGCGTGCCCGCCGATCATCCCTATGCACGCCTGAAGCCCGAGGATCCCAGGCTGACCCTCGACGAAGTGGCCGGAGAGCCTCTTCTTCTCTACGAGCCGGAGACGGCGATCAGGCGCCGTATCGAGCAGGTTATCGAGAAGGAGGGGCTGGACTGCAATCCCGTGGTCGAGACGGGAGGCGCCCTCGTTCTCAGGGAATACGCAAAAGCCGGGCTCGGCGCGGCCATCGTTTCCGGCATGTCCCTGGAGAGCGATCCCGATCCCAACCTGGGCGTGGTCAACGTGACCCACCTCTTCGGAAAGATGGGGTACGGCATCGTTTACAGGAAGGATAAATTCTTCACCACAGCGCTTCTCGACTTCATCAACCTCCTCGATCCGCACTTTGCCGTCAAGGATAACGTTCGTGTCTGAATGTTACCTGCTTTTGTGTTGACACGTCCGGTCAAGGGTCATTAATCTATTGACTCTTAAAAACTCGATAGGCTCTGAGATATAGCAACCTTCTTTGATATTTAACTCTTTTGAAAAAGAGTTCAGGAAAGAGCGTAACTTGATCAGAAGGTTTGCGGATCATCTGATGGTTTCACCCCTTCCTCATACTTCTTTCCTCACACCTTTTTCAACGTTTGCGTAGAGGTCTGAAATGAGTTTTCGATATGAAATTCGCCTTGCCGGTTCCGGTGGTCAGGGGTTGATTCTTGCTGGAAAGATCCTGGCAGAAGCGGCTGCCATCTACGACGACCGGAATGCGACACAGAGCCAGTCGTACGGCCCTGAAGCCAGGGGTGGTGCCAGCAAGTCGGAAGTCATCATCAGCGACGACGAGATCGATTATCCCAAGGTGACGGAGGTCGATCTCTTTCTGGCTTTGACCCAGGAGTCATGCGACTCCTATCACTCCGATCTCAAGTCGGACGGGATCATGCTGATCGACGAGGGGTACGTGAATCGCATACCCGAGGGAAGTTTCAAAGTCTATAAAGTGCCTATCACCGATCTGGCTACAAAGGAGATCGGGCACAGGACCGTGACCAATATCGTTGCACTCGGTATTGTTGTCGCGCTGTCCAAGGTGGTATCAGTGGCCGCGGCGGAGTCCGCGATCCTCTCCAGGGTTCCGAAGGGGACCGAGGAGATGAACAAGAAAGCGTTCCAGGTCGGCCTGGAGGCGGCAAAGAGCCTTTAGGCTTGCCTGATTCATAAATGATTCACCGCTGCGAAGGACACCCTGTCCTCGCGGCAAGGCCTGAGTTTCGGTCGATATGAAGATGCGCCCGACGTGCGGCGTGAATCATCCGTGAACGCCTGGAAAGCTTGCTTTCTCTACATCATTTATATTCGTGCCCACATCTCTGTTATGGAGGTCAAGAGGTGAAGTTCTGGCGAACACCCCTGGATGTCCACAAGCTCAAGATCCCGCAAGGGGAGCTTTTCATCGTCAAGGACCGCTGCAAGGGTTGCGGCTTCTGTGTGGAGTACTGTCCCAAGGATGTGCTGGTGCTCTCCGAGGAGTTCAACATCAAGGGTTACCATCCTCCCGTCCCGGTCAAGGAGGGGGAATGCGTCAACTGCAATCTCTGCGAGACGATCTGTCCCGAGTTTGCGATCTTCTGTCATCGCAAGGAAGAGGAAGAGGAGGAGGTGACAAGTGAAAGCTGATCCGGCTGGAGTTCTCACAGGCGCCCACTACCTCGATGGTGATTACGCGGCCGCTGAGGGTGCGCTGGCCGGAGGCTGCCGCTTTGCAGCCGGCTACCCGATCACGCCGTCCACCGAGGTTTTCGAGCGCATGACGCAGCGGCTTCCCCTGGCTGGAGGATTTTCCATCCAGATGGAGGACGAGATGGCGGCAATGAACGCCATCCTTGGCGGAGCCTGGGGCGGGAAGAAGTCGATGAGCGTCACTTCAGGCCCCGGTTTCTCCCTGATGATGGAAAACCTTGGTCTGGGTATCATGCTCGAAACACCCTGCATCCTCGTGAACGTGCAGCGTGGCGGGCCCTCCACCGGGCTGCCCACCATGGTGGGACAGGCCGACATGATGCAGGCACGCTGGGGTTCGCACGGCGACTACGAGATCATCGCCCTGGCGCCGAGCTCACCCCAGGAATGCTTCGACTATGCGATCAAGTGCGTCAATCTCTCGGAGAAGTACCGCACTCCCGTTCTGCTGATGATGGACGAGTGCGTGGGGCACATGACCGAGAAGGTGGTCATCCCACACGCAGACGAGATCGAGATCGAGCCGCGCCGTCTCACCGAGAAGAAACCCGGGGAGAACTACCTGCCCTACGAGTGCGGCGACGACCTGGTGCCCGACATGGCCGTTGCCGGAAGTGGTCACAGGTACCACATCACCGGTCTGACGCACGACGAACGCGGATATCCCGACATGTCCGCCGAGTGCCAGGACAAGAGCATCCGCCGCCTGGTGGCCAAGATCCGGGACAACGCCGAGAAGATCATCGAGATCGAGGAGGAGGAGACCAAGGGCGCCGAGATCATTCTGGTGTCCTACGGGATCAGCTATCGCGTGGCCCAGCCGGCTGTGGATCGCGCCCGAGCCGAGGGGATCAAGGTGGGGCAGCTCAGGCTGATCACCGTGTGGCCCTTCCCCGAGAAGCGGATTCTCGAGCTGGCGAAGAAGGTCAAGGCCTTCGTGGTTCCGGAGATCAACCTGGGACAGGTTGTCCTCGAGGTGGAGCGTTGCGCCCAGGGCAAGGCCAAGACGCTCTGCGTGACGCATGCCGGCGGCTGGGTGCACGATGTTGACGACGTTTACGCTGCGATCAAGGAGGCGGCCAAATGACCGATACAGCTGTGAAGAACAAGATCCAGCCCGTGGGAACGGGCCGCAAGCTCGAGAAGGATCATCCCCTCGAGCCGTACCTGCGGATGGACCGCATTCCCCATATCTGGTGTCCCACCTGCGGCATCGGTACGGCCGTGTCGTGTTTCATCCAGGCGATGATCGACACCGGGACCGATCCGGACAAGCTCTGCATCGTGTCCGGAATCGGATGCACCGGCCGGGTGGCCGGATACCTGAAAGTGGATTCTTATCACACCACGCACGGCCGGGCCATCCCCTTTGCCACTGGCCTGAAGCTGGCCAACCCGGAATTGAAGGTGGTTGTCTTCTCGGGCGACGGTGACCTGATCGCCATCGGGGGCAACCACTTCATCCATGCGGCGAGACGGAACATGGATCTGATGGTGGTCTGCGTGAACAACTTCATCTACGGCATGACGGGAGGGCAGGTGGCACCCACGACGCCGCTCTCGGCGCGCTGCTCCACCTCGCCGTTCGGCAACGCCGAGACCCCGTTCAGCCTTCCGTACCTGGCCGCCTCGTGCGGGGCCACCTACGTGGCGCGCTGGACATCACTCCACATCCGGCGCCTGACCCGCGCCTTCAAGGATATCCAGACGCGGCGGGGATTTTCCTTCGTGGAAGTGGTGGCGCCCTGCTCGACACTCTATGCCAGGCTCAACAAGCTCGGTACCGGGCTCAGCCTGATGAAGTTCTACCACGACAACAGCGAGATCTGTCACGGTCACGACGTGAAGGACCTGGATATCGGGTACCAGTCCACCATCAAGGTGGGGAAGTTCATCGATGAGGACAAACCCACCCATGTGGACAACTCGAATCTCAGGCTCTCGCATGTGTTCGGGGACAAGTACGACTGGTACGGCCCGAAGCCCGACGGCATCGGCTCTTGAGCCTTGTCTTTCCTGCCAATCCGCGGCAATGAGTTACGGAGAAGAAAATGGCCTACACTGAAGTCAAGATATCGGGATTCGGCGGCCAGGGAGTGATATTGAGCGCTCACATCCTGGGCAAGGCGGCGTCGATCTATGACGGGTTGAACGCCACCATGACCCAGGCTTTCGGTCCCGAGGCGCGCGGCAGCTCGTGCAGCGCACAGGTGATCCTCTCCGACGAGGTGATTCGCTATCCTTATCTCAGGGCCCCGGAGGTCCTGGTGAGCATGTCCCAGGAAGCCTTCACCCGGTTCTCGCCCGAATGCGATGAGGGGGCGATGATTCTTGTCGACGAGGACCTGGTCAATTTCGATGACGGCCGGCCCGACCTCCGGGTCTATGCCATACCGGCCACGCGTTTTGCCGAGGAACTCGGGCGAAAGCTCGTGCTCAACATCGTCATGTTCGGCTTCTTCACCTCCATGTCCGGACTGATCAAGAAGGAGTCGGCCCTCGAGGCTGTTCTCCACTCGGTTCCCAAGGGGACGGAGGATCTCAACACGAGGGCGTTCACCAAGGGCTACGATTACGGAATGTCCTTGAGGGAAAAGGATCCCGATATCGGCGTGAAGAAGAAGAAGAAGAAGAAAGCGGCTGCCAAGCCGGCTTCCAAAAAGAAGACCGCGAAGAAGAAGACGGCGAAGAAAAAGGCGGCCTCCCGCAAGTAGAGTGGCATTGGAACCATGACAGTCATCAACTTCGACTTCAAGAAACAACTGGACAGGATCATCGGTGGCGATCTCCACAGCTACTGCTTCCAATGCGGAGCCTGCGTTGGAGATTGCCCCTCGGCGCGCTACTCGAAACGATTCAACCCCAGGCAGATCATGTTGATGTGCATCATGGGGCGCGAGAAGGAGCTGCTCGGCGAAGACTCCGTCATCTGGGAGTGCACCAACTGCTACAACTGCATGGAGCGGTGCCCTCAGGATGTGCGCCCCGCCGAAGTGATCATCGCTCTCAAGAACCTGTGCGGACGCAACGAGACGCGCCCCGATAAGGTGAAGCAGATGGTCAAGGCCGTGGAGAAGACCGGCCTCACCGGACAGGTGACGCCGGCCATCAACAAGATCCGCGCCGGCCTGGGGCTGGATCCGGTCAAGCCGGTGCCCGTGGACGAGATCCTCAAGATTCTGCGCTGACCGCACCGGGCAGTCCGCACGCTCGTGCCGCATTGTCCGGAACAGGCGCTGGATGAGCGACTCACGTTGTGAGGAGAATGGACAGGGCCATGTCTGAAGATTTGAAACAGCGCTACACACCCTTTTTCGGGTGCATGATCTCCACGAAATATCCTCAATTCGAGGCTGCCGTGCGCAAGACCTTCCCTGCCATGGGGGGCGAGCTGGTCGATCTCGACGGCTACTCGTGCTGTCCCGATCCGATCTACTTCAAGGCTTTCGACAAGGAACAGTGGGTGACCCTGGCGGCGCGGAACATCTGCATCGCCGAGGAGGCCGGGCTCGACATTGTGACCTGCTGCTCGGGCTGCACGGCCACGCTCAAGGAGGCGAACCACCTCCTTCACGAGGACGTGGGGCTCCGCGACAGGGTCAACGCCCGCCTCGAGAAGATCGGCAAGGAGTACAAGGGCACAATCGAGGTGAAGCACATCGTCACCGCGCTCCGCGACGACATCGGGCTCGACCGGGTGGCCGACACCGTCGTCCGGCCGCTGGAGGGGCTGCGCGTGGCGATCCACTACGGCTGCCACCTGCTCAAGCCTTCCAAGGTGATGAAGGTTGACGACCCCGACAGGCCCACGATCCTCGAGGACCTGATGAACATCGTGGGTGTGGAGCCTGTGGAGCACGAGGAGAAGGTCCTCTGCTGCGGCAAGGCCTGCATGGATCCTGACATCCCGGCCGAGATGACGCGCGACGTTCTCCGTTCGATCAAGCAGCTCGACGTGGACTGCATGGGACTGATCTGTCCCACCTGCTTCGACGAGTACGACGTGGGTCAGATCCTTCTGTCCCGCAAGTTCAAGGAAAAGTACGAACTGCCGGTCATCTACTGGTTTCAGCTCCTCGGGCTGGCCCAGGGGCTCGATCCCGAAGAGATGGGTTTCAAGCGCCACAAGATCAAGGTCAATCCGCTTCTCGAAAAGCTGGCTATCGCCGCGAGCTGATCCGCCCTCACTGGCATCAGGTCGCGGACATCTTTAAAAACCAATAGGAAGGATGATCATGGAGAAAGGCGTTCTGATCATCGGTGGGGGAATCACCGGTATCCAGGCAGCCCTCGACCTGGCCAACGCCAGGATGCAGGTCTACCTCGTGGAGAAGGCGCCCAGCCTGGGAGGCCGCATGGCCCAGCTGGACAAGACGTTCCCCACCATGGACTGCTCCATATGAATCTTGGGTCCGAAGATGATGGATGTCGGTCGACATCCGAATATCGAGACCTTCACCTACTCGGAAGTGACGGGGCTCACCGGTCAGGAGGGTGAATTCACCGCCACGATCCGCAAGAATCCGCGATACGTCAGCGAGGCGGAGTGCACCGGCTGCGGACTCTGCGCCAAGGACTGCCCCGTCGTGGTGCCCAACGTCTTCGACCAGGGGCTCGGCGCGCGCAAGGCGATCTACAGCCCCTTCCCCCAGGCCGTTCCCAATACCTACACGATCGACAAGGAGAACTGCCTGAACGACGAGTTCATCGTCTGCGGCCAGTGCGAGAAGGCGTGCGAGGTCGGTGCCATCGACTATGACATGCCGCCCACCGATGTGGAAATCGAAGTCTCTTCCGTCATCGTGTCGAGCGGCTTCGATACCTTCGATCCCTACCAGATGAAGCTCTACGGCTACGGCACGTCGCCGAACATCCTCACGGGGATGGAGTTCGAGAGGCTGCTCAACGCCTCTGGTCCCACGCAGGGGCACATTCTGCGGCCTTCGGACCGCAAGATCCCGGAGAAGATCGTCTTCGTGCAGTGTGTGGGCGTTCGCGGCGAATGCGATCGTCAATACTGCTCGCGTTTCTGCTGCATGAACACCGTCAAGGACGCCATGCTGGCCCTTTCCCACCACGACGAGATCAAGGAGATCCAGATCATGTTCTCCGACATCCGCGCTTTCGGGAAGGGCTACGAGGAGTTCTACCAGCGGTCGAAGGAGTATCCTGAGATCAACTACTTCCGCGGCCGGCCCGCAAAGATCACGACCGACTCGGACAGCAACGACCTGGTCATCCACGTGGAGAACACGGCCACCGGCAGGCCGGAGAAGGTGCGTGCCGACATGGTGGTCCTCGCCTCGGCCGCCGTTCCTTCGGCGGGCAACAAGGACCTGGCCGAAGCGCTCGCCGTGGAGCTCGACGCCGAGGGCTACTTCAAGGTGCGGTACGACGAGGGCAACACCCTCCTGTCCACCCGTCCGGGAGTCCTGATCGCCGGCTGCGCCAAGGGGCCGGAGGATATTCCGGACTGCGTGGCCCAGGCATCGGGCGCCGCCGCCGAGGCTGCCGGATACGTGACCGAGGAGCGGCTCGAGGAGGAGGAGTCGGACATCGAACCGCTCGACACGAGCGGCCCGCCCCGGGTGGGCGTCTTCATCTGCCATTGCGGCGCCAACATCGCCGGCGTGGTGGACGTGGAGAGGCTCGAGGAGTATGCAAAGACCCTGCCCGACGTGGCCTTCGTGACACGCGATCTCTTCCTCTGCGCCGACTCGGGGCAGAAGCAGCTCCAGGAGATCGTGAGCGAGAACAAGCTGAACAGGGTGGTGGCTGCCGCCTGCACGCCGCGCACCCACGAGCCCGTCTTCCGCTCCACCCTCGAACGCATCGGCATGAATCCGTTCCTCTTCGAGATGGTGAACATCCGCGATCAATGCTCGTGGGTCCACACCAAGGAGCCCGAGGAAGCCACGCGGCGATCGATGGACCAGCTCCGCATGGGTGTGGCCAAGGCGCGCTGGCTCCAGCCGCTCCATGAGGACAAGATCGCCGTCAATCGTTCCGTCGTGGTGGTGGGCGGCGGCCTGGCCGGAATCCAGGCGGCGCTTCGCCTCTCGGACCAGGGGATCGACACCACGCTCATCGAGAAGAGCGATTCGCTCGGCGGCCGCCTCAAGGAGCTCTACAGGCTCTATCCTTCCAACGTGAAGGCGGCCGACGTCCTGGCCCGGAAACTCGACGCTCTCGAGAAGAGCGATGTCAAGGTGCTCCTGGAGACGGACATCAAGGGCGTCTCGGGCTTCATCGGGAATTTCGAGGTGGAGACCACCAAGGGGTTCTTCAAGTGCGGCGCCGTTGTGATCGCCGTGGGCGCCGACCTTCACAACCCCGAGGGCGAGCACGGCTACGGCAAGTTCCCCAACGTGATGACGAACCTGGAGCTGGAAGGCTACCTGAAAAACGATTTCAAGAACTACCCGGGCGGCGGGAAGCCGAAGCGGGTTCTTTTCATCCAGTGCGTGGGTTCCCGCGATCCGGAGACGAATCCCGCCTGCTCGCGCTACTGCTGCGCCGCCTCGGTGAAGCAGGCCCTGGCCCTCGCCGAGTCGGGGGCGCAGTCGATCGTCCTCTATCGCGACATGCGCACCCAGGGGCACAGCATGGAGGAGATGTATCGCGATGCGCGCGGCGCCGGTGTGATCTTCTTCCGTTATCCCGAGGACCAGAGACCGAAGGTCACGGGCGGAAAGCGTGCCGAGCGGGTGAGCTTCCACGAGAACCTCATGGGCGAGGAGATGGAGTTCGAGGTGGACGCCGTGGTCCTCGCCGTGGCCATGCGGCCCTTCGAGGAGGAGACGGCCCGTTTCCGCGAGATGCTGAAGGTGCCGCGCTCGCCCGACGGCTTCATGATGGAGCGCCACCCCAAGCTCGGTCCCATCGAAACGACTGTGGGCGGGATCTTCCTGGCCGGCACGATCCAGGGTCCGAAGGACACGTCCGACGTGATGGCCCAGGCCTCGGCCACTGCCGCCAAGGCGGCGGAGATCGTCTGCCGCGAGGAGATCGGGCTCGAGCCGACCACGGTCATGGTGGACGAGGCGGCGTGCCGAGCCTGCGGACAGTGCGTGTCGATCTGCGATTTCCATGCGCCCCAGTTCGTGGAGGCGGCGCCCGGCGTGACGGTGGCCAGGGTCAACGAGGCGCTCTGCAAGGGCTGCGGCACCTGCGCCGCCTGGTGCCCGGTGCAGGCGATCCACGCCAAGCACTTCACTGACAAGCAGATCCATGCCATGCTCGAAACGATGTTGACAGAGGGGGTTGCCTGATGGCCGGCAGCAAAGACAAGACTGACAGCAACGGGCAGTACGAGCCCAAGATCCTCGTGTTCGCCTGCAACTGGTGCAGCTACGCGGGAGCCGATACGGCCGGCGTGAGCCGGATCCAGTATTCACCGAAGTTCCGGGTGATCCGGGTGATGTGCTCGGGCCGCGTGCGCGCATCGTACATCCTCAAGGCCTTCCAGCTCGGGGCCGACGGCGTGCTGATCTCGGGGTGCCACATCGGCGACTGCCATTACATCTTCGGCAACCACCGGGCGCTGGAGATGTACGACCGCATCACGAAGACGCTCAAGGTCCTCGGCTTCGAGGATAAGCGGATCCGCCTCGAGTGGGTCTCCGCCGCCGAGGGGATCCGGTGGGCCGAGGTGATCGACGAGTTCGTGGAGCAGATCCACGCCCTGGGGCCGAGTCCGATCAACCGCAAGAACGGCAGCGCCGCGAAGAGTGCGGCGGAGATCGAGGATGCCCTCGAGGGGAATGAAGGCAAGGCGGCGGGCTCCAGGAAGAAGGCGGCCAGGAAGCCGTCCAAGGCCGGCAAGGCGGCGGGAAAGGCGCGAAATGGTTGATATCGTAGAACTGAACAGGAACACCAGCGCTCTGAGCTGCCTCGAGTGCGGCAAGTGCACGGCCGTCTGCCCGATTTCGCGTCTGGCGGACAGCTTCTCGCCGCGCTCGGTCATGACCCTCATCGTGGGGGGCGAGTACGAGAGCCTTCCCATGGACAGCAGGATCTGGGACTGCCTGACCTGCGGGCAGTGCCGGCCGCGGTGCCCCCACAATATCGACTTCTCGGTCTTCTGCCGGAAGGTCCGGCGCGAGGCCGTGCTGGGCGGCAACGCCGGCGTGCCCTCCCACGACGGGGCGCTGCACTACATCATGCAGCTCCAGTCCCACGAGAACCTGGCCCAGAAGAGGCTCGAATGGATCCCGAAGGAGGCGAAGGTCAAGACGGAGGGCGACATCCTCTACTTCGTGGGATGCCTGCCCTACTACGACGCCTACTTCGACCACCTGAAGCTCGACATGACCGCCATCGGCAAAAGCACGATCAAGATCCTGAACAGCCTCGACATCGAGCCCGTTGTCATGGCCGACGAGCGGTGCTGCGGCCACGACCTCCTCTGGTCGGGCGACGAGGAGAACTTCCTCAAGCTGGCCCGCCACAACGTCGAGGCGATCAGGAAGACCGGCGCGAAGAAGATCCTCTTCTCCTGCGCCGAGTGCTACAGGACCCTGTCGAAGGAGTACGCCGAGTTCGTCGAGCCCCTCGGCATCGAGATGCAGCACATGGCCGAATTCATGGCCGAGCAGGCCGAGACGGGACTGCTAGATCTCGAGGGGAACGGCGAGAGCCTCACCTTCCACGACCCCTGCCGTCTGGGACGGCAGATGGATGTGATCGACGCTCCGCGCCAGGTGCTCGGCAAAGTGGCGGGAGAGAAGTTCGTCGAGATGCCGCGGTCGGGCAAGGCGTCGATCTGCTGCGGCACCTCGTCATGGATGAACTGCTCCATGACGTCGAAGAGGATCCAGAGCGACAGGCTGGCCGAGGCGGGCGCCACGGGCGCCGGGACCATGGTGACGGCCTGCCCCAAGTGCCTGATCCACTTCGAGTGCACCAAGACGGACCCGAACCTGCCCGACGAGAGCAGGGTGACGATAAAAGATCTGACTGTGATCGCGGCCGAGGCTTTGTGATGCCCGGCTTCGAATTTTGATCATCGGTTCGGCCACCTTTGGAGGATGGAATCTTGACTGAGAAAGATCTCAGGATCGGGGTTTTCGTCTGCGACTGCGGCATGAACATCGCCGGCACGGTGGACAACGACGACGTCGCTGCCTACGCCGAAAAGCTCGACGATGTTGTGTTCGCCATGCGCAGCCGATACTCCTGCTCCGATCCTGGTCAGAACGAGATCAGGAGATACATCACGGAGAAGAAACTCAACCGTGTGGTGATCGCCTCCTGCACTCCCAAGCTTCACGAGCCCACCTTCAGGGCCTGCGTGGAGGAGGCCGGCCTGAACAAGTACCTCATGGAAATGGCCAATATCAGGGAGCATTGCAGCTGGGTTCATCAGCAGGACCCGGATGGTGCCACTGACAAGGCCAGGGACCTGGTAAAGAGCGCCGTAGCCCGCGCCCGGAACCTCGAGGAGCTCGAGGAGATGGAATTCAGCGTGGAGCGCTCCGCACTGGTCATCGGAGGTGGTGTCGCCGGCATTCAGGCCGCCCTGGACCTTGCTGACGCGGGGAATAAAGTGTTCATCGTGGAGAAGGAGACCTCGCTGGGAGGCGTCATGCCCCAGCTGGCCAAAACCTATCCCACGATGGACTGCCCTATATGAATACTCGGGCCCAAAATGATGGAGGCATGGCGCCATCCAAACATCGACATTTTGAGCTACAGCGAAGTTGAGAAGGTCAGCGGCTACGTTGGCAACTTCAAGGTCCGCGTCCGCCGCAAGGCGCGTTACGTGGTGGAGAGCGAGTGCACGGCCTGCGGTGACTGCGTTGAAGTCTGTCCCGTTGCCGTGCCGTCGGAATTCCAGATCGGACTTGCCTCGCGCAGGGCGATCTACATGCCATTCCCCCAGGCGGTGCCGTCGTGCTACACGATCGACATGGACGCCTGTCTCGGGACAAATCCCATCGCCTGCGGCAAGTGCCTCGAGGCGTGCGAGAAGAACTGCATCGACTACGACATGCAGGACTCCTTCGTCTCTCTCGACGTGGGGGCCATCGTGGTGGCCACCGGCATGGAGCCCTACGATCCGAGCAGCCTCGAGGAGTTCGGCTACGGCAAGTTCCCGAATGTACTCACCAGCATGGAGTTCGAGCGCATGCTCTCGGTGGACGGACCGTCGGCCGGGCATCTGGTGAAGCCGTCTGACGGCAAGGAGCCCGAGTCGGTGGCCTTCATCCAGTGCGTCGGCTCGCGGAGCAAGGACGAGCGGTGCATGGAGTACTGCAGCAACATCTGCTGCATGAACACCGTGAAGGACACCCTCCTGCTTCGCGACCACTACCCGAACATGCAGGTGCGCGTCTACTACATGGACATCCGGGCCTTCGGCAAGGGCTTCGAGGAGATGTTCATGCGCAGCAAGCAGGCCGGCGTGGCCTACATCCGCGGCATCCCCGGCGAGGTCTCCAACGGCGATCCGGGCGGCAAGCTGAAGCTCTCCGTGGAGAACACCACCACGAGCAAGCTCCAGACCCAGGAGGTGGACATGGTGATCCTCTCCGTGGGCGGCGTGCCGCGCCAGAGCGCCCCGAAGATCCGCAGCCTCCTCACGATCTCGAAGAGCCCGGACGGCTTCATGCAGGAAGCCCACCCGAAGCTCCGACCCGTCGAGGCGGCCACCAAGGGTATCTTCATCTGCGGCTGCGCCGAATCGCCCAAGGACGTGAAGGACTCGGTCTGCCAGGCCGGGTTCGCCGCATCGCGGGCCAACTCGCTGCTCGCTGCAGGCAAGGTGACAGTCGAGGCGATCACGTCGCGTATCGATCCGGATACCTGCTCCTACTGCAACGCCTGCGTCAAGGTCTGCCCCTACGGAGCCATCACCAAGGCGGACAAGAAGAAGGGGATCCTGCCCGTGGTGATCGAGGCGTCGTGCGCCGGGTGCGGGACCTGCGGTCCGGCCTGTCGCTTCGGTTCGATCAAGATGCAGCATTTCACGGACGAGCAGTACATGGCCCAGGTCGACGCCATTCTGGGCGAGAAAGCCGAGGAAAAGACGTTGATCTTTGCCTGCAACTGGTGCTCCTATCCCGGCGGCGACACTGCCGGCGTGGCGCGGATGCAGTACCCCGCCGCCCAGCGGCTGATACGCACCATGTGCTCGGGCCGCGTGGACGAGAAGTTCGTGATGCGGGGATTCGAGCTCGGCGCCGCCGTGGTTGTCGTGTCGGGCTGCCACTACACGGACTGCCACTACATCGACGCGGTCCACCACACGCAGAAGCGGGTCGACAAGCTCTGGGACAAGATCGAGAAGCTCGGCATCCGGCCCGAGAGGCTGCGTCTCGAGTGGATCAGCTCGGCCCAGGGCGCGCGCTTCCAGGAAACCATGCTGGAACTCGAGGAGTTCCGCAAGACGGTGACCAGGGAGGAGATCGCCGCGACTGTGAATGCGATCAAGGATGAGAAGGAGAAGAAGGCCGCCAGGAAGGCCAAGGCCGCCAAGAAAAAGGTCAAGGCCGGCACGTGACGGCTCGAGCCGTGCGACTCGAAAGCGGTTTTTTTCAATGAGTGAAACAAGCTCCCGGCCTCCGAAGGGGGGCCGGGAGAGACCGGCTTCGGAGCCATAACCATGATCGAAGAACGGACGATGAAGTGCTTGCGCTGCGGACACGACTTCGTGGCCCAGTACTGGAACAAGGAAACCAACGTGCCGATCGAGAGGCACTGCCCCAAGTGCCACTCGAACTCGGTGAGGGCCTTGAAGCCCGAGAAGAAGTGATAACGCACTGAATTCGTGGGCGATTCAGCAGGCGGGCCGCTTGGCGTCCCGCTGCTGATCGCCCTTTTTTTCTGGGGATACCGAGCCCGCGCAATCTCCGCCATATTCGGGCAACGACACACTCGACTACAGCGCTTTCTTCCCGAATATGGCGGAGATTGCGCGGGCTCGGTATCCCCATCACTCAGAAACGGAAGACATACTCGATCTTCGCCACCGATTCATACGACTCGCGCTCCCAGTGCTCATTGAGCTTGATCCAGTTGTAGTTGAAGACGAAATAGAGATTCGAGGAGGGGGTGATCGACCAGTGCAGCCTCGTGTTCGTGCCCACGGTGTCGCCCTCCGTGTCATACTGCACGATGCTGCTCATGGTGAAATCAGGGGAGAAGTTGAACTGCACCTTGCTGCGGTAGAGATCAGCCGCGAAGCTGCCGGCCTCGATGCGGCCCACGTTCCGTTCACCGTTCAGCTGGAAGGTCAGGAGCGGGACAGGGTTCCACTCGAGCTCCGCCTCGTAGGTGGTGAGCCTTCCGTCGTAGAAGGGACCGAACCAACACGACAGCTCACCGCTCAGGCTCCTCTTCGAGGCTGAACCGGCCTGTACCCGGTACCGGGTCCACTGGTAGGGTCCCGTCCGGATGTCGATTCCGTCGGAGATCTCGAATCCTTCATCGATCCTCTCTCCCTCGGTGATCACGTTGAACTCGATCTCATCCCCGCTCTCGAGCTCCCAGTTCAGCGGAGACATGAAGATGCGATAGCTCTCCCATTCGCCATTCAGGTCGGTGATGTAAGTCGTGGAGAGCTCGTAGTTCATTCTCCTGAGCCAGGGCCAGTCCGAGTACGGCATGAAGTCCACACCGCTCTGGTACTTGTTGATGCCCTTCCTGGGAACGAAGCCGAGCGACGGATCGAAATCCTCTCCGATCCGCTTGTAGGTGAACATGATATCCCAGAGATCGTTGGGATAGTCGATCTTTCCCCCCATGGCCGATCGGCTGTGGCCGTCGAGATCCTCCCGATCCATCGTGAGCCCCCAGACACCCACGAGGAAGTTCTTGTCACCGAGGAACTCCGAGGTCTGATAGGTGAAATCCGCCCCGGTCATCCAGCTGTTGCTGCGTCCCATGGGATCGCCCCGCGTGCCGATGAACCCGATGGTCGACTCCTCCCAGATGTTCTGCTTCAGGCGAACGACTCCCAGACCCGTTTCCGGCGCCACGCCGCTCTCCTCTCCGGTCTGTGCGAAGAGGGCTCCCACGTTGGTGTCTCCCATCAGGCCGTGCAGTTTCCCGCCGAGGAGAAGCGGGACTTCCTCGCCGTCGACGAGCCCTATCCTGCGGCTGTGGAACGGTACGAGGTCGGACCTGAGGCCAAGGCCGAAGTCGAAGTAGTCTGAGCCTTCCAGGAAGAACGAACGCTTCTCGGGGAAGAAGAGGGGAAAACGCGTCAGGTTCGTTCGCCACGTGTCCACTTCCGTCTCGGCGAAGTCGGTGTTCACCGTCAGCTGGGCCAGGAGGTTCGAACCCAGTTTCTGGGTCACGTCAAGACTCACGTCCTGGTCGAGATCGGCGTCTTCATCGAGAGAAGGCCGCGAATAGCTTCCAACGAGCGATGGGCGGATGCTGAGACCCATCCCGAGGTCGAACTCGGGAAGTCCGGTGATCAAGCCGGCCCGGCTGGTCTGGGTCACCCGCCAGTCGCGCCGCGCCCCGGCCCAGCGATCCTGCTCGAGGAGGCGCTGGATGCGCCGTTCCACGTTGAAATGCCAGGCGCTGAGCCCGGTGCCGAAGCTTAGAGTGAAGATGGGAATACGGATCTCCGCGGTCCAGCCTGTCCCGTTCCGGACGGTTTCGGCTTCCCAGATCCCGTCCCAGTTGCGGTTCTCGCTCTCGCCGCGCCGCGACACCAGCGCATCGTACCGCGCGCCCGATGGATTGACGGCGAAGACATAACCGGACCGCCCGTTCCGAAATGTGCCGAGAACGATCTTGACGTGATCCTCGTTTCGCAGCGAGCTGTCCCGGGCGACCGAGTAGCTCACGATCCCGGCCGGATCGGAGTCGATGCACCGTATCCCGACGTAGAGGTTCTTCCTGTCGCAGAGGACCCTGACCTCGGTCTTCCCCGAGGGAGCCGCTCCTTCGTCAGGTTCGACCATGGTGAGATCGTCGATGGCATCCGCGCGTTTCCATGACGGCTCGTCGAGGATTCCATCGATGCAGACCTCGCCATGGAGAGCGCCGGCGCGGAGGCTCGGCGTCTCACCTGCCTGCGGGAGTTCCGCATCGTTGTTGCCGGTCGGCACGGGATCGTCAGCACCCGAGAGTCCCGCGGCCATGCCGGTGGCGACAACGATGAAGATCAACAGGTATCCGAAGAGAAAGGGGAGATAATTCAGCATCGAGCGTCTCGGAGAAGGTGTATGAGGCAATCGAGAGGATTCTCGATGAAGAGTCTCTGTCCATGCGATACGTGACAGCGGGTGCCGGTAAAGGCCCCAGTAAACGGCACAGGTATTTTGATGGAAAGAAAAAAACGAGCTCATTGCTCCGTCACCAGTCCTTTGCGGGAAAAGCCGTCCGCACCGGCGTACCGTACCGCGACTCGGGACATACGAATTCGGCGTGGTAGAATGGTTGATCCACCGGTACGGACCAGGCGTTGCCATGGTGCATCGCCACTGTCGGCACGGCTGCATCAGGAACAATCCTGAAGAAAGAAGAACATCCCATGAGAGTCATCCTTTTCAACGAGGCGGAAACCTACGAACCCCACAAGGACTGGAAGCGGGTGAGCCTCTGCAGCGAGGCCGAGATCTCGGTGGAGCACTTCGTCAAGCCGGCGGGACACGCCTCGCCGGATCACTCCCACCCGAACGCGCAGGTCCTGATCGTGATCGAGGGCAGGCTCACCGTCTCCACGGGCAGCGGGGAGGAAGCGGACCTCCAACCGGGCGACGCGGTCTTCATTCCCGGCAACGAGCGGCACGTGGTGACCAATCCCCTCGACCGGCCTTCGACGGCGATCGACATCTTCGTGCCGGGCCGGTCGTTCGATTTCTGGAAGAAGAGAGCCCAGCCGTAGAGAACCGTACCGGCAGGATCTGACGGGATTCGTGCTGAATCTGATCCATCAATTCTACTTAGAAAGATAATTTCCCGGCCATCAAATCGCAGCCATGCTATAACATAGAAGTATCTACTTGGAGAGATGGAACACAGGTCGTACAAGAGACTTCAGAAGGTACGATCCTCTAGAGCCTGACCATCTGATACGCTCAACATCGTCCGAAAACTAACGGGAGGACCTTATCATGCTGTCAATCGCGCTGGTACTGATGTTGTCCTTGCCGGGCGTTCTCGTCGAATCGGGACAGCCCGGGCAGGAAGCAGACCTTTTGATCCAGAAAACGCATCACTTCGAGCACCAGGGAATCGTTGTGGAGGAAACGCGCACGGTTGATTCCGCCACCGGCCTGATCATGCGCCGGGCCGTGGATGCCGACGGAAACCTCGTGGACCTCGACGCCCTGCGATGGGAGGAGCAGCGGCGCAAGATCGCGGCCAGGGGAAAGATCTCCCCCGAGCTCGGCCGCCTCATCGCCGAACATGAGAGCATTGACGAGCTGCAGGTCGTCTTCTGGCTCGACGCCGGCGTCGAGCCGGACTTCAGGACCATCATCCTGAACGCCATGAACGAGGGGCTCCACATCGAGGATGCGCGCCGCCGCGCTCTGGCCGCTGCCGAGGAGTTCTTCACCCCGGTGAACACCGCCTTCGCCGACAGGCTGGCCGCCGAGGGACACAGCGTGGACTACATCGGCGACCACTGCCCGATCGTGGTCACCACGCTTCCTTCCGGCGCCGTGGGCCCCCTCGCGCTGGTCGAGGCCGTGGACCAGGCCTACTACTGCTTCCCGAGTTGGGCCCACGAGAACAACTACGCCCAGCCGACCCTGCGCACCACCACGGTCCACCGCCGCGGCATCAACGGCGGCAGCGCCGTCAAGGTCATGGTGCAGGATTCGGGCGGCAACGTGGCCACCAACAACCCCTTCCTCCCGACCGTGATCAAGCTGAACTCGGGAGGCACCGACTATCACGCCACGGCCGTGGCCGGCAACGTCTGCATGACGGGGCACATGACCCTCTTCGGCGCGGCTCCCTCGCTGAACGAGATCTACACCGCCGAGGGCTGGGGCGACATCGACGCGCCGGCAGCCTGGGCGCTCGGCATGGCGGCCGGCGTCTCTTACGGGAACTGCTCCTGGTGGAACCTCACCAAGGGAGCCATCGTCTACCTGGACCGCTACTTCGACTACATCATCCGCAACTACTCGGTGCAGATGTTCAAGTCGAACGGCAACCAGGGCTGGTCCCCGCCGGAATACTCCACCTCGCCGGGCAATGGATACAACGTCTTCAGCACGGGCTGCTACAACGACGGCGACACCTGGAAGTGGGACGATGACGCCATGGCGAGCTACTCCTCCTTCCTGAATCCCGTGGAAGGGCACGACAAGCCGAACGTGGCCTCGCCGGGCGACGAGGTGGACACCACCGGGACCTCCGCCCCCTGGATCTACTATGGATTCTCGGGAACATCGTCGGCCAGCCCGCTCACCATGGGCGTCGCCACCCTGGTGGCGAACCGCGATCCCTCGATCATCCCCTTCCCCGAGGCGCTCAAGGCGATCCTCTCCGTCTCTGCGTGGCACAACATCGAGGGCAATGCCGAGCTCTCCGAGTACGACGGCCTGGGCGGCATCCACGCCGGCGCGGCCGATGCCGTGGCTCGCGACGGCCAGTACGAGGTGGGCACCTTCACGACCTCGTCGTTCCCGGGCGGCTACTACGACAAGCAGATCTTCTGCTACAAGGGCGACGGGACGCGCGTGATCTGCTACTGGCACTCCGATCCCGACTCGAGCTACAGCACCGACATCCTGAAGATGGATCTCGACATCGCGATCCTCGATCCGAACGGCTCCACGGTGGCTTCCGCGGCCAACATCTACAATCCCTTCGAGATCGTCTACTTCGAGCCGGCCCAGACCGGGACCTACACGATCCGGCTCACCGAGCAGACGTTCCTCGGAACGAGCGAGCCGTACTGCATCGCCTGGTCCTCGCGGCAGGACGCCGCCTGTGCCGAGGTCACCCTCAGCGGATCGGGCCAGATCGGAACGACCCTGAACATGACCTTCTACGATCAGTACGAGGCCGGCGAGGATTTCGTGACCCTGCCCTCCTTCGGAACGCTGCCGAGCCTGATCGACCTGGACGGCGGCTATATCCTGCCCGTGGCCTACGACACGCTGGCCAGGGCTGCCTACACCGGCACCTTCCCCGGCTTCGTGGGAACCCTCGACGGCAGCGGCACGGCGCTGAACTCCATCGTCATTCCCAATAACCCGGCCTTGATCGGCAGGACGGTCAATTTCGCCATGCTGGTTCATGACGGTTCGCTGGTTCCTCGAGACACCAGCGAGATCGAGTCGATCACGATCAACTGATCCAAACACGAAGGCGGCAGAGTCAGAGATCAAGCGTTCTGACTCTGCCGCCTTTTTTTGTGATCGTCCGGCGATGAGGGGCTTCTCGGACCGATCGCAGAACCGTCAATACGAGTAGACGCTCACCGTGTCGATCACCGTAACCTTCGTAGGCTCCGTTCCTCTCATCCACGGCAAAGGTGAAGTTCCATACACCAGGCGGCAGCCTCCCCTGTGCTCGAGTCTCCATGGTTTCCTCCATTTCACGCTTGAACGATGGACGGACTTTCTCCGGAGCAAGCTCGTGACCGCTCTTCAAGGGGATCGGGAGTGTGATTGTCGGTTCAGTCTCGCATCAGCGATTTGTTCACATTTGGTAATATCAGGCGGATTCGGTCAGGCTGCGCCTCGGAGGAAATCGGCGGAGACGGATTATTTTTCGGGAACCGCGGGAGAAGGGGATTTCGGCTCGATCCATTGCGGCCAGCGGGGATCGGCCCTGGCGCGGGCCTTGAGGACCTTGGCGAGGCGATACTCGCCGAAGATGATCACCCCCGTGTCGATGCAGGTCTGCAGTGCAACAAGACCGGCCTCGCGGTTTCCCTGCCCGAGCTCGCGCAAGGCGACGTAGAAGGCGAATTCGCACCGCTGCCCGGGATGCTCTGCCGCCGCATCGAGAAGCGCGGCGGCATCGATCCGGCCGGCCAGATAGTCGGCGGCCGGCCCGAGCGCCGTCTGGCTGGCATCCTCGAACACGATCTTCGCGGCATCCCGCTGACCGAACGCCTCGATCGCCCTTCGCGAGACCTCCCGCTGCCCGAGCAGCTCCATCCCGACGGTGAAGAGGAAGAAGGCCTGGGCGTTGTTCTCGTAATGGTCCATGTTGGCTCGACAGATCGTCCTCGCTTCGTCGAGGCGTCCGGATTCGGCGAGCATGACCGCCCGGATCATGGGCAGTGGATAGTAGTCGGACAGGTGTCCGGTCCCGTCACCGGCATCCTGCAGCGCCTGCTCCAGGTTGCCGAGGGCAAACCGGCTGGTCGCGAGCCAGAACTGCATGGTGGCGTCGACAGCTCCCAGAGTGGTCTGCATCAGGGAGATCATCCTTTCGAAGGCGATGACGGCTCTCTGATAATCATCCACGAACCAGAAGTAGAATCCCTCGATCAGATGGGGGAGGAAGTTCGTCTCGCTCCGCAGGGCGAGCGCAGTATCCAGGTCCTTCCGGCAGTCGGCCAGCCACTGCGTGCCTTCCTCATGCAAATCCGGCTGGGTGCCGGCGTAGGCGGCGGCATAGAGATGGTTCCTGGCCCGGAACGCATAGGAGCCCGATCGGTTGGGCCGGCAGCCGACCAGGATCTCCGAGTCCTGGAGCATGGGAGCCAGCTCGGCGCGGTCGCCGAGATTCAGCAGCCTGTTCGCCCTGTAGTAGGACCGCGCCTGGATGGCGGGGATGAAGTCCGCCTTGAGCTCGATGGCCCGGTTGAACGATTCGATGGCCGTGCTTCCCTGCAGGCAGCTCAGCGCGTTGCCGTGAAGAAGCCAGCCGAGCGCCGTGTCGATCTCGCGATCGGAAACCTTCTCGAAGTAGCGGCGGCCGTTGATGAAGTCGGTGGCCAGGTTGTAGGCCAGGGCCATCGCAAGGCAGACCTCCACGTTGTCGGGATCCTTACTGAGCGCTTTTTTCAAGTGGGGAATGGATTCGAGAGGCTTCATGTTCAGCAGGGGAACGAGTCCTTGGCAGAGATGAAACCGCGCGGAGTCGATGCCGTTGGACTCCGCCTCGTCGAGGAGCTTCGCGGCTTCCCTGGAGTTCTGATCCTGCAGGACGGCCTCGAATGCCCTGTCGAGACTGCTCTGCCCCTGGGTCCGGCGATACTTGGACACCATGGTCATGAAGATCGCCACCAGGGCGAGAATCAGCAGTGCGCCGGCCACCCGGACACGATGCCGGTTCAGGAAACGGATCGTCTTCACCACGATCGGGGTGCGCCGGGTCAGGATCGGCTCGCCGGCCACGAAGCGCCGGCAGTCCTCGGCAAGATCCCGCGCCGTGGCATACCGCATCGCCGGCTCCTTCTCGAGGCACTTGGCGACGATGGTCTCCAGGTCCTTCGGGATCGAAGGGCTGACCTTGCGGAGCATGGGCAGCTGGCGCGTCACAACCTGGTTGAGCACCGCTTCCCGCGATTCGGCATCGAACGCCTTGGTTCGCGTGAGAATCTCGAAGAGGGTGATCCCCAGGGAGAAGATGTCGGTCCGCTTGTCCACCGGCCTCCTGCCGCCGCTCGCCTGCTCGGGCGACATGTACCGGGCCGAACCGATCACGTCGCCTGTCACCGTGATCGTGGCGTTCGCCTCCGCCCGGGCCAGACCGAAGTCGGTCACCCAGACGTTGTCTCGAAAATCGAGCAGCAGGTTGGACGGCTTGATGTCGCGGTGGATGATCCCCTCGTCATGGGCGTAGGCCAGGGCGTCCGCCACCTGCCGGCCCCAGGACGCGACCCTTCTGCAATATTCGAGGTCAGGCTCCGTTCCCTCGCCGCGCATTTCCTTGACATGCTGCGAGAGGGAGGATCCCTCGATGTACTGCATGGCGAAGTAGTGGATCCCCTGCTCCTCGCCGATGTCGTGGACGGGAACGATGTTGGTGTGATGGAGACGGCCTGCCGTGGCCGCTTCCCTGGCGAAGCGCTCCGCCGCCGTGCTGGAGAGGAGGGCGCCGAAGGGGAGCACCTTGAGCGCCACGCGGCGGTCCAGCGATCTCTGCAACGCCTCGTAGACCACGCCCATTCCGCCGCGGCCCACTTCGCGGACGATGCTGTAGCCCCCGATCTCCTGTCCGGCCTTCAGCTTGGCCCCGTCAACGGAGCGCGTGGTCTTCTCCACGAAGTCGAGGGTCCTGAACACGCCCTTGAGAGCGGTGGCCAGCTCCGGATGGGCGCGGAGGTACGCCTCCTGGTCCGGCACGTTGCCTTCGGCCAGCTCCTCGAGGTAGTTCTCGATCACCTCTTCCAGCGAGGCGCCCGGGGACGGCTCTCCTGCGTCGAGGCGTTCGTCGGCATTCTCTTCAGATGACATCGCCAAGCAGTTCCTGGAGACGAATCAATGCGCGGGCGCAAAGACTGCGGATCGCGCGTTCCGATCGATCCATTTTCACTGCTGTTTCGGCAACATTCAACTGATTGATGTAGCGAAGACGGATCACTTCATGGTGATCGTCGCTCAGCTGATCGAGCGCGTTCTGCAGGGCGTGGACGCGATCGGCCAGGTCGGCCGCCATGCTGGGGCTGGTCACGCTACCGGCCAGCTGGTCGAGGAGACGGAGTGTCGAGGCCTCGTGGCCGAGATCCGCCGCCCTCAGCTCGCCGCCGCGCTTGATCGTCCGGAACTCCTTGCGATCCACGTCGCAGATCCGGTTCAGCGCGATGCGCCTGAGCCAGTGGAAGAAGCTGTCCTTCCCGCGCCCCTGGAAGCAGGCGATGTTCCTGAGGGCGTCGAGGTAGACCTGCTGCATCACGTCCTGCGATTCGAGCCGCTGCCGCAGACGATCGCCGAGATCCGCCCGGATCGAATCGAGCAGCCTCCCGGTGTTGGCGCGGAACAGCTCGCTCAGCGCCGATTCGTCGTGGTTGCGCGCTCGATCGATCAATGTTTCTTCAAGTTGTTCGTTTGTTTTTTTCACGATGAGCATCTCCGCTATACAAAGCGGATTATAACGAGGAATGCCACGCGGCAAATCAAAGGTTTGTCGATTTTTTTGGATCTCTCAAAATCCAATGTGCGGCTGCGGAGGACGATGATTGCCGTTGAAGGGACGAGCGGGAAAAAGAGGTCTTCCGAAAGCGTAGATCCTGCCCGTGTCCGTGCTGGCGTAGAGGTTGCCTTCTGCAGCGGCCAGACCGCGGACCCGTCCCTTGACGGCATGGCTCCAGAGCTCGGTTCCATCGGATATGCTGTATGCCCTGAGCACGTTGGTCCCGCCGGCAAAGAGGATGTCGCCGGCCAGGATCAGGGCGAAGGGGCAGTCGCAGCTCTTCGACCAGATCGTGCTCCCGCTGCGCTGCATGGCAAAAAGGGTGTCATGCGTGACCATGTAGGCCTGGTTTCCGGAGACCACCATCTGTCTCGCGCCTGGATGCGTGGCGATCTTGTCGAGTGTATCGGCATTGAATTCCCTGACCTCGTGACCGCCGTCATTGACCTTCGCGTGTCCGTGCAGGAAGGAGGAGTCTGCCGTGAGAAGCGCAAAGCAGCCTCCGTTTCCCGAGGCGCCGGCCTGCCCGAAAAGCGAGCCTGTGGCACGATCGAAGACATAAGGATACTGCCTTCCCTGGAGCAGGTAGATCTTGGTCGGCGAGACCATGATGGCTCCCATGGGAGTCACACCGCCCGAGACCTTGTAGCAGCCGGGAAGGCTGTCAGAACCGGTCAGGGCATCGACGGCGCAGAGGTACGATGTCTCCCAGTTGACCAGCGAGGCGGCGAAGTAGACCTTGCCGTCCTGGACGGCAGTGCCCGTCCTGACGGGCCACAGGGGAATCAGGCTGCCGTTGTTGCCGATCAGGCGCGTCCGGCCCGAGGGCGAGTATTTCCAGATCAGCGAGCCGTCGACCGGATCGATGCAGGAGACGAATCCGTCGTCCGAGCCGAAGTAGAGCTTGCCGCCGGCAATGGTGGGGGGATAGCGCACCGGACCGTTGGCGGTATGGAACCACTTCTCCTTTCCCGACTGCCGATCGAGGCAGTGAACCGAGTCCGTGACGGACGAGCCGAAGAAGACCGAGCTCTCGGCTGCGGTGACGAAGAGGACGAAGTCGAAATCCCGCATGGGTGTGAGCTTACAGGCGTTCTGGGCGTTGCTCGATCTCCAGGCATCCCATGGTGCACCGCCGTCCCAGGCGATCCGGGGCGGGACGGGGGAAGAGTAGGTCCAGTTCAGGGTCAGGAACTTCGTGTTCAGCGATTCCGATGTCACCCCGCTCCTGGCGCTGTCCTTCATGTAGGTGGGCCACTCGTCCGCGAGGGCTGTGCCGGAAGCGAGAGCCAGAACCAGGCAGGTGCACGCAAGACATGCCGATAGCGCGCCTGGAAAAAGCCGCTTCGAGGACCTCGTTCCTTCACCGTCCATCTTCGACATCGTTTCCTTTCAGGTTGTTGCCGTTCCAGTCAGTTGTCGCGGATGAATCCAACCGATGTGTTGATCCATCCGTTGCAGCTGCATCCGCCGCCTCCTTCGGGGCAGAGGACAAGGCCGCCGCCGATGATCGTTGAGAGCCAGCACGCGGGTCTCAGGCCGCTCCAGGTGGTCACATCGCCCGAGTTGATGTCCCACATGCTGATCCTTCCCGTGCTGCCGCGATAAACAAAAGCACCCGAACTTCCGGCATAGGTGGCGCATCCTCCATGGCCGGCCATGCTCGACGTCACCTGGCTGCCGGTAGCGAGATCGTAGCCCCTGGGCTCGAGATAGATGGCTCCCCCGGCGATCACGGGATGCTGCATGTGCCCGCCATGGTTGTTCTTGGGCCAGTTGTGATTTTTGGACCAGAGAAAACCGCCGGAGGCGGCATCATGGGCGTAGATGTGATACTTCGTTTCCGACGAGGCGATGAAGAACTTCTCGTCGGCGTAGAGACCGTAGAAGACGACGATACCGTCAGCCGTGTCGATCGGCGTCTCCCAGAGCCTGGCGCCCGTTCCTTGATCGAGAGCCACGAGGAACTGGTCGCTCCAGAGCAGGCTGTCGCCGATCCTGCCGTACGGCAGATCCTTGATCGTCTGGTTGCGGCACTCCACGAAGTAGACCCGGCCTCCTCCCATGGTGATCGTCGAGTTGATGATCACGCCGTTCTGATACCACCAGACCGTGTTTCCCGTGTTCTTCTCCATGGCGAAGAGAACCCTGCTGCAGACCTTGTCGGTCTGCGCGCCGGACGTGGCGTCGTACCAGCCGGAGTTCCCCCAGATGTTGGTGAAATGAGCCCCCTCGTACTGGGCGGAACCGAAGAGCTTGTCGTCCGCCACGGCCACATAGCCCCACTCGTGATCAGCGAGAGGAATCCTGTAGCGCCGGGCCAGGAGGCCCGAGTTGCCTCCGAGCCGCCAGCAGAGGTTGTTGACGGCGATGAAGACCGACCAGTCGTCGGCCGTGATGTAGCCGCCGTCGCGGGGAGTGTTGACCCGAAGCGACTCGGGTATCTCCAGGGACCAGTAGATCGCGCCGTTGTAGGCATCCATGGCCAGGAGCCTGTTCAATCCCTGGTGGTAGAGGCGGCCGTTCTTCATCACGGGCGGCGGCATCCGCGGATTCCGGTCAGCGCCGAAATCGCTTCCCGGACGGCCGAGCCACTGCACGGTCATCTCGTCCGTCCTCCGGGCACCCTCGAGGTCGTCATTGCCGTTGGCCGCATTGTCCGGCCACCCGTACTGACGCGGCCACTCGCCTGCCGTCGGCAGGGCCGGGCGGATCACATCGGCCCAGATCCCGTCCGACGTGTAGATCTTGTACGGAACGGATCCGGCCTGCAGCCAGGCTTCCAGCCTGGACCGGCTGAGCGGGGCGGGGCAGCCGTCCGGCTGGCCGAAGCAGGCCCTGCCGCCGCTTGGGCGGAGCACTCGATAGGCCTCGGCGGACGAACCGACACACTCGCCGTCGGAGATCATCCGTTCGGAGACGATCAGGTTGAAGAAGTTCCGCGAGAAGGGCAGGTGATCGAGGAAGGGCTGCTCGAAGACCTTGATCCTGTGACCGTAGACTCCGGCCTTCATCAGTTTGCTTCGCGCCAGGGCCACCTTCTCCGGATCGCTGTCCACTCCGATGAGAATCAGGTCGCTCCGCTTTGCCAGCTCGAATGCGAACCGTCCTTCGCCGCACCCGTAGACCAGGCAGTATCCCTTGACGATGCCGGTCTCGGCAATGATGCGTTCCGCCGCTTCCTCGTAGGGGGCGTTCAGGCATGAGTCGTCCGTGAAGGGCGACTCGATCCCGGAGCAGTCCATGGGAGCGAAGAAGAGCGCGTTATCGAAGCTGAACACTTCTGAAAAGACGTCGCCCTGTCCGTCGTTGTATCCCACCCTGTAGTGGTAGGTGGTCCTGTACTCGAGATCGTCGATCACGACCTCATGCATCGCCTTGTGGTCGGCAACCTCGATGCGCGAGCCCAGCGACTCGGTGAGACCGTATTCCACGATGGAGTTGCAGATCGAATCCGTCTCCCACCGGACCACTGCCGTGCAGGGTCCGGTGAACTGGACGCGTGATCCCCGGACCTCTTCGCCGTCAGGACCTTGCAGGGCATCGATCTCCTCCTGCGTGAGGACCTTGTCGTATATCCTCAGTTCGTCGATGTGGCCGGCGAACCAGTAGGGCCACTGCTGTCCCTGGTAGCCGTCCGTACCCACTACGGTGGGGAGCCCGGCGTCGATGCTGCCCGTGCTGGCCGAGATGTCGCGGTTCCCGTAGAGCATTCCGTCGACGTAGAAAAGAGCATCGCCGTCGCGATCGTGCGTGACGCAGAGGTGATGCCACCTGCCGTCATCGAGCGTGGGAACGCCCGGATCGTAGTCCCTGCGTGGTCCCGTTGCGCCGCAGTAGTTCCACTGCCAGGTCCCCGTCCCGTCCCCGCCGGCAATGACCCAACCCGTGTAGCTGCCGCTGTACCAGTCCTTGTTCGAGATGATCGATGCATCCTTGTCCCAGCCGTTCGTCTTGACCCACAGGGCCACGCTGAAGTCGACAGTGGAGCCGAAGTTCAGATGCGCGCTCGTACCGAGAACGATGTGATCGTTGAAACCGTCGAGGAGGACGGCGTTGCCGAACTTGCCGGCCACGTAGACGGGTGTGCCGTCGCTGAATTTACCGTGAGCCGTGCCTGCCGAGTCAGCCAGCGTGTTGTCGAACGTCCAGTGGCCGATCAGCCCACCCTGAGCCTGCAGCAGTGCCGGGGCAGCCAGGGCGAAGAGAAGAAGGAGCAGGCTCCTGGAGAGACAGGTTCGAAAATGCAGGGATTTGCGCAGCAGGCACGAGATCATATGTGCAGGATTCCCTCGACGGATCATGAAACGGGGCAACTCAGGGATGCTCAAAGCATAACGAAAAAAGAGAATAAGTCAATCGGTCAGCTTCCCGGCTGCGTACGGCTTCAGGTCGATTCCCCTTGTTTCAATCGTGCCTGCCCGCGGAAATGAGACCGTTTCGCTGGTCCGCGGCCGGGATTCTTGATCGATCTTGCCTTTTCATATATAATCTCAACGTTGATCAGATGCCTATTCTTTCCTCAACTCCGTTTCAATCAACACAGTACTGGAGGTGGTTATGAGACTACGCACCGCAGCGGCGGCAGCCGTCCTGACAATGATGAGTGTCAGCCTGCTCTCGGCGGGGGCGCCGGACCTGGAGCCTTCCGTCCACATCTACAACGGATCGAGTCCGATCAGCGTCGCTTACATGTCCTCTCCAGCTGTCGTCGACTGGAACAACGATGGATTGAAGGACCTCCTTGTGAGCGAGTTCAGCTACGGGAAGATCTGGCTCTTTATCAACCAGGGGACGGACATCAATCCGGTGTTCAACGGGGGAACGTATATCAAATCAGGCGGTATCGACATCACCACCTCGTACGGGTGATGCATCGGCTCGATTCCACGAGTAGTGGATTGGGACGAAGATGGCAGAAAAGACCTCATTCTCGGCGAGCGAGACGGCTACATCCGCATCTACCTGAACACCAACACCGATGACAATCCCATGTTCAACGGATTCAACTATCTCAAGCTCGGTGCCTCGAACTACGACGTGGGCCTGAGCTCGTCTCCCTACATCGTCGACTGGGACAACGACGGCAGGAAGGATATCCTCTGCGGCGAGGATTACGGTACCGTCCGGCTTCTGCTCAACACGGGGACCAATGCCGCTCCCGTCTTCACCACGCAGACCTACATCCTGAACGGCGCCTCGAACCTCGACGTTGGGGGGCGCTCCAGCCCGGTTGTCTTCGACTGGGACGGCGACGGCAAGAAGGATCTCCTCGTGGGCGAAACCTACGGGAACATCTTCTTCTTCAGGAACATCGGAACGGATGCGAGTCCGTCCTTCAGCGGCTACACCCTGCTTCAGGCCGGCGGCCTCACGATCGACGTGGGATACTACTCCCGCTTCGAGATGGCGGACTGGGACAACGACTCGGTGACCGACCTCATCTGCGGCCAGTACGATACCTCCGCGAGTCCCACGGGCGGCGTTCTCTTCTTCCACGCCCTTGGCGCCCTGTCCGTTGATGCCAACACCCTTTCCGCCGGCAGCGGCGGGAGCAGCAACTTCGCCCTGAAGGCCGGAGCAGCCTACGGCGGCCGGAACTACTTCCTGCTCGGTTCGTCTTCGGGCACGGAGCCGGGGATTACTCTACCCGGAGGAGCCGTTCTCCCCCTGAACTGGGACAGCATCACCTCCTACACCAGGATATATGCCAACAATGCTGTTCTTGGCAACTTCCGCGCCGCTCTCGACAATACCGGCGAGGCGACGGCCACGCTGACCGCCGCGATGGTGCCGCTGGCCGTGGGCACCATCGTGCACTTTGCATACACCACCGAAACACCGTATGATTTCCAGTCGAATCCCGTACCAGTGGAAATCGTGCCCTGACAGGTGACAATTTCTTCATGGCCGCCGCAGTATCGCGCTGCGGCGGCCTGCATCCTGGCAGGCGAATCATGCAGAGGAGAATCCTGCCATGAGCGGCGTCAAGAACGTGATCCTGATCTCCCTCGACTGCCTGAGGGCCGATCATCTGCCTTTTTACGGCTACGAGCATGACACGGCCCCTTTCCTGACCGAGCTTGCGGACAAGGGCATCCTGTTCACGCGGGCCTTTGCCACATCCAACTTCACCGCGCCCACCCACGCTTCGATGTTCACCGGCGTCTATCCGCACCAGCACGGCTTCATCGATTTCATGTGCCGGATCCACACCGACATGCCCACGCTGGCCGAGCGGCTTTCCCGGAACGGGATGAACACGACGGCTCTCACGTCGTGGTACTGCTTCTCCGCCACGAGCGGAATGATGCGCGGCTTCGACGAGTGCATCGTCATCCCGGGACAGAATGCGAAGGAAAAGGCCCTGATCCAGGTGGAACAGACCAAGGAGTGGCTCGGGAAGAACAGGTCGAAGCCCTTTTTCCTCTACAGCCACTTCGGGCAGATTCACGCGCCCTTCAACAAGTGCCCCGGGCTGGAGGATGCCGTCGAGGAGCCTCGCAATTCACGGGTGAAGGCGATCTGGGAAGTGGCGCCCCCCGGCGGAGTGATCTTCAGGACCCTCGAGTGGCTGGAGAACAAGATAAACAGGTGGAGCCGCTTCGGCCGGATTCTCTATCGCCTGGTGAAGATTGTGCGGTACCGCTGGTTTCTCGGTCCCATGCGGCAGGTTGTGCGCGACGTCCGCGCCGGCAAGATCACGCCCACGGAGGAGGACACGCGCTTCGCGGTGCACCGCTACGACCAGTGCATCCGGTACGTCGACGAGCGCCTCAGGGACCTCTTCGGAACGATCCGGTCTCTCGGTCTCGACAAGGACACGGCAATGATCATCGTCGGCGACCACGGGGAGGAGCTGTTCGATCACGGGCAGCTTTTCCACGGGCATTCGCTGCACCAGGAGCTGGTCCATATCCCGATGCTCCTCATCCTGCCCGAATCGATGCAGCCCTTTCCCGCTACATGCGACGTGCAGGTCGATCAGAGAGACATCGCGGCCACGTTCCTCGACCTGCTCGGGCTCGGGGCCGGCAGCATCGATCCGGTGGGGGACGGGATCTCCATGCTCGACGCCGCGCGGAATCCGGAGAAGTGGGAGGACCGCCCGTCGTTCTTCGAGGCCGTCTTCAACCGCCAGTGGGTCTCGGCAGGAATGATTTATGGCAACGGAAAGGTCCAGTGGTTCAAGCCGGGAGACAAGATCGTCTACTTCCCCGTGGATGAGAAGCAGATGACGCCTCCCGACGGAGTGGAACCGCCCGACGATGCGCGGGATCTCGTGGCAAGGCTGCGGGAGTTCGTGGACAGGTCGTTCCGCGAGGAAGCACCGGACGAATCCATTGACGACGACATAACACCCGAGCTGAAGAAGCAGCTCGAGGAGCTCGGCTACATGTAGAGACGGCGATACCGAGCCCGCGCAATCTCCGCCACTTAGACGAGAGGGGGGTAGCCGAGATAGCGCGGGCTCCCAATCGTCTAAGTGGCGGAGATTGCGCGGGCTCGGTATCTATCGGAAGAGCTTCTCGATCACATCGCCGTACTTATCCAGGATGAAGCGGCGCTTCACCTTGAGGGTTGTGGTGATTTCTCCGCCGTCGGTGGTGAACGGCGTTTCCGCCAGGTGAAAGCGAAAGATGCGCTCGTAGGGTGCCAGGTTCTCGTTGGCCCGATCCACGGCCTCTTGGAATCGGGCAAGCGTCTCCGGATCGCCGATTCCCCCGTCCAGCTTACGCTCCGCCATGGTCTCCTGATCCGGGGAGAGGATGGCCACCAGGAAGTTCTCCTTGTCGCCGAACACGCAGGCGAACTCCACGAGCGGATCGAGGCAGAGCGCACTCTCCACGTTCTGCGGAGCGATGTTCTTGCCCGATGCGGAGACGATGATGTCCTTCTTCCGGTCGGTGATGAAGAGGTAGCCGTCGTCGTCGAGGTGCCCCACGTCGCCGGTGTGCAGATAGCCCTGGTCGTCGATGGCCTCGGCCGTGGCCTCGGTGAGGTTGTGGTAGCCCTTCATGACGCAGGGACCGCCGGCAAGGATCTCGCCGTCACCGGCGATCTTCACGTCGACTCCTGTGATCGGCTTCCCCACCGATCCCGGCTTGATCCTGTCCGGGGGATTGCATGCGATGACGGGAGAGGTCTCGGTGAGGCCGTATCCCTCCATCACCGTGATCCCCAGGGCGTGAAACAGGATCCACACCTCGAGCGACAGGGGGGCGCCGCCCGACAATATCGCCCTGATGCGGCCCCCGAACTTCTTCTGCACGCTGGGGCCGATCAGCTTCAGGGCGGCGCGACCGGTGAGGCGGAGGCAGAGGGAGGGCTTCTCGTGCGCCGCCACGGATCGCGCCAGGCGAAGCCGCACGCGCAGCGCGGCGCGTCCCAGGGCGCCGGCGATTCCGGGGGTGCTCTCCATGGCGGTCAGGATCTTCTGCCGCATCTTCTCGAGAAACCGCGGCACCATCATGACCATCGTGGGCTTCGCCTCCACGATGTCCTTCGAGAGGGTACCCGGCGAACGGGCAAAGTGGATCTGCGCCCCGGAAAGGATCACGGAGTAGAAACCCGCCGTTCTCTCGAAGGAGTGGCTCATGGGAAGGATGGAGAGAAAGACGTCGTTGTGGCCGATCTCCAGCATGAGCCGGCATCCCTTGAGGTTGGCTAGGATGTTGCCGTGAGTGAGAAGAACCCCTTTCGACGGACCCGACGTTCCCGATGTGTAGATGATGGAGCAGAGACCGTCGCGGCCGAGGGATGCTGTGCGTTCTTTCAGCGCCTCGATTTCATCGTCCGTGGGGGGGGCGCCCAGAAAGGTCTCGAGCCGTCCTGCTTCGCCGCCCCGCGAGGATGGTTCATCGATCACCACGGCCTCGGGCCGTGATCCGGGAGGCAGATCGGACAGGTCGGCGGCACGGAGGTGCTTCTCCGAGCCGGCGAGAAAGAGACGCGCCTTGCAGTCGTTCACGATGTGGCGGATCTGATCGTCCGTTGCGGTGCAGAAGATCGGCACCGTCACACCGCCGGCTGCCTGGATGGCCAGGTCGGCCACGGCCCAGAGAGGGCCGTTGTCGGCCATCAATGCCGCGCAGTCGCCGGGAGCGAAGCCGCGGCGGATCATGGCGACGCCGAAGCGGATGACGAGCGACTCGATCTCGCTCCAGGTGAAGGACTCCACCTTCCTCCCGAGCCGCTTGCGGAAGAGGACCGCATCGTTGCGTATCCCGGCCATCTGGAAGAAGGCGGCGGGAATCGATGGGGCCTCGTCGCTGCCCTGCATGTCAAAAGAAGAGCGCGCCCCTTCGTGAAGATAGGACGCGCTCTCTTTTTTTTTCATTGTCACGGAATTCCGTGAAGGATCAGAGATCCTGGGGGCGAACGGTGGCCCGCCTGTTGGCCTCGCAACGATCCATGGCATCGTCGAGCATGTCGTAGATCTTTTCGCTCAACTCGCCGATCAGATCACCGGAGCACATCAGGTTGTTGCTCTTGATGTAGCCCTTCACCTTGCTGCCCACGCAAAGGACATCCTTCGCAGCCTTCTTCTTGGCGGTCTTCTTTTTCGCCGTTTTCTTTTTCGCCTTAGCCATCATATCCTCCAGAAAAAAAAAGCGTCGGAAACCGACTTCCCGATGAGTTCTGGTCCATTCCGGGAAGCTAACATTCAAATTGCCATTTACAAGCAGAAATCCCGGTTTAATAGCGAATTCTTGCATTTCTTTAACACAATCGATATATACGCGTGCGCGTTCCACGGTTGTTTCCAAACCAGAGCGGCGGTCTCGATCCGGAGGTAATCCGAAATGAAAAGGCTTCTACCTGTCCTTCCTCTCCTGTTTCTCTGTTCCTGCTCCTCGTATTTCATGCAGAGAGCCGACGACTTCGGGGACACGGCCCGGTTCAAGCTGATGGGGGGGATCGGGCTCGGTATCCAGGCGGAAGTGACAAGGGCCATCATCTTCGGTGCCGGCTACTACGAGGTGGACTCCTTCGGCTTCGCGAACCGGTCGTTCGGGATCTGGCATGAACGTGTCAGGGAAGGCGGTGTGTTCGCCGGTTTTCACAGGGAGGACGTCTCCGAGGGCAGGGACTACTATAGGGGCAATTACGGCTTCAACGCCTCTCCCGAGGGCCGCTATTCCTTTCACGAGGAGGAAAGCGGCTGCGACTTCTGGAATCTCCGTGCCACGATTCATCTCGTGGTCGTGGGGGCTGACCTGGAACTCCGTCTCGGCCAGATCCTCGACTTCATCACGGGGATCTTCGGCTACGACATGGCAAGGGACGATTACGATTTCGAAGCCGTCGGCGCCGAGAGCCCCACGAGCTGAGCCGCCCTCTCTTCGAGGTGTCGGGAAAACCGACGCCGCTGCAGCAGCTTCCCGTCACCTCTCCTCAACCACGACGGCGTCGTAGAAGCGATGCAGCTCGTAGACTGCTGACCAGGATCCGCTGCTCCCCGTGCAGGGATGAACCACGAAGTTGAGTCCCAGAATCCGCCCCGGCTCGAGAGAGAGCCCGCCGGAAGCAGCTGCACCCTCTCGTCCATGGCAGCGCTTGGTCCCCGGTCCGGCCGCCGCTGGAATCCGGACCTTCATCCTGAAGCGCCCGCCGCTCTCCCACGACTCCACGAGATCGCTTCCAAGAAGCTCGGTGCCCTTGTAGAGGCGTCCGTCGCCGTGAGCGGCCATGAAGGCAGCCTCGTCGGTGTAGATGTCCGAGGCCGGCCCGCCCTCGCCATTCGTCCGTCGATCGGATTCGAACCGCCCCAGATGGCCGCTGCCGTCGACGTGGAAGATAACGCGCAGCGCCGCGTCCGAGTCGAATCCGAAGACGAGATGGCCCGCCTCGATGCAGGCAAGGATCGTGACGTCGCCCGGAGCGTCGGGACCGGATCGGAACGACACGCCTGAGGAGAGGCGCGAGGGGGGCAGCTTTCGCGGCCCCGTTGCCTTGATGGGGATCCGGCCGGAGAAGTCGGACAGGGGGAAGGGATCGTGCTTGTCATCGAGCCCGTCGCCGTCCGTGTCCGGGACGAGGGGATTCGTTCCCTCGTAGATCCCGGTGCAATACTCCTCGAGATCGTTCAATCCATCGCCGTCCGTGTCGGGATTCGCCGGATCGGTGCCGAGCCTCAGCTCGTCCACCGGCCAGCGCGGGTCGCTGTCCGGCAGCCCGTCGCCGTCGCGGTCGAACGCTTCGATCCATCCGTTCCAGGGCGTCGGGAAGGAGCCGAATCCGTCATATCGGCGAAGCAGGGCGGCCTGGCCGTCGTAGAAGTCGCCCGCATCGAAGACTTCGCCCGGAGGCAGGGGATAGTTGTCGAGGAAGTGTCCGTTCAGCATCGAGCTGTCCGGACGCGACGCGTCGATCACCTGGTCGAGGGAGTGCTGGAACTCGTGAACAAAGGTCCAGCAGGCGGCGGCAGCGCTGCCTCCAACGGAGAACGGTGCCGGGGCCTGAGCCGTGGCCCCCCAGGAGAGTGCAGCGCCGTTCCGGAGCCGTGCGCCGCCGCAGTTCAGATCGATATTGCGCCCGGCCACGTGGATCGCGCCGATGTTCGTATCGAGAAGCCCGAGCCGGAGGAGGCGGCTTTCGATCGCGTAGAAGATCATCGGGTTGTCATCCACGGCAAAGGCGATGTCGGGTCTGTTCAGAAGGTCGATGTTGAGCCTCCCGCCCGAATTCCTGAAGAAGAAGGTCCGCCCCAGCTCGATCCCCTGGAGCAGCGCGGCCGGATCCCGGTCGCTCTCCTCACGATCGGTGAAAAGCGTCAGCACTTCCAGGTTGGCGGCGCGCGCGAGGTCCGGCCCTTTCTGCGACATGGTTCTGATGCGGAACTCCCCGGTGGGCCGGGTGATCGGGTTCCTGTACCGGTCCTCGATCACGGCGCTGTAGAGATAGATCGTCGAGGGCTGCAGGCCGAAATCGTTGAAGAAGGCCGCCGGCGTTCGGTGCACCTGCTTGGACGAATCGGGCTGTCCCGCTTCCCGCCTGAAGAGAACGAGGAAGGCATCGGCCGGCAGCTCGAAGTCGGCCTCAACGCGAGCCGAGGTCCGGAAAGGCGTCACGACGAGGGAGCCCGGCGGCGGGGCCGGCTCCTTCACCGTGATGATGCCCGAGTCGTGCTCGATCCGCCCGAACCTGAGCTTCGCCTCCACCTTGCCCGGCGAGACGGCGGCCAGGACGCCGCTTTCCGTGATATTCACGATGTTGCCGGGAAAGAGCGACCACTCGACGCCCTCGGCGAGGGGGGTTTGCCCGCCGCGGTCGTCCCGGCCCAGGACCTGCACGGAGTAGTGCCCGCCTGCAACGAGCGGCTCCTTCGGCCAGGCGATCCTGATACCGCTGATCCGCACGTCGCCGTAGACCTCGATCTCCGACAGCTCGGGCCTCGAGCCGTTGGTCATCCGTTCCACGATGATTCGCAGGGCCTGGACGCGCACTCCCTTCCCCAGCCGGAAGAGGGTGCGTCGGCCGCCCCGGGCTTTCTGCCGCCCGGCCAGGGGCGCGAAGGTCGGCTCGCTCCCCGCCGTGATCGATTCGGCGTACCAGGTCGACCACCTGTAGGCGGCGCCCCGCATCGGTGTGATGCCCACCTGGTGGATCGTCACGGGATCCCTGAAGTAGAAGTCGAACTGCGCCGGTCCCTCTTCGCTGCAGGCCGCCATGGTGGCCGTGTCGCGGTCGAAAAGGTTGTCGAGGGAGCCGTGGGCCAGGGAAGGCAGGACGGCCCTCGTCTGCCGGCTGCGGACCCAGCCGGGCAGATCGATCGCCCCGATGATCGCCTCGCCCGCTGCCTTGGCGGCTCTCTCCCTCCCCTCCTGCCCTTCCGCCGGATTGCCGGTCCGGATCGGGGCGGCGAGACACACAAGAAGCACGAAAAAGGCGATCATCTGCTCTTTTCCCGCCAGAAACTTGATTCTTTGAACTACATGCCTCGTTGCACTTGCCGTGCATTCCGATATGATACCTCTTTTTGACACAGAACCGAATCTGTCAGCCAGAATGACGTCGAGGTCGAATTCATGAAAACGCTGATGCTCACGGGAAGGAACCTGACACTCAACGACGTGGAGGACCTGCTCAGGGGCCGCCGGGTCAGGATCAAGATCGATCAGGAAGCCATGGCTCGTGTGAAGAAGTCGCGCCGCGTGGTGGAGGAGGTCGTGGCCGGCGACGAGGTGGTCTACGGCATCAACACCGGTTTCGGCAAGCTCTCGTCTGTAAAGATCGAGAAGCGGAACCTCAACCGCCTCCAGAAGAATCTGATCATGAGCCATGCGATCGGCGTGGGTGAACCACTCGCCATCGAGGTGGCCAAGCTGGCCCTTCTCCTCCGGATCAACGCCCTTTGCCGCGGCAACTCGGGGATCACCCCCCAGCTGCTGAACAGGCTCGTGGAGATCTTCAACAAGGGCGTCGTCCCCTTCGTGCCGAGCCAGGGATCGGTGGGGGCATCGGGCGATCTGGCGCCCCTGGCGCACATGGGGCTCGTTCTTCTCGGCATGGGCGATGCCTATTTCGAGGGGAAGCTGATGCCTGGCGCGGACGCCCTCGCCAAGGCCGGGCTCAAGAAGATGACCCTCAAGCCGAAGGAGGGACTCGCCCTGATCAACGGTACCCAGATCACGACCGCCGTGACCGCCCAGGCGCTCGTCGGAGCCTGGAACGTGGCGCGCCACGCCGACGTGGTGGCGGCCATGACCGTGGAGGCGCTCAAGGGGACCGATGCCCCCTTCGACAGGCGGATCGTGTCGATCCGGCCGCAGTCCGGCATGGATCACGCGGCAAGGAACATGCGCCGCCTCCTGGCCGGTAGCTGGATCCTCGCCTCCCACGTGGACTGCAGCAAGGTGCAGGATCCCTACAGCATGCGGTGCGTCCCCCAGGTTCACGGCGCCTCGCGCGGTGCGCTCAAGCACGTGGAGGAGATCGTGACCACGGAGTTCAACTCGGCCACGGACAACCCCCTGATCTTCCCCGAGGAGGACGATATCATCTCGGCCGGCAACTTCCACGCCCAGCCGGTGGCCATGGCGGCCGACTACATGGGAATCGCCGTGGCGGAGTTCGCCAACATCTCGGAGAGGCGGACGGAGAACCTGGTGAACCCCGAGCTGTCCGGCCTGCCGGCCTTCCTGGCGCGGCACAGCGGGCTGCACTCGGGTTACATGGTGGCTCAGGTCACGGCGGCATCCCTCGTTTCGGAGAACAAGGTGCTCGCACATCCGGCGTCGGTGGATTCGATCCCCACGTCGGCCAACAAGGAGGACCACGTGAGCATGGGGCCTGCCGCGGCGATGAAGGCGGTGCGGATCGTGAGGAACACGGAGTACGTCCTGGCCATCGAGTTCCTCTGCGCTGCCGAGGCGCTTGAGCATCGCGGAAAGCTGAATCCCGGGAAGGGCGCGGAAGCGGCCTACAAGGCCGTTCGCCGGAAGATCCCGCCCCTGAAGAAGGATCGCATCCTGAGCCGGGATGTCGAGAAGTCAGTGGCCATGATTCGTGACGGCGAGATCGTCGCAGTCGTGGAGAACGAGATCGGGCCTCTGGAGTAGGAGAAAGAGCCCGGTCGCTCGAAAGGAATGCAAGGAGAGAGTCATGCGTGAATACAAGCCCGTCACACCGCCCCTGGGAAGCTCGATCACCTGCGCGAACTGGCAGATCGAGGCGGCGTACCGGATGATCCAGCACAACCTGAATCCCGAGGTGGCGGAGGATCCCGAGAAACTCGTCGTCTACGGCGGCACCGGCAAGGCGGCGCGGTCGTGGGAGGACTTCGACCGCATCACCGCGGTGCTGAAGCGCCTCAAGCCCGACGAGACGCTTCTCGTTCAGTCCGGACGGGCCCAGGCGGTCTTCAGGACGCACGAGAACGCGCCGCGCGTGCTGATCGCCAACGCGAACCTCGTTCCCAAGTGGGCCACGTGGGAGCATTTCCGGGAGCTCGAGAAGAAGGGCCTGATGATGTTCGGGCAGATGACGGCCGGCTCGTGGATCTACATCGGAAGCCAGGGGATCATCCAGGGCACCTACGAGACCTTTGCCTCAGCAGCGGCAGAGCACTTCGGCGGCAGCCTCAAGGGGCGTCTCGTGGTGACTGGCGGTCTCGGCGGCATGGGCGGGGCCCAGCCCCTGGCCGCCACCATG